>JAUXXH010000023.1 GCA_030684935.1 Pseudolabrys sp. | reverse complement strand
GTGTAGCGCGGGCGGTCCCGTCGATAGTGTGCGCGAGTGGTCCCAGTCCAGGCCATCGTGATCTCCCTCGAATCTTTGCAAATCCGATGGAATCACAGCCCGCTGGGATCACTCACCGCTTTTTCAGTCAGGCTCTGAGGTGCGAGCGCGGAGCGCGAGCCTCAAAGGATGACAGGCCGGGGGCTGGACCCAAACTCCGCTCATTCCCGCGCAAGCGGGAATCCAGAGCCACAAAAAATGCCGGAGAAGGTCGCCCTGGGTCCCCGCTTTCGCGGGGACGAGCGGGGAGAGTTACTCCGCCGCGGTCGCGACGCCGCCGTTCGCCTTCGACCAGCCGGCCGGATCGTTGATGAAGTTCTCAACCTCGGCGAGTTTTTTTGCCTCGAACCTGCCGCTGGCCTTGGCCACCGCCAGCACATCGCGCCACGTCGTCAGGTAATGCATGGTCACGCCGATATCGGCCAGGATTTTCCGGCCTTCCGGATAGATGTCGTAGAAAAACAAAACGGTGCAGTGGTCGCAGGTGCCGCCGGCGTCGCGGATCGCCTTGACGAAATTGATTTTGCTGCGGCCGTCGGTGGCGAGGTCCTCGACCAGCAGCACGCGCTGGCCCGGGATCAACTGGCCTTCGATCTGGGCGCCGCGGCCGAAGCCCTTGGGCTTCTTGCGCACATATTGCATAGGCAGCGCCAGGCGGTCGGCGACCCAGGCGGCGAACGGAATGCCGGCTGTCTCGCCGCCGGCCACGGCGTCGAGTTTGTCGCGACCGATGTCGCGCTTGATGCCGGCGACGGTGAAGTCCATCAGCAGGCTGCGCACGTCGGGAAACGAGATCAGCCAGCGCGAGTCGTTGTAGACCGGGCTGGCCCAGCCGCTGGTGAAGATGAACGGCTTGTCGTCCATGAACCGCACTGCGCCGGTGTCGAGATACATCCGCGCCGTCAGCTCGGCGATGGTTTTGCGGTCGAGGAGTTCGGGAGCGGTCATGGGCAGCGGGTCCGTGCGGGAGACCCAGCGTTCAAAGCATAAAACCCATCACGCCGCCATCCCGCAATGCCCCGCCAGTGCACAGGCCAGATCGAGCAGCGCCTCGTCGCCGCCGGGCCAGCCGATCAGCGACAGGCCGACCGGGCAGCCGTCGACCGTGCCGATCGGCAGGGTCACCTGCGGCAGCCCGGCGAGCCCGGCCGTGCAGGTCAGCCGCATTACCCGCACGCGGAAATGCTCCAGTTCCGCCGGCGTATGATCGAGCCGCGGCGCGATACAGGGCGCGGTCGGCAGTGCCAGCACGGTGCCGGGCCGGACGATGCCGCGAATATGGTCGCGCGCCTGCGCATGAACCTTGCTGGCGTCCGCAAGCTCGTCGGCGCCGATGGCGGCGGCGGCGTCCATGCGCTCGCGGATGCCGGGTCCCATCGGCGGCTGATGGCGGGTGACGAAAGCGCCGAAGGATTGCCACACCTCGTGGGCCTGGATGATCCGGAACGCCTCGCGCCATGGATCGAACCCGTCCGGCGCGATGCGGGCGTGCACCATCGGCGGCAGGTCGTCGACCATGAATTCGAGCGCGCTGTGCAGCATGTCGGAGATCGTCTCGTCGGCCTCCTCGAAGGCGTCCTCCAGCACGATCAGTCTTTGGATGGGGGCCGCGACGGCGTTGCCGTCGAGTAGCACCGCGCCGAGCTTGCGGAACACGCCGGGACCCGAAGCAAACCAGCCCGGCACATCGAACGATGGCGCCATCGCCGTCGCGCCGGCCGCATCGATGCGGTTGTGCGTCGGCCGGATGCCGTAGACGCCGTTGAACGCGGCCGGGATGCGGACCGAGCCGCCGGTGTCGCTGCCCAGCGCAAAGTCGCACGCGCCTGACGCGACTGCCGAGGCCGAGCCGCTCGACGAACCGCCCGGCAGCCGGCCCGGCGCGCGCGGATTGACCGGCGTGCCGTAATGCGCGTTCGCGCCGGTGACGCTGTAGAAGAATTCGTCGCACACGGTCTTGCCGATGATGGTCGCACCGGCATCGAGGATACGCTGCACAGCGGTCGAATTTTTCTCGGCGGCGGGATGAGTCTCCAGCCAGGTCGGATTGCCGTTGGCGCAGCGTGTCCCGGCGATGTCGTACATGTCCTTGACCGCGGCGGAGAGGCCCGCCAGCGGGCCTTCTGCGGCGCCCCTGACCGGCTCTGGCAGATCGTGCGGCACAAAGGCCGAGAGATACAGCGGTGCGTTCATGCCGTTGTCCTTTGTCGTCACGTCTGCTGGCCGCGGTACCAGTCGAGGATCTGCTCGCCGTTCCAGGCGACCACGCCGTCATGCGCGAGCAATTCGCGGAAGGTGCGCTCGACGTGACCGATCCGGTGCGGCACGCCCGACAGATAAGGATGGCAGGCGATCGACAGGATCTTCGGCCGCTCGACCGACTCGGCATAAAGGCAGTCGAACTGGTCGCGCGCGCGGATATACATCATGTCCGAGCCGTGATGCTGCAGCGCCATCATGACAATATCGTGGATCTCGAAATTATACGGCAGCGCCACCACCGGCTTGTGCGTGGTTTTCAGCGTCACCGGCTCGTCGTCGAGCACCCAGTCGCCGATATATTCGACGCCGGCTTCCGACAGGTAATCGAGCGTATCGAAGGTCTGCGTCAGGCCGGGGCCGAACCAGCCGCGCGGCCGCTTGCCGGAGAATTTCTCAATGACGTCCATCGACTTCATGATGACGCCGCGCTGGTCCTCGGTCTTGTGCATCGGCACCTGGTCGTAACCGTGGGCGTTCAGCTCCCAGCCGCTGTCGAGGCAGGCGGTAACGACCTGCGGATAGGTTTCGCAAACCCGCGCATTCAGCGTCACCGTCGGCGACACGCCGAGGCCCTCCATCATCTTGCGGATGCGCCAGAAGCCGACCCGCATGCCGTATTCGTGCCAGGTCCAGTTCGGGTGGTCGGGCTGCTGCGGCTGGCCCTGCGGCGGCGAGATCACCATGCGCGCCATCGGCCGGCTCATTTCCCATTCTTCCAGCGCCAGTACCGGCCAGATGACCAGGCGGACGCCTTCCGGAAACGTCAGCGGCGGGCGGTTCTCGATCGGGGAAAAGGCAAGTCGTTCGCGCGGATGCATGGCCATGACACTTCTCTTGGGGACGGCAGGGCGGCGGTGTGCCTCCCATGCGAATGAGGCAACGCCGGTCGCGACCGCGACCGGATGCCGGTGACGAGGATGAGACGGCTACGGCGCTTTCGGCCCGGTCTTCTTGTACCAGTCGGCAATCTGCGCGCCGGTCCAGAACAGCACGTCCTTCTTCTTGCGGATTTTCTGGAATATCTGCCGGAAATATTTGGCCCGGTGCGGTGCGCCCATGATGTAGGGATGCACCGAGATCGCCATCACGCGGGCGGAATCCTTGGAGTCCTTGTAGATCTGCTCGAACTGGTCCATCGCCCGCTCGTAGAACTCGGACGCCTTGTGATGCTGGATCAGCATCATGGCGACGTCGTTGCATTCCTGGGTGTAGGGGATGTTGAGGATCGGCTTGCCGCGGGTCTTCATCCACACCGGCTGGTCGTCGAGCACCCAGTCGGCGACATAATCGTAACCTTCCTCAGCCAAAATGTCCGGCGTCTCCCAGGTCTCGGTCAGGCCCGGCCCGAGCCAGTCGCGCGGCCGGGCGCCGGTGGCTTTCTTCAGCACGGCGACGCATTTGCGGATGTCGTCGCGCTCATTCTCGACCTTCTGCAGGTTGCGCTGGGTATAGCCGTGGCCGAGGAACTCCCAATTGCGGTCGATGCAGGCCTTGACGATGTCGGGGAAGGCTTCGACGGCGACGCCGTTGATGTTCATGACGCCGGGAATCTTGAACTCGTCATAGACCTCCAGCAGCCGCCAGAAGCCGACGCGGTTGCCGTATTCGTGCCAGCACCAGTTCGGAATGTCCGGCATCGGCGAGCCGCCGGCCGGCGGTGTCAGCACGGTGCGCGGCATGGTCTGGGTCGGGTCCCATTCCTCGACGTTGGTGACGGTCCATACCACCATGCGCGCCTTGTTCGGCAGTTTCAGCGGTTCGCGCGTGGTGATGGCGGAGTAATCGAGGCGGTCGTTCGGCAGCATCCCGACCGGCGGCTTGGGAAAGTTCATGGCGGTTCCTCGGCGGTTTCAGCATGCTTGTTGCGCGTTTTGAATTGGTCAGGGCCGATGTCTCAATCTCCGCTCATTCCCGCGGAAGCGGGAATCCAGCTCTTGCGGCGAAAGAACTGGGTCTCCGCTTTCGCGGGGACGAGCGGAAACCACTTAACGCGACCCTCAAACCTTGGCGATGCCCTTGTACCAGTCGTAGATCTGCTCGCCGTTCCAGTGCAGCACGCCCTCGTGCTGGTTCACGTAGTCGTAGATCTGCTCGAGATACTTGATCCGGTGCGGCTGGCCCGAAATGTAGGGGTGGATCGCCAGCGCCACGAACTTGGCGCGGTCCTCGCTCTCGGCATAGAGCCGGTCGAACTGATCCTTCACCAGTTGCAGCAGGTAGTCGCTGTTGTGGTGCTGGACGATCATCACCGGGATGTCGTTGGTCTCGATGGTGTAGGGCAGGGTGACCAGCGGGCCATTGGTGGTCTTGATCACCGTCGGCTCGTCGTCATAGACCCAGTCGCCGATGTACTTGACGCCGGCCTTGGCCAGCAGGTCCGGCGTTTCCAGCGTCTGGGTCAGGCCGGGCCCGAGCCAGCCGACCGGGCGCTTGCCGCAGAACTTCTCCATGATGTCCATGGTGCGGTTGATCATGCCGGCCTGGTCGGTCTCCTTGTGGATCGGACCCTGCTCGTAGGCGTGGCCCATGAATTCCCAGCCGGCGTCGCGCGCTTCTTCCGCCACGCGCGGATAGTCCTCGCAGATGCGGGCATTGGCGGCGAGTGTCGGCTTGATGCCGAGCTTCTTGTACAGCTCGAAGAAGCGCCAGCAGCCGACACGCATGCCGTATTCGTGAAAGCCCCAGTGCACCACGTCCGGCATCAGCGGCACGCCGGTCGGCGCCGGCAGCAGTTGCCGCGCCATCGGCTTGGCGATGTCCCAGACCTCGTAGTTGACGATGGTCCAGAACACGATGCGCGCCTTGCCCGGCAGCTTCAGCGGCGGGCGATCGACGATGGCGGAGTATTCGTTACGTTCGCGGGGGATCATGGGGCTGGACAAGGCAATCTCCATTTACTCCCTCCCTGAATGGGAAGGATTGGGGTGGGTGTCGGAAGCGATCGCCACCCGGTTTGCTTCGCAAACCGACCTCCCCTTTTCAAGGGACGTGAAGGGGGAGATTGTCACGGCGTTGCCGCGACGCGCAACCCAACCAGCGGTCGAGCGGGACGAAGCCGGCGATCCGACAATTTGCGGGCGCCACGGAAAGAAGAAGAGCGGCAGCCGGGTCTCGGTCCGGCACCAGCCGGTAGGCGCGCCGCATGGCTGGAAGCCTCAAGCCCATTGGCGGGCATCTGAGCAGCGGCGGCGCCGTTAGCGGACGTGCCACCGCCGGCGCCGCGATGTGGCGTGGTGGGCGGCTGACGGAAAGTGTGGGCCGCGCCCCGCCGGGCCCCTTTCCGGACGGGCCAACACGCGGCCTGCGGCGGATTTGCGCAATCTCCCAGATTCGGGGGTGGCCGGGGGAATGATCCTTTTCGAAATGGCGCGCCCTGCGATATGGTACCCGGGACGATCAACAAAGGTGCCGGAGTGCACCGCTCTGGGAGGATAAAACATGTCTACGTCGCGCAGAACGTTTCTCAAGTCGACCCTCGCCACCGCGGCAGCCGCCGGCCTGCCATGGCAGAAGGTCCAGGCGCAAGCCGCGCTTGAACTCAAGCTCGCCAGCTTCGTGCCGCCCTCACACAGCATCTGGGTCAACCCGATCACGCCCTGGGCCAAGACCGTCGCCGATCGCAGCGGCGGCAAAATGACGGTACGTCTGTTTCCCTCGATGCAGCTCGGCGGCAAGCCGCCGGAGCTTTATCGGCAGATGGAGCAGGGAATCGCCGACATCGTCTTCACGCTCCCGGGCTACACCTCGGGCGACTTTCCGATGCTGTCGATGTCGGAATTGCCGGGTACCGCGGACAATGCCGAAGACGGCACCCGCAAGCTCTGGGCGAACGCCAAGCTCTTCGAAAAGGAATTGACCGCCGCCAAGGTGCTGATGTTGTGGAATTCGGACACCGCCGGCCTGATGAGCCGTGAGAAGCCGATCCGTACGCTCGAAGACATGAAGGGCATGCGCATCCGCACGCCGTCGGCGGCGCAGTCGGCACAGCTTGAGGCGCTCGGGGCCATCCCGGTCAGCATGCCGGTCACGCAGATCTACAACTCGCTCGAACGCGGCGTGATCGACGCCACCATGATCCCGCTGTCCGCGATGCTGGACTTCAAGCTGATCGAGGTCGTCAAGCATCTCACGATCGACGCCCCGCTTGGCCGCTCACCGTTCCTGGTGTCGATGAACCGCAAGCGTTACGAGGGACTGTCGGCCGACCTGAAGAAAATCATCGACGACACCACCGGGCTTGAGATGAGCCTGGGCGGCGCGCGCAGCTACGACAAGAAGAACGTCGAGGCGGTTGCCTTCGCCAAGAAAGAGCGCGAGGTCTATTCGCTGCCCGCTGCGGAGCAAAAGCGCTGGCTCGAGGCCTTCAAGCCGGTGATCAAGAAGGCGGCCGAAGATAACGACAAGAAGGGTCTGCCCGGCAGCGACTTTGTCAAGACCTACAAGCTCGTGAGCTGAAACTTCGGCGTGGCAGTCAACACGAACCTGGCCACGACCCGTTCCGCTGGAACGGGTCGTGCGCCGTCAGGGTTGGGGCACGCCCATGACTGGGCCGTGAATCGCGTTGGGGGAGACAGCGATGGTGGAGTACTTTGACCGCTTTCTGCGTTTGCTTGCGCTGGCAGCCGGCGTCGTCCTGCTGGCGCTGACGCTTTTCACCGTCGCCGATGTCGTCCTGCGCTATGTCTTCAACGCGCCGCTGCGAAGCGTGTTCGAGTTTACCGAATTCTGCATGGCGCTGATCGTGTTTCTGGCCATCGCCTATACCGGGCGAACCGGCGGGCACATCGCGGTCGACGTGTTCTCCAAATGGCTGGACGTGCCCCGGCTGCGGTACCTTCCCGCGATCCTGGCCTTCATCGGCGCGGCGCTGTTTGCATTGATCGCCTACCGGACCATGCTGGAGACGATCTCGACCTTCGGACAGTTCAGCAACATGCTGCGCTGGCCGCATTATCCCTTCCGCTTCACCGTCGCGTTCGGCTCGGCCATGTTCGCCGTGGTGCTGTTGATTGAGGCGGTCCAGTCCTGTCGCAGCCAGCCGGCCAAGGAAACGCAATAATGGATCCCGCCACGATCGGTTTGGCCGGCGTCGTCGTGATGCTGGTGCTTCTCGCGCTGCGCATGCCGATTGGCATCGCGATGCTGCTTGTCGGCGCTTGCGGATTTGCAATTCTGCACGGCGTACAGCCGGCGCTGTTCATGCTCGGCAGCTATCCCTACGGCTATGCCGCGGTTTACGAACTCGCGGTTATTCCTTTATTCGTGCTGATGGGTAACGCCGCTTCCGTTTCCGGCATGGGCCGCGATCTTTATTCCGCCGCCTATGCCTGGGTCGGACATTGGCGTGGCGGCCTGTCGTCGGCAACCATCGTGTCTTGCGCAGGCTTTGCCGCGGTGTCGGGTTCGAGCGTCGCTTCCGCCGTCACCATGGGCCGCATCTGCCTGCCCGAGATGAAGCGCTACAATTACGACGACGGGCTGGCTACCGGCACCGTGGCCGCGGGCGGCACGCTGGGCATTTTGATCCCGCCGAGCACAGCCTTCATCATCTACGCCATTCTCACCGAACAATCGATCGGCCGGCTGCTGCTGGCGGGATTCCTGCCGGGACTTCTGCTGACCGTGCTGTTTGTCATCACGATCGCGGTCTGGACGCGCTTCCGGCCTGAGATTGGTCCGCCCGGTCCGATAGCGAGCCGTCAGGAGCGGATGAAGACGCTGGTGAAGGCCGGCCCGATGATCTCGATCGTGATCGCCACCATCGGCGGCATCTATCTCGGCGTGTTCACGCCGTCGGAGGCCGCGGCGGTGGGTGCCTTCCTCGCGATCCTGTATGCCTTCTACAAGCGCTCGCTCACCGGCGAGACGATGCAGTTCGTTCTGCTGGAGACGGTCAAGACCACCTCCTTCGTATTCCTTATATTGATCGGCGCGCTGGTGTTCGGGCCCTTCCTTGCACTCAGCGGCCTGCCGCAGCAATTCGCCACCTGGCTGACCTCGTTCGACCTTCCGGCCATCGTGATTCTCGGCATCCTGCTGTCGCTGTACATCTTCCTCGGGATGTTCCTCGAAGGCTTCGCGATGCTCGTGCTGACGCTGCCGATCGTCATTCCGATTGTCCAGGCGTTGGGTTACGACCTGATCTGGTTCGGCGTGCTCATGGTGATCGTGCTCGAAATGGGCCTGATAAGCCCGCCTGTCGGAATCAACGTTTTCGTGGTCAAGGGGCTGGTGCCGGACGTGCCGCTGAGCAAGGTGTTTGCCGGTATCCTGCCGTTCTGGCTGGCCATGCTGGTTGGGCTCCTGCTTCTGATCGCGTTCCCGGACATCGCGCTGATTGTGCCCAACACCATGATTGGCAAATAACCGTCGCGAACCGGAGTATCCGGCCCCCCATGACCGACGCGGCACCGATTGACGGCGAGTTCGACTACATCATTGTCGGCGCGGGCTCGGCCGGCTGCGTGCTGGCCAACCGGCTGTCGGCCGACCCGACCAAGCGCGTGCTGCTGCTGGAAGCCGGCGGCCGCGACAACTGGATCTGGTTTCACATTCCGGTCGGCTATCTCTACGCCATCGGCAATCCGCGCGCGGACTGGATGTTCAAGACCGAACCGGAGCCCGGCCTCAACGGCCGCAGCCTGAACTACCCGCGCGGCAAGGTGCTCGGCGGCTCCTCCGCCATCAACGGCATGATCTACATGCTCGGCCAGGCGACCGACTACGACCAGTGGCGCCAGCTCGGGCTGCCGGGCTGGTCGTGGGACGACGTGCGGCCGTTCTTCCGCAAGCACGTCGATCATTTCATCAAGGGCGACGCGCACGCTGCCGGCGGCGAATGGCGGGTCGAGCAGCAGCGGCTGTCGTGGGAAATCCTCGAGGCGTTTCGCGCCGCCGCCGTGCAATACGGCATTCCGGCGGTCAGCGACTTCAACACCGGCGACAACGAGGGCATCTGCTACTTCCACGTCAACCAGCGGCGCGGCCGGCGCTGGTCGGCGGCGCGCGGTTTTCTCCGGCCGGTGCTGCACCGGCCGAACCTCCGCGTCGAATCCGGCTGCCTGACGGAGGGCGTCGATTTCACCGGCCGTCGCGCCACCGGCGTCCGCTTCCGCCAGAACGGTGCGTTGCGCAGTGCCCGCGCGCGGGGCGAGATCATTCTCTCGGCCGGCGCGATCGGCTCGCCGCAATTGCTGATGCTGTCGGGCGTCGGCCCCGCGGCGCATCTCGCCGAGCACGGCATTGCGCTGCTGCTCGACAAGCCCGGCGTTGGCGCCAATCTGCAGGATCACCTGCAACTGCGCACCATCTTCAAGGTGTCGGGCGTCAAAACGCTGAACGCCATGAGTGCGTCGGCCTTCGGCAAGCTGACCATGGGAATGGACTATGTGTTCCGCCGCCGCGGCCCGATGACCATGGCGCCATCGCAGCTCGGCGCCTTCACGAAGTCCGATCCCGGCCAGGACCGCGCCAACATCCAGTATCATGTGCAGCCTTTGTCGCTCGACCGCTTCGGCGAGCCGCTGCATGTGTTTCCGGCGTTCACCGCGAGCGTCGCCAATGTGCGGCCGACCTCGCGCGGCACGCTGACGCTGCGCTCCAGCGATCCGGCGGCGGCGCCCAAGATCGCGCCGAATTATCTGTCCACGGCGGAGGACCGCCGCGTTGCGGCCGACTCGATCCGCGTCACGCGCGCGATCGTGGCGCAACCGGCGTTGCGGAAATACGCGCCGGTCGAATATCTGCCGGGCGCGGGCATTTCCAGCGATGACGAGGCCGCGCTGGAGAAGGCCGCCGGCGACATCGGCACGACGATCTTCCACCCGGTCGGCACCGCCCGCATGGGCCGCGATGACGATGCGCGCGCGGTGGTCGACGCGCGGCTGCGCGTCATCGGCATCGACGGCCTGCGCGTGATCGATGCCTCGGTGATGCCGTCGATCACCTCGGGCAACACCAACTCGCCGACCATGATGATCGCGGAAAAGGGCGCTGCGATGATTCTGGAGGATGGGAGGTAGCGTCCATATCCGCTCATACCCGCGTCCGCGGGAATGAGCGGTCCTGGTTCTTTCGTGCCACATTCTCCGCTCATCCCCGCGGAAGCGGGGAGCCAGGGTCTCCGGAGATGGCTGCAAAGAACTGGATTCCCGCTTTCGCGGGAATGAGCGGGTGTGGCGGAGGCGGAGCCCTACAACGCCTGCAAATACCGGATCGGTTTCCCCGGCGCGATGCCCTGCGCCGCGGCGACAATCGAATTGGCGTCGATGCCGTAGTGCCGGTACAGCTCGGCCAGCGAACCGGTCTGGCCGAAATGCTCGACGCCGAGCGCGCGCGTGCGGTGGCCGTTGACCGCCCCCAGCCATGCCAGCGTTGCCGGATGGCCGTCGATGACGCTGACAATGCCGCTGTGCGGCGGCACGTCGTCGAGCAGCCGCTCGATGTGCGAGCGCGCATGCACCAGACCACGCTCGCGCGCGCGCTGTGCCGCGTTCCAGCCGGCATTCAGGCGGTCGGCCGAGGTGATCGCCAGCAGGCCGACATCGCGACGGTCTTCCGCCATCAGGCCGACAGCCTCGATCGCCTCCGGCGCAATCGCGCCGGTATAGGCGACGACGACCTGACAGTTGGGTCCGGGCTTGCGCAGCCAGTACGCGCCGTCGACGATCTGCTGATGCAAATCGGGCGTCA
Source organism: Pseudolabrys sp. (assembly GCA_030684935.1). GTDB lineage: Bacteria > Pseudomonadota > Alphaproteobacteria > Rhizobiales > Xanthobacteraceae > Pseudolabrys. The sequence continues at coordinate 154,285 of JAUXXH010000023.1, read as the reverse complement.
TCGCGCGCTGGATCTGCTCCACCGGCCGGGTCGACAGCCGCAGATAGACCGAGCCGCCGGTTTCGTCGCGCAGCCAGTTGCGCTCCGAGATCTCGCCGCCGCTCTTCTGCATGTACGAAAAGCTCCAGCCGAGAATGGCCGCCAGTTCATCGACAAAGGCCGGCTCGAAACTGGCGAGGCCATCCTGCGCCATGCCGATCAGCGGCTGTGCGATCGACTGGTGCGCGCCGCCTTCGCCGGCCAGCGTGATGCCGGACGGCGTCGCCACCACGATGAAGCGGGCGTCCTGGTAACAGGCGTAGTTCAGCGCATCGAGGCCGCGGGCGATGAACGGATCGTACAGCGTGCCGATCGGCAGCAGCCGTTCGCCGTTGATCGAATGCGACAGGCCGAGCGCCGACAGGTTGATGAACAGGTTCATCTCGGCAATGCCGAGCTCAATGTGCTGGCCCTTGGGCGAGAACTCCCAGTTGAAGGTCGAAGGGATGCGCTCGCTCTTGAAGGTGTCGGCCATGGCCTCGCGCGCGAACAGGCCGCGGCGGTTCACCCACGGCCCGAGATTGGTCGATACTGTCACGTCGGGTGACGTCGTGACGATGCGGCGGGCAAATTCCGTATCGCCGCGGCCGATTTCGTTGAGGATGGCGCCGAAGCCGAATTGTGTCGACATCGTCGGCTGGATGGTGACCGGCAGATTTTCCGGCACGTCGATCTGCGGCGCGGTGAGGCGGCGCTCGCCACCGGCGGCGAACGGCACGCGATCGAGGAAGCCCTGCAGGCGCTCGGCCGGCAGCGTCATGCCCTCGAACTTGTCCCACTCGTGGCCGGGCCGCACGCCCATCGCCTGTTGGAACGTCTCCATCTGCGACGGCGTCATCAGCCCGGCGTGGTTGTCCTTGTGACCGGCCATCGGCAGGCCGAAGCCCTTCACGGTGTAGCAGATGAAGCAGGTCGGCTTGTCAGTCGTGACGCCGTGAAACGCCTCCAGCACCGCGGGCAGATCGTGGCCGCCGAGATTGTTCATCAGCGCGGCGAGGTCAGCATCGGATCGCTTCTCGATCAGCGCCGACACCGGGCCCTGGTCGCCGATCTCGTCGGTCAGCCGCTTGCGCCAGGCCGCGCCGCCGGCAAACACCAACGCCGAGTAGAGCTGGTTCGGGCAGGCGTCGATCCAGGCCTTGAGCTTGTCGCCGCCCGGCTCCTTGAACGCGGCTTGCTGCAACGAGCCGTATTTGACGATGACGACGTCCCAGCCGAAATTCTTGAACAGTTGCTCGTAACGCTCCCACAGGCCTTCGCGCACCACGGCATCGAGGCTCTGGCGGTTGTAATCGATCACCCACCAGGTGTTGCGCAGGCCCTGCTTCCAGCCTTCGAGCAGCGCCTCGAAGATGTTGCCTTCGTCGAGTTCGGCATCGCCGATCAGCGCCACCATCCGGCCCTCGTCCCGGTCGAGGCCCCAGCCATGGGCGCGCACGTAGTCCTGCACGATGGACGAGAACAGCGTCTGCGCCACGCCGAGACCGACCGAGCCAGTCGAAAAATCGACGTCGTCGGTGTCCTTGGTGCGCGACGGATAGCTCTGCGCGCCCTTGTAGCCGCGGAAGTTCTCGAGCTTGTCCCTGGTCTGCTTGCCGAGCAGATACTGGATGGCGTGGAAGATCGGCGAGGCATGCGGCTTCACCGCGACGCGGTCCTGCGGCCGCAGCACGTCGAAATACAGCGCCGTCATGATGGTCGCGAGCGAGGCGGACGACGCCTGATGGCCGCCGACCTTCAGCCCGTCGTCATTGGCGCGCAGGTGATTGGCGTTGTGAATGGTCCAACTCGCCAGCCACAGCACCTTGCGCTCCAGCGCGCTGAGGGTGTCGAGTGTGTCGGCTGTGATTGTCATGGCTTTTTTCTCGCTCGGCATTTGATCCGTCACCCCGAGGTGCGCGCTCTCGCGCGCCTCGAAGGGCGACGGCCCGAGACTCGGTGGCCGTCCATCCTTCGAGGCTCGCCGCAAGTGCGGCTCGCACCTCAGGATGACGGATTTGCGATGGCGATACCTGCCAAATCAGGCTAAGAATACTGGTGAAACGGGTTGGTTCTGCCAAATTTTAATCTGAAACAGCTGTATTATGCCAAATATCTCCCTCGACGAGATGGACCTGAAAATCCTCCGCTTGCTGCAGGAGGACGGCCGCATGAGCCTCGCCGATCTCGCCGGGAAGGTCGGTCTGTCGGCGTCGCCCTGCCTGCGCCGCGTGCGCATTCTGGAGAAATCCGGCGTCATCGCCCGCTATGTCGCGGTGCTGGACCAGCGCGCGGTCGGATTACCGGTCAGCGTGTTCGTGTCGGTGAAGCTGGAGAAGCAGAAGGAAGAACTGCTCGACAAGTTCGCCCGGACCATCGCGCGCTGGCCCGAGGTGCTGGAGTGTTACCTGATGACCGGGCCGCGCGATTATCTGCTGCGTGTCGTCGTCGCCGACCTCGCCGCCTATGAGCAGTTCCTCAAGCAGAAGCTGACGCGGCTGGAAGGCATCGCCTCGATCGAGTCGAGCTTCGCGCTGGAGCAGGTGAAGTATACGAACGTGCTGCCGGTGGCGTGAGATTTGCGGCCAGATATCTTGTCTCCGCTCGTCCCCGCGAAAGCGGGGACCCAGCCCTTAAGCCTATTCGGCAAAGACTGGATGCCCGCGTCCGCAGGCATGAGCGGTCAGTTTGCGCTCGCCTTGCTCGCCTGCTGCTCCGGCGCCGCGAGTACATCCCGGCAGGCCGGCGGCAGGTCGGCCAGCGTCATCGGCTTCGGCGGCTTCGCCGGTTTCGGCGGCGGGCCGATCCGCTTCGGAGGCTTCCTCAACACCTTGTCGGAGAACCAGTGGGCGAGGGCTTCCTTGCCGCAGCCGTCGTCATCCGGCACCGCCGGCTGGGCGCGGCAATGGGGCGAGTCGGCCGGGCATTTCAGCCGCACATGGATGTGATCGTGATGGCCGTACCAGGGCCGCACCTTCGACATCCAGCCCTCGCGATTCTTGGTCTCGACGCGGCAGATCTCCTGCTTGATCACGGCGTTGACCAGCACGCGCTCGACATTGGGCTGCTCGGCCGCGGTCTTGATGAAGGCGATGTGCTGCGGCGTCCAGTATTTCGGGTTGAGCTGCTTCCAGTCGTCGGACACGACATTGATGGCGGTGAGCTTCTCACGCTCTTCCTTGCTCAGGGTGCGATCCGGCATCGGCATGAACCAGATATCGACGTCGAGTCCGGTCTGATGGCTGACGTGGCCGAACGGCGTTGGGCCGCCGCGCGGCTGAGACAGGTCGCCGACCAGAATGCCTTTCCAGCCGGTCGCCTTGGCGGCGCGCGGCGCGAACTCTTCAAGAAAGCGGATCAGGCTGGGATGGCCCCAGTTGCGGTTGCGCGACAGCCGCATCACCTGCCAGGTCGGGCCGTTGACGGCCAGTTCCACGCCGCCGGACAGGCAGCCGCGCGGGTAATAGCCGATCGCCATGGCCTTGCCGAGGCTCGGCAGTTGTTTGGCGGCGAACAGTTGCTTGGCCGGCAGCGTGTCGTTCTTGCCGGTGACGGCGGGCGGCGTTTCCACCGGCGCGGCCGGCGTCTCGGTTATGACGGGCGCCGTAGCGGGTGCGGGCTGAGGCGGTTCAACCGGCGCGACGGCCGCGACCTTGGGCTCGACCGGCGGGGCTGGTGTGACCACGGGATCGGTTACGGCGCGCGGTGCGCTTACGACAGGGGCCGGTTCTGGCGCGGGCGGCGCGGCGGCGACCGGCGGCGGTATGACAACGGGCGGGGCGGTGACAATGGGCTCGGGCTCGGGCTCGGCAACCGGTGGCGCGACGGCAACGACAGGCGGCGGCTCCACGGGCGGCGCAGTAACGACCGGCGGTGGCGTGGCCACCGGCGGGGCAGCCGCCACCGGCAATTCGGGCGCCGGCGCAAGGACGACAGGTGGTGGCGTAACGGTGGGGGTGGTGACCGCAATGCGCGGCGTGGCCGGCGGCGTTACCTCGACGACTGGCGCGGGTTTGGCGACCGGGGCCGCCTGCTGGGCCGGTGGCGCCGGAGGCCGCGCCGTGTCGAAGACGCCGGTGACGGCCAGCCCGCCGACGACCAGAACCAGCAAACCGAAAAGGGCGGCAATGCGTGTGACCATGACCCGTCCGATCTAGCGATTCCGGCCCGGCCTGTCAGATTAAATGCGCGTGATGGTTTAGCCGCCCCCTCCGGACCAGCGCCGAGGCTGGAAATACGAGCCTCGCCGGCGGGCATTTATGGTTAACAGAGACTTTACAAGCCGGCCCTTGGCTTGCGATGCTGGTTCAGGCGCACCGTCGCGCGGGGCTGTTTCTCTGGGGAATTGAATGAATCGGATGGCCGTCGTGGTCGGAGCCGCGCTGCTGGGCCTGTCGGTCCCGGCGCAGGCGGAACTCGTGGTCAATATCAGCAAGTCGCAGCAGCGCCTCGCCGTCATGGTCAACGGCACCGAGGCCCATCGCTGGCCGATTTCGACCGGCACCAACCGGACGCCGACGCCCGCCGGCGTGTTCCGGCCGCAGCGCCTGGAGCGGCACTGGTACTCGCGCAAATACAATCTGACGCCGATGCCGTGGTCGATCTTCTTCCACCGCGGCTACGCCGTGCACGGCACCATGGAAGCCCACAATCTCGGCCGTCAGGCGTCGCATGGCTGCGTGCGGCTGCGCCCGGACAATGCCGCCACCCTGTATTCCATGGTGCGCCGCCACGGCATGAAGGGCACCAAGGTGGTGGTGCTGAACGGGCCGCTGCCGGCCTTGCAGAAGCCGCTGGAGCAGACGCCGTTGCCGCCGACCCCGCCGCGCAATGGGCCGATGGCCTTTGCCGAGGCCACCGCCGTCACCGGGCATTTCGCCAAGGCGGCGCCCGAAGATGCCGACAAAGCGGCCGCCGAAATCAACCGTGACTTCAGCGCGGCGCGGCACGACGCGGTCCCCGAGCCCAGGCCTCGTCCGCGCGCGCGGCTGGCCAGCGCCGATAGCTATCGTGTGTCGGTGGGCAGCAACGAGGCGCAGATCTTGCGCGAGCGCGAAGCCTGGCTGCGTGGTCTCGACCGGAAATACGGCATTTCGCGATAGCGTTAGCCGTTACACCGGGACGTTGATGCCGGCGAATTTTCGCCGTGGTTCGAGGTGTGTTGGGGTGCTGTCATGGTGCGTGTCGTCGTGGCTTTTGCGGCCGCCGCGTTTGTTCTGCTCAGCGCCCCGAGCGTGCATGCCCGTGTGGTGATCGTCGTCGACAAGTCGGCGCAGCGGCTGATGGTGTCGGTCGACGGTTTTCCGCGTTACGAATGGCCGGTCTCGACAGGGCGCTGGGGCTATCGCACCCCGAACGGCAGCTACCGCCCGGAGCGGCTTGAGCGCCAGTGGTACTCGCGCAAATACGGCTGGTCGCCGATGCCGCATTCGATTTTCTTCCACCACGGCTACGCCATTCACGGCAGCTACGAGGTGTCGCGGCTCGGCCGTCCGGCCTCGCACGGTTGTATCCGCCTGCACCCGAAAAACGCGGCGGTGCTGTTTTCGCTGGTGCAGACCCGCTTCAACAACACACGCATTGTCGTGACCGGCGATGCTCCGGTGGCGGCGGTGCGATTGCCGGCGCGCGATTACAGCCGGCAGGACTCCAGGCGGTCGCTGCGCTACACGGGCGAGCGCCGGCGTTCGTCGCAAGGCTTTGCCGACATCTTCCACGACCGATAGGCGGATTACTCGCCGGCCCGGTAGAACGTCTCGGCGTCGGCGGTGAACGCCCTGCGCGATGCGGCGTCGAGATAGAACATATGTCCGCCGCGATAGAGCTTGAGCTGCGCTCGTCCGGGCGGACCGATCGGCGGGATATGGTCGAGCACGTAGCGTGTCGCGCCATAGGGCGTGATCATGTCCGAATAGCCGTGCGAGATCAGCAGCCGGAATGAGGGGCTGAAGGATAGCAGGACCCTGAGGTCAGCCTCGACGCCGGCTTGCACCCGGCCGCCCTGCCAGTCCCAGGCGCTGTTCACATCGCCGGCGATCAGCGTGTAGGTCATTTCGGTTTTGAAGCCGAGTTCATTGCGCGCATAGGCGGCCATCGCACCGCCATAGGCGCGGGTGATGCCGTCGAGCACGGGATCGGGCGCGCGACCCGCCCTCTGTTCGGGGAATGGATCGTCGACGGCGAAGGCCGCGTCATAGCGGCTGACAATCTTGCCGTCTTGCGACCGCAGGCCCTTCACATAGGCATCGGCGATGAAGCCGCGGGTCTGCGTCACGGTCTCCAGCGGAAGGCCGCTGATGTCCGACAGGCGGCGATAAAATGCCTTTGCGGCATCGCCCTGCGGCGCCGGTCCGGCCAGCGTCACCAGGTAATCGGTCATGGCGAATGTCTCGGCCGCAGCCAGCGCCTCGATGCTGAACGCCTTGCGGCGTTCGAGTTCGGCGGCCGCCAGCGATGGCAGCTTCAACGCGGCACTGAGCGCCGAACTGTCATCGCCGAAAGTAAGCCAGCCTTCGAGAAACGGCGACAGCATGACGATGCCGTTGACCGCGATGCCCTGGTCGCGTTGCAGCGCGCGCGCCACCTTGGCGGCACGGAAGCCGCCGTAGCTTTCGCCGAACAGATACTTCGGCGATGCGGCGCGGTCGTTTTTGTTGACGTAAAGCGCGACGAACTTGGCCATCGCCTCGGCATCGCGGCGCGTGCCCCAGAAGCCTTTGGCGTCCTCAGCTTTTGCGGTGCGGCTCCAGCCGGTGCCGATCGGGTCGACCAGCACCAGGTCGGTGAAGGCGAGCCAGGTCTCGGGATTGTCGCGCAGTTCCGCGCGCGCTGCGTCGTTGGCGTCAGGGCCGAAGTCGAGAATGCGCGGCCCGACCAGGCCGAGATGCAGGAACGCAGACGCCGCGCCCGGGCCGCCGTTGAACACGAAAGTCAGCGGCCGGCTGCTGCTTTTTCCAGGCGCGTCCTTGGCGACATAGGCGGTGTAGTACACCGCCGCGCTTTGCGCGCCGGACTGGTCGTAGAACGGCATCGTGCCGGCGGTTGCGGTGTAGCCAATCTTGCCGCGCGCGGTATCGATCGAGCGGTCGGTGACGGCGTCGGCCGGCAGCATGCGCAGCACGCCTGCGGTGTTGCGCGGCTCGGACCGGGTTGGCTGCTCTTGCGCCGTTGCGGTTGCCGTTGCGGCGGCGAAGGCCAGTGCCAGCAGGCCGGCGCGAAGCAAAGATGGAAAGGAATGGTGGTTCATGGCACGCCCGGCACTGTGCTGCGCCCGGCCATCGGCGCCAAGCAGCGATTGCGATATCGATCCGCGTGGCCGGATCGATTTTGCCTGTTGCAATGTGGGGTTTGTGAGGCGAGCGCTGTGGCTTACCGGATCGACGCCGACGCCATGACCTCTTCCCAGGTTGGGCCGATGCGCTCCGGGAACGGCAGGTCGAGCGGGGCATAGTTGGTCCGGTCGATCACCTGCACCGGGAGCATGATCTCGCGCGGCACGCTCTCGCCGCGCAGATGGCGAACCGCCGCCTCGGTGGCGATCGAACTCATGGTCATGGCGTCAAAATTGACGGTCGCCAGCATGGTGCCCGCGGCGATGGCCTTGATCGCCTCCGGAATGGCGTTGATGCCGACCACCGGCGGCTGCGCGCCTTTGGCCGGTCCGCGTGCATCCAGGACGCCCAGCGCCATGACATCGTTGGCGCACAGAATGGCATCGATGCCGCGCAATTTATCGGCGGCGGCGCGATAGACATCGCGGGCCACATCGCGCTGATACTCGCCGCACAGCGACAGCCGGACAACAATATCCGGATACTCCGCAAGCGCCTCCTGGAATCCCTTCAACCGCGCATGGCTGGTCGCGGACGCAGGCGTGCCTTCAAGAACAAGGATGTCGCCGCGTCCGCCGATCTTCGAGAACAGATGGCGCGCGATGTCCCTGGCCAGCGCACGGTCGTCCGATCCCACAAAGCAAAGCGGCTGCCCGGCGGTCGCACGGGTGACGAAACTGAATACGGGAATTCGCGCCGCCTCGAAGCCGAGTGCGGCATCGTTGACGTCGGTTTCGTGCACCGGGGTGAACACCACCGCGTCCGGCCGCGCGGCGATGGCGCTTTCGATGAGCGCGATCTGCTCGGTGACATTGTCCGGCCGCTCGGGCACGCAGTGCGTTGTGGTGGCGCCAAGCCGGCGCGCGGTCCGATCGGCACCGTACCGTGCGGCTTCATAGGCCGGATTGCTGCGATTCTTGGTGAAGACGGCGATCCGCGGCGACATGACGCAATGGCTCCAAATAACAGTCTGGCGGTGAGGGCCGCCGCTGGCGGCCAATCTCATATTGCCGGATACTAATTCACGATGTTAAATATGAGCAAATAAAAACGGGGAGTAGCGCCATGTCTCATGTCATCTTTCGAATCCTGCCATTGCTCGGCCTACTGTTGTGGCCTTTTGCCGTCACGGCGCAAACGGCAGACTATCCCTCGCGCAGCATTCGTTTCGTGGTGCCCTATGCCGCGGGCGGCATTGCCGATCTGCTGGCGCGAACGGTGGCGCAGCATCTCGGGCCGGAGCTGGGGCAGACGATTGTCATCGAGAATCAGACGGGAGCCGGCGGTCATCTCGGCGGCAGTGCGGTCGCGAAGGCGGCGCCGGACGGCTACACGCTGGTTCTCGCTACCATTGCCCACAACGCCGCGGCGTCGATGTACGGCAACCTCAACTACAATCCGGAAACCGATCTGAAGCCGGTGGTGCTGATCGCGGAAAGCGCCGGGGTACTAGTCGTGAATCCGTCGGTGCCGGCCAAGACGGTGACGGAGTTCATCGCTTATGCGAAGGCCAACCGGCTGAGTTACGCCTCCGCCGGTCATGGCTCGGCGATCCATCTGGCGGCCGAACTGTTCAAATCGATGGCGGGTGTCGATCTGGTTCATGTCCCGTATCGCGGCAGTGCGCCGGCGATGACGGATCTTCTCGGCGGCAGCGTCCAGGTCATGTTCGAGAATATTCCCAGCGCATTGCAGCATGTTCGCGCTGGCAGCATCCGGCCGCTCGGCGTGACCAGTCCGAAGCGATCGCCGCTGATGCCGGAGACGCCGACCATCGCAGAGGCCGGTGTCCCGGGTTATGCGGCGGTGCCGTGGTACACGATCTCGGTCGCATCCGGCGTGCCCGCCGATGTCGTCGCCAAACTCAACAAGGCGATCAACACCGTGCTTGTGCGACCGGACCTGGCGCAGCGCTGGAGCGAACTCGGGGTCACGCCGCTGGGCGGCTCGCCGCAAGACGCCGAAAAGCGAAACGCCGACGAGACGCGCCGCTGGTCCGAAGTCATCAAGTCGGCGGGGATCAAAGCGCAGTAACGGCGCGCAAGCATCGATCGAAAAAAGTGAAACCCAGGGAGAAACAATGTCAACGTTTTTACGGGCTGCGGCCCTCGGCGTCGCGGTCACGGCAGCGGCGTTCGTGCCGGCTCAAGCACAAGATTATCCGACGGCGCCCGTGCACATCATCAGCGGCTTCTCGGCGGGAAGCACCGCCGATCTTTCTGCCCGTGTGGTGGGCGCCAAGATGGGCCAGATTCTCGGTCAGCAGTTCGTGGTGGAGAACCGGCTCGGCGCGGCCTCGAGCATCGCGGCAGCTGCGGTCGCGCGGGCGCCGAAGGACGGCTACATGCTGTACATCGGCTCCGCCGCCAATCTGATCAATGCGGCGATGACGCCCAACCTGACCTTCGATTTCGTCAAGGACTTCGCGCCGGTCACGCTGCTCACCTCGACGCCGACGGTGCTGGTGGTCACGCCCGAACTCGGCGTGAAGAGCGTCAAGGAACTGATCGTATTGGCCAAGGCCAAGCCGGACACGGTTTTGTTCGGCTCTTCCGGCGTTGCCAGTTCGACGCACATGGCGCTCGAGCTGTTCAAGTCGCTGGCGCAGGTCAAGATCACTCATGTGCCCTATTCGGGCAGTCCGCCGGTTATCACCGACTTGCTCGGCGGCCGTATCCACGGCTACTTTTCGCCGGCCTCCGGTGTGATGGCCCACGTGGCCAGCGGCAAGCTGGTGGCGCTTGCCGTCACCGACGCAAAGCGCAGCGCGATCCTTCCCGATCTTCCGACCATGATCGAGGCCGGCGTACCGGACTTCGAGTCGGTGCTGTGGTTCGGTCTGGTCGCGCCCGCGGGCACGCCGCAGCCGATCATCGACAAGCTGTCGCGGGCCGCCAATGAAGCGCTCAAGTCGGACGATGTGTTGAAGTCGTTGAAGGCGCAGTCTGTCGCGGCGATCGGCGGCACGCCGCAGGATTTCAGCCGCTATATTGAGGCCGAAGCCAAGCGATGGACCGCGGTGGTCAACAGCGCCGGCATGAAAAAGTAGCGCGCTAAAAAGAAACGGCGGCAGGCGCGAACGCCTGCCGCCACTTTTTTGTCTCTAGCGCCGGCGGAAATTCGGCCGGCGGTTCTGCGGAGAGGGGGCCGGAGCATCGCCCTTGTGGCGGAAGCTGATGCGGCCGCGCTGTAGATCGTACGGCGACATTTCCACGATCACGCGGTCACCGACGCCGGTGCGGATGCGGAACTTCCGCATCTTGCCGGCGGTGTAGGCCAGCACCTCGTGTTCGTTGTCGAGCTTCACCCGGAAATTACCGTCCGGGAGAACCTCCGTCACGGTACCGTCGAACTCCAGCAGTTCTTCTTTCGCCATCCAGTTCTCTCCCAGCGCTAGCGCGGCGTACGGTGGCCAGCGTTACGGCGCGGCTCGCCCGAGCGCTGGATGAATGTAACATTTCCAATCCCGCTTGGCTCGCCTGACGTGGCTTCGTGGCGCGGTGCCTGTGTGTGACCGCCCTGGTTCTGGTTCGGGCGGCCCTGGCCGCCTCCGCCATTGCGGCCGCGCTGCTGCCCACGTCCGCCGTTGTTGCCGCGCGGACTGTTGCCGCGGTTGTGCGGCCGGCCGTTGGGGCGGCCATCGGCCTCCGCAGCGACCGGGTTCGGACGGCCGCCGGTGCGGCGGTTGGTCGAGGGGATGGTCATCCGGATCATCCGTTCGATGTCGCGCAGGAAGGGGGCTTCCTCGTGATCGCAGAACGAGATGGCGATGCCCTCGGCGCCGGCGCGCGCGGTGCGGCCGATGCGGTGGACATAGCTTTCCGGAATGTTCGGCAGATCGTAGTTGAACACGTGGCTGACGCCGTCGACGTCGATGCCGCGGGCGGCAATGTCGGTGGCGATCAGGATGCGTACCTTGCCGACGCGGAAGTCGGCGAGCACGCGCTCACGCTGGTTCTGCGACTTGTTGCCGTGGATGGCGTCGGCGGCGAAGCCGGACTTCTCCAGGCTGCGCACGACCTTGTCGGCGCCGTGCTTGGTGCGGGTGAACACCAGCACGCGTTCGACGGTCTCGCTCTTGAGCAGTTCGGCCAACAGCGCCGGCTTGGACGCCTTGTCGGTCAGGATGACGCGTTGCGCAACGCGCTCGGCGGTCGAGGCCTGCGGGGTCACGGAGACGCGCACCGGATCGGTCAGCATCGAGTCGGCCAGACGGGTGATTTCCTGCGGCATGGTGGCCGAGAAGAACAGGGTCTGGCGCTGCTTCGGCAGCATCGCGACAATACGCTTGATGTCGTGGATGAAGCCCATGTCGAGCATGCGGTCGGCGTCGTCGAGCACCAGGATTTCGACCTGGTCGAGACGCAGCGCACGCTGGTTGACGAGATCGAGCAGACGGCCCGGCGTTGCCACCAGCACTTCGGCGCCGCGCGCGAGCGAGCGGACCTGACGGTTGATCGGCACGCCACCGATGGCGAGCGCGACTTCGAGCGGGCGCATGTGTCGGCCGTAGGCGCGGAAGCTGTCGGAGATCTGGCCCGACAGTTCGCGGGTCGGTGACAGCACCAGCACGCGGCAGGACTTCTGCGCCGGGCGCAGGCGCTTGGTGTACAGGTGATTCAGGATCGGCAGCGCGAAGGCTGCGGTCTTGCCGGTGCCGGTCTGGGCGATGCCGATGACATCGCGGCCTTGCAGCACGGTCGGAATGGTCTGAGCCTGGATCGGAGTCGGGGTGAGGTACTTTTCTTCCACGAGAGCGCGGTTGATCGGCTCTGCGAGTCCGAATTCGTTAAATGTAGTCAAAACGTCTCTTTCTTATGCGGCGAGACGGCCGAATCGCTCATGCGACCGGCGGTAACGCGGTTTTTGACATCCCGCGTTGCCAGGGTTGTCTTTAGTTTGAGAAATCGGATGGGCGGGGCGAAATTCGTTTGAAATGAGTTTCGTGCACGCAGCCCGCAAAACCCGAGACCGGGTCGTTCATCCGTGCCGCTCATATGACAGGCGGCTATGGTCTTTTCAAGGCCATAAATGCCCTTATGGCGCCAAATGATGAATAATCCGGGTGCCGCGAGCCCATTTCCAGCCCGATGGACAAGCCGCACCAGATCGGGGAAGGTCGGGCGCCAAAATCCAGGCCTGTTTCGCCATCGGCCGCGAACAGCCAGCCGGAGCCGTCGAAATGTCGTTTTCCGGGGCCTCCCAGGCCCTTTCCCGTTTTACCGTCCTCGATCTGACCCGTGTCCGCTCCGGACCGACCTGCGTGCGCCAGCTCGGCGACTGGGGTGCCAATGTCATCAAGATCGAGACGCCGGCCCATCTCGAGAAGGGCGAGGGCCCGGGCGGTCCGCGTCAGGGACCTGATTTTCAGAACCTGCATCGCAACAAGCGCAGCATCACCCTCGACCTCAAGTCGCCGCAGGGGCTGGCCGCCTTTCTGCGGCTGGTCGAAAAGGCCGACGTGGTGGTGGAGAATTTCCGTCCCGACGTGAAGGACCGGCTTGGCATCGACTACGACAGCCTGCGCAAGGTCAACAAGCGCATCGTCCTGGCCAGCATCTCCGGCTTCGGCCAGGACGGCCCGTACCGCGACCGGCCCGGCTTCGACCAGATCGCCCAGGGCATGGGCGGGTTGATGTCGATCACGGGATTGCCGGGCCAGGGCCCGGTGCGCGCCGGCATTCCGTTGGCCGACCTGACCGCCGGGTTGTTCGCCGCGCTCGGCATCATGTCGGCGCTGCTGGAGCGCGAGGTGTCGGGCGAGGGCCAGTGGGTCTCGACCTCGCTGCTGCAGGCGCAGATCTTCATGCTCGACTTCCAGGCGGCGCGTTGGCTGCAGCAAGGCGACGTGCCCAAGCAGGCCGGCAACAATCATCCGACCAGCATTCCGACCGGCGTCTTCAAGACTGCCGACGGCCACATCAATATCGCCTCCACCGGCCACGTCATGTGGGAGCGCCTGTGCAAGGCCATCGGCGCTGACGACATGCTGGAGAACGCCGACTACAAGACCAGCGCGCTGCGCTCGAAGAATCGCGACGCGGTCAACGCCGCGATCGAGGCCAGGACCGTGACCAAGACCAGCGCCGAATGGATCGACGCTTTCAACGCCGCCGGTGTGCCGTGCGGGCCGATCTATTCCATCGACCAGGTGTTCGCCGACGAGCAGGTCAGGCACCTCGGCATCGCGCAAGGCGCGAAAAAGCCGGACGGCACCGAGATGATGTTCGTCGGCCAGCCGATTTCGCTGTCGCGCACGCCGAGCAGGATCGTCGCGACGCCGCCGGAGCTGGGTCAGCATACCGACGAGGTGCTGAAGGAATTCGGCTTTGCCGACAACGAGATCGTCGAGCTGCACAAGGCCAAGGCGGTCTGATGAAATCGATCCGTCACCCTGAGGAGCGAGCGAAGCGAGCCTCGAAGGGCGACGGCCGCGAAAGCTCCGGGCTGTCATCCTTCGAGGCGCGCAAGGGCGCGCACCTCAGGATGACGGTCCACGTGAAGAAAGGAAGTTGCCGATGAATGCGCCTGTGACGACCGACAAGATGCTGGCCCGCAAAGAGGGCAGCGTCGGCTATCTCACCTTCAACAATCCGGAACGGCACAATGCCGTGTCGCTGGAAATGTGGGAAGCCGCGTCCGGCTACCTCGAGGACTTCAAGAACGACAAGGCAATCCGCGTCGTGGTGCTGACCGGCGCCGGCGGCAAGGCCTTTGTGTCGGGCGCTGACATTTCCAAGTTCGAGAGCGAGCGCTCCAGCAAGGACGCTGTCGACCGCTACAACATCGCGGTCGATCGCGCCAACGCCGCGGTCTACGACTTCCCGAAGCCGACCATCGCCATGATCCGCGGCTACTGCATCGGCGGCGGCGTCGGGCTGGCGCTGTGCTGCGACATGCGCATCTGCTCGGACAACTCGAAGTTCGGCGTGCCGGCCGCCAAACTGGGGCTCGGTTACGGCTACACCGGCATCAAGAAGCTGGTCGACCTCGTGGGGCCGTCCTTCGCCAAGGAAATCTTCTACACCGCGCGCCAGTTCACCGCGGCCGAGGCCGAGAAAATGGGCTTGGTCAACCGTGTGCTGCCCGGCGAGGAACTCGAGCAATACGTCAAGGATTATGCCGAAACCATCGGCGGCAACGCGCCGCTGACCGTCGACGCAGTGAAATTCATCGTCGGCGAGGTGGTGAAACCGGAATCCGAGCGCAATCTGAAGAAATGCGCCGATCTGGTTGCACAATGTTTCGCCAGCAACGACTATACCGAAGGCCGCAAGGCGTTCATGGAGAAGCGCAAGCCGGCTTTCACCGGCTCATAAGAAAAAGTTGCCTCGCGCCAAAATGGCGGGGGACATCGGGGGAGGAAGCGCGTGGCGTCGGTAGAGTTGCGAGGCCTGACCAAGCGATACGGCAATACCGCGGTGGTCGATAATGTGTCGTTGCAGATCGAGCACGGCCATCTGGTCTGTCTGTTGGGCCCGTCCGGCTGCGGCAAGACCACCACGCTGCGGCTGATCGCCGGCTTCGTCGAGCCGAGCGAGGGCGAAGTCCTTGTCGGCGACAAACTGATCTCTTCGCCCGCGCATACCGTGCCGCCCGAGCGGCGGCAGATGTCCATGATCTTCCAGAGCTATGCGCTGTGGCCGCACATGACGGTGGCGGAGAACATCGTTTACGGTCTCAAACTGCGCAAGATCGACCGCGTCACCATCGGCCAGAAGCTCGACGCCATTCTCGCCACCACCAAGCTGGCGGCGCTGGCCGAGCGCTACCCGGGCGAACTGTCCGGCGGCCAGCAGCAGCGCGTCGCGTTGGCCCGCGCGCTGATCGTCGAGCCGGAAACGCTGCTGCTCGACGAACCGTTGTCCAACCTCGACGCCAATCTGCGCGAGGAGATGCGCTTCGAGGTGCGCCGGCTGCACGATGAGTATCGTTACACCACCGTCTACGTGACGCACGACCAGTCCGAGGCGATGACCACCGCCGACCTGATCGCGGTGATGAACCTGGGCAAGATCGAGCAGGCCGGTTCGCCGGAAGATATCTACGACCGGCCGCGGTCGGAATTCGTTGCGCGCTTCATCGGCTCGAGCAACGTCATCAAGGGCAAGGGCCTCGACGCCACGCATATCGATTTTGCCGGTGTGCCGCTGCGCTGTGTTGGCGAAACCATCGTGGTTGGCGCCGATACGCCGGTGTCGATCCGGCCGCATGACATCACGCTGTCGGCGACCCAGCCGCAGCAGGCCGAGAATGTCGTGCCGGCGACGGTGGTGCGGCAGGTCTTTCTCGGCGGCAGCCGGGACTACATGGTCGAGGCCAAAGACGGCACGCAATTGCGTGTGGTCACCGCGGCGGAAGCCAATATTCCGCAAGGCAGCAGCGTCTGGCTGCACCTGCCGCCCGGCCGCTGCCGGGCGCTGGCCGGCTAGGAGATGCGCTGCTTGAGCTGCCTGCAAACCTGAACAAGAAAAAGCCTGCACAATAAGAAGACGACAACAATTACCGGAGGGAAACACGATGCTGCCAGGGCTCTTGATGCCGTCGAGACGGGCGTGCCCGAAGATTCCGGGCCTTGGTCGATGTTCGCCCGCGCCGATCCGTAGCTAATCAGCATAGCTGCCCGACATGACCATCGCCTCGCCGGCCCGCGCCGAACGCCGCGGCTTCGGGATCGATCTGTCGAAGCCGGTGCTGTATGGCTTCGCCGCGCTGCTGTGCGTGCTGATCGTGCTGCCGATGTCGTGGCTGCTGATCTACAGCTTCAGCGACGGCAAGGGGTCGTTCACGCTCTCCAATTTTGTCACGCTGTTCAGCGATCCGACGTTCCGCGAACCGCTGGTCACCACCTTCATCATCTCCACATCGGCATCGCTCATCTGCTGCGCCGTGGCGGCGCCGATGGGGTGGCTGGTGGCGCGCACCGATCTGCCTTTCAGTGGCATGATTCGCGCGCTGGTGACCGCTTCGTTCGTGACGCCGCCTTTTCTCGGCGCCATCGCCTGGGAAATCCTGGCGGCACCGAACAGCGGCCTGCTCAACAAGGTGTTCCGCAGCATCACCGGCGCCGGACCGGATGTGCATGTGTTCAACATCTATTCGCTGTCCGGCCTGATCTTCGTGATCTCCTGCTACACGTTTCCTTACGTCTTCGTGCTGGTCGCCAATTCGCTCGACCGCACCCCCGGCGAACTCGAGGATGCTTCCTCGATTCTCGGCGGCGGGCGCTGGCACACCGCACGCCGCATTACGATCCCGCTGGTGCTGCCGGCGCTGCTGGCCGGCGCGCTGGTCGCATTCCTGCAGGCGATGACGCTGTTCGGTTCGCCGGCGATTCTGGCGCTGCCGGCCGGCTTCCACACCATGACCACCAAGATCTGGAGTCTGTTCCAGTATCCGCCCAAGCCGGAGCTGGCCGCCGCCGCGGCGCTGCCGCTGCTGGTGATCACCGTCATGCTGCTGCGCGCCGAGTTCATGATCCTTGGCCGCCGTGGCTATTCGGTCGTCGGCGGAAAATACGGCCAGCCGCGCCTGATCCCGCTGCATGCCTGGCGCTGGCCGATCTTCCTGTTTTGCCTGCTGCTGCTGGCGCTGCCGGTTTTCCTGCCTTATGGGGCGCTACTCAACGCTGCGCTGTCGCCGGTAGCGACCACCTTCGTCACGTTCACAAACATGACGCTGCACAACTTCGAATTCGTCCTGTTCGAATTGTCGGCGACCCGGCTGGCGCTCAAGAACACCGTCATTCTCGGCTCAGCCACCGCGACCATCGGCACCCTCATTGCCGTCATCATTGCCTATGTGACGGCGCGGCAGGCGGTCACCGGCTGGCGCATGCTTGGCTTCCTCGCCACGGCGCCGATCGCGATTCCCGGCATTGTTCTCGGCGTTGGCCTGTTCATCGCCTATACGCGGCCGCCTTTCGTGCTGTATGGCACGCTGTGGATCCTGCTGATCGCCTTTGTCACCATCGCGCTGCCGGCGGCCTATCAGCAATTGCAGGCTGCGTTCCGCACCATCCACCCCGAGCTTGAAGACGCCAGCCGGATTCTCGGCGCCACGCGGCTGAAGACGCTCCGGCAGATCACCGCGCCGCTGCTGCGCACCGGCGTCATTGCGACCTGGTGCTTCATCTTTGTCGGCGTCATGCGCGAACTGTCGGCGGCGATCATCCTGTTCACGTCCGAGACCAAGGTGATCTCGGTGCTGATCTACGATCTCAACGAAGGCGGCGATCTTGGCGCCATTTCGGTGATCGGGATCGGCATGCTGCTGATCACGTTTGCGGTGGTGATCGCGGTCAACCGCATTCCGGGTTTCGGCAGCATCCGGTTCCGCAATTCGTAGCTTTCACACCGTGAAAGGCTGGCCGCGAAACCGCACCGTCGCCGCGACATCATGCCTCCACTGGCCGCACAGGACCTAAAGTGCTAATCCACCGCAACGAAATTCCCGGGACATAAGAGGTTCGCATGTACACCGAGCTCAAGCTTTACATCGACGGTCAGTGGCTCGACGGCAAAGGCCGCAAAAGCGAGGACGTGATCAATCCGGCCACCGGCAAATCGCTCGGCAGCCTGCCGCATGCCTCGGCCGCCGATCTCGACAATGCGCTGGGCGCCGCCGAAAAGGGCTTCGCGCTGTGGAAGGCGACCTCGGCCTATGACCGCGCCAAGATTTTGCGCAAGGCCGCGGACCTGCTGCGCGAGCGCCATGACCATATTTCCAAGGTGCAGACCCAGGAGCAGGGCAAGGCCTACGCCGAGTCGCGCGCCGAAGTGCTGACCTCGGCCGACATCATCGACTGGTATGCCGAGGAAGGCCGCCGCTCGTACGGCCGCATCGTGCCGGGCCGCGCCAAGGGCGTGCGCCAGATGGTGCTGCAGGAGCCGGTCGGCGTGGTGGCGGCGTTCACGCCGTGGAATTTCCCGACGCTGACGCCGGTGCGCAAGATCGCCGGCGCGCTGGCCGCCGGGTGCTCGCTGATCATCAAGGCCTCGGAAGAAACGCCGGGCGGCTGCGTCGAACTGGTGAAGTGCTTCGCCGATGCCGGCGTGCCGGCAGGCGTGCTCAACCTGGTGTTCGGCGTGCCGGCCACCGTGTCGGAGCACCTGATCCCCTCCGACATCGTCCGCAAGATCTCCTTCACCGGCTCGATCCCGGTCGGCAAGCACCTCGCCGGTCTGGCCGCCAAGGGCATGAAGCGCGCCACCATGGAATTGGGCGGGCATTCGCCGGTCGTGGTATTCGATGACTTCGATCCGGAAAAGGCGGCCGACACCATCGCCGCGTTCAAGTATCGCAACGCCGGTCAGGTCTGCATCTCGCCGACGCGTTTCTATGTGCAGGAGAAGGGCTACAACAAGTTCGTCGCCCGCTTCACCGAGTTCGCCAAGGGGCTGAAGCTTGGCGATGGCCTGGAAAAGGAAACCACGCTGGGCCCGCTGGCCAATCCGCGCCGTCTCGACGCCATGGAGAGCTTCGTCAACGACGCCAAGGCGCGCGGCGGCAAGATCCAGACCGGCGGCTCGCGCCACGGCAACCAGGGCTTCTTCTTCGAGCCGACGGTGATCACCGACGTGCCGGACGACAGCAAGATCATGACCGAGGAGCCGTTCGGCCCGGTAGCGCCGATCGTGCCGTTCAAGACCTTCGACGAAGTGGTGCAGCGCGCCAATTCGCTGGAGTTCGGTCTCGCGGCCTATGCTTTCACCACTTCGAGCACCACCGCGGCGGCGATCGGCGATGCCATCCAGTCCGGCATGGTTGGCGTCAACAGCGTCGCCATCTCGACGCCGGAAACGCCGTTCGGCGGCATCAAGGAGTCCGGTTACGGCTCCGAAGGCGGCATCGAGGGCCTGCAGGCGTATATGAACACGAAGTTCATTTCACAGGGGTGAGCGGCATCCCTCTGCGCTCGCCGCAGTCATTGCCGGGCTTGACCCGGCAATCCATGGTGACGCGCGTCAAAGAAAGCCTTACGTAAGGCTTCACGCGTTGCTCTTCGTCATGGATGCCCGGGTCAAGCCCGGGCATGACGCCGCGTGTGAGGTTCGGCCGGGACGACAGACATAAACTTGCGGCGAACTTACTTCGCGGCCGCCATACCCTTCTGAACCGCTTCCCACACCTTGGCGGGCGTCGCCGGCATTTCCATGTGGTCCGCCGCGCCGTTCGGGATGGCGTTGGCAACCGCGTTCATCACCGCGGCGATGGCTGCGGTGGTGCCGGCCTCGCCGGTGCCCTTGACGCCGAGCGCGTTGCTGGTGGCGGGCACCACATGCGAGGCCTCGCGCAATTCGATCGGCATGTCGTGGGCGCGCGGCATGCCGTAGTCCATGAACGATCCGGACACCAGCTGTCCGCTCTCCGAGTCGTAGACGGCGTTTTCCGTCAGCGCCTGGCCGAGCCCGTTGGCGATCGAGCCCTGCACCTGTCCTTCGACCACCTGCTGATCGAGGATGTTGCCGCAGTCGTCGACCGCCGTGTACGTGACGATCTCCACCTTGCCGGTATCGGGATCGATCTCGACTTCGGCGATGTGGCAGCCATTGGGGAAGGTCAGCGGCGTATCGAGCTTGCCCATGCTGTCGAGATTTTCGCCCATGGTCCTGGCGCGTTTCGCCGTTTCGAACAGCGAAATCTTCTTGTCGGTGCCGACCACCTCGAAGCTGCCGCTGCGATACTGGATGTCGCTCTCGGCCGCTTCCAGGGCCACGGAGGCGATTTTCTTGCCTTTTTCCAGCATCAGGTCGGCGGTGTGCACAATGGCATTGCCGGCGCACATCGCCGAACGCGAGCCGACCGAGGCCTGACCCGTCAGCCCCAGATAGGTATCGCCGTGGCGGTGGACGATCAGCGCCGGGTCGATGCCGAGTTTGCTGGCGAGCAGACGGCCGAACACCGTGGCGTGGCTCTGGCCGGTCGACTGTACGTTGAGCCCCAGCACCAGCTTGTCTTCGCCGGGGAATCCGATGGAGGCGGTTTCGGTCGGCATGGCGCCGGCATGTTCGAGCATGCATGACACGCCGATGCCGCGCAGCTTCTTGCGCTTGGCGGCTTCGCGCTTTCGCTTGGTGAAATTGTCGTAGTCGGCGAGCTTCAACGCCTTGTCGACGATGCCGGGGAAGTCGCCGCTGTCGTAGGTCTGGATCGCGGTTTTGAACGGCATGGCCGAGGCCGGGATCAGGTTCCTTTTGCGCAGCCGGACGGGATCGATGCCGGTGAGGCGGGCGGCCTCCTCGACCAGGCGTTCGAGGACGTAATTGGCTTCCGGCCGTCCGGCGCCGCGATAGGGCGCGATCGGCACCTTGTTGGTGAAATAGCAGGCGACCGAGACGTCGATCTTCGGGATCTTGTACATGCCGGGCAGGCAGCGGGCGAAATTGTTGGTGTTGATGTTGATGCCGGCATTGGCGATGTAGGCGCCCTGATTGCACAAATGGCGGACGCGAAGCGCCAGAAACTTGCCCTTGTCGTCGAGCGCCAGTTCTGCCTCGCTGACGGCGTCGCGGGCCTGCGCATCGCTGATGAAGGCCTCCGAGCGCGTCGATTGCCAATGCACCGGCCGGCCGACCTTGCGTGCCGCCACCAGCAGCGCGATGTATTCCGGATAGCACGTCGTCTTCATGCCAAAGGCGCCGCCGACATCGCCGGTGGTCACACGCAGCTTCTCGTTCGGCAGATTCATGATCGACGCCGCCTGGACGCGCATA
This sequence comes from Pseudolabrys sp., assembly GCA_030684935.1. Taxonomy (GTDB): domain Bacteria; phylum Pseudomonadota; class Alphaproteobacteria; order Rhizobiales; family Xanthobacteraceae; genus Pseudolabrys. Next base: position 133,221 of record JAUXXH010000023.1, on the reverse strand, counting down.
GCGTCGGCGCTCTGCGAACTGGCATGCAGCGTGTAGTTGCCGCTCGCCGCGTCGTATTCGCCGGTGGCGCCACGGGTCTCCATCGACGCCACGATCATGCGCTGGTGGATCACCCGCACGCGCGCCACGTGGGCCGCCGACTTGATGATATCGGCGACGGCGCGCTCGTTGTCCTCGCTCGGCGCCGGGCCCGGCCAGTCGACGCAGAGATTGCCCGGCACGTCCGGGAACAGTTGCGTCTTGGCGTCCATCGCGGACTCAAGGTCGACCACCGGCGTCAGTTCCTCGTAATCGACCTGCACCAGGTCGGCGGCGTCGAGGGCGAGGGCCGCGGTTTCCGCCACCACCAGGGCCACCGGGTCGCCGGCATGCATCGGCGTTTCCGCCAGCGCGGGCCGGAACGGTACCGCCATCTTGGCGCCGCCACGGCCGGGGATCGGCGGGTGACGCGAAATGCCGCCAATGCCGGCGGCCTTGATATCCGCCGCAGTGAGGATCGCGAGCACGCCTTTGGCGCGGAGCGCAGCCTCGGCATTCACGGCCACGACGCGGGCGTGAGCATGCGGCGAACGAACGAAAGCGCCATAGGTCTGGTTGGGCAGGCGCGGGTCATCCATGAAGCTGCCGCCGCCGCGCACCAAGGCGTCGTCCTCGACGCGCGGTTCGTTCTTCGTGCGGGTGGGGCCGGTTGCTGTCATGGAGTTTTCCGAATGGTGAGCCTGCGGGGCCTCTTTTATAACTGAAACTGCCGGATCAAACAGGGGCTTGCGCAGCACGCGCGGGTGCGGCACTCAATCGCTCCCAACCCATCGCCAAAAGCAAATTTCAGGGGACGAAATGACCCAGCGCACGATCGATACCCACACCCACATTCTGACCCTGGAAACGGCGGAACTGATTACCAAGGCGTCGCCGAAGACGCCGGTCAAGATAACGCCGATCGACGCCGATGGCGCTGTCCTCGATGTGGCCGGTACCGTCTACCGGGTGTTCCCGACCGGCGGCTTCGATATCCCGCGCCGGTTGCGCGACATGGACGATACCGGCGTCGACGTGCACGTGCTGTCGGCCACGCCGCAGACCTATCTCTACGGCCTGGGCGATGAACTGAGCCCGATCGTCGCGGCAATCCAGAACGACCAGATGTCCAAGCACATGGCCGCGCACCCGACCCGCTTCATGGGCATTGCCACGCTGCCGATCGCGCAGCCGGAGAAGGCGGCCGACGAATTGCGCCGCGCCATGACCAAGCTCGGCATGAGCGGCGCGATGTTCGCGTCCAACATCATGGGCAAGAACCTCGACGACCCGGGCTTCGAGCCGCTGTGGGCGACCGCCGAGGAACTCGGCGCCTTCATGTTCGTGCACCCCAACAACATCGCCGGCGCCGACCGGCTGAAGTCCTATTATCTCGCCAACCTGATCGGCAATCCGCTCGACACCACCATTGCCGCCGCCAGCCTGTATTTCGGCGGCGTGATGGATCGCTATCCGAAGCTGAAGGTGATGCTGGCGCACGGCGGCGGCTTCACGCCCTACCAGGCGGCGCGCTGGGAACATGGCTGGGCGGTGCGGCCGGAGCCGCAGGTCAACATCAAGCAGCAGCCCAAGAACATCGCCCAGCGCTTCCTCTACGACACCATCCTGCACTCGGACAAGACGCTGGAAATGATGATCTCCCTGGTCGGTGCCGACAAGGTGATGCTCGGCAGCGACTATCCCTATGACATGGGCATGATGGATTGCGTCAGCCATGTGCGCGGGCTGAACATCTCGGATGCCGACAAGGACGCGATCCTGGGCGGCCAGGCCGAGAAGCTGTTGAAAGGCAGGGCCTCATGAATGCGCATTCCAACATCGGCCGGATTCCGACCGCCGCCGTCGCCAGCCTGATCGTCGATGCGATGGTCAAGGCCGGCGTGCCGGCCGCGGACGCCCCCAAAATCGCCGAACTGATCCTGGAGGCCGATCTAATCGGCGCCGATGCGCATGGCGTGTTCCGGCTGCCGCAATACATTCAGCGGCTGCAGCTCGGGTCGACCAATCCGCGGCCCCACATCAAGGTCAACCGCACCGCGCCGGCGACCGCATTGGTCGACGGCGACAACGGCATGGGCCACCTGGTGATGGCTAAGGCGATGGAAACCGCCATCGAGATGGCGCGCGAGTGCGGCGTCGCCTGGGTCGGCGCCGTGCATTCCAACCATGCCGGCGCGGCCGGCGTCTATGCGGCGCTGGCGCTGAAGGCCGACATGATCGGCATGTATGCCGCGGTGGCGAATGCCAACCACATGCCGCTCGGCGGCGGCGCCGAACCGCTGCTCGGCACCAATCCGCTGGCCATCGCCATTCCGGCGGGCGCCGAGCCGCCGGTGGTGCTCGATATCGCCACCTCGATCGTGTCCTACGGCACCATCAAGAACCACAAGCTGCAGAACAAGCCGCTGCCGGAAGGCTGGATGATCGATCCGAAAACCGGCGAGGCGGTGACCGATCCGCAGAAGAGCGTGCAGGCCTTGCTGCTGCCGATGGCCGGCTACAAGGGGGCGGGTCTCGCATTGGCGATCGGCCTGCTGGCCGGCACGCTCAACGGCGCGCTGTTCGGCCGCGACTGCATCGACTTCAACGCCGAGCCGGACAAGGTCACCAATACCGGCCAGTTCGTGCTGGCGCTCGATCCGAGCAAGTTCCAGGCGATCGACAAGTTCAAGGCGGAAGTTGACCGCCATTCGCGCGAATTGCGCAGCTCGAAGCCGCTGCCGGGCTCGACCGACGCCGTCCGCCTGCCGGGCGACCAGCGCGCCAAGCGCATCGCGGATCGGATGGCGAACGGTCTGGCCCTGCCTGCCGAGTTGCTAATGCAACTCGACAAACTCGCCGCGGAGTTGTCGATCAAGTCGCTCCGGGAACGGTAGTCTTAAGATCAAGCTGACCGGGCGGCATCTGCCGCCCGGTCAGCTTGTGCACGCCGCACTATTCCAGTTTCACGCCGAGTTCCGAGACGACGCCTTTCCACTTGGCCGATTCGGCGCTGACGAAGGCCTTGAACGCCGCCGGCGACGCGCTGGTCGACGCCAGCATGCCGGCTCCCGTCATCAAGTCCCTCGTCTTCGGATCCTTCAAGGCCTCCACCACGGCGGCATACAGCTTGTCGACGATCGGCTGCGGCGTACCGGCGATGGCGAACAGACCCTGCCACGACGAACTGACGCTGTCGGGGAAGCCCTGCTCGACCATGGTCGGGACCTCAGGCAATTGCTCGAGCCTGTCCTTGGTGGTGACCGCGAGCCCTTTCAGGCGTCCGGACTTCACATGCCCGATGGCGGCCGAGAACGTCACGAACATGACGTCGGTGACGCCGGCGGCGAGATCGTTCAGCGCCGGCCCGGCGCCGCCCTTATAGGGCACCTGCTGCATGTCGAGCCCGGCCTTGCGGCGGAATGCCTCCATCTCCAGCGCGTTCAGCGTGCTGATGCCGGCCGCGCCGTAATTGATCTTGCCGGGCCGGGCCTTCACGTACTCGATCATCTCCTTGATGTTGTTCGGCGGAAACTTGGAGCTGGCGACGAGGATGCCGGCCGTTTCAGATGCCAGCGTCACGGGAATGAAATCGCGCTCGGGCTGCACGGCGAGGTCTTTGTAGAAGGCGGGATTGATCGCCGTCGTTCCGACATTGCCGAAGAACAGCGTGTAGCCATCGGGCGTCGCGCGCGCCGCCATTTCCATGCCGATATTGCCGGCGGCGCCGCCACGGTTGTCGATCACCACCTGCTGGCCCAGCGCCTGCGACATGCCGTTCTGGAACATGCGCATCGCCAGGTCGGTGGCGCCGCCCGGAGCGAACGGCACAATCACGCGGACCGGCTTGGACGGATATTTCGACGGGTCTTCGACAGGCTGCGCTCTGGCCGGGCTGGATAAGGCTACCAAGCCCAATAGCGCCACGCACACGCCCGCCTTGAGGAACTTCCTGCGCATCGTCGTCTCTCTCCCGTTTGGATTCTTGTCGTTGGAGCGATCATACCAAGGGGTGCGACAATCTGTAAGGTGCCTTGCTCCGAAAGGTTCGCGGCGGCGGCAGAACGCAAACGGGCCGCCGTCACCGGCGACCCGTTCCTTTTTGCTCTCGCGGTACGGTTCCGCGTTTTACGCCACCGCGGCGAAGTCTGCCGCATCGAGCGGAAGCTTCACCGGCTGCTTGCGCTTGGCCGAGAGGTCGAGCGCCTTGGTCAGCATCAGGTTGCGATGCGCTTCGTCCACCGTCGCCGCCACGGTCGGAAGACCCATGGCGACGCGGTCGAGCCAGCTCACGGTCTCATCGGCCATCGGTCCGCGCAGTTCGCCCATCGCCATGTCGCCGGGCGGATAGCTGCCCATGAAGTCGACCAGACGCGTCTGGTCCGGCGCGTAACCTTCCGACTGTGCCTTCGACACGGCCAGAACGATGTCGCGATGGGTGTCGTCAATGGTCAGGACGCCAGTGGTGCCGACGATGCCGACTTCAAGCGAATAGACCGCGCCCGGCCAGGTCACCGGCAGCGCCCAGGAGATGTTGAGGTGATAGACCGTGCCGTCGTCGAACATGATCATGCCGGCGGTGGCGTCGATGCCCTGGTAGAGCGGGCCCAGTACCTTGTCGATCGAGCGCGCATAGACCTCGACCGGCTTCTTGCCGTCCAGGCACCACATGCAGATGTCGAGCGCGTGCGTGCCGGAAATCACCAGCGGCGAAATGGTGCTGGGATCGTCGGTGCGCTTGTAGTTGTCGATGGCGACCAGGCGGTTCATGAAGGCGCGCGACGTCACGAGGGTCACGTCACCAAGCGCGCCGGTGCGGCACTTCTCCTTCGCGCCCAGCCAGCGGCGGCGGAAGCGCTGGGTGTAGCCGACCACGGCGTCGATCTTGGCGTCCTTGATCAGCTTCAGCACCTTGGCGGATTCGGCCAAATTGGTCGCCAGCGGCTTCTCGATCAGCATCGGCAGGCCGCGCTCGATGGCTGCCATGATCGGATCGACGTGCAGGTGCTCGTCGGTGGCGATGATGACCGCGGTCGTTTCAGGCCGGTTGATCAGTTCGACGTGGCTCTGCGTAACGAAATCGGCGCTGATTTTCGGGCCCACTTCGCCGGCGCGGTTCGGGCTCTTCTCGGCGAGACCGATCCATTCGACCGCCGGATGGCGCGCCGCCACCTCGCCGCGGAACAAGCCGACGCGGCCGCCGCCGATGATGGCGAGGCCGACGCCCTTGGCATTCTGCTTCATATCACTCCCTTTCATGATCGCGGCAGCGCGCCTCGGCGCGCCGCGCAATACTCTTGTTGTCGGTCAGGTGCTGGCGGCGGGGTTGAGGCCGGCGCGGTTCTTCTGCTTCAGCTCGGCGATGCCCGAGATCGTCTCGTTGGTCAGCGGCAGGTCGATCGGCTCGTTGCGATCGGCCGACAGATCGGCCGCGCTGTAGGTTTCCATCACCCGCCGCGCGCTCTCCGGCGTCACCATCACCGGCGTGTTCTTGATGCAGGCTTCGAGGAAATAGATGGTCTCCGGGCCGATGCCGCCGGCGAAGACGTGATCGACCTGCTCGCCCGGCATGGTCGACATCGGGAATTCCTGGCCGCGCTTCTCGGTGTTGAGCCAGTTGTCGCGCTGGGTGTCGTCCAGCACCAGGGCGCCATCGACGCCGGTGATTTCGATCCAGGTCGAGCAATAGTTCGGGAAGCTCGGCGGGAAATTCCAGCCGCCGCCGATCATCACGACAACGCCGTTGTCCATGGTGACGGTGGTGAACATCACGTCGTGCGAGCCATTGACCGGCTTCATGTAGCCATAGGCGCCCTGGCTGTAGACGCGCACCGGCTTGGCCGGCTCCAGCAGCCAGAACACGAAGTCGAGATCGTGGGTCGATTCCATCACCACCGGCGACAGCCGGACGCGGCCGGCGATCTTCTTGCCGAGGTCGCGCGACAGATGGCGGCTGACCAGCACCGACACGACATCGCCGAGCGTGCCGTCGGTGATCTTCTTCTTGGCGTAGGCGATCTTCGGATTGAAGCGCTGCGAATAGCCGATGGTGAATTTCAGATTGTTGCGCTTGGCGAGCATGATCAGCTCGTCGGCTTCCCACAGTTCCAGCGCGATCGGCTTCTCCAGCATCACGTTCTTGCCGCCCTTCAGGCAGTCGCGCGCGATCGGGTAGTGGTTGGCCTCCGGCGTGGTCGAGACATAGACGACCGAAATCTCCGGGTTGTTGATGATGTCCTGGTAGTCGGCGGTCGCGGTGGCGGGCTTGTACTTGGCCTTGACCTCGGCGAGCCGGTCCGGGCGGATGTCGCACAGGTGCAACTTGTCGACCAGGGCCGTGCGCGACAACGCTTCCGCGCGCAGGCCGCCGATCCAGCCAACGCCAATGACTCCCACTTCAACTGTCTTCACCGTGCAGATCCTCTTTGCTTAATCGCTTGAATTCATTGATGGCGCCGCGGCCGGCCGGCCGCGCGGCGGCACCCTAGCCCACGCCGGATATGACGGAAAGGGCGCCGCCTTTTCAGCCTGCGAAAGCGGCGATGCCGACGCCGAACACATGGGCCGCAAACTGCGGATAGAGCTCGGCCAATTGCGGCGCCACCACCTCGCGCATCAGCTTGAGCGTGGCCGGCGAGGGCGGCGGCGTTTCCGGAACCGTGTCTGGCCGGTCGAAGTCGAAACCGGTGTTTTCGACCACCTCCGCGACAGTATGCCCGGGGTGCACGCTGACCAGCGTGAAGCGCCCCTGCGCAAAGCTGAATAGGCAGCGGTTGGTGATCAGCGCCACCGGCCCGCCCGGGCGATAGACGTTGCCGGCGCTGGCGCCAGGCGCGCTGATGAAATCGACTTGCGGCACCAGCGTGCGGCGCGAATGCTCGGTGCGGAACAGGATCACCTTCGGCACCACGTAATAGAGGTGCGCGGAACCGAACGAGCCGGGGAACCGCACCTTCGGATGGTCGTAGTCGCCAACGCTGACCAGATTGATGTTGCCCTGGCCGTCGATCTGCCCGCCTGACAGAAAGAACACGTCGATGCGGCCCTGGCCGGCGCAGTCGAACAGTTCGCGGGCACCGTCGGTCCAGAAGGTATTTTTCGGGCTGCCGAGCAGCGACACATAGGGCCGGCCGTTGCCGCGTTCGCGCGCCAGCAGCGCGGCGGTGGCCGGGATCGGCGAGGCATTGCCGACCGCGACATGGCGCACATCGCCGATCAACTGCGCGATCTGGTCGGCGAGGAGCTCTTCGGGGCGGAAAGTTGCGTTCACGCAGTCCTCTCGATTGTCATCGCCGGGCTTGTCCCGGCGATCTCGCTTAGGAGAGCGCGAGGCCATCCTAAGCGGGATGGCCGGGACAAGCCCGGCCATGACACCGCTGAGTTAAGCCGCTCGTTTGTCATGCACATACCGGTCCACATACTCCGCAAAACCCTCCGCCGTTGCCGCCATCCTGGCGTACAGCGCGAGGTGTTCGCCATCGGCGCTGTAATGATCCGGCAGCGGCAAAGGCCAGGCGCCGCGCTCGCACACGGCAACGCTCTCGACATAGAAGCCCGGCAACGTGCCGGCGGCGAGGATCGGGTCATCCAACAGATTGCCGTCGTGGATTTTCTCAACCGTCGCGATGGTCTTGTCGGCGGCATGCGCCATGGTGGCGAGCTCGCGCTGCCGGCCGATCCAGACATTGCCGAAACGGTCGGCCATCGGCGCGTGGAACAGCGCCACGTCCGGTTTGATGGCAGGCAGCAGGACGATCGGATCGGCATTGCCGAACGGGCTGTCGATCACCTTCCAGTCGTCGCGGTATTTCAGAACGTCCGATCCGATCAGCCCGCGCAGCGGCATGAATGGCACGCCTTTTTCCGCGGCTTGCAGTGCGCTGTGCAGCGCCGGGCAGGTGGCGTCCTTCATCGTGATGGTGCGGCCAAGAATGGCGGCACTGAAACGCGGCGCCGGGCCGTATTCGCCGAGACTGACGGCCGAGGTTTCCAGCGTCGCCACGCAGCCGGCGCCGATCAGCAGGTCGGCCTGCAGGCTGGAGGTGGGCAGCGCCACCAGATGCAGATCTCTCACGCCACGGCGCACCAGCGCCCGCGTCGCCGTCATCGGCACGCCGGACACTTCGCGCGGCACCACCAGCAGGCAGCCATCGACGATGGGCAGGAGCGCCTCGTCGAGCGATTTTACGGTCTGAAACGCGGTCATGGTGGGCAATGTCTCACTGTTGCGCTTGCCAGGTCCACTGGATTTTGCGACCTGAGTTGCATGGTAAAAACCCCGCACAGCAGCCTGCAGGACAAGCTCGCCGCCGGCCGTTTTGTCATCACCGCCGAGGTGACGCCGCCGGTGTCGTTCGACCGCAACGACCTGATGGCCAAGGCGCTGCCGCTCAAGGGCCTGGCCGACGCGGTCAATATCACCGACGGCGCCGGCGCCCGTCCGCATCTCGGCGCGGTGACGGCGGCGGCCATGCTGGTGGATGAGGGCATCGAGCCGATCCTTCAGTTCACCTGCCGCGACCGCAACCGTATTGCTTTGCAAAGCGAACTGATCGGGGCCGCCGCGTCCGGCGTGCGCAATATTCTCGTGCTGCGCGGCGACGATCCGGACGCGGGCGATCAGCCCGACGCCAAGCCGGTGTTCGACCTTGATCCGCGGCAACTGCTCGCCATGGCGCGCCAGCTCCGCGACAGCGGCGAATTGCCGTCGGGCCGCAAGGTCGGTGGCCGCGCCGAGTTCTTTCTCGGCGGCGCGGACAATCCAATTGATCCACCGCCCGGCTGGATACCGGCCGGGCTCAAGGCCAAGCACGAGGCCGGTGCGCAATTCATCCAGACCCAGTTCTGCATGGATGCCGGCGTGGTGCGGCGCTACATGGCGCGGCTGGCCGAGCACGGCCTCGCCGGCCAGCTTAGCTTCCTGATCGGCGTGGTGCCGCTGCGCTCGGCCAAGTCGGCGCGCTGGATCAAGGAGAAACTGTACGGCGCGGTCATTCCCGACGCACTCATCGAACGCATGGAGGCGGCGACCGATCCGGCGGCGGAAGGCCGCCAGGTCTGCATCAACATCGTGCGCGAACTGTCGGAGCTGCCGTATGTCGCTGGGGTGCACATCATGGCGCCGAACAACGACGCGGCGGTGCCGGATGTCATCAGTGCTGTACGCGCGAGCATCCCGCGTCTCGGCGCTTAAACCAGCGCCCGGACCGCGGCGAACAGATCGCGCACCTGCTTTTCCAGAATGTTGCGGGTGATGAACACCACCCGGCTCTGGCGGTTGTTGTCGGGCCACAGTTCAAGCTCGACCGGCGGATGCGCCAGATGCTGCACGAACTGCACCACCACCGGGCCGCGGCAGCCCTCGACGTCGAGGAAGCCCTTCACGCGCAAGAGATCGGTGCCGCGCAGCGCGATCAGCGTGTCCATGCAGCGGGCAAACACCGGCCATGGCATCGGGCTGTCCTGTGTGAGGACGAAGCTGCCGATGCCGTCGCTGTGCTCGGCCTCGGCGACAAAGGCGTTGCGCTCGATGGTGACCGGTTCGGTCAACCGCGTCGGGTCGAGGTCGCCGCTGACGGCTTCGAGAATTTCGGCGCCCGGATTGAGCGCCCGCAGCCGCGCCGCCAGCGCGGAAGCGGCGCTCTCGCCGGCGATATCGGTCTTGGTAATCACCAGCCGGTCGGCCAGGATCGCCTGCTTGCGGGCTTCCGACGACCAGCCGAGCGTGTCGAGGCCGTTCTCGGCGTCGATGACGGTGACCACCACCTCGACGTGGAATTCCTCGCCCAGAGCGCGATCGGTGGCGAAGGTCTGCAGGATCGGGCTCGGATCGGCCAGGCCGCTGGTCTCGATCACGATGCGGCGGAAATCCGGAATCTCACCGCGGTCGCGCTCGATCACCATGCGGCGCAGCGCTTCCTGGAGGTCGCTGCGGGTGATGCAGCACATGCAGCCATTGCCGAGCAGCACGGTTTCGTCGGCGCTGGCGCGGATCAGCGCGTCGTCGATGCCGGCGGCGCCGAATTCGTTGACCACCACCGCGGTACCCTGGCCCTCGGGGGTGCCAAGGAAGCGGCGCAGCAGCGTGGTCTTGCCGGCGCCGAGGAAGCCGGTGAGGACGGTGACGGGCACGCGGGCGCCGCGGGCGCGCCGGAGCCTGCGTCCCAATGGTCCGGCGGCCGGGGAGGGAAAGATCTCGTTCATGACATACCGTCAACGCCCTCGAACCGGGGACGGTTCAGTAAACACCGCAAGGACAGTGTGTCCAGACGCGACGTCGTACTCCGCTCGTCCCCGCGGAAGCGGGGACCCAGTTCTTGGCTCTGGATTCCCGCTTTCGCGGGAATGAGCGGAGCATGAGTGCGCCGCGTACTTGGGACTAGAAGTCCATTTCCAGCACGTAAAGGCCGCCGGAGAACCGGTCGACGGTGTAGACGATGCCGCGCTCGTCGACATAGACGTCGTTGAGCTGAATGGCGCCGATGGTCGAGCCCTTCGGCGCCGCCGGCACGAACGCCGCGATTTCCTTCGGCTGGTAGGCGTTGGAAATGTCGAAAGCGCGCAGGCCGCCGTTGAAGAACGTGCCGAACACGATCTGGTCCGACTGCCAGGCGGTCGGCACCGGCGTGTTTTCGTGGATGTTGTGCGCGCCGAAACGGCCGCCGCGATCCTTGTAGGCGTCGACCGGCGGCATCGGGCAGGTCGAGATCGGCACCAGATTGCTCTCGTCGCGGGCGTCGAGAATCCAGACCAGCTTCGGCCAGTCCGACGCGTTGTTCTCGGTCGATTCGTCGGTCACCAGCATGAGGCCGCGGTCGAACAGCGGCACGGCGGTGTGCATGAAGCCGGTGTAAGGCGGCGAGTTGGTCCAGTGCGAGATCACCTTCGGATTGGCCTTGTCCTTGATATCCATCACGAACATGCCGCCGTCGATGTAGCAGAGGTAGAGCCGGTCCGGCCGCTGCGGATAGACGTTGGTGTTGTGGGCGCGATAGCCCTTGTCCATCGGGTGGCGCGGCGGCGGCGCGACGTTGTCGGTGGCCGAGGTGCCGGGCATCCACCAGCGGCCGACTTCGACCGGCTTGGACGGATTGCGCACGTCGATGCAGCGGTAGAACTGGTCGTCGTTCGGGTGGCTCGGCTTGAAGTCGGGCGCGCCGGACGCCATGTGGACGAATTCGCCGTCGCAGAACCACAGCTGGTGGACGCCGCGCGAGGTCGGGCCGGAGCAATCGAAGAACGAGATCGAGCGCGGCTTTTCCGGCACCGACACGTCGAACAGTTCGAGACCGGCCGGCTGCTGGCCGACTTTCTTGGTCTGGTACGCGACCGAGAGGATGTCGCCGGACAGGTCGAGCGAGTTGGAGCGCATGTGCGTCGTCGGCAGCTCGGTCTGCACCACCACCTTCGGGTTGCGCGGATCGGTCACGTCGACGCCGGTGAAGTTCTTCGGGCCGCTTTCATGCGCGATCCAGGCGATGCGGCGGCCGTCCTTGGCGATCTGCACGGCGATGCCTTCGCCCATGCCGCCGAAGCCGCCGAGATCGTTCTGGGCCAGCAGCTTGAAATTCCACGAGACCGGCTCGGCAGCGTTTTTGTTCGGCGAGCCTGTATCCGTAACGGTCATCTAACTCTCCATTCCATGCAACGAAGGTGAACGCGAAGGGCTGTTTTGGATGCTTTGCAAGACCAAAGGCCGGCGTCAACCGCCGGCCTTTTTTGTCGTCGGCCATCGCCGCGGCGCACCCAGGGCGGGCGCGGCGGCTGTGGGCAGTGATTAAGCCTGCGCGCGGGCTTTGTCCATGAACTCCGGGCGCAGCGCCTTTTTCCAGTCCGGAATCTTGCTGATCTTCCGGGTTTCGAGAAGTATCTTGGCATGGCCATCGAGGTAGCCCTGCAGGTCCTTGGGGAAGCCCGGATCCACTTCGACCCGCGACAGGGCCTTCTTGAACGTGGCCTTCGACATCGAATAACCCTTGCCGGTGAAGAACGAGTAGATCACATCCGCGACCTTGTCGGGGTTGGTCTTGAAGTCGTTGGCGACATCGAGCCACGCCCTCAGGTAGGCCACCACCGCGTCCGGGTTCTTCTGGACGAAGTCCGACGTCGCCGCCATGAACACCGGCAGTTTGTCGAACGAGAAGAAGTCGACCAGCGTCACGGCCAGCCCGTCGTCCTCGGCAATGGCATTGAACGGCTCGACCGTGACCATGGCGTCGACGGTCTTGGCCGCCATCGCCGCCACCATGTCGTTGGTGTTCATGCGGACTTCCTCGAAGTCGCCCTTCTTCAGGCCGGCGCCGGCCGCGATCTGGTCGACGAAGATATTACCGGTCGAGGAGCCGGTCTGGTTGGCGACCTTCTTGCCGCGCAACTGCTCGATCTTGGTGATGCCGAGTTCCTTGCGGGCCATCACCTGGGCCGTCTTGCCGACGTTCTGGATGACCGCGATGCCGACCAGGTCGCCCTTGTCGTGGCCGAGGATGAACGAGGGACCGGCATAGGTGCCGAGGTCGACCTGGCGCGCGACCATCTGCTGCATGGTCAGGTTGCCCGATGGCACCGCGAATTCTTCCATCTTGAGACCGCGTTTCTCGAGCAGACCGGACTTGAGCAGGTAATAGGTCGGCATGCCCCACATGTTGGTCTGGTAGCCTTGCCGGACAACAGTTGCCGCCGTGGCGGGTCCAATGCCGCCGAGCCCGGCCGCCACAACTGTGGCTCCGGTTGCCGCCAGATATTGCCGGCGGTTCATTCCCGTTCGCAGAATCGTCATGGCACTTCCTCCTCAGGGTTGTCGATTTGGCGTTTTCGCCTTGTTGCGGTCAGGCCGCCTTGCTGGTGCCCTGACCCAGGTAATTGAGAAGCTGCTTCTGGTGTTCGAGAAATTCGAGACTGAGCGGATCGCGCGGCCGCGGCAGCATGATCGGAATTTCGGCCTTCACGGTGCCCGGATGCGGCGTCATCACGATGACGCGGTCGGCGAGATACACCGCCTCGGCGACATTGTGCGTCACGTAGATGATGGTCTTGCCGGTGGTCTTCCACACATCGGCCAGCAGCCGCTGCATGTCGTCGCGGGTCATGGCGTCGAGCGCGGCGAACGGCTCGTCCATCAGCAGCACGGCCGGGTTATAGGCCAGCGCACGGGCGATCGCGACGCGCTGCTGCATGCCGCCGGACAGATGGTGCGGATAGGAATTGGCGAACTTTTCCAGCTTCACCAGCTTCAGTTGCTGGAGCGCGATCTCCTCGCGCTCCTCCTTCCCCATGCCCTTCATTTCAAGGCCGAACGCGACATTGCCCAGCGCCGTCCGCCACGGAAACAGCTGCGCGAAATCCTGAAACACAACGCCGCGGTCCATGCCGTGGCCGCTGACCTTCTTGCCGCCGATGCGGATTTCGCCGCCGGTCGGGGTCAGAAATCCGGCGATGATGTTGAGCAAGGTCGATTTGCCGCAGCCGCTGGGGCCGACCAGGCAGAGGAATTCGGACTCTTCCATATTGAAGGTCGCGCCCAGCACGCCTTGGACCCGGCCGGCCGGCGTGTCGTAGGCCAGCGAAACGTCATCTACTTCGATCAGGGGCATTCCGCTTCTCTCCGGTACTGTACTTGTTGCGCGCGCTAGCTCTTGGCCGATCGCATCATGCCCCAGCGCATCACCGTGCCGCGTTCGAGCGAGCCGAACACCAGCCGTTCGAAGGCGAAGCCGATGAAGCCGATCACGGCCAACGAGGCCAGCATGATGTCGGCGTTCAGGAATTCCTTGGCATCGAAGATCACCCAGCCGAGCCCCCAGTTCGAGGCGGCGATCATCTCGGCGCCGACCACGGCGATCCAGGCGCGCAGGAACGACTGCCGCATGCCGGTGATAATGAAGGGTGAGGCGCCGGGGATGATCACTTTCCAGAACAGCTTGTGTTCGTCGGCGCCCATCGCGCCGGCGGCGCGCAGCCAGAGCGGGTTGACCGAGCGCACGCCCGACCAGGTGTTGAAGATCATCGGGAAGGTCGCGGCGTAGAACACGATAATGATCGTCGTGAGGTTGCCGATGCCGAACCACAGCATGAACAGCGGCACCAGCGCGAACGACGGGATCGGCATCAGCGCGCTGACCAGCGGCAGGAAGAATTGTTCGACGCGGCGAAACCGCGCCATCAGGATGCCGAGCGGAATGCCGACCACCATCGCCAGGAAGAAGCCGAACAGCACGCGATAGAGCGTATACATCGAGTGCATCAGCATGCTGCCGTCGAGCAGCATCGCGAACAGCGTCCGCACGATCATCGGTATGGTCGGCAGCAGCGCGCGGGGAAACGAGCCGGTCCGCGCGATCAGTTCATAGGTCGCCAGAGCGAGGCCGATGGTGATCGCGGCGCGGCGTATGGCGCGCCAACTGGCCGCTCGCTTGGCAGGGTCGGGCGTCTTGCCGTCCTGAAGGCCGGTATTTGCGCCGGTTTGGGCGATCATGGTCATGCGGTGATCATCCCCCAGCGAACCACGGTGTAGCGCTCGATCTTCTCGAACACGAGCTTCTCCAGCAGCAGGCCGATCACCCCGATCAGCAGGATGCCGGCCATCATGACGTCTGTGTTGAGCATTTCCCGCGCGCCGAATATCAGCCAGCCGAGGCCCCACGGCACCGCCGCCAGCATTTCCACGGCCACCAGAACGCGCCAGGCCTGCGCCAGACCGAGCCGCATCCCGGTGAGAATGTAGGGCAGGGCGCCCGGCAGGATGACGTAGCGGAACAGGCGCTTGTCGTCGGCGCCCATGGCTTGCGCCGAGCGCACCCAGATTTCCTTCACCGCCTTCACGCCGGTCCAGCTGTTGAAGATGATCGGGAACATCGACACGAAGCCGACCAGCAGCACCGCCGGAAAATTGCCGAGCCCGAACCACAGCAGGAACAGCGGCGCGTAAGCGAGACCGGGAATGGGCGCCAGAATACTGACCAGCGGCAGGAAGATGTCCTCGGCGCGCCGCGAGCGGGCCATCAATACGCCGATGGTCACACCGATCACCGCGGCAATGGCAAAGCCGGACAGCAGCCGGAGCACCGTCTCAAAGGCATGCATCGGTAGAATGCCGGCGACCGTCAGGCGGTACAGCGAGGAGAAGATTTCCTCCAGCGTCGGAAACAGGCGGCGCGAAAACACTTCAAGTCGCGCGATGATCTCCCAGATCACAGCGACGACCAGAAATGGGAACAGGTTGCGCCCGATGACGCGGATATTCTCGCCGATGCGCATGCCGGCGCGCGCGGACGTAGACGGTGTGGCGACGGCGGCATCCTGCATGGTGCGCGCGCTTCCTACCTTGGTGTTGTTTCCCCGGACCTCTTTGGATCCCTGGCCTTGTGATCGGCCTTGGGTGCAGGATAGCGTTTTGAAGGCAGACCACAAGCGCGCGATACGCCATTCCGTCGAATCGGGGACCACTAGCGGAATTGCTGCGGAAACGGTAAAGGCGCGCAGGAGCGCGGCCGGTCCCGGCGCGATTTTTATGGGAAGGATTTCGTGATGTCGAAGAATGCACAAAAAATCGGCTGGATCGGCGTTGGCCGTATGGGTTTCCAGATGGCGGAACGCCTCGCCAAGGCGGATTACGACATCTCCATTTGGAACCGTACCAAGTCCAAGGCCGAGCCGCTGACCAAATTCGGCGCCAAGGTCGTCGACAAGCCAGTCGATCTGGCCGGCGTCGACATGCTGTTCGCCATCGTCTCGGAGGGCAAGGACCTCGAGGAAGTCTATTTCGGCAAGGACGGCATCGTCACCAATGCCAAAGGCAAGCTGCCGAAGACCTTCGTCGACTGCTCGTCGATCTCGGTCGACGATTCGGTACGCATCCGTGGGCGGCTGAAAGAGCACAATATTGAATTCGTCTGCGCGCCGGTGTCGGGCAACGGCCAGGTCATCGCCGCCGGCAAGCTGTCGTCGGTAGTGTCGGGACCGGAAGCCGCGGCCAAGGCGGCCATGCCGGTGATCGAGGTGTTCGCGCCGCGCGGCGTGTCCTATGTCGGCGACGGCGAACTGGCGCGCATCTGCAAGATCGCGCACAACGTCATGCTCGGCGTCGTCATCGAGAACCTGATCGAGATCACGCTGCTCGCCAACAAGATGGGCGTGCCGCGCCAGGCCTTCCTGGCCTTCATGAACAACGGCGTGATGGGCTCGATGTTCACCGCCTACAAGACGCCGGCGCTGGTCAATCTCGACTGGACAGCGACGTTCACGCCGGAACTGCTGCGCAAGGATCTCGACCTCGGCCTCGATCTCGGCCGCGAGTACGACGTGCCGATGCCGGTGACGGCGGCGACACGCGAGGTCATCCAGCAGCACATCGGCAAGGCGCTGTCGCAGCCGAACGCCAAGGAGATTCTGGCGCAGGACTTCGCCAAGATGGCGGAGACCATGGCCGAACTGGCCGGCATGAAGCTCGAGTCGGAAAACGCCAAGGTCGGCACCGGGCTGTAAGCCGGGCCGCCCATCGATGATTGGAAAGGGCCCCGCTGCGGGGCCCTTTTTCACACCGGGAGAAGACGATGACGTTCAAACTTTATAATGCGCCGCAGTCGACCTGCAGCCAGCGGGTGCGCTTTGTACTGAACGCCAAGGCCCTGCCGTTCGAGGAAGTGAAGCTCAATCTGCTTGAAGGCGATCAGCTCAAGCCCGATTATCTCAAGCTCAATCCGAACGGTGTGGTGCCGACGCTCGACCACGACGGCGCGGTCGTCACGGATTCAACGGTGATCACCGAGTATCTCGACGAAGTGTCGCCTGCGCAAAGCTTTACGCCGGAGCATCCGGTCGAGCGCGCCCGCATGCGGGCGCTGATGCATTTCTTTGACGAGATGCCTGCGCCGGCCGTGCGCGTGCCGACCTTCAACCTCGCCTTCCTGCCCAGCTTCCAGAAGATGAGCCGCGAGGAATTCATCGCCATGGCCGAGAGCAAGCCGCTGCGCCGCGAGTTCATGATGAAGATGGGGCAGACCGGATTTCCGCAGCACGAGATGGACGACGCGCTCGGCCGCCTGCGCCGGACCTACGAGCGCATGGATGCCGAGATCGAAAAGAGCGGCGGACCGTGGCTGCAAGGCAAGGCAATGACGCTTGCCGACGTGGCGGTGATGCCGGCGCTGGTGCGCATGGACGATCTCGGCTTTGCCGACTGGCAGGATCTGCCCCGGGTCGTCGCCTGGTTCGAGAATATTCGTGCAGAACCGGCTTACGCGCCGACATATTATCACGGCTCACTGCTGAGCGAACGCTTTCCGCACCTGAGGGAAAAGACGTCAAAGCGGGCCTGACAGCGCGTCAGGCGGCTACTTGGCCGGCGCGGTGATCGCGGGCAGTTCGACCTTCACCGTCGAGGTTTTGCCGCCGAGATTGCCGGTGGCAAACAACAGGCCGCCGCCGACGATAATCACAATGAGCGCGCCGACCAGAACGCCGAGTACGCCGATACCGCCGCCGCCATTACCTTCAGCCATATTCAATCCCCTTTGAGTTAGCGGGGACCAAGTCGCGGCTTGATGTTTGGTTCCGTATCGCGTGAGCGAATTAATCAGGGCAGGAGATTAGCGCAGAGGGGTGGGGGCTCGCGCCTTCTTGGCATCTTCGAAGCCGTGCATGCCGCCGAACCATTGCACCGCGACCACGGCCCCCTTGACCGGCTGCAGCAGGCCGAGTGTGGAGACCAGCGCGATCGCCGGCCACAGCAGCATGCTCAGCAGCACCGGGGGGGCGATATGGGTCTCCACCGCCAGCACCAGCGGCACCAGGATATGGCCGACAATGATGATCACCAGGTAGGCCGGGAAATCGTCGGCGCGGTGGTGGTGCATTTCCTCGTGGCAATGCGGGCAGGCGTCATTGACCTTCAGGAACTTCCCGAACAGGGGGCCCTCGCCGCAGGCAGGGCATTTGCCGCGAAAGCCGCGCCACAGCGCCTGGCCGGCGGTGGCCGGCAGAGCGGTCTGGGCTGGCGCAGCGGCGTGGCGAAATTCGACGGGCATAGGCGTGTTTCCGGCAGTGGAGATCCTGACTTAGATAGTCCCGCCGGACCTTTTCAGCCAGCCCTGATGCGCACGGCTGCTCTGCGCTAGGCCGCAAATTTGGTGACCAGCCACAGCACCGGCAGCCCGAGCATGGCATCAATGCTGGCGGTGGTGCTGCGCAGCCATTGCGGCGCCTGGTCGCTGTAGCCGAACATCATCAGCGCGACGAAGATCGGTATGCCGACCACCATCCAGTAGGCAAAGCGGATCATCCGTGCGCGGCTCTCGGCGCGTTCTTTCGGCGAAATGTAACGGGGTGCGTTGGGAAGCATGGGCGTCGCTCGTTCTCTCTTCAACCGTCAACCTAGTAACCATTTTATCACCAACGGCACCAGCAGCGCCGTCAGCAGGCCGTTCAGCCCCAGCGCGATGCCGGCGAAGGTGCCGGCAAGCGGCGAAACCTGGAACGCCCGCGCGGTACCGATGCCGTGCGAGGCAAGCCCGGCCGCGAAGCCGCGCGCGGCATAGTTCTTCAATCGCAGCGCATTCATCAGCGGGGTGACGATGATGGCGCCGCTGATGCCGGTCAGGATCACCAGCACGGCCGTCAGCGCCGGGTCGGCGCCGGTCTGCTCGGCGATGCCCATGGCAATCGCGGCGGTCGAGGATTTCGGCGCCAGCGCCAGGGTCGAGGCGCGGTCGAGCCCGAAGGCCTGGGCCAGCAGCACCGCCGACACGATGGCCGCCAGCGAACCG
Organism: Pseudolabrys sp.; assembly: GCA_030684935.1. Lineage (GTDB taxonomy): Bacteria > Pseudomonadota > Alphaproteobacteria > Rhizobiales > Xanthobacteraceae > Pseudolabrys. The sequence continues at coordinate 114,445 of JAUXXH010000023.1, read as the reverse complement.
ACCACCAGCGCAACCAGCATCGGCACCAATGTGCGCCGAACCTGCGGCAGGTGCCGCACCAGCGGCACCGCGAGTGCCACGGTCGCCGGGCCGAGCAGGAAGTGCACAAACTGCGCGCCGGCAAAATAAGTCGGATACTCGGTGCCGGTCAGCAGCAGCACCGACGACACCAGGATAACGGCAATCAGCACCGGATTGACCAGCGGATGACGCTTGGAGGCTCCGGCGATCGCGTCGGCGGCGACATAGGCAACCAGCGTCGCCGTCAACCACAACAGCGGCTGGCCCGAAAGATAGACCCAGAGCTGGACGAAGTTGCTCATGGCGTGCCGCGCCCGTCGTGGTCGGCCGCGTTTTCGTCGACGTGCATGAACCGGGCGAGATATTCGAAGGTGAGCGCGGTCGCCGCCAGCGCAATCACGGTCGCCAGCACCACCACCAGCACCAGCCGCAAGCCTTCGTCGCCGAGTGTGTTCAGATTCTGCACCACGCCGACGCCGGCCGGCACGAACAGCAGTGACAGATGTTTGAGCATCCCGTCGGCGGTGTCGCCGAGCGCCTTGGGCAGTGGCGCGCGTGCCACCATCAGCAAAAACAGCAGCGCCATGCCGGCCACCGGGCCGGGGACCGGCAGGCCCGCCGCCCGAACCATCGCTTCACCTGCAAGCTGGCAGGCCAGAAGCGCGGCAAGGGCGGCGAGCATGGAGCCCGGTCTAGTAGCGCGCCGCGATCGGCAGTTCCTCGGCCGGGAACAGCGAGATCACCTGGCAGCCCTTGTCGGTGACGACGACTTCTTCCTCGATGCGGGCGCCGGAATAGCCGTCGGTCGCCGGGCAGTAGGTTTCGATCGCGAACACCATGCCTTCCTTGATCTCGGTCGGATGATCCATCGAGATGACCCGCGAGATGATCGGCCGCTCGTGCAGCGCCAGGCCGAGGCCGTGCGCGAATTGCAGGCCGAAGGCCGACATTTCATCGGGGAAGCCGAACTCGCCCGCGGTCGGAAAGGCCTCGGCGATGTGATTGGTGGTGGCGCCGGGCTTGATGCGTTCCATGGCGCTGTCGAGCCATTCGCGCGCCTTCTTGTAGGCATCATGCTGCGCCGGGGTGGCGCGGCCGACGTTGAAGGTGCGATAGTAGCAGGTGCGGTAGCCCATGAACGACTGCAGGATGTCGAAGAACGCCTGGTCGCCCGGCCGGATCAGCCGGTCGGTGAAATTGTGCGGATGCGGATTGCAGCGCTCGCCGGAAATGGCGTTGACCGCTTCGACGTCGTCGGAGCCGTGGGTGTAGAGGAACTTGTTGACCTCGGCGACGATGTCGTTTTCGCGCACGCCGGGACGCAGCGTCTCGTTGATCAAATGATAGGCGCCGTCGACCATGGCGGCGGCGCGGTTCAACAGCGCGATTTCGTCCTGCGACTTGATCTCGCGGGCTTCCAGCATCACCTGCTGGCCGTCCTGCACGTTGACGCCGGCCTTCTGCAACTCAAACATCATCGGCGGTTCGATGATGTCGACGCCGATCGGCATGTCGGCGACGCCGGCTTCCTTGAGCATCGAGGCGATTTCCTCGGCGTGGCGCTTCATCAGGCCGAACGAGGGCTGCACGGTGCCGCGCAGGCCGATCAGGCCGGCCTTGCAGTTCTGCGGCTCGAGCCACGGCGCGTAAAGCTTGTGATGCATGGCGGCGGAGCCGAAGTCCCACAAAATCGGCTCGCCGGTGCGGGTCAGCAGCGCCCACCGCGCCAGTTTGTCGCGCTCCCACTCGCCGATCTTGGTCGAGGTCAGGTAGCGGATGTTGTTGACGTCGAACACCAGCAAGGCGCCCAGCTCGGAATTCTCCAGCGCCTGCTTGGCGCGGCCGAGCCGGTAGCGGTGCAGGCGGCGGTAATCGACGCGTTCCTCGAAATCGACCCCCATGATGCCGAGCGAAGGCAGCGCACGGCCCCAGTTATGGCGGGGATTGATGTCTTCGGCGCTGATCTTGCGGACGGTCTGGTCCATGGTCGTCTCCTCACGCGGGTCATTGGATGAGCGGCTTTATAGCCGGGGCGTTGGCCGCTTTATAGACCTTGCCCGGACATTTGCGAATCCGGCCGCGCCACGCCGAAACTAGGAGTTTAGTCAGAACTTGCCTGCCGCGCGCGCGGGTGGAGCGGCTTCACCTTGTCTTCAACTTTTGTCCGCTATGCCAGCGGGCGAATGGCTCAAACCCAAGGTGCCCGCCCGATGACGTGTCAGCGTATTTCAGCACTCGCCGCCGCCCTGTGCCTCGGCGTCATCCTGCCGGCCGCGGCCGGTCCGAAAACGGCGGGACCTGAAGGCGCAGCTTTCTACACGCCGCCGTCGCCGCTGCCGAAGGGCGAGCGCGGTTCGGTGGTCTGGACGCGGGCCTTCGAGGGCACGATGGCGCTGCCGAGCGCCGCCCGCAATGTGCTGACGCTGTACCGCTCCACCGACGCGGAGGGGAAAATCGTGCCGGTGAGCGGCACCGTCTCAATTCCGCCCGGCGAAGCGCCGCGCGGCGGCTGGCCGGTGATCACCTGGACCCACGGCACGACCGGTCTGGCGCCGGCCTGCGCGCCGTCGCGCGACACCGATAAAGGACCGGAACACGAATACATTGCCGTCATCCGCACGCTGCTCGATGGCTTCGTCAAGAAAGGCTACGCGGTGGTCGCCACCGACTATCAGGGCCTCGGCGTCCCCGGCTTCCATCCGTTCCTGCAAGGCATTCCGACCGGCCGCAACGCGCTCGACATGTTGCGCGCGGCGCGCTCGATCGAGCCGAAGATCGGCAAGCGTTATGCCGTGATGGGCCATTCGCAGGGCGGCCAGGTCGATTTGTTCGCGGCGGCGCAGGGCGCCAAGTATCTTCCGGACTTCACGCTGGTCGGCAACGTCGCCTTCGCGCCCGGCTCGCAGATCGCCGGCCGGCTCGACGCGGTGATGAAATCGGACAAGGTCGAACTGGCGCTGCCCTATACGCTCTATGTGCTGCAATCCTATGCCGCCAATCATCGCGGCATCGATCTCGGCCGCATTCTCACGGCCGAGGCGCGGTCGCATCTGCCGGACCTGATGAACGGCTGCATGACGGCGGCCCTGACCAAGGGCTACTGGTCGACGGCCATCGCCAAGGACCAGTTCGTCGCCAAGCCGGATCTCGCCGCCTTCCGCAAGGTGGCCGCCGCCAACGAACCGGGCCGCCTGCGCATCGCCGCGCCGACTTTGGTGGTGCAGGGCACCGGCGACCACACCGTGCTGCCGAAGGACACCGACACCACGGTCAGGAACCTGTGCGCCAAGGGCAATGTCGTCGCCTATGCGCGGATGCCGGGCGCCGACCATGACGGCTCCATGTCGGCCGGCGGCGCGCTGGCGCAGTCATGGATCGATGCGCGTTTTGCCGGCGAGAAGGCCAAGAGCGACTGCGGCGCGCTGGCGACCGCGGCGAGGAAGTAAAGCGGGCGCAAAGATCGCCGGAGAGCCGGCGCGGCCATGAAGACCTATCGGGCGAGGCCGAGAACGACCAGCAAGGCGCGGTCGAGTTGATCGGTCGTCGCAGCATCGAGATAGCCAAGCACGACACGGATGCGGTCGCTGCGTAACGCCAGCATCCTGTCGACCATAATCTGCGACGGTTCCCGCAATCCTGTGCCCGGCGACGGCTGAATGACCGGACGTCGCGCGATTTTGTCGGTGATGTCGGAGGTCAGCGGGCAAACGAGAATATGGCTGGATGTCGCGTTGAGCTCATCGATCTGAACGACAACGGCGGGGCGTGGCTTGCCAAGATCGGCATGCACGGCAAGCACAATGGCGCCCCGTTTTATTTCCATTCAGACCAGTCGTAGGCCTTCTCGATCCACTCATCGAGGGCGCCGTTTTCCACGGGTCGTGCCATCAATTTGCCTTCCCGGCGCAGATCGGCCTGCACTTTCGGATCGCGCAAATCGGGCACCCAATGCTGGACCGGGCGCAGCCCTTGGGCGCGCAAGCGGTCGCGCCGCGCCTGCATGCGCTGCTTCGGGGTCTGAGGCTTGGGCTTGCGCGAGGCGGGCATCGCGTTTCTCCGCTGCAGAAACGTAACATGTTACGGCGCGGTGAACAAGGCGTGCGCCATCGCCCGTGTTATTCAAGGCGCCGGGGACGCCTGCGTTCCCTTTTTCCTTTTCCCCCAAAAGGGAATGGAGCGCCGGGAGGCGCCAGGGGCTGGCGAGGCCCCTTCAAGGGCGGCCCTTGCGATCGGGCCGCCACGCGCGCCGAATCGGAGACAGGCTTGCGAGACCTGCCCCGGGGCGCGCGCGCCGCATGCGGCAGGTTTGCGAGGCCTGACGCCGGGGCGCTGCGCCTCCCGGCGCTCCACCGGGTCAAGCCTGCGCTCGCGCGCCGGCCCGACCGCGATGCGCATTGTCGGCGCACCGCACGTTGCTCGACCGCCCGCGTCACTCGAGATGACGGGGTCGGCGAGCAAGGTGTGGTAGGACTATCATCCTCTAGGATTTTTGTCGGCATATTATACTTGACGTACCCAATTCGGGGTTATATGGTTTGCTCATAGGGAGTTAGCCATGTCCGTCCTTTCAGACCGTCATTTCCACGATGAAGCCGCCGCCTACCGCTGGGTTGAAGCCCGCGTTTGGCCGGAAGGCCCTGTTTGCCCGCACTGTGGCGGCGTGGACCGGATTAGCCCGATGAAGGGCAAGAGCACCCGCACTGGCGTTTACAAGTGCTACCAGTGCCGCAAGCCCTTCACTGTGAAGGTCGGGACCATTTTCGAGTCCAGTCACGTACAGCTTCGCCTGTGGCTGCAAGCGATCTTCCTGATCTCGTCCAGCAAGAAGGGCATCAGCGCGAACCAGCTTCACCGCACCTTGGGCGTCACCCTGAAGACCGCTTGGTTCATGGGGCACCGCATTCGCGAAGCCATGACCGGCGGCAAGACCCCGCTGGGCGGCAAGGGAAAGGTTGTCGAGGTCGATGAAACCTATTTCGGGGACAAAGAGGTTATCCGCAAGCGAACCAAACTCGGCAAAGCCTCGCATTCGTCAAAGCGTTCGGTCGTTTCTCTGGTAGAGCGTGGCGGTTCGGTTCGCACCTTCCATGTGGATCGCGCCGATGCTTCGACCGTCATGGGGATCATGCGCGCCAATATCCGGGCTTCGTCGGAAATCCACACCGATGAAAGCCGCCTCTACAACAACGTGAAGAACGGTTATGACGGGCACCACACCGTCATTCACTCAGGCAAGGAATACGTCCGGTATGAGGGTGAGCGCACCGTTCACACCAATACCGTTGAAGGCTACTTCTCGGTGTTCAAGCGCGGCATGAAGGGCACCTATCAGCACTGCGCCGAAAAGCATCTGCACCGCTATCTGGCCGAGTTCGATTTCCGCTATAACAACCGCACCAAGCTTGGCGTGAACGACGAGGCGCGTGCGAACAAAATGCTGTCTGGAGTTGTCGGGAAGCGCCTCACCTATCAAACAGCTAAAGAGCGGGACTAAACGATATGGCCCAGCGCCCAAAGGCCAAACCAAAGCCAAAAGGCCCAAAAAACACTGACAAAGAGCAGTCCGAGCGGTTCAAAGAAATCGCTCGGAAGCTTGAGGCAGACGAAACCGGCGAAAAATTTGACAGAACTATTCGGAGCCTCCTTCTGAAAAAGAGGACGTAGTTTTCTGCGCCGCGCGCCAAGCCCGCCGAATCTCTTTTTCTTCCATCATCCATTCTTGCCAGGCATCCAATCTCTCGCGGGTGAGTAGTACGGATAGAGTGTCTCTCTTTGAACGCTTTACGCCCTTGCTCAATCTCACAATTTCCTGATCTGCAATTAAGTCGGACGCTTCAAGGGAAGGGCGGGTTCCTTTCGGCACCGTTGCAAAACCAGCTAACCGATGGGCATGTTTGGACGCCTTCCATTTTGAAGGCCCCTTAATGCGCTGGTATGTGGCGTTGGCTCCGCAGGACCATGGGCCATCTTCAACCATGACAGTAAGTTCATGGTCTTGGTCTTTTTTTGATAATTGTTCGCTTGCGTGGAACAGCATATAGCGCAGGCACAGGCTATAATCTGACTCTGGCATAAAGCCCTTTATCCCTCTCATTCTTTCCTTAATCGCCTGATGCGCCGCCTGCTCAATTCCTACAGACACCCGGAACAGGGTGTTTTTTGCGATTATTTTGTTCTGAGCGTCAGTGAACCTCCGGAGTTTCAATGCACTCCAATTATCAAATGGCGGTTCCCGGTCGTTAAAGTCCATCGCATGAAATGCGGCTACGCCAGACCGCGCTAGCAGCGCCGACCATTTGCTTTCGAGCATGTCCCATTGTGATGGCGAGGCAACCGCTCCCGCCACCACCGTAATTGGCGAATAGCCATCGGTCCCGGTTTCGTCCAACCGAATGCTGAATATGGCCACTAGGTCGCGACCCCCGAATTTCCGTCCAAACAGGACGCGCACAGTCTCGGTTAGTGGGTGAAGCACGACTCACCCCTAACCGTACCGCTTGGGTACGGGAAGTACAATATGCCGATTTTTGTCAAGAATGCGGGAAGGGCAGCCGAGCGTGACGTCTTGTCAGGGCCGAGCTTGAGCCGGCCCTCCCGCTGCGGCGGGCACGGTGCGTCCCTCGGCGGAATCACCGGGACAAGCCCGGTCGATGACGGCGCAGGAAAGCCGCCTTGTTTATACCACTCGGGCCCCGCGGACGCGGGAAGCCGGCCGCCGTAGTAGCGGGCTAACACCCGCCGACGTCGGGGGCGGCAATAATCGCGCAGCGGCGTGAGACCGCGCGGGAGAACGTTCATGGCAGGAAAACGTATTTTGATGCTCGTCGGCGATTTCGGCGAGGACTACGAGATCATGGTGCCGTTTCAGGCGCTGCAGGCGGTCGGCCATCAGGTTGACGCGGTCTGCCCCGGCAAGAAGGCGGGTGAGGCGATCGCCACCGCGATTCACGATTTCGAAGGCCAGCAGACCTATTCGGAAAAACGCGGCCACAATTTCACGCTCAACGCCGACTTCGCCGAGGCCAAGCCGGAAGGCTACGACGCGCTGGTCATTCCAGGCGGCCGCGCGCCGGAATATCTGCGGCTCAACGCCGACGTGCTCGCGAGCGTTCGCCACTTCTTTGACGCCAACAAGCCGGTCGCTGCGATCTGCCACGGCGCGCAGATCCTGGCCGCTGCCGGCGTGCTGTCGCAGCGCACGTGTTCGGCCTATCCCGCCTGCCGCGCCGAAGTCGAGCTTGCCGGCGGGCGCTATGCCGAGATCGCCATCGACGCGGCACAGACCGACGGCAATCTGGTCACCGCCCCGGCCTGGCCGGCGCACCCGGCCTGGATCGCGCAGTTCCTGGCCGTGCTCGGCACCCGCATCAGCCATTGACCGCCTGGGCCGGCGTGCTCGAGGATGGGCGCGCCTGTCGGGGACGAGCATGATCCCGAATAGTGGGAACCGGTTTCCGGATAAGATCATGCTCAAACAAATTGTTAGGGCGGGTCTCTGATTCAATCCGAAACGATAAGGCTCCAAGGGAGGTCGCGATGTGCCAGATTTTCATCGGCGCCGATCCGGCGCTCTATCAGCCGCAGACGCGCTCGCTGCGGCTGCATCGCCTGTCGACCAGCATCCGGCTGGAGACCATGTTCTGGCAGGTGCTGGAGGAGATCGGCGCACGCGACGGCATGAGCATCAACCAGCTCATCGCCAAGCTTTACGACGAACTGGCCGAGGCGGGCGCCGACCTGTCGAACTTCGCCTCGTTCCTGCGCGTGTCCTGCATGCGCTATATGGCCTTGCAGGTCTCCGGCCGCATCCCGGCCGATCCGGCCGTGCCGATCCGCAGTCTGGATGCTGATTGGGTGCTGGCGGGCGAGCGCGGGGGGCGCCGGGTGCGCGTGGCCGAGCGGGCGGTCGCCGCGGCGCGGTGACTGCTGGCTTGACGGCCTAGCCTCATCCTGAAGGCGCGCACCATCTCGCGCACGTCAACAAGTTTGCGCCTTATTCGGCGGCGTCGGACTTCGCTTCGCCGGGCCGTCGTGCATTCTGCCACTCGCCCGGAGCGAGCACTTTGCTTGCAGAGAGGATTTCGATGCCGCGCACACGGCCGGCTGCATCTACATCGTAGATGAACGGACCGGCTTCCTCGGTGCTCTCAACCTTCGCGCGGCTCAAATAAATGTAAACAGCGTCGGCTTCAGGATCGTAAGTTATGTCGATCATGATTTGCGCCTCGCATTTCTATCGAACGTGACAGTTATAACGCGAATGGCTGTCTCTGTCTCTATGCAGGCAACCCGCAAGATCCGGCCACTTCGTTCGTCAATCGCACGAAATCGGCGCTCGATGCTTGCGCCGCGCGGGTCAGGCTCAATCCAATCAGGATTTCGAGCAGTCGCCTCGATCCAATTTAAGGAGAGGCTGCGTTCCAGCAACCTCAAGCGAGCATGTGCAGTCAGCTCTAAATTCTTCTTGCCCGGCACGGCGCGTTTCCCCATCCCGCCGGGGAAAACATATCATACATCCACAATAGTCGGAGCACTTCGCCCCTACACATCCACCTTCAGCGCGGCGATGAACGCCTCCTGCGGGATGTCGACCTTGCCGAACTGCCGCATCTTCTTTTTGCCCTTCTTCTGCTTGTCGAGCAATTTGCGCTTGCGGGTGGCGTCGCCGCCGTAGCACTTCGCGGTCACGTCCTTGCGCAGCGCGCGCACGGTCTCGCGGGCGATGATCTTGCCGCCGATGGCGGCCTGGATCGGCACCTGGAACATGTGCGGCGGGATCAGCTCCTTGAGCTTCTCCACCATGCCGCGGCCGCGCGTCTCGGCGCGGGTCCGGTGCACCAGCATCGACAGCGCGTCGACCGGCTCGTCGTTGACGAGGATCGACATCTTGACCAGATCGGCTTCCTTGTAGTCGGTCAGATGATAATCGAACGAGGCATAGCCTTTCGAGACCGACTTCAGCCGGTCGTAGAAATCGAACACCACTTCGTTGAGCGGCAGGTCGTATTTGACCATGGCGCGCGAGCCGACATAGGTCAGCTCCTTCTGATTGCCGCGGCGGTCCTGGCACAGCTTGAGCACCGAGCCGAGATATTCGTCGGGCGTCAGGATGGTCGCCTCGATCCACGGCTCCTCGATGGTGAGGATCTTCATCACGTCCGGCATGTCGACCGGATTGTGCAGCTCGATCTGCGTGCCGTCGCGCAGGTTCATCTTGTAGATCACCGATGGCGCGGTCGCGATCAGGTCGAGGTTGAACTCGCGCTCCAGCCGCTCCTGGATGATTTCGAGATGCAGCAGGCCGAGGAAGCCGCAGCGGAAGCCGAAGCCGAGCGCGGCCGAGGTTTCCATCTCGTAGCTGAACGAGGCGTCGTTGAGGCGCAGCTTGCCCATCGCCGCGCGCAGAGCCTCGAAGTCGGCGGCATCGACCGGAAACAGGCCGCAGAACACCACCGGGATCGACGGCTTGAAGCCGGGCAAAGGTTCGTCGACCGGGTTGCGCTCGTCGGTGATGGTGTCGCCGACGCGCGTATCGGCGACCTCCTTGATCGAGGCCGTCAGCATGCCGATCTCGCCGGGGCCCAGCTCGTTGACGATGGTCAGCTTGGGCGTGAACACGCCGACGCGGTCAACCTCGTAGGACGCATCGATACCGATCATGCGGATGCGCTGTTCTTTTTTCAGAACGCCGTCGACGATGCGCACCAGCACGACGACGCCGAGATAGGCGTCGTACCAAGAGTCGATCAGCAGCGCCTTCAAGGGTGCCGAGCGGTCGCCCTTCGGCGGCGGCAGTCTTGTGACGATGGCCTCCAGCACGTCGGGCACGCCGAGGCCGGTCTTGGCCGAGATCATCACGGCGTTCGAGGCGTCGAGGCCGATGACGTCCTCGATCTGCTTCTTGATCTTTTCCGGTTCGGCCGCCGGCAGGTCGACCTTGTTCAGCACCGGCACGATCTCGTGGTTGGCATCGAGCGCATGATAGACGTTGGCGAGCGTCTGCGCCTCGACGCCCTGAGAGGCGTCGACCACCAGCAGCGAACCCTCGCAGGCGGCCAGCGACCTGTTGACCTCGTAGGCGAAGTCGACGTGGCCGGGCGTGTCCATCAGATTGAGGATGTAGTCCTTGCCGTCATGGGCGCGGTATTTCAGGCGCACGGTCTGCGCCTTGATGGTGATGCCGCGCTCCTTCTCGATGTCCATCGAGTCGAGCACCTGCTCGCGGCCCGCCATTTCGCGCGCGTCGAGCCCGCCGGTGAGCTGGATCAGCCGGTCGGCCAGCGTCGATTTGCCATGGTCGATATGCGCGACAATGGAGAAATTGCGGATGTTTTCGATTGGGACGGACGTCATGGGGGCGAGATAACACCCGAATCCGGCACCATCAAGCAATCTCCGTGGCATTCGGCGGCGGCGTTGGACGAATCCCGCTTCGCCATGCGATAGGGCTGTCGCCATGGCCCTTTCCCGCCTTTTCACGCCTCTCGACCGCGCCGCCGGGCGGATCCACGGCGCCCTGACCGATCCGGCCCGGCGCGACCGCGCCGTGCTGCTGGCGCTGGCGGCCTATGTCGCGGTGTGGACGCTCTACGGCGTCATCGCCAAAGGCAGCCAGGGTCTGCATCCGGACATGACCGAACTGGTCGCCTGGTCGCGCGATTTCTCCCTCGGTTACCTCAAGCATCCGCCGCTGGCGGCCTGGCTGGCGGCGGTCTGGTTCGGCGTGCTGCCGGTGGCGGAGTGGTCCTTTTACCTGCTGGCGATGCTGATGCCGGCGATCGCGCTGTGGTTCGCATGGCGGCTGTCGGCCGACTACCTCGATGCCGACAAGCGCGTCGCAGGGCTGGCGCTGCTGATGCTGATCCCGTTCTTCAATTTCCACGCGCTCAAGTACAACGTGAACACCGTGATGATGCCGGTGTGGGCGGCGACCACGTTCTGGTTCCTGCGGTCTTATGTGACGCGCAGCCGCGTGTACGCGGCATTGGCCGGGATCGGCGCCGCCGGCTGCATGCTGGGCAAATACTGGTCGGTGTTTCTGCTCGCCGGGTTGGCGCTGGCGGCTTTGATCGACGCGCGGCGCGGCGATTATTTCCGCTCGGCCGCGCCGTGGATCACGGCGGCGACCGGCGTCCTCGTGCTCGGGCCGCATCTGTGGTGGCTGGCGCAGCACGACTTCGCGCCCTTCGCCTATGCCACCGCCGTTCATGGCGAGAAGGCCATGATGTCGGTGGTGCTGGGCGCGCTGGAGTATCTTGGCGGCGCTTTCGGTTTCGTCGCAATCCCGCTGCTGATCGTGCTGGTCGCGGCGCGGCCATCGCTTGCGGTAGCCGCCGACATGATCTGGCCGGCGGAGCGCGAACGACGGCTCGCCGCTGCGGCGTTCTGGGCGCCGCTGCTGCTGCCGCCGGTGGTCGCGCTCGCCACCGGCGCTACCATCAACTCGCTGTGGGCGATGCCGGCCTTCACGCTGCTGCCGGTGCTGCTGCTGTCATCGGCGGCGGTGACGTTTCGTCCCGCCGAGATGCGCCGCATCGTTGCGATGGCGATCGCCGTGCCGCTGGTGATGCTGGTCGCCGCGCCGGCCATCGCCATTATCGGGCAGCGTGGCGGGCCGCAGGCCGCCGCGGCGCAGGCGCCGCTGCTCGCCGTCGAGGTGGGACGCGCCTGGCGCAGCCTGACGCCGCAGCCGCTGCGCTTTGTCGGCGGCGACACCGACCTGGCCTATGGTGTGATCACTTACGTCGACGGACGGCCGCGTGCGCTGCCCGGCATGGCAGCGCCGGCGGCGGCCGAGCTGGCGCAAGCCGGGCAGGCGATCGTCTGCTTTGCCGAGGACGCGGGCTGCCGCGCCGCGGCCACGGCGCAGGCCGCGCGCGTTGCGGGGAGCCGCACCGTCGAGACCACGATCGCGCGCCGCGTCTGGGGTGTTGCCGGGAAGCCGCGCGATTATGCCATCGTGCTGGTGCCGCCGCAGTAACGAAAATGGCCGGGCTTTGCGGCCCGGCCATCAATTTGAAATTCAAAACAAGGCGTGGATGGCCGGGACAAGCCCGGCCATGACGTCTCTGGCCTAGTACCGGTAGTGGTCGCTCTTGTACGGGCCTTCCTTCTTGACGCCGATGTAGGAGGCCTGGTCGTCGCGCAGTTCGGTCAGCTTGACGCCGATCTTGGCGAGATGCAGCCGCGCGACCTTCTCGTCCAGCGACTTCGGCAGCACATAGACTTCCTTCTTGTACTTGCCGTCGCTGTTGTTGGCGTAGAGTTCGATCTGCGCCAGCGTCTGGTTGGTGAAGGACGCCGACATCACGAAGGACGGATGGCCCATGGCGTTGCCGAGGTTCACCAGGCGGCCTTCCGACAGCATGATGATGCGGTGGCCGTCCGGGAAGGTGATCTCGTCGACCTGCGGCTTGATGTTGTCCCACTTCATGTTCTTCAGCGAGGCGATCTGGATCTCGTTGTCGAAGTGGCCGATGTTGCAGACGATGGCGCGATCCTTCATCGCGCGCATGTGCTCGATGGTGATGATGTCCTTGTTGCCGGTGGCGGTGACGAAGATGTCGGCCTGGGGCGCGGCGTCTTCCATGGTCACGACCTGGTAGCCTTCCATCGCCGCCTGCAGCGCGCAGATCGGGTCGATCTCCGACACCATCACGCGGCAGCCGGCCTGGCGGAGCGAAGCGGCCGAGCCTTTGCCGACGTCGCCGAAGCCGGCGACCATGGCGATCTTGCCGGACATCATGACGTCGGTGCCGCGGCGGATGCCGTCGACCAGCGACTCACGGCAGCCGTAGAGGTTGTCGAACTTCGACTTGGTGACCGAGTCGTTGACGTTGATGGCGGGCCACAGCAGCGTGCCGGCCTTCTGCATGTCGTACAGACGATGCACGCCGGTGGTGGTCTCTTCCGAGACGCCCTTGATGCTCTTGGCCATCTCGGCGAAGTAGCCCTTCGGCTTTTCCTTGAGCTGCTTCTTCAGCAGCTTGAAGAAGATCACTTCTTCGTCGGAGCCCGGCTTGTCGAGGAAGGCGGTGTCGCCGTTCTCGGCGCGCAGGCCGAGATGGACGTACATGGTGGCGTCGCCGCCGTCATCGAGGATCATGTTCGGGAAGCCGCCGCCGTGCCAGTCGAACATCTTGGCGGTGTAGTCCCAGTAGTCCTCAAGGCTTTCGCCCTTGATCGCGAACACCGGAATGCCGGCGGCGGCGATCGCCGCGGCGGCGTGGTCCTGCGTCGAATAGATGTTGCACGAGACCCAGCGCACGTCGGCGCCGAGCGCGGTGAGCGTCTCGATCAGCACCGCGGTCTGGATGGTCATGTGCAGCGAGCCGGCGATCCGCGCGCCCTTCAGCGGCTGCTTCGGGCCGTATTCTTCGCGGGTCGCCATCAGGCCGGGCATTTCGGTCTCGGCCAGCGAGATTTCCTTGCGGCCGAATTCGGCGAGCGCGATGTCCTTGACGATGTAATCGCCAGCGGGGGCTTTCTTTGCGGCAGCAGCGGTCATGGCAGTCCTGTTCAACAAGATTGGAAAGGGATTGGTGGTGATTGCCCGTGGCTATACCAGCCCGGGGCAGGACCCGCAACGCATATATAAAGATTTCTTTATGTGCTGGCGACGTGTCCCGGGCGCGGCGCAGCACGGTTTCGTGATGCGCCGCTGACCCGGGACCGTTCGATGCTCGAAATCTGGAAAGGCCCCGGATCTGCGGCGCAGCGCTCCGCACTGCGCCGCGTCCGGGGCAGGCGTAACGCCTATTCCTCTTCGCCGAACCGGTCGGCGACTAGGGTCACCAGCGCCTCCACCGCCTGCACGTGCTGTTTGCCGGTGGCCTTGATGGTGATGGTGGTGCCGGTGCCGGCGGCCAGCATCATCAGCCCCATGATGGAGGTGCCGCCGACGGTCTCGTTGCCGCGGGTGACGGTGATGGCGGCGTTGAACTGTTCGGCGGTTTGCACGAATTTCGCCGAAGCGCGGGCGTGCAGCCCCTTCTTGTTGACGATTTCGACTTCGCGCAGTACCGCGACGGCATGTTCGTCGCTGCCTTTGCCGTCCGCTCCCGCCGGCCCGGTCATTTGCCGCTGAGGACCCGGCTGGCGATCGTACAATACTTGCGGCCGGCTTCCTGGGCGGCGGCGACCGCGGCCTCGAGCGGGCAGGTTTCGCGCACCTTGGCGAGCTTGATCAGCATCGGCAGATTGATGCCGGCCAGCACCTCGACCTTGGGCTGGCTCATCACCGAAATGGCCAGGTTGGACGGCGTGCCGCCGAACATGTCGGTGAGGATGGCGACGCCGTCGCCGCTGTCGACGCGTTTGACGGCGTCGACGATATTCCTGCGGCACTGCTCGACATCATCGTCGGGGCCGATGGTGATCGCTTCGATCTGACGCTGCGGCCCAACGACATGCTCAAGCGCCGAGCGAAACTCGACGGCGAGGCGTCCATGGGTCACGAGTACGAGGCCGATCATTCCAGACTCCAGGCGGGCGCGATTTCGCTGCACCGCACGAAAGGGCGGGTATTCAGGCCCATTCGAATGCCCGTTGCAAGGGCCTGACCGCTATATAGGCGTTCTGTTGCACTGCGGAAAGGAGGGCCAAAATGAGGGCTCGGAGGTCCGGCTTCGGCGAGGACGATCCTAGGTCCCTTGTGGTTAACGTTTCCGAACCGGATCGCGGCGCGGGGGTAGCCCAACTGGATACCCGAGGTCAATCGCCGACCGGTTTCGTCCTCAAGATAGCTAACATTAGCGGCAATGCCTGCAATCCCGATGCGACCGCAAGCCGCGGCAGAATGACACCGTCGATCGTCACGTTCCGGGCCTCGCTGCCGGGATAGCGGGCGGCATCGGTCGCGGCCAGGTCGACGACCACGCCGACAACAGCGACCGGCTCATAGGCGAGTTGCCGGATGCCGAGGCCGCGCACTTCGATCAGGCCGGCCAGCGCGGGCGCAGGCCGAACCAGCAAATGGCCGCCCGCCACTTCCAGATGCGCACGATCGTCGGCCACCAGCCGAGCGAACGGCAGCGCGCCTTGCCGCGCGGCTTCAATCAAATCCCAGGCGAGCAGCGACTTGCCGGCGCCGGAAGGACCGCGGATCAGCACGGCCTTGGCGCCGATCAAAACGGCGCTGGTGTGGATGGTGGGTACTGGGTCGTTGGTCACAGCCGCGCCGCGTTTTCTGACAAGAAGGCAAGAAGAAGGAAGCGCGCCCGGAGTCGCATGGTGCCTACTACACCGCCGGCAGGCGCACGACAAAGCGCGCGCCGATGACCTGCGGCGGCTCGCCGGGAGCGCCCGGAGCGGTGCGGTTCTCGACCGAGACGCGGCCGCCATGCGCTTCGACGATCTGCTTGGTGATCGACAGGCCGAGACCGGAGTTCTGGCCGAAGCCCTGGTGCGGCCGGTCGGTGTAGAAGCGCTCGAAAATCTTCTCCAGCGCATCGGGCTGGATGCCGGGGCCGTCATCGTCGACCGCGATCTCGACTTCGTTCTTCAGCTTGCGCGCCGTGATCCGCACCGTGCCGCCGGGCGGCGAGAACGAGCGCGCATTGTCGACGAGATTGCTGACCACCTGGCCGAGCCGCGAGTCGTGGCCGGGCACCTGGAAATTCTTCGCAGGACCGCCCTCGAAGGTGAGCGTGACCATGACGTCGTCGCGGCGCACTTCATTGGCCGCCTTGACCAAGGCTTCGAGCAGCCGGGCGAGATCGACCGGCGCCATTTCCTGGCGCTGCAATTCGGCATCGAGCCGGCTGGCGTCGGAAATGTCGGAGATCAGCCGGTCGAGCCGCTTGACGTCGTGTTCGATGACATCAAGCAGCCGCTTGCGGTTGGCGTCGGTCTTGGCCATCGGCAAGGTCTCGACGGCGGAGCGCAACGAGGTGAGTGGATTGCGCAGCTCATGCGCGACGTCGGCGGCGAAGCTCTCGATTGCCTCGATGCGGGTGTAGAGCGCGCTGGTCATCTCGCGCAGCGCGCCGGAGAGATGGCCGATCTCGTCGCGGCGGCGGGTGAAGTCCGGAATTTCGACGCGGGTGCGAATGCGGCGCCGTACCCGCTCGGCGCCTTCGGCCAGCCGCCGCACCGGACCGGCGATGGTGCCGGCCAGCAGCATCGACAGGATCACCATCACCGCGGCCGCGACCAGGAACACCTTGACGATGGCCAGCCGCTCGGCCTCGACCATGTCGTCGATGTCGGCGCCTTGCGTCGACAGCATCAGGGCGCCGCGCACGGCGCGGAAACGCTGCACCGGCACCGCCACGGAGACGATCACCTCGCCGCGGTCATTGACGCTCACCATGCTGGCATTGAGGCCGTTGAGCGCCCGCGTGACCTCCGGATAGCCCTTGCCGTTTTCGGGGCCCAGTTCCTTGTAGAGCGGAAGATCGCCGCGGCCGAACCAGCGGCGAACGCCGGTATAGACGCGCTCGAGAAGTCCCGGCTGCTCCGCCGTCGGCGGCGGCAGGTCGAAGCGCAGCACGTCGCCGCGGCCGTACAGATTGCGGCTGTCGAGGAGCAGCACGCCATCGCGGTCGTAGATGCGCGCGCGGGTCTTGGTCGGCGAGACCAGCCGGCGCAGCACCGGCGCCACCCGCTCGGGATTGATGGGGAATTCGATGCCGGAGCTGTATTCGTCGGACGGGCCGAAGGTCTCGCCGGCCTGCAATTCCAGCAGTCGCTCGGGATCGATGGTGATGGAGTCGGTTTCGACCGTGGCGGAGGCGGCGATGGCGCCGGCGATGATCTCGCTCTGCACCAGCAGGCTCTGCACCCGCGCGTCGATCAGGCCGGCGCGGAACTGCGACAGGTACAAAACGCCGACCACCAGCGCCACGAGGCCGGTCAGATTGAGAAAAACGATGCGGCGGGTGAGGCTGGAAAAACTCTGGGTGACGAAGAAGTGCCAGACCGACCGCACGACGCGCCGGAGCGCACCGGCGCGTGGCGGCGCAGCGTCCGCGCTGGGACGCTCAGCTTCGGCTTTCTGCGCCAGGTTTTCCTGGGTTCGATCGAGCACGTCGTTCAATCCCGCCGGGTTGATCGGTTGATCGACTCTACCGCAAGCCGGGTCCCGAGGTGAGTCACCCGGGCCCGATCATTCCCGTGCAAAGCGCGGCTATTCCTTAAAGCGATAGCCGACGCCGTACAGCGTCTCGATCATTTCGAAGTCGTCGTCGACCACCTTGAACTTCTTGCGCAGCCGCTTGATGTGGCTGTCGATGGTGCGGTCGTCGACGAAGACCTGGTCGTCATAGGCGGCGTCCATCAGCGCGTTGCGGCTTTTCACAACGCCGGGGCGCGTCGCCAGCGCCTGCAGGATGAGGAATTCGGTGACGGTGAGGGTGACCTGCTCGTTCTTCCAGGTGCAGGTGTGACGCTCCGGGTCCATGCGCAGCAGGCCGCGCTCGAGCACCTTGGCGGAATCGACTTCCTTGGTCGCGGTCACGTCTTTCGGGCTGACGCGGCGCAGCACCGCCTTGACGCGCTCGACCAGCAGGCGCTGCGAAAACGGTTTGCGGATGAAATCGTCGGCGCCCATCTTCAGGCCGAACAGTTCGTCGATTTCCTCGTCCTTGGAGGTGAGGAAGATCACCGGAATGTCGGTCTTCTGGCGCAGCCGCCGCAGCGTCTCCATGCCGTCCATGCGCGGCATCTTGATATCGAGGATGGCGAGATCCGGCGGCGAGGTCTTGAAACCGTCGAGCGCCGAGGCGCCGTCGGTATAGGTCATGATCCGGTAGCCTTCGGATTCGAGGGCCATCGACACGGACGTGAGAATGTTGCGGTCGTCGTCGACGAGAGCGATTGTTGGCATTGGAGCCCCTTGGCTGGCGTCTAGGCGTCACGTCCCGCTTCGATGGAGCGTAAAAACCGGGTCTGAAATGTGGCCTCTTTACAACAACTATGTGATTCTGAGCGCGTTTCAAGCCTCGGATCGGAATAGAAGGGGAAAAAAGCCCTGCATTACCAAAGGTTAACACGCCAAGAGGGCCGATGACCGCCGATCAGACCTTCGATTCCCGGCTGGCCGCCCGGAAACTGCTGCGCGAGGCCCGCTCCGGAGCGCTGGCGACGCTGGTGCCGGGGGCCGGCGATCCGTACTGCTCGCTGGTCAATGTCGCGACCGCCGCCGATGGCGCGCCGCTGCTGTTGCTGTCGACGCTAGCCGTCCACACCCGAAATCTGCTCGCGGACCCCCGCGTGTCGCTGATGCTGGACGAGCGCAAAGCGGGCGATCCGCTGGAGGGTGCGCGGGTGATGTTGTCGGGAACCTGTGCGGCGACCAGCGATGCCGCGGCCGCACGCGCCTATCTGCGGCGCCACCCGGAGGCGGAGATGTTCGCCGGCTTCAAGGATTTCGCGTTCTACCGGATTGAACTCGCCCGTGCGCATCTGGTCGCCGGTTTTGGCCGCATCGTCGATCTGGCGCCGGCGGATGTGTTAACGGATGTGAGCGACGCGGCAGAGTTGCTCGCGGCCGAAGAGGGCGCCATCGCCCACATGAACGCCGACCACGCCGACGCCTGCCGGCTTTACGCCACCCGGCTGCTCGGCGCGCCGGAAGGCGACTGGCGCTGTGTCGGTATCTATCCCGACGGCATCGAGTTGCAGCAGGGCCGCACCGCCTTGCGGCTGTTTTTTCCGCAGCGCGTCACCGGTCCGGGCCCGTTGCGCGCCGTTCTGAAGCAACTGGTTGAGCAGGCGCGCGCCAAAGCCGAATAATTCGTGGGTGTCTAAAGATGCAACTTTCCCATAGGCTAATTGTTGTCACTATTCCGATACCGCTCCTCCATTCTCAACGGTAGAATCATGCTTCCGGCTTCAGCCGCTTTAGCCTTGGAACTGCGTGCGGCCGGCCCTGGAATTGAGGGTAACGACGATGTTCTGCGCGCGATCCTGAGCGGCTGCGGCGATTGCATCAAGATCCTCGACCTCGACGGGCGTCTTCAGTTCATGAGCGAAGGCGGCAAGCGCGTGATGGAAGTCGATGACTTCACCCCGCTGAAGGGGTGCCCGTGGCCGAGCTTCTGGGCCGGCGCCGGTAACGCAGACGCCATCAACGCCGTCGACCTCGCGCGGCAAGGCAAGACGGCGCGTTTCCAGGGCGCCGCCAACACCGCGAAGGGCACGCCGCGCTACTGGGACGTGCAGGTGGCGCCGATTTTCGGCGAAGACGGTCAGCCGTCTTATCTTCTGTCGCTGTCCCGCGATATTACCGAAGAATGGCGGGCGACCAATGAACTGCGCGAGGCGGCCGAGCGGCAGAAGTTGCTGACCGACGAATTGAGCCACCGCATCAAGAACAGCCTGGCGATGGTCAGCGCGATCGCCGAGCAAACCATCCGCGGCGATGACATCGCCGCCGCGCGTATGGCCTTTACGTCGCGGCTGGTCGCGTTCGCTCATGCGCATGATGCGCTCACCCAGTCGAGCTGGATCAGCGCGCCGATGCGCGACGTCGTCGACGGCGCGCTGGCGCCGCATCGGTCCGACGCCAGCCGCATTCGTATGTCTGGGCCGGAAGTCCTGTTGCCACCGAAACCGGCTTTGGCGCTGTCGCTCGCCATTCATGAACTGGCCACCAACGCCACAAAGTACGGCGCCCTTTCCAACGACAAGGGATCGGTTGACGTCGTCTGGGCGATCGCCGCGGCAGGCGCCGTCGACACTCTCGTGTTCACCTGGTCTGAGACCGGTGGCCCGCCGGTTTCCAGCGCGCCTGGACGCCGGGGCTTCGGGTCGCGCCTGATCAAAGGCGTGCTGGCAAGCGACTTCAACGGCGAGGTCACGATCGACTATCGCCCGGCCGGCGTGGTGTGCGAACTGCGGTCCCCGCTGGGTCATTTGGCCGCCCAGCCGGCGGGCAACTAGAGGCGCCGCGCGTGCGTTAGCGCGGTGCCAATCCTTTCCGGCATTGATGCAGCGCAATGCCGGGTTCCGGCGATGCATGGCATTTGGCCTTGGCATTAATACCGTTTCGTGACTATGGTCGCGCGCGTTTGGGTGAGGGGCTATACTAAAGTCTGTAGCCGCCAAGGGCCTCGTCCCATTGAGGAATCGCTCGGAATATAAGTTGGAGGGAACGGCGTGCAGGAAACCGGTGTGCGGAATGGCGCCTATGGCGCCGACAAGTTCGGATTCAAGGATCTCAAGGAGGTCCACTGGAATCTGACCGAGGCACCGCTCTATGAACATGCCATTGCGGCGGGCGAAGCCAGCATCGTTTCGAGCGGCGCGCTCTGCGCCGAAACCGGCCACCACACCGGCCGTTCGCCCAAGGACAAGCACACCGTCGTCGACGCGCTGACCGAGAATTCGCTGTGGTGGGATGGCAACCGCAAGATGTCGAAGGAGAACTTCGACACGCTGCTCGCCGACTTCCAGGAGCACGTGAAGGGCCAGAAGCTGTTCGCGCAGGACCTCTATGGCGGCGCCGATCCGAGCTACCGCATCAAGGTGCGTGTGTTCACCCAACTCGCCTGGCACTCGCTGTTCATCCGCCAGTTGCTGATCCGCCCCGAGCGCACCGAACTCGCTGCCTTCGTTCCCGAACTGACCATCGTCGATCTGCCGACCTTCAAGCCGGACGCCAAGCGTCATGGCGGCCGCGAAGGCTCCGACACCATGGTGGCGATCGATTTCACCCGCAAGATCGTGCTGATCTGCGGCAGTTCTTACGCCGGCGAAATGAAGAAGTCGGTGTTCACCACGCTCAACTTCTACCTCCCGGCGCAGAACGTGGTGCCGATGCACTGTTCGGCCAATGTCAGCCATGACGGCGAGAGCGCGCTGTTCTTCGGCCTGTCCGGCACCGGCAAGACCACGCTGTCCTCCGATCCCGACCGCATCCTGATCGGCGACGACGAGCACGGCTGGGGCCCCGACGGCATCTTCAATTTCGAAGGCGGCTGCTACGCCAAGACCATCAATCTGTCCCGCGACGCCGAGCCGGAAATCTGGGACGCCACCAACCGCTTCGGCGCGGTGCTGGAAAACGTCGGCTTCGATCCGGATACCCGCAAGCCGGACTATACCGACGAGTCCAAGACCGAGAACACGCGTTCGGCCTATCCGCTCGACTTCATCCCGAACGCCTCGGAGACCGGCCGCGCCGGTCATCCGAAGAACATCATCTTCCTGACCGCCGACGCCTACGGCGTGATGCCACCGATCGCCAAGCTGACGCCGACCCAGGCGATGTACCACTTCCTGTCCGGCTATACCGCCAAGGTCGCCGGCACCGAAAAGGGTCTGGTCGGCGTCGAGCCGGAATTCTCCACCTGCTTCGGGGCGCCGTTCCTGCCGCGGCATCCGTCGGTCTATGCCGACCTGCTGAAGGACTACATCAACAAACACGACGTCGACGTCTGGCTGGTCAACTCGGGCTGGACCGGCGGCAAATACGGCGTCGGCCGCCGCATGCCGATCAAGGCGACCCGCACGCTGCTGACCGCGGCGCTGAACGGTTCGCTGAAGAGCGCCGAATTCCGCACCGACCCGTATTTCGGCTTTGCGGTGCCGACCTCGGTGCCGGGCGTCGAGCCGCATTTGCTGACGCCGCTCAAGACCTGGCAGAACAAGGCCGAGTTCGACAAGACCGCGCGCGACCTGGTCGCCATGTTCCAGAAGAACTTCACCAAGTTCGAGAAGCACGTTACGGCCGACATCAAGGCGGCGGCGCCGGAAGTGCGCATCGCGGCGGAGTAGGCTCCGGCGTATTGAAATAAAAAAAAGGGCGGCCGATGGGCCGCCCTTTTTGCTTGTCTGGAAACTACGGCTTGCTGGTGCCGGGGTTGCCGCCCATGCGCTCGATCAGCTCGACGGTCGGAAATGAATCGGCCGGCAGTTTGACCTTCATCTGTGCCAGCTTGATGGCGCCGCGGGTCTTGGCGCCGATCTTGCCGTCGACATCGCCGATGTCGTGACCGTCCTTGATCAACAGACGCTGCAATTCCATCACCTGCTTGGGCTGCAACGCTTCGACCGACGGATCGCCGCGGCCGACCGGCGGTGCGCCGGCGAGCCGGGTGGCGAAATAGGCGATGGTGGTGACGTAGACCATCGAGTTGTTCCAGCCGAGCAGCGCCTGGAAATTCTCGTAGGCCAGAAACGCCGGGCCCTTGCGGCCCATCGGCAGCAGCAGGGATGCCTTGGTGCCGTCCGCCGGCAGCTTGCCATGCGCCGCGCGCACGCCCCAGGCGACCCATTGCGATCGCGGCAGCAGGATCGTCAGGTCGGCCTGGTCCCACGGCAGTTCGCGCGGCACCTTGACCTCCTGCAGCCACGGCTGGCCGCGCTTCCAGCCGTGACCGCGCAGGAAATTGCCGGCCGAAGCCAGCGTGTCGGGCGTGCTCTTGATCAAATCGCGCCTGCCGTCGCCGTCGTAATCGACCGCGCTGCGGAAATAGTCCGAGGCGGTGAATTGCATGGCGCCAAGTTCGCCGGCCCAGTCGCCGCCCTTCATTTCCTCGACGGTAAGGTCGCCGCCGTCGACGATCCGGAGCGCGTCGAGCAGTTGCCCGCGAAAGAACTCGCCGCGGCGGCAATCATAGGCCAGCGTCGAGATAGCGCCGAACACATTGCTGTTGCCGGTGATGCGGCCGAAATCGCTTTCCAGACCCCAGAAGGCGGTGAGCACCGGCGCCGGCACGCCGTATTCCTTTTCCACCTTGGCAAACAGCGCCGCGTGGGTCTTCATCTGGTTCAGGCCGTTCTGCATCCGGGCACCGGCCAGCAGGCGGTCGGAGAATTTCAGGAACGTCAGGTTGAAGATGCCCTGAGCGCGATCCCTGTCGATGATGCGCTGTTCGAATTTCATGTAGGGCGCGGCCTGCGCGATCACCCGCGGCGAGATGCCCTTGGCGGCGGCTTCCTTCTTGAAGTCCTCGAGCCAGCGCGCGAAGCTGACGGTGGTCTCGCAGGTGACCGCCAATGCCGGTCCCGCAATCGCTGCGCCGAGCAGGCCCACCACCAGTGTCAACGCCGCTTTCCGCATGATCGGTCACCTGATTGCCGGAGATTGGAGGGCAAATCTGCCCAATGGCGGGTCGCGGTCAAGGCCGATCGCGGATAAGCGTTAAGACCGCGTCTGGCGCAATAGACGGTTTAATCGCATCACAATCGCTGCTTTAGTGCCGCGGCTTTCATTGAGACAAAAAGCCCCATGCAAGTCCTTGTGATCGGCGCCGGCGTGATAGGCTTGGCGGTGGCCCGCGCCGCGGCGCGAGCCGGCCATGATGTCGTCGTGGCGGAGGCCGCGCCCGCGATCGGCACCGGCATTTCCTCGCGCAACAGCGAGGTCATCCATGCCGGCATGTATTACCCGGGCGGCTCGCTGCGGGCCCGCCACTGCGTCGCCGGCCGGCGGTTGCTGTACGATTTCTGCGCGTCGCATGGCGTGCCGCACCGCAAATGCGGCAAGCTGATCGTCGCCACCAACGATCTGGAACTCGGCAAGATCGAGGCGATCGCGGCGCAGGGCGACGTTAACGACGTCGAAGGCCTGGAAATGCTCGGCGGCAATGCCGCCCGCGCGCTCGAGCCTGAGCTTAATTGCGTCGGCGCGCTGCTGTCGCCGGAGACCGGCATCATCGACAGTCATGCCTACATGCTGGCGCTGCGCGGCGACCTTGAGGACGCGGGTGGCGCCATTGCCTTCAACACGCCGGTCGAGCGGGCGCGTCGCAGCGCCGGGCAGTGGGAGGTCACGTTCGGCGGCCGCGACGGCGGCGCCTTCACGTTCGACGCCGTCGTCAATTGCGGCGGCCTCGGCGCGCAGCGCGTGGCGCGCGCCATCGAGGACTATCCGGCGACGCGCGTGCCGCGGCTGGTGCTGGCCAAGGGCAACTATTTTTCCTGCGCCGGCAAGCCGGCCTTCTCGCGGCTGATCTATCCGACGCCGGTCGATGGCGGGCTGGGCGTCCACGTCACGCTCGATCTGGCCGGCCGCATGCGTTTCGGGCCCGACGTCGAGTGGATCGAGAATGAACATTATGAAGTCGATGGATCGCGGTCGGAGTCTTTTTACGCGCGCATCCGCAGCTACTGGCCGGGCCTGCCGGATGGCGCGCTGGCGGCGGACTATTCCGGCATCAGGCCGAAACTGACCGGACCGGGCGAGCCGGTGGCGGATTTTCTGATCGACGGCCCGGCGCAGCACGGCGTGCCGGGACTGGTGATGATGTTCGGGATCGAGTCGCCGGGTCTGACGTCGTCGCTGTCGCTGGCCGACGCGGTCGCCGGCTATCTGCGCAGCTGAACGTTACGCTGTGTGTCGCCGGTGTTATCGGTCCGCGGCGCGACCCCGGCCGGAGGCTCGCTCGCTTCCGACTCGTCGATGCCGCTCGACGGGGTCTGCAGGATCTTCACGTCCGACAGCTTCTCGCGCGCTTCTGCCGACAGGCCGCGGTAGGAACTGACCGGCGTGAAGGCTGCGAGATTGTTGCGCGTGCCGGTGAAGGCCGCCAGGCCGTCCGGCGTCGCCACGATGTCGCCCGGGCGAAGCGTCTTGTCGGTGTAGACGTCGAGCTGCGTCAGACCGTACGCGCTGCGGCCATTGCAACTGCAGGCGCCGGACACGACCTGCTTGCGATAGGCAAAGGCGGTCGGCATCGCGCTGTAACGGCTGCCGTCGTTGGCCGACGCGGTATCGATGTTGCCACCGGAGAACAATTTCGTTTCAGCCGCCGGGCACAGCGAGCGGCAGCTTTCCGCGGTGCTCACGCCACTGTTGGCGTTCACCGGGAAGTAAAAGCCGTCGCAGGTCCGCACGCAGAAGGCGCGCGCCGGGCCGGTCTCGGCGGGAATCTGGGTCGGGCCTTCGATATTGCGCGGGCGGATACCCGGATCGACCAAGGTACGTAGTTGCTCGGCCGGAACTTCAATGGCGCGGCGCGCCCCGCCGAACAGGCGTTCGAAGAAATTCGCCGAGGCGGGCGGCGGCATGGCGACGACGAGCAGGCCCACCGCCATACCGGCGGCGGCCAGGCGGACCATCGTGATTTTGCCCTGAAATCGCATCGCAACCCCGCTTGGCGCCCGGCGCGACACTTTGCGCCACGCTATCCAACCCAACGCGCGGAACCCGGGGAAGGTTGCAGGAGGCGGTCCCTGCCGGCGACAGGCAGGGTCAATCAAAGGTTAGCGGGCCGCGCACCGCGACGGTCGGGATGAGCGGCGCCGCAGGTGTTAACGCGCCAAGGTCGCCGCCAGCCAGTCGGCGGCGTAGCCGACGCCGAGCTGCCGGTGATCGACATGGGCGTGTTCGGCGCCGCCTTCGTCGGCGGTGAATATCTTGAACTGCTTGTTCTTCGAACCGATGGCGTCGAACAGCTTCGGCGCTTCCTCGACCTTGATCACCTTGTCGTTCTGCCCGTGGGTGACGAGGTAGGGGAAGGTGATATTGCCGGCGACTCCCTCAAGGCTGAAGCTCTTGGCAATGGCGAGTTCGTCGGCTTCGTCCTTGGCGCCCATCACCCAGCGCCACTGGAACGGGTTGGCATGGCCCGGCTTGCCGGCGGCGCGGTTTTTCTGCGCGTTGAGCTGCCACGTGTACATGTCCCAGTTGGCGGCGGACAACGAGATGCCGGCGGCGTAGCGCTTCTCGAACGAAGCAATGCGCGCCGCGTAATAGCCGCCGAAGCTGTAGCCCATGATGGCGATCTTCTTGGCATCGACGTCGGCGCGGCCGGCGAGATAGTCGAACGCCGCGGTGCCGGCGTGTTCGTAGTCGAAGCGGCCGGGGATGCCGCGCAGCCGCAGCGTGGCGCCCTGGCCGGGGCCGTCGACGGCAAGGGTGTGAAAGCCGCGCTTGGCGAATTCCAGCCCGGCAAAGATCACGCTCATTTCCTTGCAGTTATCCATGCCGTTGAAGATGACGACGGTCGGCGCGCGGCCGCCGACGCCGGGCGCTTTCATGAAGAAGGCATCCATCGCCTGGCCCTGATAGGGCACGGCGACATGCTCGATGTTCGGATAGAGCCGTTCGATCGCGGCGTGGTAGCAGCGGATCGCCTTCTTGTAGTAGCCGAGCCGTTCGTCGCCCGGCGGGATCATACGTTCGGCGCTGTAATAGTAGTTGCCGGCGCGCATGTAGTGATCGCCGGCGGTGATGCGGTGGCCTTCCGCGTCGGCCTTGTCGGCGGTGGCGGCGATGGTGTCGGCCATGGCCGCCCATTCCTGCTTCCACGCCGTGTCGTTGTCGCCTTCGCCGACGCGGGCATTCAGCCGGGCGGCGACGCGGTCAATTTCCTCAAGCGACACCGCGCCCCAGGGCGCCATGCCCTTGACGATCTGGATCGCATTGCTCCATTTCGCGTTGCCGGGAAAATGCTCAACCCAGTTGCCGCACTTGGTGCTCTCGTTGCTCATCAGGTCTTGGCCTTTCCGGTAAACACGTTTTCGCTCAGCCAGTCGGCGATCCAGTTGACGCCGGCCTGACGATCGTCGACCTGGCAATGCTCGGCGCCGCCCTCGACTTCGTCGAATATCTTCAGAGTCTTTACCTTGGAGCCGAGCTTGCCGTGAAGAATTTCGGCTTCTTCCGGCGGGATGATGCGGTCATTGGTGCCGTGCAGCACCAGAAACGGGGTCTTCACCTGCTGGGCCACGCCTTCCAGCGTGAACTTCTTCATCAGGTCGACTGCCTTGTTGAAGTCGAGATCGGGCACGCCGAACACCCATGGCACCTGGAAGTGTGATGTAGCGAGCGCGCCTTTCTTCATCAGCTCCTGCGAGCGCACCAGCCAGGCATGCATGTCCCACCACATCGCGCCGAAAGCGACGCCGCCGGCGTAGCGCGGCTCCAGCGCGGCGATGCGCGGCGCGCAATAGCCACCGAAGCTGTAGCCCATGATGGCGACCTGCCTGGCGTCCACGTCCTTGCGCCCGGCGACATAGTTATAGGCGGCGATGCCGGGCACCTCGTAGTCCCAGCGGCTGGGAAGCTTCTGGATGCGCAGCGCCTCGCCCTGGCCCGGGCCGTCGATCGCCAGTGTGTTGAAGCCGCGGCGCGAGAATTCGAGGCCGCAGAACAGCGAGCTCATCTCCTTGCAGTTATCGAGGCCGTCGAACACGACCACGGTCGGCGCCGGGCCGCTGACGCCCTCGGCCTTGACGAAGTAGGCCGGCAGCGTGGTGTTTTCGTATGGCACATCGACCCGCTCGAATTTCGGGTAGCGGATCCTGAAGCCTCGTTTGAAATTCTTGAGCGCCTTGTCGTAAATCGCGGTCTTCAGGTCGCCGGGCGGCACCATCCGCTCGCCGGTGTAGTAATAGTAGCCGGCCCGCATGTAGTAATCGCCGGCCGACAGCGTGCGGCCCTTGGCCTCCGCCTCTTCGCCGAGCCTGGCGACATGGTCGCCCATCGCGCACCATTCCTGGTACCAGGCTTCCTTGTCGGTCGGATCGTTGCCGCGCGCGATCAGCTTCTCGCCGATGCGCTCGATCTCACCCATGGCGACGACGCCGTAAGGTGCCATTCCCTTGGTGACCATGGTCGCGTTTGACCAGGAGAAGTTGCTGCCGAATTGATCGGTCCAGTGATTAGCCATCTCGCTTGTCCTCTCGATGCATCCAATCGTGAAACAGGGCCGGCCAGAGGCGGCCGGCCCTGTGCAATGGCGCCGTGCGCGGCTTATTGCGGAGCGATACCCGCTTCCTTGATGACCTGGGTCCAGCGCGCCAGGTCCTCGGCCAGCATCTTGCTGAACTCCGCGGGCGTGTTGCCGACCGGGCTCATGCCCTGCTTGTCGAACTGGGCGATGATGTCGGGCGCCTTGACCGCCTTGGCCACGGCGTCGCTCAGTTTCTTGACGATGGCCGGCGGCGTGCCGGGCGTGGTCAACAGGCCGAAGTAGTTGTTGGTGACGAAGTCCTTGACGCCGGCTTCGGTCATGGTCGGTACCTCCGGCAAGGCCGGCGACCGCTTGGCGCCGGTCACCGCCAGACCGGTCACGCGCCCGGCCTTCACCTGCTCCACCTCGACCGGCAAGGCATCGAACATCGCATCGATGTGGCCGCCGAGCAGATCGGTCAGCGCCAGCGCCGCGCCCTTGTAGGGGACGTTGATGATCTCGATGCCGGTGCGCAGCCGCAGCAGCTCCGCCGACAGCGACAGCGAGGAGCCGGCGCCGCCGCCGGAACCGAACGACAGCTTGCCGGGGTTCTTCTTGGCGTAGTCGACCAGATCCTGGACGCTCTTGAAGCCGAGGGCGTTGCGCGAGGTGAGGATGAAGGGGCCTTCCGACACCAGCGAGATCGCTTCCAGCTTGCGGATGTCATAAGGGAAGTTCTTGCGGCCCGGCTGCGTGACCACGGTGGCGGCCGAGATCATGAACATGGTGTGGCCGTCCGGGGGCGCGGTGGTCACTTCGCGGTAGGCCGGCTCAAAAAAGGCGCCGGGCTTGTTTTCGACGATGACGTTGGTGCCGAGGCTCTCGGTCATTTTCTGCGCGATCATGCGCGCGGTGACGTCGGTGGCGCCGCCGGCGGCAACGCCAACGATCATGCGGATCGGCCGGTTGCCGAAATCCTGCGCCTGGACTGACACCAGCGACGCGGTCGCCAGCGCCACGGCCATCGTTGCGATCTTCAAAGAATGCTTCATCGTTTCCTTCCTCCAATGTCGGTTGTTTTTCTGGATTGTTCGCTCGCGGCGGCGTGGTGCACGGACAGTCGACGGCGGGCTCTGGCCGGACACGGGCCGGAGCCAAAAGCGCAGCAATGCCTCCCTTGTAGCGACCTTAGATAACTGGGTTACCCAATTTTGACCTAAGCAAACCGGCTCTGAGGCGTCAATCCCTCGCCGGTGCGGCCGGGCGGCACGGAACGTTTTCCGGCGCGATTGCCGTGCCGCGTCGGCTCAGAGGGCGCCGATGGTTTTCCGCAGGTCGTCGAAATGCCTGACCATGGCCAGGCGCGCTGCCGCCGGATCGCGGTTGGCGATGGCGTCGAAGATCGGCTGATGAATGCCGAGCAGCTTGGCGAAGTCGTCGACATCCAGCAATTCGCGAAAGCCGATCTCGCTGGTGCGGGCGACCAGACTGCTGATCATTTCCAGGATCAGCGGGTTGCGTGCCGCCTGGGCGATGACCAGGTGAAACGCGCGATTGAGATCGAGCCGTTTGGCTTCCGCAGGCGGCAGCGAGGCCAGCAGCTTCAGCGGCTTCTCCAGCGCGGCGATCTCGTCAGGGGTGGCGCGCAGCGCCGCCAGTTCGGCCGCCTTGGACTCGACGCTCTCGCGCGCATCCCAGATCTGCAGCAGGTTTTCGCGGTTGGCGACCAGCCGGCTGCGGCGCAATTGCGCCGGGTCCGGAATCCAGGATGAGCGCAGGTAGCGTCCGCCGCCCGGCCGGCTCTCGATCAGGCCCTGCACCTCCAGCGCGCGGAACGCTTCCCGCAGCACCGGGCGGCTGACCTTCCATTGCTGCTCGAGCACGCGCTCGCTGGGGAAGCGCTCGTCGATGGCAAGCTGGCCCGACTCCACCAGCCGCGCGATCTGGCGGATGATTTCCTCGGACAGGCGCTGGGCGCGTACCGGCGTGAAGGGGGTCTCGGTCGTCATCGGTTGCTTATTGCATGAATGCGCGCGGATGGACAGGAAGCCGCCCTGCCAGGCAACGCGCGAACATTTGCATCGATACGTCGCGATATGGAATGCTGCGTCGACAACAAAACGTCGCCAAGGGGAACATCATGGCCGGACACCTTCGCTTTCTCAATCCCAAGACGATCGCCCCGCCGCCGGGCTACAGCTACGTCGTCGAGACCAGCGGTGCGGTGCGCACCATCTATCTGGCCGGCCAGCTCGGCGTCGACATGGACAACAAATTTGTCGGCGAGCCGGGGGACTTCCGCGCCCAGTGCATCCAGGCGCAC
Organism: Pseudolabrys sp.; assembly: GCA_030684935.1. Classification (GTDB taxonomy): domain Bacteria; phylum Pseudomonadota; class Alphaproteobacteria; order Rhizobiales; family Xanthobacteraceae; genus Pseudolabrys. Next base: position 84,535 of record JAUXXH010000023.1, on the reverse strand, counting down.
GACAACCTGACGCTTGCGCTGGAGGCGGTCGGCGCCACCTGGGCCGACGTCGTCAAGATCAACAATTTCCTGGTCGATATTGCGGACAATATCGCGGTCTATCGCGAAATCCGCGGCCTCTATTTGAACGCCAAGGCGCCGCCGGTCAGCACCACCATCGGCGTGCCGGATCTGGCGCGCCCGGGCGGCCTGTTCGAGATCGAGGCGATCGCCGTGCTGCCGGCCAAACCCGCGAGCCGGGCGGCGGCGAAAGCGAAGGCGCCTGTGAAAGCGTCGAAGAAGAAGCCGAAAAAGAAGCCGAAAAAGAAGAAGCGGTAACGGCGGCCGTTGACCTGTCCCGGGGCGCAGTGCAGCACGCAGTGATGCGCTGCTGAACCGGGACCGTAACGACCTCCGTGTCTGGAAAGGCCCCGGATCTGCAGTGCGTCGCGCCGCTTCGCTGTGCGCTGCACCGCGTCCGGGGCAAGCACCCTTAGTGCGCCTCGTCCCAGTTGTCGGCGGCCCGGGCGTCGACCTGGAGCGGCACGTGCAGTGACACCGCCGGGTGCGGCGCCGACTCCATCACGCTCTTGATAAGCGGAATGGTGCGCGCGACCTCGTCCGCCGGCACTTCGAAGATCAGTTCGTCGTGCACCTGCAGCAGCATCTGCGCGCCGAGTTTGTCCTTGGCCAGTTCCGGCTCGATGCGGATCATGGCGCGGCGTATGATGTCGGCGGCCGAGCCTTGCAGCCGGGCATTGATCGCCGCGCGCTCGTTGAAGGCGCGGATCGAGGCGTTCGACGCCTTGATGTCCGGGTAGTGGCACTTGCGCCCGAACAGCGTCAGCACATAGCCGTGCGTGCGGCAGAATTCGCGGGTCTCGTCCATGTAGTCGCGGATGCCGGGGAAGCGCTCGAAATACTTCTTGATGTAGGCGCCGGCTTCCTCGCGCTCGATCGAGAGCTGGTTGGCGAGGCCAAACGCCGAGATGCCGTAGATGATGCCGAAGTTGATCGCCTTGGCGCGGCGGCGGATTTCCGATGGCATGTCCTTGACCGGCACGCCGAACATTTCCGACGCGGTCATGGCATGAATGTCGACGCCATCCTTGAAGGCCTGGCGCAGCGTCGGCACCTCGGCCACTTCCGACAGCAGCCGCAGTTCGATCTGCGAGTAGTCGGCCGAGACCAGTTTGTTGCCCGGCGCGGCGATAAAGGCGCGGCGGATCTTGCGGCCTTCCTCGGTACGGATCGGGATATTCTGCAAATTCGGCTCGGACGACGACAGCCGTCCGGTCGAGGTCGCCGCCAGCGCGTAGGAGGTGTGCACGCGGCCGGTGTCCGGATTGACGTAATTCGGCAGCGCCTCGGTATAGGTCGAGCGCAGCTTTGACACCTGCCGCCAGTCGAGGATCTTGCGCGGCAGCGCGTGGCCCTGTTCAGCGAGTTCTTCCAGTTCGCGCGCGCCGGTCGACCATTGCCCGGTCTTGGTCTTGGTGCCGCCGGGAAGGCCCATCTTGCCGAACAGGATCTCGCCGAGTTGCTTGGGCGAGCCGGGATTGACCTCGGTGCCGGCGATCTCGCTGATCTCTTTTTCAAGCCGCACCTGCGTGGTGCCGAACTCGTTGGAGAGCCGCGACAGCACCGTGCGGTCGATGGAGATGCCGCGTTCTTCCATCCGCCCCAGCGTTTGCGGCATCGGCCGCTCCAGCGTCTCGTAGACGCTGACGACCTGTTCGGCTGCCATGCGCGGCTTGAAGGCCTGCCACAGGCGCAACGTGACGTCGGCGTCCTCGGCGGCGTAGCCTGCGGTGCGCGCGATCGGCGTCGCCTCCGGCGTGAACTGCGCCTTGTCCTTGTTCTTGACCTCGTGGAAGCGCGACGGGCTGCGGCCGAGATAGCGGTTGGCGACCGCGTCCATGTCGTGCGGTCCCTTGCCGGCGTCAAGCACGTAGGACATCAGCATGGTGTCGTCGATGGCGCCGAGCCGGATGCCGCGGCGCGCCAGCACCAAGGTGTCGCGCTTGATGTCATGGCCGACCTTGATGACGCCGTCGTTCTCAAGAACCGCCTTCAGCGCCGCAAGCGCGTCGCTTTCGGCAATCTGACCCTGGCACAGCTTGGCCGCGAACAGGCCGGAGGCTTCGCTGTCGCTGGCGTCGCGGTGGCCGAGCGGCAGATAGGCAGACTCGTTGGGCGCGACGGCGAGCGCCAGGCCGCACAGCGCCGCCTGCAACGGGTCGAGCGTGTTGGTTTCGGTCTTGATCGCCAGCACGCCGGTGTCATAGGCGCGCGCGATCACGACCTGCAACGCCGGCATCGTGTCGATGACTTTGTACTTGGCGGTGTCGAGTGTGGTTGTGCGCAGCGCGGCAAGGCGGCGTTCGGCCAGCGAGATCGGGGTGAGGGACTTTTCGTGCCCAGCACTCTGAGTGTCACCCCCGGGCTTGACCTGGGGGTCCATTCGGCCGGACGGCGTTTGCCTGGCGTCATCATGGATGGCCGGGTCAAGCCCGGCCATGACAGTCTGGGATGGTGCAGGGCTGGAAGACGAAGACGTCAAACTCGCATCTGCCGTCACCGACCCCGCATCGATGCCGCTCTTCTCGGCGACGCGGCGCGTGATGGTGGAGAATTCCATCGCCTTGAGGAACGCAATCAGGTTCTTGTAATCCGGCTCGTGCACCGCGAGGTCGTCGACCGCGACCTCGAGCGGCACATTCTGGTCGAGCGTCACCAGCCGCTTCGAGATGCGCGCGACCTCGGCATTGTCGATCAGGGTCTGGCGCCGCTTGTCCTGCTTGATCTCGCTGGCGCGCGCCAGCAGCGTTTCAAGATCGCCGTACTCCGTGATCAGTTGCGCCGCGGTCTTGACGCCGATGCCGGGCACGCCCGGTACGTTGTCGGAAGAGTCGCCGATCAGCGCCTGCACCTCGATCACCTTGTCGGGGCCGACGCCGAATTTCTCCATCACCTCGGCCGGGCCGATGCGCTTGTCCTTCATCGTGTCGTACATGGTGACGCAGTCATTGACGAGCTGCATCAGGTCCTTGTCGGAGGAGACGATGGTGGCGGTGGCGCCGGCCTCGCAGGCGAGTCGTGCATAGGTCGCGATCAGATCGTCGGCCTCGAAGCCGGCCTGCTCGAGACACGGGATTTCGAAGGCGCGCACGGCGTCGCGGATCAGCGGGAACTGCGGCCGCAGGTCTTCCGGCAGGTCGGGGCGGTGCGCCTTGTATTGCGGATAGAAATCGGTGCGGAAGGTTTTCTCCGACTTGTCGAAGATCACGGCCAGATGGGTCGGCTTGTTGTCCTTCGGCATTTCGGCCAGCAGCTTCCACAGCATGTTGCAGAAGCCGAGCACGGCATTGACCTGCAACCCGTCGGACTTGCGGGTCAGCGGCGGCAGCGCGTGATAGGCGCGGAAAATGTAGCCGGAGCCATCGACCAGGAAGATGTGGTCGCCCTTTTTCAGCGGTCGTGCCGACGGGTTGGCGGCGGCGGGCGCGGGAACAGCGGTTTTGGCTTTGGCTTTTGATGCTGGCATGGGCCGAATGTGGGCCGCCGGAGGCGGTTAATCAATCCGGCGAAGGGCCTGCCTGTGGACGCCGATTATTCGGCCGGCTGCATCGATATCTTGGCCTTGCGGGTCGATTCCGGCACCAGCCAGAACCGGGCCGGCCGTTCGAACAGGAACCGGGCCGGGGTGCCGCGCACCAGCCAGTAGATCGTCAGCGCGCCGATGACGCCGGCGGCGGTGACGATGGCCGACATGGTGCCGATGTCGGTGATGCCGCCGGTTTTCAGCAGCAAGGCGCGCGTCGCCGCCATCGGCAGGAAGAAGGCCAGATAGATGACGATTGAGTTGCGGCCGCAGTAGCGCAGCGGCTGGAACGCATCGTGCATCGCCATCAGCGCCGCGGCGGCGACCACCGCGGCGGTGCCGATCAGCCCGAGCGCCAGCGAGGCGAAGGGCAGCGTCGCGTAACCGATATGTGTCAGCGCTGCGGTGGCGATACCCCACAGAGTGAGCGCGGCGAACGTGAGGGCCGGCCGCGTCTGCGCCCGCGCCGCCAGGGCGAACACATAACGCGCGGCGATATAGCCGGTGTAGAAATAGACGAAGCGGGCGGCGAACTCGTCGATCGCCGTCCAGCCGGTCGTGATCGGCGCAATCTCCAGCGCGGCGCCGATCAGCCAGACGACGGCCACCGGCACGCGGCGCGCGAGCTTTGTCACCACGAAGAAGATCGGCAGCAGATAAATGAACCACAGCGTGCCGAACGGATCGATCAGTGACATCAGATAGAGCCGCGCCACTTCCGACACGCCGCTGGCGGCGGCGATGCCCGGCGCCTTGAAGACGAACTGGATCGTCATCCACAGCAGATAGAAATAGACGAAGTGCAGGACCTTGCGGTCGAGATAGACCCGCCAGTCGCGATCGATGGTGTGGGCGAGGAACAGGCCGGAAATCAGGAAGAAGGCCGGCACCCGGAACGGCAGCGCGAATTCGACCACGGCATGCAGCCAGCCGGTCTGGCCGGTGGCGGCTTCGACGCCCAGCGTCGAATGCATCATCACAACCAGGATGATGCAGATGCCCTTGGCGTAGTCGACCCAGTCGATCCGCCCGTCATGTGTCTTGACGCTTTCCATGCCGGCTCAATGCCACAGTGACGGTTTCATTGGCGTTTACGCGATCGCAGAAAAATCGCGATTCGTGGCTCTCGCAACCGGTTCGCGGCTCTGCTATGGGAACCCTCCAGCCCGGTCATAAATCGGTTAACCATAAACGGCGGATTTGCTCATGCGCGTGGCCATGATCGGCACCGGCTATGTCGGCCTCGTTTCCGGAGTCTGCTTTGCCGATTTCGGCCATGACGTGGTCTGTGTTGACAAGGACGCCGCCAAGATCGCGGCGCTTGAGCGCGGCGAGATGCCGATCTACGAACCGGGCCTGAGCGACCTGGTCGCCAGCAACGTGCGTGGCGGCAGGCTCACCTTCACCACCGAACTCGCCGGCGCGGTCAAGGGCGCCGACGCGGTCTTCATCGCCGTCGGCACGCCGTCGCGGCGCGGCGATGGCCACGCCGACCTGTCCTTTGTATTCGCCGCCGCCCGCGAGATCGCCGGGGCGCTCGATGGCTACACCGTGGTCATCACCAAATCGACGGTACCGGTCGGCACCGGCGACGAGGTCGAGCGCATCATGCGCGAGGCGCGCGCCGATATCGATTGCGCGGTGGTGTCGAACCCGGAATTCCTGCGCGAGGGCGCGGCGATCCGCGATTTCAAGCATCCGGACCGCATCGTCGTCGGCACCGACGAGCCGCGGGCCCGCGAGGTGATGACGGCGCTGTACCGGCCGCTGTATCTCAACCGCTCGCCGCTTTTGTTCACCGACCGCCGCACAGCGGAGCTGATCAAGTACGCGGCCAACGCTTTCCTTGCCACCAAGATCACCTTCATCAACGAGATCGCCGATCTCGCCGAAAAAGTCGGCGCCGACGTGCAGGAAGTCGCCCGCGGCATCGGGCTCGACAACCGTATCGGCGCCAAATTCCTGCACGCCGGACCGGGCTATGGCGGCTCGTGTTTTCCGAAGGACACCGTGGCGCTGATCAAGACCGGCCAGGACAACGGCGCGCCGCTGCGCATCGTCGAAGCGGTGGTGGCGGTCAACGATGCGCGCAAGCGGGCGATGGCGCGCAAGGTGTCGAACGTGCTCGGCGGCGATCTGCGCGGCAAGACCGTCGCCGTGCTCGGCTTGACCTTCAAGCCGAACACCGACGACATGCGCGAGGCGCCGTCGATCCCGCTGATCACGGCGCTGCAGGACATGGGCGCCAAGGTGCGCGCCTACGATCCGGAAGGCATGGCGGCGGCGAAAGGCGCGGTCGATCACGTCACGTTCTGCGACGACGCCTATTCCTGTGCCGAGGGCGCCTCGGCGCTGGTGATCGTGACCGAGTGGGAGCAGTTCCGCGCGCTCGATTTCGACCGGCTCAAGGGCGTGATGGCGCGGCCGGTGATGGTCGACCTGCGCAACATCTACCGGCCGGAAGAAGTCGAGCGGCACGGCTTTGTCTATGAAAGCGTCGGGCGGGGCCGGGCGTGAGGCTGACGCCCCGCGTGCGGGGATAGGTAAGCGCGGCCATGCGTCAGTTCTCCGAGCCGCTTCCCATCGACGACGCGCTGCCGCGGCTGACCGAGGCGCTGCGCGGCGGCAACACCGCCGTGCTGGTGGCGCCGCCCGGCGCCGGCAAGACCACGCGGGTGCCGCTGGTGCTGCTCGACGAGGCCTGGGCAGCGGACAAGAAAATCCTGGTGCTGGAGCCGCGCCGGCTGGCGGCGCGTGCCGCCGCGGCGCGGATGGCGTCGACCTTGCGCGAACAGGTCGGCGACACCGTCGGCCTGCGGGTGCGGTTCGGCTCGAAGATATCGAAGCGCACGCGCATCGAGGTGGTGACCGAAGGCGTGTTCACGCGGCTGGTGCTGGACGATCCGTCGCTCGACGGCATTGCCGCCGTGCTGTTCGACGAGTTTCACGAGCGATCGCTCGATGCCGACTTGGGCCTCGCGTTGGCGCGGGAGGCGCAGCAGGGCTTGCGCGAGGGTCTGCGGCTGCTGGTGATGTCGGCGACGCTGGACGGTGCGCGGGTGGCGGCGCTGCTCGGCGACGCGCCGGTGGTGACCAGCGAAGGCCGCGCCTTCGCCGTCGACACACGCTATCTCGGCCGCGATCCGCGCGAACGGATCGAGCGGCCGGTCGCGGACGCTGTGCAGCGGGCGCTGCGCGCCGAGCCGGGGTCGGTGCTGGTGTTTCTGCCCGGCGCCGGCGAAATCCGCCGCACCGAGACGCTTTTGCGCGAGCGCATCGCCGATCCGGCGGTGGATATCGTGGCGCTGTTCGGCGCGCTGGACGCCCGCGACCAGGACCGCGCCATTGCGCCGGCGCCGCCGGGGCGGCGCAAGGTGGTGCTGGCGACATCGATCGCGGAGACGTCGCTGACCATCGAAGGCGTCCGCGTGGTCATCGACAGCGGTCTGGCGCGGGTGCCGCGCTACGAGCCGGATGTCGGGTTGACACGGCTGGAAACCGTGCGCGTGTCGCGCGCCGCCGCCGATCAGCGCCGCGGCCGCGCCGGCCGTACCGAACCCGGCGTCTGCTACCGGCTGTGGGACGAGCCCCAGACCGGCTCTTTCGATGCCTATACGCGGCCGGAAATTCTGTCCGCCGACCTGTCGTCCTTTGTGCTCGATCTGGCGCAATGGGGCGCGGCCGATCCGGCCAAACTGGCGTTTCTCGATTCCCCGCCGTCCGCGGCCATGACCGAAGCCAAGGCTTTGCTCTCGGAACTGGGCGCCATTGACGCGCAGGGCCGTATTACCGATGAAGGCCGCCGGCTGCGCGCCTTGCCGCTGCCGCCGCGGCTGGCGCGCATGGTGGTCGATGCCGCAGCCGAAGGCGCGGGCGATGAAGCGGCGGCGATGGCGGCGGTGCTGACCGAGCGCGGGCTGGGCGGCGACGATGTCGATCTGCGCCACCGGCTGGATCAGTTTCGCCGCGACCGCTCTCAGCGCGCCGACGAGGCGCGGGCGATGGTGAAGCGGTGGGTGGCGCTTTCTTATCCCTCCCCTGAAAGGGGAGGGTCGGACGGCCGCAGGCCGGCCGGGGTGGGGTCATCAAAGACCCCCACCCGGACCGCTGCGCGGTCCAACCTCGCCCTTGCAGGGGCAGGTGAAGAAAGAAGCACGCCGAGTCCGGAGCGAAGCATCGGCTCCATCCTCTCCCTCGCTTATCCCGACCGCGTCGCCAGAAACCGTGGCGGCGGCAACGGCGCCTTCCTGCTGGCCGGCGGGCGCGGCGGCACGGTCGATCCGGCCTCGGCGCTGGCGCGCGAACCGTTCCTCGTCGTCGCCGAACTGACCGGCACGGCGGGGGCCAGTCGCATCGTGCTGGCGGCGCCGATCGGCCTGGCCGAGATTGAGAATCGCTTCGCTGGCAAGATCGAGGATCGCGAGGCCGTTACCTTCGATGCCGCGTCGGCCTCATTGCGGGCGCGGCGCAGCCGCCGCCTCGGCGCCATCGCCTTGGCCGAGCAGATCAAGCCGGTTACGCCGGACGCCGCCACCGCACGCATTCTCGGCGATGGCATCGTCAGCCTCGGCCTCGACAAGCTGCCGTGGAGCAAGGCGGCGCTGCAATTCCGCAACCGCGTGTCGTTCCTGCGCCGCGCCGAAGGCGACGCGTGGCCGGACGTGACGGACGAGGGGCTGGCCCGCAGCGCGGGCGAATGGCTGGAGCCGCTGCTCGCTGACAAGACCGCGCGCGCCGATATCTCCGCCGAGCGCTTGTCCGAGGCCGTCACGGCATTGGTGCCGTGGAATTTGCGCCGCCGGCTGGACGCCGAGGCGCCGACCCATTTCACCGCGCCGACGGGTTCCAGCGTACCGATCGACTACGAGGCAGAGCAGGGCCCGACCGTGTCGATCCGTGTGCAGGAGATGTTCGGTCTCAGCCAGCATCCGGTCATCGCCGGCGGCCGTGTGCCGCTGGTGATCGAACTCTTGTCGCCCGGTCACAAGCCGGTGCAGATCACCCGCGACCTGCCGGGGTTCTGGCGCGGCAGCTATGCCGATGTGCGGTCCGATCTGCGCGGCCGCTATCCCCGCCATCCCTGGCCGGACGATCCGGCCGCGGCGGTGCCGACCCGGCGCGCCAAGCCGCGCGGCCAATAAACTTGTCGGCATCGCCTTAACTAGCCGCTCACCATGGCGGCTGCGCCGCCGGACCGTGTTCGATCGCGTTAAGGCCGCTTTGGCGACGCACGTGCGATATCCCCGTTCATCAACAGGTCACCGTCTCATGCGCAACATCCTCCTCATTGCCGCGGTCGTGCTGGTCGCCGGTGGCGTGCTGGCGCGCTTTGCCGACCAGGCGGTCGAGGTGCCGGCCGTCCCTGTCGCGCGGGCCGCGGTGCAGCCAACGGTCGCGTCGGGCCGCAGCCTGACGCTGGCCGCCGACCGCGGCGGTCACTTCAAGGCCGATGCGCGGATTGCCGGCCGCTCGATGGACTTCCTGGTCGACACCGGCGCCTCGCTGGTCATCGTCCGTGAATCCGACGCGGCGAAGATCGGCATCCGCCCGATGCGCAGCGATTACACCGCGACCGTCTCGACCGCGAACGGCTCTATCAAGGCCGCGCCGGCCCGGATCGACCGCATCGAGATCGGCGGTCTGCGGGTCGACGACGTGCCGGCGCTGGTGCTGCCCGATGCGGCGCTGGGGCAGAATCTGCTCGGCATGTCGTTTTTGTCGCGCCTCAAGCGCTACGAATATGCCAATGGCCGCATGGTGTTGGAGCAGTAGGCCGTCCTTCCGATTTTCTCGACCGCCTAGGGACCGCTTTGCCTGTCCCGAACGTTAGGGTATGGAATTTCACAACGCCCGCCTGCATTTCCGAGGACCTGATGTTTCCCACACCGAAGCCCGCGCTGACCCCGAACACCTATGCCTATGAGTCCTCGCCGCTGGTAAAGGCGACCGGCTTCCGCGAATACGACGCGCGCTGGCTGCTGGAGAAAGAAATCAACCTGATGGGCATCCAGGCCCTCGGCATGGGACTTGGCACGCTGATCCGCGAGATGGGCGTGAAGCCGGAGATCGTCACCGGCCACGACTTCCGCGGCTATTCCGCCTCGGTGAAGATGGCGCTGGTGTCGGGCCTGATGGCCGCCGGCTGCAAGGTGCACGACATCGGCCTGTGCATCACGCCGATGGCCTATTTCGCCCAGTTCGAACTGGACGTGCCCTGCGTCGCCATGGTCACCGCCTCGCACAACGACAATGGCTGGACCGGCGTGAAGATGGGCGCCAACCGGCCGCTGACCTTCGGGCCGAAGGAAATGACGCGGCTCAAGGAAATCGTGCTCAACGCCCAGTTCGACCTCAAGGGCGGCGGCTCCTACGTATTCGTCGAGAACTTCCCCGACCGCTACATCGCCGACATCACCACCCGGCCGAAGATCAAGCGCAAGCTGAAGGTCGTCGCCGCCTGCGGCAACGGCACCGCCGGGGCCTTTGCGCCAAGGGTGCTGGAAGCGATCGGCTGCGAGGTGATCCCGCTCGACTGCGAACTCGACCACACCTTCCCGCGCTACAATCCGAACACCGAAGACATGAAGATGCTGCACGCCATGCGCGACGCGGTGTTGCTGAACAAGGCCGATGTGGCGCTGGGCTTTGACGGCGACGGCGATCGCTGCGGCGTGGTCGACAACGAAGGCGAGGAGATTTTCGCCGACAAGGTCGGCGTCATGCTGGCGCGCGACATGTCGTCGCTGCACAAGAACGCCACCTTCGTGGTCGACGTGAAGTCGACCGGCCTGTTCCTGACCGATCCGGTGCTGAAGGCCAACGGCGTCAAGGTCGACTACTGGAAGACCGGTCATTCCTACATCAAGCGACGCGTCAACGATCTCGGCGCGCTGGCCGGCTTCGAGAAGTCGGGCCACTTCTTCTTCAACAAGCCGTTCGGCCGCGGCTATGACGACGGCATGATCTTCGCGCTGGCGGTCTGCGACATGCTCGACCGCAACCCGGACAAGACCATGGCCGACCTGCGCAAGGCGCTGCCCAAGACCTGGGGCTCGCCGACCATGTCGCCGCATTGCGACGACGAAAAGAAGTACGGCATCGTCGAGCAGGTGGTGAAGCATTTCGAGGGGCTGAAGGCCAAAAACGAAAAATTCGACGGTCAGCCGATCCGCGATCTCAACACCGTCAACGGCGTGCGCGTCACCGTCGAGGACGGCACCTGGGGTCTGGTGCGGGCGTCATCGAACAAGCCGGAGCTGGTGGTGGTGGTCGAGAGCCCGGCGTCGGAGCAGCGTATGCGCGAGATGTTCAAGTCGGTCGACGCCGTGCTGCGCACGCATTCCGAGGTGGGCGAGTACAATCAGACGATTTAGCCGCTCTTCACCTCTCCCCGCTTGCGGGGAGAGGGAAGAACTACCCCCAATACCGTCCCGTTGCGCCGATCACGGTCACCAGCAGCCCGAGCGGCAGGTTCACTGCGATGATCTGGCGGATGCGACCGAGGTGGCCCGCCGCGACAGGGAACTGCTGCGCGTCGGCGGCGCGCTTGAACTTCAGCCACGGCCCGTGAAACAGCCAGATGAACAGGCCGGTCATGACCAGACCGAGCAATTGCATCAGGTTGATGTAAAGCGGCGCGCCCTTGAAGCCGCCGAAACTCGCAAACATCATCCAGTAGCCGCTGCCGAGCAGCAGCAGCACGGAGACCCAGACCCACGGAAAGAATTTGGCGAAGAAATCACGCCACAACTTCAGCCGCAGCGGCGGCTCCATGGCGCCGGTGGCGGGGCGCAGGCAGACATAGGCCGCGAACATGCCGCCGACCCAGACGACGGCGCCGATGACGTGGGCGGCGAGGAGCAGGCTGTTCAGTAACATGGGCGGGTCTTTCGGTTGGGGGAGCTGAAATGCCTGATAGCACGGATGGACGAAAAGTCGTCATGGCCGGGCTTGTCCCGGCCATCCACGTCGTACTTCCTTTGCCAACACGTGGATGCCCGGCACAAGGCCGGGCATGACGGTCGAGAGGCTTTGCGGTAATGGTCAGTCATGCGCATCACCATACTCGGCGCCGGCCCGGCCGGACTTTACCTTGCCTATCTGATCAAGCGCCGTCGCGCCGACGCCGATATTACCGTGATCGAACAGAACCAGCCCGACGCCACCTTCGGTTTCGGCGTGGTGTTCTCCGACCGCGCGCTCGAGTTTCTGCGTGACGACGATCCGGAGACCTTCGCGGCGATCGCGCCGCACATGGAATCGTGGAACGATATCGCGCTGGTCCATCGCAATGAGCGCATCGTCATCGACGGCATCGGCTTTGCCGCCATCGGCCGGCTGAAGCTGCTGCAACTGTTGCAGCAGCGCCTGCGCTCGGTCGGCGTCGAGCCGCAGTTCGGCCGCGTCGTCGCTTCGCTCGATGAACTCGGCGACGCCGATCTGGTGGTCGGCGCCGACGGCGTCAATTCGCTGGTGCGCCGCACCTTCACCGATGCGTTCGGCGCCAGCGTCTATTATCTGTCCAACCGCTTCGCCTGGTTCGGCACCAGCCAGACCTACGAGACGTTGACCCAGACCTTCCGCCACACGCCGATCGGCGCCTTCAACGCGCATCATTACCGCTACGCGCCCGGCCGCAGCACCTTCATCGTCGAGATGGACGAGGCCACGTTCGCCCGCAACTTCGAACGGCTGACCGACGCGGAATCCCGCGCGCTGTGCGAAAAGGTGTTCGCCGATGCGCTGGGCGGTCGCCCGCTGATTTCCAACAACTCGATCTGGCGGCAGTTTCCCGTGGTGCGCAATGCGCGCTGGCATAATGGCCGTCACGTGCTGATCGGCGACGCGTTGCATACCGCGCATTTCTCGATCGGCTCCGGCACACGGCTGGCGCTGGAAGACGCCATCGCGCTCGACAAGGCGCTGGCCGCTCAGGGCGACGACGTCGCTGCCGCCTTGCCGGCCTTCGAGGCGGCGCGCCGGTCCATCGCCGACAAGATCGTCGCCGGCGCCGAGGCCAGCGCTGCCTGGTACGCCAACTTCGCCGCGCACATGGACCTGGCCCCCGCCGACTTCGCCATGAGCTACATCACGCGGTCGGGCCGGGTGGATATCGAGCGTTTGCGCCGGATTTCGCCGCGATTTGTCGAACGGTATGAGCGCGGAGACCAATAGGCCGCACCGCAATAAAGCCAAGAGTTAATAATTGATAAATGGTTGCGTTATACCAATGGCGCTCTCAGGGAGCGCTACGCCTTGATCGAAATTTTCGCGCAGAATGGCTGGCTAATTGTTATCGGGCTGTGCGTGGCCGGCATTGCCGGCTTCGGGCTCGCCATCCTTTGGCGCCGGAGAAGCGGCGGCACCGGCGGCAATAATGACAGCGCCATGCTTGCCATGGTTCTCAATAACATGACCCAGGGTGTGGTCATGTTCGACTCGAACGAGCGCCTTGTCGTCTGCAATGAACGCTACATTGCGATGTACGGACTGTCGCCCGGCGTCGTGAGACCCGGGATGACGCTTGTCGAATTGATCAGGCATCGCAGTTCGACGGGAAGCCTTACGATCGATCCGGAGAAATACCGCGCCGATATCCTTGCTGCGGTGCGCGAGGGACGGGCAACAAGCAATATCGTGGAGACGCCGGACGGCCGCGCCGTGTCGGTCGTCAACTGGCCGATCAAGGGCGGACAGTTCTGGATCGGCACCCACGACGACATCACCGACCGGATCGAGGCCGAACGGAAAAACGCTGCACTGTCGGAACAGGCGCGCCGCCGCGGCGAAATCGAATCTGAAATCGGCGCCTTCCGGGAGAATGCCGAGACCGTGCTGCGCACGGTGAACGAAAGCACAACAGCGCTGAAATCGATTGCGGTCGCGCTATCGAACTCATCCGGCCGGACATCCGAGCGCACGGCGGGCGCTGTTCTCAGTTCCAGCGAGGCTTCCGCCAATATGACGGCGGCCGCCGCCGCGGCCGAGGAACTGATTGCCTCGATCGCCGAGATCGGCCGGCAGGTCAGCCAGGCGGCCGAACTGGTGGCGCTCGCCGTCACCGAAGCGCGCACGACCAATGAGCAAATGACCAACCTGACCGGCAGCGTTCAGGAGATCGGCGAGATCGTCAATCTGATCCGCAGCATTGCCGGGCAGACCAATCTGCTCGCGCTCAACGCCACCATTGAGGCCGCGCGCGCCGGCGAGGCGGGCCGCGGCTTTGCGGTGGTCGCGTCGGAAGTGAAGTCGCTGGCGGTGCAGACCGCGAAGGCGACCGAGCAGATCGCGGTCCAGATCGAGGCGGTGCAAAGCTCGACGCGCATTGCGGTCGATGCCATCCGGCGCAACACCGAGCGCATGCGGGAAATCGACGGCTATACATCGGCGGTGGCGCTGGCGCTGGAACAGCAGGATAGCGCCACCGGGGATATTTCGCGCAACGTGTCGGGCGCCGCGGCCGGGGCCAAAATGATTGTCGCCGTCCTCGATGACGTGACCGGCGCGGTCGACGAAACACGCGATGCCGCCGGCAAGGTGCTCGCAGCCTCGGAATCGGTCGAAGATGCCGCGACCGGCCTTCAGCAGCGGATCGAAGGTTTCCTCGTCCGGGTCGCGGTCTGATCGCGGTTCCAGTCTCTGCCGGGGGCGGCCCGGCAGCGGATATGCGCTAGATCAAGGATCGCTCGCCGCCGATGACCTATAGAGCATTGTCAGGCCGGCGCGCCGAGTGCCGGTTCAAATGCCGCAAAGGGTCTGTGCCATGAGCCACTACCACGCCGTCGTCTGGATCGACCATCGCGAGGCCAAGGTCTTTCATTTCAACGCAACCGATGTCGAAAAGCTGGTTCTGCACGCCGATCGCCCGACCAAACAGATTCACCGCAAGGCCAATTCGATCGGCAGCGGTCACGTCGGCGCCGACCAGGAATTCCTGCACGCCGTGGCGCATTCGTTTGCTGACGCCGGCGCGGTGTTGATTGCCGGGCCGGCCGACGCCAAGCACGAACTGGTTACGCACATCGAGAAGCATGACCCGGCGTTGAAGAAGATCATTGCCGGCGTGGAAACCGTCGACCATCCCAGCGACGGCCAGCTGGTCGCCTTTGCCCGGAAATACTTCAAGGCCGAAGACCGCATGGCGACCAAATAGCAGCCACCATCGGTTTTTCAGCCGGCGGCCGTCGCCTGCGGAATTTCGATGCGGCAGTGCAGGCCGCGCGGACGGAAGTCGCGCTCGACACTGCCGGACAACTCGGCCGGCACCGCCTTTTCGATGATCACCGAGCCGAAGCCCCTTGTGGTCGGCGGCACCAGGCCGTGCAGCCCGGTCTCGGACCAGTCGATCGTGATCATGCCGGCGTCGCGCCGCCAGCTGATATCAAGCGCCGCGTTGGGGTCTTTCAACGCGCCGTACTTCGCCGCGTTGGTAGCGAGTTCGTGGAACGCCAGCCCGAGCGTTTCAGCCTGCTTGCCGGTCAGCGTCACCGGCGGTCCTTCGATCGCAACCCTGCAATGGTCCGATTGGACATAGGGCTTGAGTTCGGCGGACAGCAGATCGAAAAGGCTCATGCCGTCCCAGCCGCCTTCGACCAGCAGTTGATGCGTACGCGCCATGGCGTTGATGCGCGCTTCGAAATTGGCGATGAAATCCTCTGTCGACAACGAAGTCTTCGCGGTGCGGCGCGCAATCGTGCCGACGGTGGTCAGAAGATTTTTGACGCGGTGGTCGAACTCGCGCGAGATGATGTCGCGCATGCGCTCGGCCATGACTTCCGCGGTCTGGTCGACGGCCTTCTGCACCATGCCGACAATATTGCCGTCGGCATCGTAGGCCGGCATGTGGTGACAGGTCCACCACACTTCGCGCATGCCGCCGCCTTCCGATTCAGGGCGCGGAATCGAAAACGGGCTCTTGACGATGGCGTTGGCCTCGCCGGCGACCGCGCGCAGAAAGGCGTTGCGAAACATGGTCAGCCGTTCTTCGCCTTCCGGGAAGGCGTCGAACACGTAGCGGCCGATCAATTCCTGGCGCGTGCGTTTGGTGACCGCCAGATACTGGTCGTTCATGTCGATGATGTTCAGCTGCTTGTCCAGCACCAGATAGGGCGTGGGCAGCATGTAGAACATGCGTTTGAAATCGACGTTGGACCCGGCCATTTTGACGCAACTTCCGATAGCAGCAACACTTATAAGGCGGGCGCGTTCAATCTCCAAGCGGGGCGGTCCTGGCGAAGGACGCCCGGGCGAGGTGAGAAGAACCGCGATCTTGCCGCGCTCCGTCAGCCGTTCTGGCCCTGGCCGCGCAGCGCCGGCAGGCCGATGCCGGTCGCCTCGAAGCCGCCATCGACCGCGAGCACCTGGCCGGTGATGTAGCTTGAGCGGTCGCTGCACAGAAAGAAGATCGCCTCGGCCAGTTCCTCTTCCAGCCCGTAGCGGTTGAGCGGTATGGCGTCGTGATAGGCGGCGCGAATTTCGGGCGAATGCACGGCCTTGGCCATGGCGGTATCGACCGGTCCCGGCGCCACCGCGTTGACGCGGATGCCCAGCGCGCCGAGTTCGACCGCCTGCTGCTGGGTCAGTTGCGCCAGCCCGGCCTTGCTGGTGCCGTAGGCGGCGCGCAGCGTCGAGGCGCGCAGCCCCGAGATCGACGTGATGTTGACGATGGCGCCGCCGCCATTGTCGCGCATGATCGGCGCCACCGCCTGCGCCATCAGGAACGGCCCGGTGAGGTTGACGGCGAGCACGCGCGACCAGTCCTCATAGGTGACGTCGAGGATCGGCTTGAAGATGGCGGTGCCGGCATTGTTGACCAGCGCGTCGACCCGGCCGAACTTTTGCACCACGCTGGCCACGGCCAAGGCCACGGTTTCCGGGTGCGACACGTCGCAGTGAACCGCCATCGTGGTGTCGGGCGAGGCCAGCGAGGCGACATTGCGCAGCAGCGTGTCGTCATCGACATCGAGCAGCGCCACCCGCCACCCGTCGGCCAGGAAACGTTTGGCCGTGGCGAACCCGATACCGCGCGCGGCGCCGGTGACCAGCGCGACTTTTCTGGATGCTTCAGACGACATCGTGAACCGACTCCTGTTCCGTTCGGAGGAGCATACGCGAAGTCGCCTCGCCGCTTCCAATTATCGGGTGGCGCCCCGTCAGCGTCCGGTCCAGGGTTAAATCCGAAAGCAGGGAACCATGACCGCTAATAATAGTTTGGTCGGAAAAGTGGCCATCATCACGGGAGCCAGTTCCGGAATCGGGCGGACCATCGCTTTGCTTTTCGCGGCGCAAGGCGCGAAGCTCATCGTGGCGGCGCGGCGTCGTGAATTGCTTCATGATCTGGTCGATGAGATCAAGGCTGCCGACGGCATCGCGAGTGCGCTCCCTGGCGACGTGGCCGACGAGCGTTATGCGCAGGCTCTCGTCGCCGAAGTGAAAGCACGATTTGGCGGGCTCGACATTGCGGTCAACAATGCGGCCCGGATGGGGCCGATGGGTCCGACCCCTGACGTAGAGCGCGATGCCTGGGACCTGACGATGGCGGTGAACCTGACGAGCGGATTTCTCGCCGCCAAGTACCAGATACCGGCGATGCTTGAACGCGGTGCGGGCTCGATGATTTTCGTCAGTTCATTCGTAGGTTACACCGCGGCAATGCCTGAGGTGGCGGCCTATGCTGCCAGCAAGGCAGGTCTGATCGGTTTGATGAAGTCGCTTGCGGTCGAATACGGGCCGAAAGGGATTCGCGTCAATGCCTTGCTGCCTGGTGGAACTCAAACGGCGATGGCCGATGAGATGATCAATACCGAGGATATGAAAGCGTTCGTCCGTAACATGCATGCCTTGAAGCGAACGGCGCGCCCGGACGAGCAGGCTCAGGCGGCACTGTTTCTGGCATCCGATGCGGCAAGCTTTGTTACCGGGAGCGCGATGCTGGCTGATGGGGGTGTGTCGATCAACAGGACCTGACGGCTTCGCCGTCAGTCTTTCTCTTCCTTGAACGTGTCGCGATAGGGATGCGCCGGGTAGACGCCGAGAATGGTCAGCTCTTTCGAGAAAAACGCCAGTTCCTCGAGCGCGTGCACCAGCGCGGTGTCGTCGGGATGACCTTCGACGTCGGCGTAGAACTGCGTGGCGAAGAAGTTGCCGCCGACCATGTAGCTCTCGAGCTTGGTCATGTTGACGCCATTGGTGGCGAAGCCGCCCATCGCCTTGTAGAGCGCGGCCGGCAGGTTGCGCACGCGGAACACGAAGGTCGTCACCACCTTGCCGTTGCCGGGCCGGGCCCATTTCTTCTCGCGCGACAGCACGACGAAGCGGGTGGTGGAATTGGTTTCGTCCTCGACGTTTTCCTTCAGGATATTGAGGCCGTAGATTTCGGCGGCCAGCCGCGAGGCGATGGCGGCGCGGGTGATGTCCTTGGCCTCGGAGACTTCGCGGGCCGAACCGGCCGTATCGGCGGCGACCACCGGCTTGAGCTTGAGCTCGCGGATCACGTTGCGGCACTGGCCGAGCGCCATCACGTGACTCTGTACCGATTTGATGGATTGCAGCGTGGCGCCTTTCGGCGCCATCAACTGGTTGCGGATCCCCAGGAACCACTCGGCGACGATATGGAGCTTCGCCGTCGGCATCAGGTGGTGAATGTCGGCGACGCGGCCGGCGACCGAGTTCTCGATCGGGATCATGCCGAGGTCGACATCGCCGCTGGTCAGCGCCGCGAAGCAGTCCTCGAAGGTCGGGCAGGGGATCGGCTCGTAATCGGGATAGGCTTCCCGGCAGGCGATATCGGAATTCGCCCCCGGCTCGCCCTGGAAGATGATCTTTTTCTTGGCCATGGGGTTCCTTGCGCAGACCTCAAACAGAGAGTCAATTGGCCAGCATCTGGCGTGCTGTGTCCAATTGCTCGGGCGTATCGACGCCGAGCGGCACGCTTCTCACCACGGCGACGTCGATGCGCATGCCGGCATCCATGGCGCGCAACTGCTCCAGCCGCTCGCGCTGTTCATTGGCCGACGGCGGCAGCTTGACGAAGCGCGCCAGCGCCGCGCGGCGGTACGCGTAGAGGCCGATGTGGTGATAATGCGGGCCGGCGCCGGTGGCGTCGGCGCGGGTAAATGCCGCCGCATGCAGCCGGCCGGGCGCCACCGTCGCGCCGGCCACCTTGACCACGTTGCGATTGGTGCGCTCGGCCGGATCGGTGATGACGGCGGCCAGCGTGGCGATGTCGACCGCCGGATCCGCCAGCGGGCCCAGCGCGGCGCGGATGTCGGCCGGGTCGATGGTCGGCAGGTCGCCCTGGACATTGACGACGATGCCGTAGCGGTGTTCGGGGTCGATCGCCTCCAGCGCCTCGTAGATGCGGTCGGAGCCGGAGACGTGGTCGCTGCGGGTCATCACCGCCCGGCCACCGGCCTTTTCCACCGCCGCCTGGATGGCCTCCGAATCGGTTGCCACCACCGCCTCGCCAATGCCGGCGCTCTCGGCCCGGCGCAGCACCTGGACGATCATCGGCAGGCCATTGATGTCGGCCAGCGGCTTGCCGGGCAGCCGGGTCGAGGCCATGCGGGCCGGGATCAGAATCAGGGTGTCGGGCATCGGTCAAACCGCCGCTTTGGCCGGCAAGTGGCGCGGAGACGCAACGAACGTCGCAGCTGCCGCGGCGCTTATACGGGTTGCCTTGGCCGGGGCAAACCGGTATCTGTCCGCCCGTCGCCAGACCCTTGGAGGCGACCAAGCCAAGCCGCCCCGCGACCCCTTTCCGGGACCCGTATTGCGATGAATTCTTTCGAACTGAACAAGATCCTCGGCGCCGTTCTCGCCACCTGCCTGGGCTTGCTGTCGCTCAATATCGCCGCCAGCGCGATTTTCTCGCCGGTGGTGCCGGAAAAGCCGGGCTACGAGATCGCGGTCAAGGAAGCGGCCACCGATACTGCCGCCGCCAAGGAAGAGTCGCAGCCGATCGAAGTATTGCTCGCCAGCGCCTCAAGTGAACGCGGCGCCGCGACCACCAAGCAGTGCTCGGCCTGTCACAGCCTTGAAAAGGGCGGTCCGAACCGCGTCGGCCCGCATCTGTGGGACGTCGTCAACCGCCCGGTCGCATCGGTCGAAGGCTTCAACTATTCGGCGGCTTTGAAGGGCAAGGGCGGCAACTGGACGTTCGACGAGCTCAATAAATTCCTGCGCAGCCCGCGCACCCATGTGCCCGGCACCACCATGGCCTATGCCGGCATCAGCCGCGATCAGGCGCGCGCCGACGTGATCGATTACCTGCGCACCCATGCCGACAATCCGGTGCCGCTGCCGGCGACGGCGGCTGCGCCTGCGGCGCCCGCGCCCGCCGGTGCAGCGCCCGCCGGCGCGGTGGCTCCGACCGCCGATCCGGCCACAGCGCCCGCCGGCGCCGTACCCGCCGGTGCAGCGCCTCCGGCCGAAGCGCCGAAGAAGTAACCGGGCCGGTCCCGAATCCGACGAGGCGGCCGGGTTTTCGCCCGGCCGTTTGCTTTTGACGGCGCGGTTGCGGCGATAAGCCACGGAAAATTGACGGCCCGTGAAGGGCGGCGCCGCCGCGCCGCTGGCCTAGGACCGAAAAACCGACATAATCGGCGCTGATTCAAGGACGGCCCGCCGGACGCGGGCGCGTTCGCCCGTTTGTTGCGGCTGGAGTATTGCCATGAAGTTAAGTCGCCGATCGGTCCTGCGCAGCACCGCCGCCGTGCTCGCCGCGCCTGCGCTCGGGTCCGTGGGCAGCTTCAGCTCTGGCCTGGTGGCCTCTACCGGCGCCGCGGCACAGACCGGTAACTGGCGGCACGGCCTATCGCTGTTCGGCGACCTGAAATACCCGGCTGGATTCAAGCATTACGACTACGTCAACCCGGCCGCGCCGCAAGGCGGAATGGTGCGCGAAATCGCCATCGGCACGTTTGACAGTTTCAATACCGTCGTCGCGGGCGTTAAAGGCAGCATCGCCCAAGGCACCGAGCTGTTTTCCGAAACGCTGATGACCACGGCCTATGACGAGGTTTCGGCCGAGTACGGCCTTTTGGCTGAACAGGTCAGTTTCCCGGAGGATTTCGGGTCGGTCACCTATCGCGTGCGCGGCAATGCGCGCTGGCACGACGGCAAACCGGTGACCGCCGACGATGTCATCTTTTCGTTCGAGACCTTCAAGGCCAACAGCCCGTTCTACGGCGCCTACTACCGGCACGTGACGAAGGTCGAGAAAACCGGCGATCGCGATATCACCTTCACCTTCGACGGGCCGGGCAATCGCGAATTGCCGCAGATTGTCGGCCAGTTGCCGGTGCTGCCGAAGCACTGGTGGGAAGGCACCGACAGGAACGGCAACAAGCGCGACGTGACCGCCACCACGCTGGAGCCGCCGCTCGGTTCCGGCCCTTACCGCATCAGGGATTTCGCGCCGGGCCGGACCATCGTTTACGAGAAGGTCGCCGACTACTGGGGCAAGGACCTCAATGTCCGCATCGGCACCTACAATTTTCAAACCATCCGCTACGAATATTTTCGCGACTCGACCGTCGCGCTCGAGGCCTTCAAGGGCGATCAGGTCGACTGGCGCAGCGAGAACAGCGCCAAGGATTGGGCGACCGCTTACGACTTCCCGGCGCTGCGCGAAAAGCGGGTCGTGCGCGAGGAGTTCGAGGTCCACAATCTCGGCATCATGCAGTCTTTCGCATTCAACACCCGGCGCGACAAGTTCAGGGATCCGCGCGTGCGGCGCGCCTTCAATTTCGCCTTCGATTTCGATGAGGTGAACAAGCAGTTGTTCTTCGGCCAGTACAAGCGGATCGACAGCTACTTCTACGGCACCGAGCTGGCCTCAAGCGGCCTGCCGCAAGGCAAGGAGCTGGAAATACTGCAAGCCGTGAAGGATGAGGTGCCGCCGGAGGTTTTCACGACGGCCTACACAAATCCGCAAGGCGGCAACCAGCAGGTGTTGCGCAACAACCTGCGTGAGGCGCTGAAGCTTTTTGCCGATGCCGGGTACGAGATCAGGAACACCAGGCTGGTCAACAGCAAAAGCGGTGAACAGCTTTCGGTCGAATTTCTGCTCGGCCAGCCGACGTTCGAGCGCGTCGTGCTTTTCATGAAGCCGACCTTTGACCGTCTCGGCATTGCCATGACCGTGCGTACGGTCGACACCTCGCAATACGTCAACCGGCTTCGGCAGTGGGATTACGACGTCATCGTCGCCTCGTGGGGACAGTCGCTGTCGCCCGGCAACGAGCAGCGCGGCTTCTGGGGTTCGCAGGCGGCCGACCAGCCGGGATCGCGCAACCTGATCGGCATCAAGAACCCGGCCATCGACAAGCTGATCGAGCGAGTCATTTTCGCGACATCGCGGGAGGATCTGGTCGCGGCGACGCACGCGCTCGACCGGGTGCTGTTGTGGAATCACTATGTGGTGCCGCAATGGAGCTATCCATTCGTGCGCACCGCGCGGTGGGACCGTTTCAGCCATCCGGCGAACATGCCGAAATACGGTGCGGCGGCGTTCCCGACGGTCTGGTGGTGGGACGAGGAAAAGGCGGCCAAGGCGCGGTCACGGACGTGATTACCCGCCGCCACGCACTGCTGTTGTCCGCGGGTGCAGTAGCCGCCGCCAAACTGGGCGCGCCGGCTTTCGCGCAGTCGCCCGAGCGTCACGGCCTGTCGGCCTTTGGCGACCTTAAATACCCGGCGGATTTTCCGCACTTCAACTACGTCAATCCGAAGGCGCCGAAGGGCGGCGCCTATTCGGAAACCGTCACCAGTCGCAGCTACAACGGCTCGTTTCTCACCTTCAACTCGCTGAATTCCTACATTCTGCGCGGCGAGGGCGTTCTCGGCATGGATCTCACCTTCGCCGCGCTGATGGTGCGGTCGGGCGACGAGCCGGATGCCATGTACGGCCAGGCCGCGCGCAGCGTGCAGATTTCCGACGACGGCCTGACTTACCGTTTCGTGCTGCGCGACGGCACGACGTTCCACGACGGGACGCCGCTGACGGCACATGATGTGGTTTTCTCGACGGCGGCGCTGAAGGAGCATGGCCACCCGATCATCACCCAGTTGCTGCGCGACTTTAACGGCGCCGAGGCGGTCGACGACCGCACGGTGGTGTTCCGCTTTGCCGAGAAGCGCGGCCGCGACGTGCCGCTGTTCGCCGCCGGGCTGCCGATCTTCTCGAAGGCCTATTATTCCAAGCAGCCGTTCGACCAGTCGACGCTCGATATTCCGCTCGGCAGCGGCCCTTACAAGGTCGGCCGTCTCAATGTCGGGCATTTCATCGAATACGAACGGGTCAAGGACTGGTGGGGCGCCGATCTTCCCGTGGCGCGCGGCCAGAACAATTTCGACACCGTGCGCTACGAGTACTATCGCGACCGCGAGGTCGCCTTTGTCGGCTTCACGGCGCGCAATTACCTGTTCCGCGAGGAGTTCACGTCGCGGGTCTGGGCGACGCGCTACGACTTCCCTGCCTTCAAGGACGGCCGCGTCAAGCGCGAGATCCTGCCGGACGCGACGCCGTCCGGTGCGCAAGGCTGGTTCATCAACACGCGGCGCGACAAGTTCAAGGACCCGCGAATGCGCGAGGCCCTGATTGACGCCTTCGATTTCGAATGGACCAACAAGAACATCATGTACGGCGCCTATGACCGTACCCACTCGGTATTCCAGAATTCGACCATGATGGCCGAGGGCAAGCCATCCGCCGCCGAACTGGCGCTGCTTGAGCCGTTCCGCAACCGGCTGCCGGCCGAGGTGTTCGACGAGCCCTATCTGCCGCCGGTCACCGATGCCTCGGGGCAGGACCGCCGCTGGCTGCGGCGCGCCAATCAACTCCTCGGCGAGTCCGGGTTTCCGCTCAAGGGCGGCAAGCGGCTGTTGCCCAGTGGCGCGCCGATCACCATCGAGTTTCTGATCGACGAGCCGACCTTTACCCCGCATCACATGCCCTTCATCAGGAACCTTGGCGTGCTCGGCATCGACGCCAACCTGCGGGTGGTCGATCCGGTGCAGTACCGGTCGCGGGTTGACAGCTTCGATTTCGACATCACGGTGACGCGGTTCAGCTTTTCCGAGACACCGGGCGATTCGCTGCGCGGGTACTTCTCGTCGCTGGCGGCGGCAACGCGGGGCTCGCAGAACCTGGCCGGCATCGCCGATCCGGCGGTCGACGCCTTGGTCGACATCATCATCGGCGCCCAGACCCGGCCCGAACTGGTCACCGCCTGCAAGGCGCTGGACCGCGTCATCCGCTCCGGGCGCTACTGGATACCGCACTGGAACAAAGCGTCGCACTGGATCGCCTATTGGGACGTGTTCGACCGTCCGGCCGAGAAACCGCGCTACTTCCGCGGCATTCCGGCCACCTGGTGGCACAGTCCCGACAAGGCGAATCGGCTCGAGCAAAAGGGCTGAATACTCTCTCCGTCATCCTGAGGTGCGACCCCGGCCTCTTGAGCCGGAAGAGCCTCGAAGGATGAACGGCCCATATCGGTGAGGCTTCGGCCGTCGCCCTTCGAGGCCCGCCTGACGGCGGGCACCTCAGGGTGACGGATTGGAGATAACGCGCTAACAGGATGCCATGACCGCCTACATCATCCGCCGCGTCCTGTTCATGATCCCGACCATGCTCGGCATCATGCTTGTGGCCTTCGTCGTGGTGCAGTTCGCGCCCGGCGGTCCGGTCGAGCAGGTGATCGCCAAGCTGACCGGCAGCGATACCGGCGCGACCTCGCGTATTTCCGGCTCTCCCGGCGGCGATTTCGGCAGCCGCGGCATGGCCCAGGGCGGCTCCGGCGTCGACGCCGGCAGCTCCAAATATCGCGGCGCCCAGGGGCTCGACCCGGAATTCATCAAGAAGCTCGAAGTGCAGTTCGGCTTCGACAAGCCGGCGCATGAGCGGTTTCTGCTGATGCTGTGGAACTACGTCCGCTTCGACTTCGGCAACAGCTATTTCCGCGACGTCAGCGTGCTGCAGCTGATCAAGGAGAAATTGCCGGTCTCGATGTCGCTCGGCATCTGGATGTTGCTTTTGACCTATCTGATCTCGATTCCGCTCGGTATCCGCAAGGCGGTCGACGACGGCTCGCGGTTCGATATGTGGACGTCAAGCGTGATCATCGTCGGCTATGCCATTCCCGGCTTCCTGTTCGCCATCCTGCTGATCATTCTTTTCGCGGGCGGTTCCTTCTTCGATATTTTCCCGCTGCGCGGCCTCTATTCCGAGAACTGGGCGCAAATGACCTGGTGGGAGAAGATCGGCGACTATTTCTGGCACCTGACGCTGCCGATCCTGTCGATGGCGCTGTCGGCCTTCGCCACCATGACGCTGCTGACCAAGAACTCGTTTCTCGACGAGATCCGCAAGCAATACGTGCTGACCGCCCGGGCCAAGGGCTGCACCAGTAACCAGGTGCTTTACGGCCACGTCTTCCGCAACGCCATGCTGATTGTGATCGCCGGCTTCCCGTCGGCCTTCGTCGGCGCCTTCTTCACCGGTTCGCTGCTGATCGAGACCATCTTCTCGCTCGACGGGCTTGGCCTGCTCGGCTTCGAAAGCGTGCTGAACCGCGACTATCCGGTGGTGTTTGCGACGCTGTTCATCTTCTCGCTGATCGGCGTGGTGGTGAACCTGATTTCCGATCTCGCCTACACCTGGATAGATCCCCGCATCGACTTCGAGACGCGGGAGGTCTGACATGGATGCGCGCGTCGGCATCAAGTCCCCGGACACCACCGCGGTCGGCATCGACGGCCTGGTCGTGCCGCCGGAGCGGCGCTGGATCCGTATTTCGCCGATCAACCGGCGGCGCTGGGAGAACTTCAAGGCCAACCGGCGCGGTTACTGGTCGCTGTGGATATTCCTGGTGCTGTTCATCGTCTCGCTGTTCGCCGAGGTGGTGGCCAACGACAAGCCGATCTACATCAACATGAACGGCAAGTCGTACTTTCCCGCCTTTGTGACCTATGCCGACACCGCCTTCGGCGACCCCGACGACCGCAATCTGTTCGGCACCGCCGCCGATTATCGCGACGACTATCTGATGGGCCTGATCGAGAAGGCCAACGGCACCGTGCTCTGGCCGCCGATCCGGTTCTCCTACAACACGCAGGTCAGCAAGCCGCCGTCGCCGTTTCCATCGAAGCCGACCTGGATGCTGAACGAGAAGGATTGCGAGTTCGCCGCCAAGAACGGCTTCGCCAAATGCGGCGAGGTGGAAACCAACTGGCTCGGCACCGATGACGGCGGCCGCGACGTGGTGGCGCGGCTGATCTACGGCTTCCGCATCTCGGTGCTGTTCGGGCTGGCGCTGACGCTGGTGTCGTCGGTGATCGGCGTCGCCGCCGGCGCGGTGCAGGGCTATTTCGGCGGCTGGGTCGATCTTCTGTTCCAGCGCTTCATCGAGATATGGACCGCGATTCCGTCGCTGTACCTGCTGCTGATCATTTCCTCGGTGCTGGTGCCGGGCTTTTTCGTGCTGCTCGGCATATTGCTTTTATTTTCTTGGGTATCTCTGGTCGGCCTGGTGCGGGCGGAGTTCCTGCGCGGCCGCAATTTCGAGTACATCATGGCGGCGCGCGCGCTCGGCGTCTCGAACGCGGTCATCATCTTCCGCCATCTGCTGCCCAACGCCATGGTTGCGACCATGACGTTCCTGCCGTTCATTCTGTCGTCGTCGGTGATGACCCTGACCGCGCTCGACTTCCTCGGTTTCGGTCTGCCGCCGGGCTCGCCGTCGCTCGGCGAACTGCTCAGCCAGGGCAAGGCCAATGTGCAGGCGCCGTGGCTCGGCCTGACCGGCTTCTTCGCCATCGCCATCATGCTGTCGCTGCTGATCTTCGTCGGCGAAGCGGTGCGGGATGCGTTCGACCCGCGGAAGACGTTTAGATGAGGTTGTGGTATACACGGGGACGCAGGAGCGTCGCGCCATGAACAAGATCACCCGCGAGCACTATCCCGCTGCCAGGTTGCCGGAAGACCTTCGCGAGGGCGTGGATCCGGCCTCAACTGTGACCGTCACGGTGACGGTAGAAGGACTGAAACGCCCGGAGCGTGTCCTGTCTCTCGAGGAAATCTTTGCGGCGCGACGTCCGCCGTTCCGCACGGTGGAGGAGATAGACACCGACATTCGCCGCCAACGAGACGAATGGGATGGTTGAACCTTCTTCACGCCGTCTCGTTTATGTGGACGCGAACCCGATCGTCTATGCGCTCGAAGGTCCTGAGGTACTTGCATCGGCGTTGAAACAGCTTTTCTCCGTTTTTCGCAGCAGGCCAGGCACCGCAATAACGAGTGAATTGACGCTGGCAGAAGTGTTGCCGAAGAAGAAAATACCCGATCGGGAATTCCTCGATCTGCTGGTTTGGGGCGGGGTTTTCGACTTGCATCCGGTGACGCGCGAGGTGCTTGTCGAAACGGCGGACTATCGCCGGAGTGCCGGCAAGCAGCTTTCGGACGGGCGAGTTGCCATTCCGAAGCTGCCCGACGCTATTCATGCCGTTACCGCCATTCGAGCTGGATGCAGCCTGTTTCTCTCGGCCGATGCCGGCGTGAAGCTGCCGGAGACGATGGCGCTCGTAAAAGCCAATGCAAGCGGCGTTGCCGACCTGACCCGGAATCTTCAATGACCCCCGCCGACAAACTCCTCTCCGTCACCGATCTCTCCGTCGCCTTCGGCGTCGGCACCCGCGAGGTGCTGGCGGTCGACCGGGTGTCGTTCGACCTCGCCAAGGGCGAGACCGTGGCGCTGGTCGGGGAATCCGGTTCGGGCAAGTCGGTTACGGCGCTCTCGGTGATGAAGCTGCTGCCGTATCCGGCTGCGCATCATCCGTCCGGCTCGATCCTGTTCCAGGGGCGCGAGATTATGACCATGGACGAGGCCGAACTCCGCCAGGTGCGCGGCAACGACATCACCATCATCTTCCAGGAGCCGATGACCTCGCTTAATCCGCTGCACACGATCGAGAAGCAGATCGGCGAGATCCTGCTGCTGCACAAGGGGCTGAGCGGCGCCCAGGCGCGCACGCGGACGATCGAACTCCTCGGCCAGGTCGGCATTCCCGATCCGGCCGGTCGGCTGGCCAGCTATCCGCATCAACTGTCGGGCGGCCAGCGCCAGCGCGTCATGATCGCCATGGCGCTGGCCAACGAGCCGGTGCTGCTGATCGCCGACGAGCCGACCACCGCGCTCGACGTCACCGTGCAGGCGCAGATCCTCAAGCTGCTGAAGGACACGCAGACGCGGCTCGGCATGTCGATGCTGTTCATCACCCACGACCTCGGCATCGTGCGCAAGATCGCCGACCGGGTTTGCGTCATGCAGCGCGGCAAGATCGTCGAGCAGGGCCCGGTCGAGCAGGTGTTCACCGCGCCGGCGCATCCCTACACGCAGGCGCTGCTGGCGGCCGAGCCGAAGCCCGATCCGGCGCCGCCGAAGCCGGACGCGCCCGTGGTCATCTCGGCCGACAATCTCAAGGTCTGGTTTCCGATCAAGCGCGGCGTCTTGCGCAAGGTGGTCGGCCACATCAAGGCGGTCGACGGCATCAGCATAGAGCTGCGCAAGGGCGAGACGCTTGGCGTGGTCGGCGAATCCGGCTCCGGCAAGACCACGCTGGGCCTGGCGATGTTGCGGCTGATTTCGTCCGAAGGCCCTGTCGTGTTCATGGGCGATACCATCCAGGGCCTCAAGTTCAAGGAAATGCGGCCCTATCGCCGCAACATGCAGATCGTGTTCCAGGACCCTTACGGCTCGCTCTCGCCGCGCATGTCGGTGGCCGACATCATCGAGGAGGGGCTGCAGGTCCATCACCCCAAGCTGTCGGCGGAAGAGCGCGACGCCCGCGTCCAGGCGGCGCTGGTCGAGGTCGGGCTCGATACGCAGACCCGCGATCGCTATCCGCACGAATTCTCCGGCGGTCAGCGCCAGCGCATCGCGCTGGCCCGTGCGCTGGTGCTGGAGCCGACCTTCATCGTGCTCGACGAGCCGACCAGCGCGCTCGACATGCTGATCCAGTCGCAGATGGTCGATCTGCTGCGGGATCTGCAGAAGAAGCGCGACCTGACCTACATGTTCATCTCGCACGATCTGCGCGTGGTCGCGGCGCTGGCCAGTCGCCTGCTGGTGCTGCGCAACGGCAAGATGGTGGAGGAGGGTGCCGCCGCCGACATCTTCAAGAACCCGAAGAGCGACTACACGCGCGCGCTGTTCGCCGCCGCCTTCAACCTCGATATCGCACCGGAAGGCGTGGTGGCGCAGTAACCCGGGATTGTCGTCCCCGCGTCAGCGGGGACCCATAACCTCAGTTCTTGCGGTCCTGGCAAGCCGGAAGACAGGCTCGCGGAACTTCAAGCGTCACGGCGTATCGGTCCCCGCCTGCGCGGGGACGACAGTGGATGTTTAGGCGCCCTACGCCGCCAGCCCGAGCAGCTGCCGCGCTTCGGCGGTGGTTGCCGGTCGCCGGCCGTATTCGGCACACAGGTCGGCGACGCGCTTGACCAGCGCCGCGTTCGACGGCGCCAGCTTGCCGGTCTCGTCCCAGCGAATGTTGTCCTCCAGGCCGGTGCGGCAATGGCCGCCGGCCTCCAGGCTCCAGCGGTTGAGCATCAACTGGCCCTTGCCGATGCCGGCGCCGGTCCAGGTGGCGTCGGGCGCCAGCCGCTTCAGCGTCTTGACGTAAAAATCGAAGGTATCGCGGTCGACCGGCATCGCGTTCTTCACGCCCATGACGAACTGGACATGCAGCGGGCCCTTGATCTTGCCGGCCTTCTGCATTGTTACCGCCTGGAACATCATCGACAGGTCGAAGGCCTCGATCTCCGGCTTGACGTTGTAGGTGATCATTTCCTCTGCCAGCCAGTCGACCAGGTCCGGTGAGTTCTCGTAGACCCGGGTCGGGAAATTGCACGAGCCGGTCGCCAGCGATGCCATGTCGGGCTTGAGCGGAAGCATGCCGCCGCGCTCCTTGCCGGCGCCGGAGCGGCCGCCGGTCGACAGCTGGATGATCATGCCGGGGCAATGCTTCTTGAGGCCCTCGACCAGCCGTCCAAATTTTTCCGGGTCCGACGTGGTGGTGCCGTCGTCATTGCGGACGTGGCAGTGCGCCAGCGAGGCGCCGGCCTCGAACGAGGCCTGGGTCGACTCGATCTGCTCGGCGACGGTGATCGGCACCGCCGGATTGTCTTTCTTGACCGGAACCGAGCCGGTGATAGCGACCGTGATGATGCAAGGGGACATTGTGCTTCCTCCGTCGTCTCTTATGGCAGGCGCTTGATGCTGGTCACGTCACTACCAGCCGCCTTGATGCGTGCCAAGGCTTCCGTCGCCGGTTCGCTCGCCACCATCATGTGGTGCGCATTGGCGTGAATCAGCGTGTGGGCGTCGCGCGCGATGGCGACGTGGCCTTTCCAGAACAACAGATCGCCGCGGCGCAAATCGTCGAGCAATGACGGCGCGCCCAGCGCGGCTTCCTGCATGTAGGTATCACGCGGGCAGGCCACGCCGGCGGTCTGCAGCGCGAGCTGCACCAGCCCCGAGCAGTCGATGCCGAGCGAACTCTTGCCGCCCCACAAATAGGGCGCGCTCATGAGCCTCTCGGCGATGGCAACGAAATCCGGCTGCGTCGCGGTCAGCGGCGCCAGATGCGCGCGCGGGAAATGCCAGCCAAAGCCGTTCAGCGCGAACCGCGCGTCCTCGCGGGCAATCACCAGACGCGCGCCCATCGGCAGCGCAATCATCGGCGGCAGCTTGATGTCCGCACCTGGAAATCCAAACGTGCGCGGCACCGCGACGCGGTGGGTTGGCGCGGCCGTGAGCGGGCCCAGCGCGTTGGCCGACAGATAGCCGACATAGCCGTCACTCTCGAGCTGACCCCAGGCCCAGCCTTCGTCGCTGAGTTCGTAGACCGTCACCCGCTCGCCCGACAGCGCCTGGGTGTCGAGCGGCGCCTCATGCGACGGCGCGCGGCGCAGGTCGGCGATCGGCTCGATCACCTCGAGGGATTTGCCCTCGACAAAGCGTGCGGCTTCGACCTTTCCTTGCAGATGCATTGCCGCAAGGTCGGGCCGGAATGGATGGGTGCGGGGGTCGAGCGTGGTCATCTGCGGAGGGGGGCGATCATGTCCGCGCATATCGCTTGCAGAGCATCGCATACAGCGCGCGGGCGGTTTGGCACTCGCCACCTTCCGGCCGGCCCGGCTTGGCGGCATTGGTCCAGGCGAACACGTCGAGATGCAGCCACGATTTCGCCGTGACGAACTTGCTCAGAAACAGCGCCGCGGTGATGGCGCCGCCCTGGCCGCCGGTACTGACATTGTTGGTGTCGGCGACTTTCGAATCGAGCATCGCTTCATAGGGCCGCCACAGCGGCAGCCGCCACGTGGGGTCGAATTCGGCCAGGCCCGATGCCGCAAGCTCGCTCGCCAGCGCTTCGTCGTCGGTGAAGGCGGCCGGCAGTTCGGGGCCGAGCGCGACCCGCGCCGCGCCGGTCAATGTGGCGAAGTCGGCGATGAAATCCGGTTTGTCGTCGTCGGCCAGCGTCAGCGCGTCGGCCAGCACCAGCCGGCCTTCGGCATCGGTGTTGCCGATCTCCACGGTGATGCCCTTGCGCGATCTGAAGATGTCGCGCGGCCGGAAGCTGACGCCGGAGATCGAATTCTCCACCGCCGGGATCAGCACCCGCAGCCGCACCTTCAGCTTGCGCGACATGATCATGTGCGCCAGCCCGAGCGCGGTGGCGGCGCCGCCCATGTCCTTCTTCATGTTGAGCATGCCGGTGTCGGGCTTGATATCGAGCCCGCCGGTGTCGAAGCAGACGCCCTTGCCGACCAGCGTGATCTTCGGGTCGCCGTCCTTGCCCCAGGCGACGTCGATCAGCCGCGGCGAGCGCGGCGAGCCCATGCCGACGGCGTGGATCAGCGGGAATTCGGTCGCCAGTGCGTTGCCGCGCGTGACGTCGAACGCGGCGCCGTGCCGGTCGGCCAGCGTGCGCGCCGCTGCTTCGAGTTCGTCGGGGCCCATGTCGTTGGACGGCGTGTTGATCAGGTCGCGGGTCAGCGTCACGCCCTCGACGATGCGGGTCAGGTCGTCGCCATCGACGCCGTCCGGCACCACCAGCCGCACGTCACGGGCCTCGGCCTTCCGGTAGCGGGTGAACTGGTAGGCGCCGAGCGCAAAGGCCAGCGCGCCGAGCCGCGCGTCGTGCGGCGCATTGGCGAAGCGGTAGGTGCCGGGCGGCAGCTGTCCCGACAGCAGGCCCGGCCGGAACAGGTCGATCACCGCGTCGTCCGGCTTTTCCAGCCCGAACAGCGCGCCACCCAGGCCGCCGTCAGGGGCGGGCAGCAGCAGCAGCCGTCCGGCCTTGGGCTGGAAGCCTGCGGCCGCGACAAAGGCGCGCTCGGGCTCGCCGAGGCCCTTGAGGACCGCCTCAAAGCTGGCGGCATGGACAAACCAGACCGGGAGGCCTCTTGCAGCGTCAGCGCCGACGAAAACAGGGTGCATATCAACTCCGCCAATGATGTCCGCAGTTTACAAGTTAACCACTCGTTAGGGTTAACGTTTTATTGCTTCAGGAAAGCCGCGCGGAACGTCACCAACCGGAGTCCCATGCGCTTTCATTCGTCGAAAACGTCCCGCTTTCTTGCCTCGTCCGCCCTGGTGGCGGTTCTGGCTTTATCCGTGGCCGGCTGCAAGACCACCCGTGGCGATGTCACCGGCTCGATCGGCGCATCGGCCCCGCGCAGCGAGGCGGACTGGCGCTCGTCGCTCGATCAACTGGCCGCGCGCTACCGCAGCAATCCCGACAATGCCGAGGCGGCGCTGCGCTACGCGCAGGCGTTGCGCGCGACCGAACAACGAGCCCAAGCGGTTGCGGTGCTGGAACAGGCGACGCTCCGCAACCCGCGCAACATGGAGCTGCTCGGTGCCTTTGGCCGCGCGCTGTCCGAGGCGGGCGACTTCAATCAGGCGCTGGATGTATTGTCCCGTGCGCATACGCCGGACAATCCGGACTGGCGCATCCTCAATGCCCAGGGCGCGGTGCTCGATCAACTCGGCCGGCACGCCGACGCGCAGCGGTACTATGCCTCGGCGCTCAAGATCGCGCCCAACGATCCATCCATCTTGTCCAATCTCGGCCTGTCCTATGTGCTGATGAAGGATCTCAGGCGCGCCGAAGCGACGCTGCGGCGGGCGGTGGCGCAGCCCGGGGCCAGACCGAAGGTGCGGCAGAACCTGGCGCTGGTGGTCGGGCTGCAAGGCCGCTTCGCCGATGCCGAGCAGATTGCCCGCGCCGATCTGCCGGAAGCCGAAGCCGCCGACAATGTCCGCTACCTGCGGGAGATGCTGGCGCAACAGGCCGATTCGAGGAAGAAGCCGGGCGGGCGCTCGCGTCTGCCGGCGCCCGACACCGACAGTTGATCGCGCCAGACTGCCGCCGGCTCCGACCGGCGGCTATTGCAGTGCCATCACCTTGATCGCGGCCGGTCCCAGGATCACCACGAACAGCACCGGCAGGAAGAAAAGAATCATCGGCACCGTCAGCTTCGGCGGCAGGCCGGCGGCCTTCTTCTCCGCTTCCGACATGCGCAGGTCGCGATTTTCCTGCGCCATCACCCGCAACATGCTCGCCAGCGGCGTGCCGTAGCGTTCCGCCTGCTGCAGGCCCATGCAGACCGATTTGACGCCATCGAGGTCGGTGCGCTTGGCCAGGTTCTCATAGGCCTGGCGGCGGTCCGGCAGATAAGACAGTTCGGCGGTCGTGAGGGTAAGCTCTTCCGCCAGCGCCACCGACTGGCTACCGACCTGCTCGGCCACTTTCTTGAACGCCGCCTCGATCGACATGCCGGACTCGACGCAGATCAGCAACAGATCGAGCGTGTCGGGAAACGCACGCTTGATCGACTGTTGCCGTTTCTGGATTTTGCTCTTCAGCATCAACCACGGCAGTTGCATGCCGATATAGGCGGCGGCGATGGCGAGGCCGATCTTGACGGTCGGCGGCTGGTCGAAATCGAGCACGACGAAAAGATAGAACAGCGCGAACAGCGATGTCGCCGCGGGGGTCACCATGCGCATGAACAGATAGGTGACGTAAGGTGCGTGACCGCGATAGCCGGCCTGGACCAGCTTGAGCCGCGCTTCTTCCTGGCCGACCCATTTGGTCAGGTTGAACCGGTCGACGATCGTCTTGATATATTGTTTCGGCGATTGCCGCAGGCTGATCTTCTGCTTGTCCTGGGCCATGCGCTCGCGTTCGCGAGCCCGGATTTTCTCGCGTTCGACCGCGACCGCCTTCATCCGCTGATTGAGCTGGTCGCCGAACGCGTAAGGCATCGCCAGAGTCAGCACCGTCGCCACCGCGGCGATGGCGGCGAACACCATCGTCAGCGTCTGCGGGTTTATCGAACGGGTCAGCAGGTCGATCATCGGGTTCCGGTTTCGGCCAGAGCGAGAATTAGAAGTCGAAATTGATCATTTTCTTCATCACCAGCACGCCCATCCCCATCCAGAAGGCGGACGCTGCCAACATCAGGTTGCCCAGCGGTTCGGTGAACAGCAACATGATGTATTGCGGGCTGGTGACGTAGACCAGGGTCATCACGGCAATCGGCAATGCGCCGATGATGGCGGCGGAGGCTTTTGCCTCTTGTGACATCGCCTGGATCTTGGCTTTCATCTTCTTGCGGTCGCGCAACACGCGCGACAGGTTGCCGAGCGCCTCCGACAGATTGCCGCCGGCCTTCTGCTGGATCGAGACCACGATGCCGAAGAAGTTGGCCTCCGGCACCGGCATGTGTTCGTAGAGCTTGCCGCAGGCGTCGCCCAGCGGCATGCCGACCGCCTGCGTCTCGATGATGGCGCGGAACTCGGATTTTACCGGCTCCGGTGAATCGATCGTGATCATCTTGAGGCAGTCGAGCAGGGGCAGGCCGGCCTTGACACCGCGGACGATGATGTCGACGGCATCGGGAAACGCGTTGAGAAACTTGTTTTCACGGCGCTTCTTCAGGTAGCCCAGCATCCAGCGCGGCAGGCCGAAGCCACCGGCGAAGCCGAGGGCCAAAGCGGTCAGCATTCCGCCGTTGAACCCCAGGCCGAGCAGAAACATCACCACGCCGATGGCGGCGGAGGTGATGTAAAATCGCTGTTTCGACCACTTCAGCCCGGCCTGCGCGATCCGTTTGGACAGCGACATCTTCTGGGTTTTCTTCTGCCGCTCCTCGAACTCCTTCAGCGTCGCTTCGACGCTGTCGCGGCGGCTCTTCGGTTGATTGCCGCGCGTTGCCCGGGTGACGATGTCGGCCTTGGCGATGCTGGCCATCCGGGCCTCGGCTTTGCGCTCGCCGGACAGGATCGGATACAGGAATACCCAGGCCAGCCCGCCGACGGCGACGGCCGCCAGGAAGATCACCGCAATGGAGTCCATGGCGTGCCCCGTCAGCCCTGCATTGCTTCGTTGGCGGATTCGGCGGCGTCGAGCGCCTTGGCGAGGCGCGCTTCCTCGCCGTAATAGCGGGCGCGGTCCCAGAACCGCGGCCGGCCGATGCCGGTCGAGCGGTGGCGGCCGAGAATGTTGCCCTGCGCGTCTTCGCCGGTCATGTCGTAGATGAACAGGTCCTGGGTGATGATGACATCGCCTTCCATCCCCATCACTTCGGTAATATGGGTGATCTTGCGCGAACCGTCGCGCAGGCGCGCCGCCTGAATCACGACGTCGACCGAGGCCGTTATCATCTCGCGGATGGTGCGCGACGGCAGCGAGAAGCCGCCCATGGTAATCATCGATTCGAGACGCGACAGGCCCTCGCGCGGATTGTTGGCGTGCAGCGTGCCCATCGAGCCGTCATGGCCGGTGTTCATGGCCTGCAGCAGATCGAACGCCTCCGGTCCGCGGACTTCGCCGACGATGATGCGTTCCGGCCGCATACGCAGACAGTTGCGGACCAGATCGCGCATGGTGACCTGGCCTTCGCCTTCGAGGTTCGGCGGCCGCGTTTCCAGGCGCACCACATGCGGCTGCTGCAGCTGCAATTCGGCGGCGTCTTCGCAGGTGATGATGCGCTCGTCGTCGTCGATGAACTGGGTCAGGCAGTTCAGCAGCGTGGTCTTGCCGGAGCCGGTGCCGCCCGAAACCAGGCAGTTGACGCGGCTGCGGCCGATGATGCGCAGGATTTCAGCGCCCTGTTCGGTAATGGTGCCGAACTTGACGAGCTGGTCGAGCGTCAGCTTGTCCTTCTTGAACTTGCGGATGGTGAGCGCCGGGCCGTCGATCGCCAGCGGCGGCACGATGGCGTTGACGCGGCTGCCGTCGGGAAGACGTGCGTCGCAGATCGGCGAGGATTCATCGACGCGGCGGCCGATCTGGCTGACGATGCGCTGGCAGATGTTCAGCAGTTGCTGGTTGTCGCGGAAGCGGATGCCGGTTTTCTGGATCTTGCCCTTGACTTCGATGTAGACCGTGCCGGAGCCGTTAACCATGATGTCGGCGATGTCGTCGCGCGACAGCAGCGGCTCCAGCGGGCCGAAGCCGAGCACGTCGTTGCAGATGTCGTCGAGCAGTTCTTCCTGCTCGGAGATCGACATCACGATATTCTTGATGGCGATGATTTCGTTGACGATGTCGCGGATTTCCTCGCGCGCCGAATCGGCGTCGAGCCGGGCCAGTTGCGCCAGATCGATGGCTTCGATCAGCGCGCCGAAGATGGTGCCCTTGGTTTCGTAATAGCTTTCCGAACGGCGCGAATCGATCGATGAGGGAACGGTATTGATGGCCGACGGCGCGCGCGTCGGCGACGGCGCCGGCACCAGCGGTGCACCGAGCCCGTCGGAGGGGAACGGTGTGCGGCCGGTTTCAAGCGAGACGGTGACAGGCCGCGGCGGCTCTGCGGTCGTCGTCGGCGTGGCTGCGTCAGCCACCGCCGGACGCGGCGCGGGCGCCACTGTGCGACTATCCGTCGTTCCGCTACGCTTACCGAACACAATATTCTCCCAACAATTCCAATTTCGATCAGGTCTGGACGATCGATCGCTTGCGGCTACGCGCTCCGTTTGAACATGGCGAGCAGCGGCGACAGCAGGCTGCCGCTCTTGCCTTTGGCTTCGGCCCGGCCGGTCAGCACCTGGGCCAGGGTGCGGAACATGTCCGCGGTCTTGTGATTGGCCGACACCTCGGAGATCATCTGGCCGTTATTGGCGGCGGTGCCGAACAACTGCGGCTCGAACGGGATCACCACCAGCGGCTGGTCTTCCAGCGCCTTGGCAAAGTCAGACGGCGAAATCTCGGGCCGTTTCGGCACGCCGACCTGGTTGAGACAGTAGTAAGGACGGCGATCGTTAGGCCGCGCGAGGCGCAGCAGATCGATAAGATTCTTGGCATTGCGCAGGTTGGCGAGGTCCGGCGCTGCCACCACCAGGATGTCGTCGGCGCTGATCAGCAGCCGCTTGGTCCATCCTGACCAGATATGCGGCACATCCAGCACGATGCAGGGAATTGAACTGCGCAACGAATCGAGCGTGGAGTCGAAGGCCTCGGGGCCGAAATCGTAGACCCGGTCCAGCGTCGCAGGTGCCGCCAGCAGGCTCAGGTGGTCGGTGCATTTCGACAGCAAACGGTCGACGAAGGCCGT
Organism: Pseudolabrys sp.; assembly: GCA_030684935.1. Lineage (GTDB taxonomy): Bacteria > Pseudomonadota > Alphaproteobacteria > Rhizobiales > Xanthobacteraceae > Pseudolabrys. Next base: position 47,323 of record JAUXXH010000023.1, on the reverse strand, counting down.
GTCGATGCGATCGGGCGAGAACACCGCGTCGGCGATGCCCTGCGGCGGATCCTGATTGTAGTCGAGACCGGCGGTGCCGAACGCCAGATCGAGATCGGTCACGACCGAGTCGAGCGACAGATCACGGGCAATCGCCCAGGCGACGTTATGCGCGACGGTGGAAGCGCCGACGCCGCCTTTGGCGCCGACGACGGCGATGATGCGGCCGACCGGCTTGGCGTCGGTCGCCGTGAACAGGCCGCAGATCGAGCGGACGATATCGACGGTGCCGACCGGCGCGATCAGATAGTCGCTGACTCCGCGCCGCTTCAACTCGCGATAGAGGGTGACGTCATTGATGCGGCCGATGACGACCACCCGTGTCCCGGCGTCGCAAACCTCGGCCAGTTGATCAAGCCGGCCGAGAATGTCGTTGCCGCGGCTTTCCGCCTCGATCACGATGACGTTCGGCGTCGGCGAATTGCGATAGGCCTCGACCGCGGCAACCGCGCCGCCCATCTGAATTTTCACATGTGCTTTCGACAACCGGCGATCCTCGCCAGCGGCCTGCACGGCGGCGGCGGTTTCAACCGATTTGCAAAAGGCCTGCACCGAAACGCGCGGTGCCGGTGCGATGTGTTCGTCGTCGGCGATATCGGCCGGCGACAACTGCATCGGATCGTCGGTCATGGCGACTTGCTGGGCGTGTTTGATCATCTTCCAACTTCGCTGATTTTTCCGGTGTCGTATCCGTCATATTTTCCGGATGGCGGTTCGCCCTTGCGGTACTTGTCGATCGCAACGCTGCGGCGTCCGGCATAGGCCGGGCCTTCGCCGCGCGGCTGCACGAGGTCGGCCGGGTTGTCGACCATGGCCGCGAGATTGCGCTGATTGGCGCAGCCGAAGTTCCAGTAGGTCTGATTCTCCGTGTACCGGGAGCCAGGCGAAATGCCGAGGTCGGACGGCCATTTGCCGCACGGCCCCGCTGCCGCGACCAGCTTCGAATAGTTCATCTTGATACTCGCCAGTGCCGAACCCGGCGGCCGGTAGGGCCGCACAAAGACCGCATTGCGCGGCACGCCCGAGGCGGAAAAGATGGAATGGATCTCGCGCATCGAGTCGGACGCGGCGTGATCCGTGGCGCCGCCGCGCGGCACGTCGACAATGATGCCGCTCATCGCTTCGCGCTTCCAGATCTGCGCAAAGGCCAGCACATCGGCGCGCTGGCTCGGCGTCAGTCCGCCGCGATTGCGGCCGAGGAAGACTTCGACGGTGCGATCGCCCTCCTTCAGCGTGATCGGATGACGCAGGCGATAGTCGGGCGCAAATTCATTGTGAGCCACTTTCGATTCCATGCAGCCAGCCAGCGCCAGGGCGACGCCGCCGGCCGTCAGCAACCGCATCGCCGCCTGGGCACGCCGCCCGACGATCGCCTTGTATCGCACTGTCATCGATCGTCTCCTGGTCCGCTTAATCGAGGATGAAACCGTATTTGCCTTGATAGCTGCCGCGCGGCGGCTCAGCCTTGGCCTTGCCCGCGGATCCGTAGATGCGGTTGAGGCGTCCCAGCAGCGCCGCCGACGGATCGTTCGAATCGGCAAATCCGTCGTCGGGGCGCGACAATTCCTTCTGTGCGACCGCGCGCACGACGTAAGGCGTGACCAGCACCATCAGTTCGGTCTGACGGTTGACGTAGTCGCGGCTCTTGAACAGCGTGCCGAGGATCGGCACCTGCATCAGGGCCGGCACGCCGTTGATCGCCTGCTTGGTCTGTTCCTGGATCATGCCGGCCATGGCCAGCGATCCGCCCGATGGAATCTCGACGGTGGTCTCGGCGCGCCGCACTTTCAGCGAAGGAATGGAGAATCCTTGGCTCTGCAAGGCGCCTTCGGAGGACAGCTCGGAAACTTCCTGGAATACTTTCAGGCTGATGCGGCCTTCCGACAGCACCACAGGCGTGAAGATCAGGCTGACGCCGAATTTCTTGAATTCGACCTGCGGCTGGCGCGTGGTCGGATCGACCCCGGCGACAAACGGAAACTCGCCGCCGACCAGAAAGCTTGCGGTCTCGCCGGAGATCGCGGTCAGGTTAGGTTCGGCCAGCGTCCGGATCACGCCGGCGCGATCCATGGCCCGCAACGTAGCGGTGACGCCCTTGTATGTCCCCGCAAACGAACCGGTATTCAGCGCCTGGCCGCTGGCCGAAAACGAATTGTCGGTATTGAAGTTTACCACCGCGGAGCCGTAGTTCAGTTGCCCGGAAAGATCGACGCCGAGTTGCTTGATCACGTCGCGCTGCATTTCGGCGACCGTGACCCTGAGCATCACTTGGTCCCGCCCGCGCACGCTGATGCCGTTGACGACCTTGGCACCGTCGCCGACCAGCTTGGAGGCGATATCGTAAGCCTGCTGCGCTTCGGCCGGGCTCGAGGCGCTGCCGGACAGCATGATGCCTTCCGGACCGACGCCCTCGATGCGGATATCGGAGTCCGGCATGCTTTGCCTGAGTGCGGCGCGAACGCCGTTGAGATCGCGCGTCACGGCGATGTCAAACCCGGCGATCTGCCGGCCATTGACGTCGAAAAAGAAGATGTTGGTCTGTCCGACGGCGACGCCGATCATGTAGACGCGGCGCGATGTACGGATCACCGCATTGGCGATCTTGGGGTCGGCAACCAGAACGTCCTTGATGTCCGCCGGCAGATCGATGGCGACCGACTTGCCGATCCCGAGCGGGATGAAGCGCGAGGTGGCTTCGCTCGCCGCCACCTGAATCACCGAAGTGCCCGCACGATCCGCGGCCACGGCCTGCTGACCTGGCGCCAGCGCGGCGCCAAGGATCAATGCCGCCAAGGCGACCGTACGCGTCAACTTAAACGTGGCCATGTCCCCAAGTCCCTCAGTATGTTCCGAAGCGTTCCCGCAAACGCTCATCGTGAATTCGTTGGCGTGCTGACGCCGAAACGGACGATGTTTACGGCCTTGCGGCGGCCACCATCCGTTTCAGGAGTGTCGGTCTTCGATACGTCGGTGATGCTGCGCAATGCCAGCGACAGCGTTCCGAGCTGTTGCGACAGCGCCAGCGTTTCCGACTGGTTCGGCGACAGCTCGAGCGTCGCGGTCTTGCCGACCACGACTTTCTGGCCGCCTTTTTCCTCGACCGACTGGTCGATCGCCAGCACGCGGATATTGCTGAGAATGATTTCGCTGCTGAAGCTGTCGCCGCTGCCGGCGCCGGCATTGTCGGCGCCGCTGCGGCCGCGGCGGGTGAGGATGACGTCGACATGATCGTTCGGCAGGATGAAGCCGCCGGCGCCGGTCTCCGGCGATATCTGCGTCGACACCGCGCGCCGGCCGGTCGGGAGGATCGCGGCCATGAAGCCGGAGCCTTTGGCGTTCACCAGCTTGGCTTCGCGGATTGGTTCGCCGGCGACGAAGGGCGCGCGCGCGATATGGCCGGACAGCGTTTCGAGCGCGTCGGGCCGGTCTTTCTTGCGAATGAAGTCGCCGGTCGCTGCGCTCATCGGCCAGGCCTGCCACTCCAGTTCGCCAGGCGACAACGCATGGCCCATCGGAATTTCGGCTTTGGCAACCAACACGTCGACGGATTCGACTTTGACCTCGGCAACAGGTGTGGTGGGCGGAGGAGGCGGATCCGACCGGCCGGCCAGCATGGCGGCAACGCCACCGGCGGCGATGGCAACGGTCAGAACGACGACACGCGCGGCTTTCATACTCTTACTCTCACTATGATGAGCGGCCTGACTGACCACCCAAAGCACATGGCGGCCGGGGCCACCGCTTGCACCGGATTTCAGCAGCTAAAGGTCAAGGTATGGTTAAGGGTCGGTGTCTAAATCGCGTTAATATTGTGTTGCGCAAACAGCGCTTTGCGCAGCGCGCCATTAGAGACCGGCGCCCGGCATCCATCCGGTTTTCGGATAGATCAGGAGCGCGGCGGCGGCCAACGCAATGCCGTAAGGCACGCCGCCGGCGGCGTCGTGCAACCGCTTGATCCAGGGCTGACGCTCCAGCATTTCCGGCAACGGCAGCGTGCGGAATTTCAGCAGCAGGATCGTCAGGACACCGCCGAAGATCGACGCATAAAGCAGGTAATCCATCAGATGGCCGAAGCCGAACCACAGCGCGGTGGCGGCCACCAGCTTGGCGTCGCCGCCACCAATCCATCCGGCCGCAAAGAAGCCGAAGGCGAATGTCAGCACCAAAGCGCCGGCGGCCAGATGCATCCCGACGTCGGCGAGACTCATGCCGGTCACGACCGCCAATACCGCGAAGCCGGCGACCAGCGCCAGCGACAGCTTATTGGAGATGGTCATGGTGAAGAGGTCGCTGGAGGCGGCAAAGGCCATCAAGGCCGGAAATAGCAACAGCCTGATTGTGTCCGCGACCATGACTTATCCCCGCGCGGCGGCGTGTGCCGCTGGCGCTTCGGTTAGCGCGATAACCTTTATAGGCGGTGAAGGGCGGCCACAAAAAGCAAAAGGCTCCGGCATTGCCGGAGCCTTTGGTTCGTTTGCAACGGAACCGACTACTTGAGCTGGTCCGAGATGCTTTTGAACTTGGTGTTGAGCGAGGTGCCGAGGCCGTTAACGACCGCGATGATGGCGACCGAGATGCCGGCGGCGATCAGGCCGTACTCGATGGCGGTGGCGCCCGAGTTGTCCTTCAGGAAACGCACGAAGAGGTTTTTCATCGGTAGCTCCAAATTGATCCACACGTGGCTGTCTGAGCGGATCCAGACGACAGGATTACTTCCGGTTCATCCGAACCATGGAACGGAAACTAACAAGGAGGTATTTCGCGGCGGTTAATATCACTGAAGAAAGATGGGGTAATTGTAAGCATATTCAACGTAGTTAATGGAACATATACGCAAGAATATCAAAGTTAATATAATTTTACACGATCTATACTTAAAAGAATAGTCATAAGAGAGCCTCGAATACATGAGCGTCTACTCAATGGTTACGGCGTGGCGTGCCGAAATGACCCGCCCGCGTGCTAGGGTTCCGCTCTTCAATACTTGCTGCGGCCGGCGTCCATCCCATAACGGACATTGATAGCGTCCCCATCCGGGCTGGTGAGCTATGCGAAAGCGTATTCTTCACTGGGTCTTAACTGCGCCGCCGCTAATCAGTTGACGCATTCAACGCGTCATTCAGGAAGGGCCATGCTCCCCGAACTTCATGCCTTCGTTACGGTCGCCGGCGAAACCGTCCTCAGAATCATTCCGATTTTGATCGGGCTCGGCCTTGTCTTCGCCGTGCTGACCCACTGGTCGGCGTGCAATCCCGGCCGCCCCTGGTGGCGCAAGCGCGAGTTGGTCACCGACATCGTTTACTGGTTTCTGATTCCGATGGCGGCGCGCTTTGTGCGCATCGGCCTGATGGTCATGGGCGCGGCCTATCTCTACAACATCCACGGCAGCGATGCGCTGATGGCCTTCTACGACGATGGCTTCGGGCCGCTGGCGGCGATGCCGCTGTGGGCACAGGCGATCACCTTTCTGGTGGTGTCGGACTTCCTCACCTACTGGATTCACCGGGGCTTTCACCGCGCCAAAATGTGGAAGTACCACGCCATCCATCACTCATCCCAGGATCTCGACTGGATCTCGGCGGCGCGGTTTCATCCGGTCAACATCCTTCTCGGCACCGTCCTGGTCGACGTTGGCCTGCTGCTGGCCGGCATTTCGCCCAATGTCATGCTGTGGGTCGGGCCCTTTACCATCGCCACCTCAGCCTTCGTCCATGCCAATCTGAACTGGACCCTGGGGCCGTTCAAATATGTCATCGCCGGCCCGGTGTTCCACCGCTGGCATCACACGGCAGCCGATCGCGGCGGTTCGAGCAATTTCGCCGGCACCTTTCCGATCTGGGACCTGATGTTCGGTACCTGGTACATGCCCAAAGACACCCTGCCGGACGCCTATGGCGTCGACGACAAGAGCTTTCCGGAAAGCTTCGGCGGACAGATGTTGTACCCGTTTCAGCGCTGAGCCTTTGCACTTCGTTCACCTATTTGCAGTCAACTCAGGTCGCGGTTAAGCGCCCGGCTGTGCGCCGGCAGTCGCCAGTATATTTGTAAGCGTAGCGTTGGAGAGTTCGATGTCGGCCTTGTTCGGGCGTCGCAGGCGGCTGGTTGCGGTATTGGCCGCCATCCTCGTTTCCATCGCCCCCCTCGGCCTTTCATCGGCCCGGGCCGACACCGTCAGCGTCAAAATCGACGAAGCGCGGATCATGAAATTGCCCGACCGGGTCGCAACCCTGGTCATAGGCAATCCGATGATTGCCGATGCCTCGCTGCAGGTTGGCGGCATTCTGGTCCTGACCGGCAAGAGCTACGGCTCGACCAATCTGCTTGCGCTCGACTCCGCCGGCAAAGTGCTGCTGGACCATACCGTGCAGGTTCTCAGTCCTTCGGTATCGCGCGGCAGCAACTTGGTGGTCGTCTACAAGGGCGTCGATCGCGAATCCTACAGCTGCTCGCCGGAATGCTCGCCGCGCACGATGCTGGGCGACGCGCCCGCCTATTTCAGCGGCACCCTGAGCCAGTCCGGCGCGCGCAACGGCCAGGCGGCCCCCGCGGCCGGCAATTAGAAACGTCGGGATTGCGGTGACTGCGCGTCTTCAGCGCTGCGAACACGGTTAGCGACCGGTTAGCACAATGCCCGCGGTTTTCGGCAATGGCTGCAAGAATTCGCAAACACGCATCTGGTAGCGTTTGAAACACGCTTCAGCGATCGAGAACGATCTCCATGTCCGACCCCATCCGAAGAACGTTCGCGGCCCGCCTGTGCCGGTTTCTACCGCCCCGCCTTGCGCGCCGTTTTGTGCGCGAGGAAAAGGGTGCGACCGCCGTTGAGTTCGCGCTGGTCGCGGCGCCGTTTCTGGCGCTGCTGTTCGCCATCATGGAAACGGCGTTTGTCTTCTTCGCCGGGCAGACGCTGGAAGCGGCCACCGCCGATTCGTCGCGGTTGATCATGACCGGTCAGGCGCAGACCGCCAAATTCAGCAAGGCCGATTTCAAGACGCAGGTCTGCAATCGCATCTATGGATTGTTCGACTGCGCCAACGGCATTCACATCGACGTCAAGAGCTACGGCAGCAGCGCTCCGGCAGCACCCGTGTCGCCGGTCAGCAACGGTCAGCTCAATACCGGAAGCATGACCTACAACACCGGTGGGCCGGGCGACATCGTCGTGGTGTCGCTCTATTACGAATGGCCGGTCTACGTCACCCTGCTCGGCAACAATCTGTCGAACCTCAGCGGCAACAAGCGCCTGCTGACGGCGACGGCGGTTTTCCGCAATGAGCCCTACAACTGAAGTCATGCCCATGATCGATATCGTCCATCGTCCATCCGTCTTCCGCCGTTTCCGCCGCGACCGTCGCGGCGTTTCAGCGGTGGAGTTCGCGCTGCTGGCGCCGCTGATGATCACGCTCTACCTCGGCTCCACCGAAATCTCCGACGGCGTCGGCGCTACCCGCAAGGTCAGCCTGACCGCGGCCACCGTCGCCAACCTGACGGCCCAGGAGGCGACTATTACTGCCGCGCAGATGACCACGATATTGAACGCGTCGGCCGCGGTCATTGCGCCGTACGATGCCAGCAAGCTCAAGATCGTGGTCTCGGGCCTGAAGATCGATGCAACCGGAAAGGCCACGGTTGATTGGAGCAGAACGAAGAATGGTGCCGTGCGGGCGACGAACTCCACCGTCACGATTCCCGCGGCTCTGGCGGTGCCCAACTCCTACCTGGTGCTCAGCGAAGTGTCTTTCGCCTATACGCCGATCGTCGGCCACACCATCACCGGCACCATCAATCTGTCGGACAAAATGTACATGTCGCCGCGACAGTCGCTCACAATCACGGTAACGAGCTGAACGGCTATTGTCGTTCGCTACACAATCGGCAATGCCGTCGTCGACTTGATCCGCTCCATGGCGAAGCGCGACGTCACGTTCTTCAGCGGCACGGTGGCGATCAGCTTCTTGTAGAAGGTGTCGTAGCCCGGCATGTCCGGCACCACCACGCGCAACATGTAGTCGACGTCGCCGGCCATGCGGTAGAATTCCATCACCTCGGGCATGGCGCTCACCGTCTCGGCGAAGCGCGACAGCCATTCCTGCGAATGGTCGCCGGTCTCGATCGAGGCGAATACCGTGATGCCGAGGCCGACCTTTTCCGGGTCGATCAGCGCCACGCGCCGGGTGATCACGCCATCGGCTTCCAGCCGCTGCAACCGCTTCCAGCATGGCGTCGACGACAGGCCGACGCGCTGGCCGATCTCGGCCACCGACAGCGAGGCGTCCTGCTGGACCACGGCGAGGATCTTGCGGTCGATGGCGTCCATTCTGTTTTCCTTTGAAGTACAGAGCGATGCGTCTACAATATGCTCGCAAGCAGAATAATATTCTTATATTGGTCGGATGTTTGTATTTACATAGCATATTTTTCTATTTCAAGTCCAAATTGGTGCCACCATCACGCGCCATGCTGCACCCATGACACTCTCTGACAAACGTCCTGTCCCCGGTTGGATCGCCGCCATCCGCGCCGTTGCGCTGGTCCTCGTCACGGGCCTTGCGGTGGCGTACCCGCCGGCGCCGGCTGCCGCGGCGGAGCCGCTGGTGAGCGTCCAGTGGCTGGAGAGCCACCGGCGCGACCCGGGCGTGGTGGTGGTCGATATCCGCTCCGCGCTCGATGGCGGCGGTGCCGCGGCCTATGCGGAGGGACACATCCCCGGCAGCGTGCACAGCGACTACGACCGGGCCGGCTGGCGCGTGACCCGCAACGGCGTGCCGTTCATGGTGCCGACGGCGGCCGAGCTGGAGAGATTGATCGGGGAACTCGGCATCGACGAAGACAGCCATGCCGTCGTCGTGCCGGCCGGCGTCAGCGTGCTGGATTTCGGCGCCGCGGCGCGCGCCTACTGGACGCTGAAATATGCCGGCGTGACGCGCGTCTCGATCCTCGACGGCGGCATTGCCGCCTGGAAGGCGGCGGGGCTGCCGCTCGAGAAGGGCGCCAGTGCGCCATCGCCGGCGATCTTCACCGCGACGCTGAACCCCGCCTTGCGCATCGACACCGACGAGGTCGAGAAGATCACGCGCTCCGGCGGCGCCACCTTGGTCGATGCGCGGCCGGCGTCGTTTTTTCTCGGCAAGGAAAAGGCGGGGATCGCCGGCGCCTATGGCCGCATCCCCGGCGCGGTCCATGTCGACAGCGGCGTATTCTACGATGCCGCGGCCAACCGGCTGAAGCCGCTTGCCGAACTGGAAAAGGCGGCGGCGGCGATTCCGGCCGGCCCGGCTATCAGCTACTGCAACACCGGGCACTGGGCGGCGACCGACTGGTTCGTGCTGCACGAATTGCTCGGCCGCAAGGATGTCAGGCTCTATCCCGGCTCCATGGTGGAATGGTCCAGCAAGCCGGAGCGGCCGGTTGAGTCGTCCCGTACCAAATGGGACGATCTGAAGAGGAAGCTGGGGTTCGGGACGTAACGTGAGCAAGTATCCAAACCTCAATCCGTCACCCTGAGGTGCTCGGCCGCAGGCCGAGCCTCGAAGGGCGACGGGCAATGACTGACGGCCCGTTCATCCTTCGAGGCTCGCGCGTGCCGCGCTCGCACCGCAGGATGACGGCGAACAGAGACCGGATCTAAAGCATGTCCTCTGCCACCTTGACCGAAACGTCCGCCCCCGCGCTCGGCATCGACCGCCTGTTTCTCGGTCTTGCCATTGGCGCCACGGCAATCCTGGTGGCGCTGGTGGTGCTGGACGATCAGCCGCTGTCGGCGGCGCTGATCCTCGGCGGCTTCGCGCTCGGCGTGGCGTTTCTGAAGGCGGCCTTCAGTTTCACGGCATCGTGGCGGCATTTCCTCAACCGCGGCGAGGCCGGCGGCCTGCTCGGCGGCCTCATCGTGATCGCCATCTGCGCGGTGGCGGTGGTGCCGGTGGCGGCCTTGCAGGACAATTACGGCGGCGCCATCGCGCCGCTCGGGCCGTCATTGCTGATCGGCGCCTTCACCTTCGGCGTCGGCATGCAGCTCGCCAATGGCTGCGGTTCCGGCACGCTCTACACCGCGGGCGGCGGCTCCGGCCGCATGCTGTTGACGCTGGCGCTGTTCATGGCCGGCAGCGTGCTCGGCAGCCTGTCATTGCCCTCGTTCATGGCGCTGGGCGGCATCGATCCGGTGCTGGCCTCGGACTATCTCGGCCCGTGGGGCGGGCTGGTGGCGACGCTGGCGAGCCTGGCGCTGGCGGCGGTGCTGATCGTCGCGGTGGCGAAGCGGCGCGGCGCCAATTTTGTGCCGTCGCGCAACTTTGTCGTCGGCGGTGTCATCATCGGGCTGCTGTGCGTGGCTGTGTTCTTTGCCGGCGGCCATCCGTGGAGCGTGACCTTCGGCTACACGGTGTGGGGCGCCAAGATCGCCACTGCCATCGGCTTCGATCTGACGCCCTACGAATTCTGGCAATGGCCGGGCCCGAAGCGGGCGTTGACCGAGTCGGTCCTCAGTGACACCTCGAGCCTGACCGATTTCGGCCTGCTGTTCGGCGCCATGGCGGCGGCGGCGGCCAGCCATCCCTTTGCCCGCGCCGCCTGGCCGCCGCTCGGCTCGCTGCTGGCGGCCGCCCTGGGTGGCCTGCTGATGGGCTGGGGCGCGCGGCTCGGCTTCGGCTGCAACATTGGCGCCTTTGTCGGCGGCGTCGCCTCCGGCTCGCTGCACGGCTGGATCTGGTTTCTGGCGGCGCTGCCGGGCTGCATGATCGGCATCAGGCTGCGGCCCTATTTCGGCCTGAGCAGGGATTAGCCCCATGCGGAACGTCTATATCGCCGTGGTGCTGCTCAGCCTGGTGACGATCGTCGGCAGCCACCTGGCCAGTCCGTCGAGCGCCGGCCGCGCGGTGTCGCCGGAGGATTTCGCCGGCGCCTGTGCGCCCTGCGGCGCGCCCTGTCCGTCGAAGAAGTAGCGCTGCGTGCCCCGGACACGTCAGGCTTGGTGCTTTTCCAGAAACGCCTCGACCTCGTCCCGGGTGGCCGCACCCATCAGGCCGCCGAAGCGGGTGCACTTGATGGCCGCCGCGGCCGAGGCGAAGCGCATGGCCTCGACCTCGTCGCCGGTCTCGACCAGCCGCAGCGCGAAGGCGCCGTGGAACGTGTCGCCGGCGCCCAGCGTGTCGACGACCTCGACCCTGTGGGCCGGCATGTGGTGGACCTTGCCGCCGTCGCGCCAGTAGACGCCGTCCGGTCCGTCGGTGACGGCGAGGAAGCCCTGATAGATTTCGCCGTATTTCAGCAGCGCGGCCGACAGATCCTTGAGCCCGGTGCTGTCGCGCATCGATTCGGCCGACGAAATCACGTGCGTGCAGCCGGCCACCAGCGGGTCGTCCGGCGGCGCCGGCTTGTCGAGGTCGAGCACGCGCGGAATGCCGCGGCCCTTCGCCGCTTGGCAGACCGGCAGGCCGACATTGGCGTAACGGTTGTCGAGGACGACGGCGTCGGCGTCGGCAACGGCAGCGGCGGCATCGGCGGCAGACGGCTCGGACTGGCCGAGGCCCTTGTCGCGGCGGGTGGCGATCATCTTCTCGCCGGCGCCGTCGATCAGGATCAGCGATACCGATGAGCTCGCGCCCGGCACCCGGATTGCGCCGCTGACGTCGATGTTCTCGTCCTCGAAGGTCTTGATGATGCGGTTGGCGACCTCGTCGTTCTTGTCGCCGAGATAGCCGAGATAACTGACGTTACCGCCGAGCCTGGCGACGGCGACGGCGGCATTGCCGGCCTGGCCGCCGCTGGTGATGAGGAATTCGGACGCCTGCACCTTGCTGCCGGCGGCGGGGAATTGATCCACCCGCATGACGATGTCCTGCACCGCGCCGCCGGCGCAGAGAATTCGCGGAGTCTTGTTGCCGTGCTTAGTCAAAGCGGATCTCGTCCTCTACCCAGGCGCGTATGAGATGATGGGCAATGGCCATCGGCGGTGGCGTGGTCAGCGCGCCCGGGTGCGTGCGCGTCAACATCGTTGCCACCTCGTCCTTGCTAAACCACCGGGCGTCCTCAAGTTCCGTCCGGTCGATGACAATGTCGCGGGTCAGGGCCTCGGTATGGCAGCCGATCATCAGCGAGGTCTGAAACGGCCAGGGCTGCGAGCGGTAGTAGGCGACGCGGCCGCAGGTAATGCCGGCTTCCTCGCGGGTCTCGCGGCGCACCGCGTCCTCGATCGCTTCGCCGGGCTCGATGAAGCCGGCGAGGCACGACCACATGGTCGGCGCAAAACGCGGCGAGCGGCCGAGCAGGCAGTTGTCGCCATCGATGATCATCATGATGGCGACCGGATCGGTGCGCGGAAAGTGCTCGGCCTGGCAGACCGGGCATTCGCGCTTCCAGCCGCAGGCGACGACTTTGGTGGCGGCGCCGCAATTGGAACAGAAGCGGTGGCGGTGATGCCAGTTCAATACCGCCTTGGCCTCGGCGATTGGCGGCAGGTGTTCGGGCGCCACCAGGCCCTGCACCGCGATCGACCGCAGGTCGATGACCAGGAGGTCGTCGCGGGCTTTCAGCGCTTCGGCAGCCTCGGGGGTGATGCCCTGGCCGAACCGGCCGGCGCCGCCGTCATGGCCGAGAAAAACGGCTTCGGTCGCGGCGCCGAAGGCGCGCGCTTCGTCGAGCGTAAACAGCGGATCATGGCCGCCCGCGCCTTTTTTCAGGACGACCATGTCGACGCCGATCACATAGGCGGCGGCCTGCGCATTGGCCGCCAGCGCGGCGACGCCGGCCGAATCGAGCCGCAGCTCCGCGGCGCGTTCGAGGCGGTTTTCGGTGTATCCGAGGTGCGGTTTGGGGCCGAGTTCAGGGCGAAAGGGCATGCGGCGCGGAAATTGGCACGGCGAATCGATAAGCGCAATGCGCCGGCCGGGACCGCGATCAGGCGCCGATATTAAGCTCACGGCGCAAGGCGCCGATCAGGCGGTCGCGTACGGCTGGATCATAGGTTGCGGCAGGAACCGCGCCCCACACCGGCTTCGGCCAGGCCGCGTCACTGTGGCGGCGCGCGATGACATGCACATGCAGTTGCGCCACCACATTGCCGAGCGCGGCGACGTTGAGCTTGTCGCAGGCGGTTATCGCCTTCAGCGCGCGCGATACGCTGCCGATTTCGCCGAGCAGTTGCATCTGTGCCGCCGCGTCGAGATCGATGATCTCGGTCAGGCCCGGCAGGCGCGGCACCAGAATGGTCCAGGGGTAATTCGCGTCGTTGGCCAGCAGCAGGCGCGACAGCGCCAGATCGCCGACGGCAACGGTGTCGGCGTCGATTTGCGGATGCAGCGACCAGGGCGATTCGGGCATGGCCGCATGATGCGGGGATTGCGCGGGCGCGCAAGGCGCGGTCACGCCGGGTGGTGTCTCAGTTTGAATTGTCCCGGACCTTATAGGGGCCGCGCTTGCCGTGCTTCGGGGCTACCGCGTCCACCATTTCCGCAAGATCGGTCATTGACCAGAGAGTGTCACTGCCTCGGGGCCTCGGTAAATCCTATCCGGCGCAGCAATCGTCGCCCGTCTGCATGGGAGGGCACGGGACCGTACCGTACGAGCAGAATACGCAGCAATCCCCTTGCAGTGGCTTAAGTCGCTCGCCGCACCCTGCACAGTTGTAGAAGAACTGGCAGGCATCCGTGGGCATGACCTCAGTCGCCTGATGGCCGCATTTTGGGCAGGTGATCGTGGATTGAAGCTGAACCTCTGGCATGGTCCGAATATGGGGACTGACGGGCTATTCGCCTAGGTGTTTAAAGTTCAAGGTGAGACACTACCTCACGCCGTCAACGCGCGGTCGACGGCCGTCAGGACCTGTTCCGCCAACAACTCGTCGAGGCAGATGCTGCGGCTGCCGATGTGGCGCTCGCAGCCTTCCATCAGGCACGGCAGGCAGGGCAGCGGGTTCTGCACGACCCAGACATTGCCGCGGTGCTGAATGGTGCCGCTGGCCTCCCACGGCGTCTCCAGCCCGCCCGCGGGCCACGGCCCCCAGACGCGCGGATCCATCGGTCCGAACAGCGCCACCGTCGGGCAGTCCGCTGCCGCCGCCAGATGGGTGACGGAGGTATCGGGCCCGATATAGACGCGCGCGCCCTGGAGCAGCGCCACGGTCTGCGGCCACCGCACCTGATGCACCGGGGCAATGCCCTGCCAGACGTCGTCGAGATAGGCCTTCTCGGCCTCGCCGGGGCCGCCGATGGCGACGATGGTCAGGCCGCGCTGCGTCAGGCCGGCGGCGAGCGCGCGCCAGCCGTCGCGGCTCCATTCCTTGTAGGCAAACATCGGCGCGGCATGGATGACGGCATAGTTCGCACCGGTGTCGATGCCGGCTGGTGCGGCGCCCGCCGGGCACACCACCTGCGGCACCGCTTCGATGCCGAGCGCCCGTGCCAGCACCAGCATCTGCTCGACGCGGTGCATGGCGCTGTCGGCAGGCGTACTCCGGCCCAGCAGCCAGCGCTTCCAGGCGCTGCCGAGGCGGGAAGTATCGGGGGCGAGTCCTGCCGTCTTGCGTCCGGCGATCGCAGCATAAAATGTCGGCCGGTCGCCCGTCTGCGTTGTGATCGAAAGGTGGTAGCGCCTGAACAGCCGCGCCGTCAGCCGCAGCGACGCCATGGCGCCCGGCCGTTCGGGGATGGCGATGACCTCATTGATATCGGGATTGCCGGCGAGGATGCCGTGGGTGCCGCTGAACACCAGCACGTCGATTGTCGCGTCGGGCCAGGCGCGGCGCAGGCTGCGGATCAGCGGCGTGGTCAACAGCACGTCGCCGATGCGACGCAGGCTGACCACCAGAATGCGCGGGCGTATCGGCAGTGAGAGCGGGGCGGTCACATCGGGGCTCCGGAAAGCGCGCCTTTCTGCGCCAGAACAGGCTTCGGCGCAAACCGGCCGGGTCCTTGTCCCAAGGGGCCGCAGCGACTAAACAGGCGCCACTTTTGCAGCGGGAACGAGCGCTATGGCCGGAGCACCAACCGTCGAAGTGTCGTGGGGCGAACTCGTCGACAAATTGACGATTCTCGAAATCAAGGAGCGGCGGCTGAGTTCGCCGGCTGCGGTCGCCAACGTGCGGCGTGAGCGCGCGGCCCTAGACAAGGTGCTGCAGGCGTCGCGGCCCTCGGATGAACTCGCGGCGCTCAAGAAGAAGCTGACGGCGATCAACGAGACGCTCTGGACCATCGAGGACGATATTCGCGCCAAGGAGGCGGCGGGCACGTTTGACGCGCAGTTCATCGCGCTGGCGCGCGCGGTCTACATCAACAACGACACCCGCGCCGAGCTCAAGCGCGAGATCAACGCGCTGCTGAAGTCGGATTTCGTCGAGGAAAAGCAGTACACGTCCTACGCCGCCCCGGGCTGACCGCGGAACCGGCGGTGGCGGTCCGGCGAGCGATTCTTCCACCAAAAACGCCCCGTTTGGTGGAGCTTTCCCCGCCATTTTGCAGGCGCCCACGCGCGCTTGCTTTCCGCGCCCGTTCGCCCGATATAGGGCGCGGGAGGTTGGCGGTGGACGAACCACTCGCCAACCGGGTCAGATCCGGAAGGAAGCAGCCCTAACGAGCACGGATCGGGTCGCTCGTCAGCCTCCCACCTGATTTCCGCGAGCGAAGCGAAAAGCTCGGCGCCGGGCGCGGACAAAAGCGCGTTTACGCGCGTCTTCGCGGCGCGCTATGGCGGATGGCACGATGAGCGACACTGCAAAAGCCGGTCAGGCCAGCGACCCCGGTGCCGACGCCACCGGCTATCGCGTGCTGGCGCGCAAATACCGCCCGGCCAGCTTCGCCGATCTGATCGGCCAGGACGCCATGGTGCGCACCATCTCGAACGGCTTCGAGAGCGGCCGCATTCCGCAGGCCTGGATTCTCACCGGCGTGCGCGGCGTCGGCAAGACCACGACCGCGCGCATCATTGCCCGCGCTCTCAATTACGAGTTGCCGGACGGCTCCGTCAAAGGGCCGACCATCGACATGCCGACGCTCGGCGTGAACTGCCAGGCCATCATCGACAGCCGCCACATAGACGTCCTGGAAATGGACGCTGCCTCGCACAACGGCGTCGACGATGTGCGTCAGATCAACGACGCCATCCGTTACGCGCCGGTGTCGGCGCGTTACAAAGTCTACATCCTCGACGAAGTGCACATGCTGTCCGGCGCGGCGTTCAATGCGCTGCTGAAGACGCTGGAAGAGCCGCCGCCGCACGCCAAGTTCATTTTCGCCACCACGGAAATCCGCAAGGTGCCGGTGACGGTGCTGTCGCGCTGCCAGCGCTTCGATCTGCGCCGTGTCGACGCCGCGCTGCTGGTCAAGCATCTCGAAGGCATCGCCGCCAGGGAAAACATCGAAACGGAGCCGGCGGCGCTGGCGCTGATCGCGCGCGCCGCCGAAGGCTCGGTGCGCGATAGTCTGTCGCTGTTCGACCAGGCGATCGCGCATGCGGCCGGCCCGGTGCGTGCCGAAGACGTGCGGCAGATGCTCGGGCTGGCCGACCGCGTTCGCGTCGTCGATCTGTTCGAGGCGCTGATGAAGGGCGACATCGCCGGCGCGCTGACCGAATTGCGGGCGCAATACGACATCGGCGCCGATCCGGCGGTGGTGCTGAGCGATCTCGCCGAATTCACCCACTTCGTCACCCGCGTGAAGGTGGTGCCGACGGTGGCCGACGACGTATCGCTGTCGGAAGCCGAGCGCGTGCGCGGTCGCGGTTTTGCCGAGAAGCTGTCGATGCGGGTGCTGTCGCGCACCTGGCAGATGCTGCTCAAGGGCTTCAGCGAAGTGCAGGCGTCGGGCCGCCCGGTCGCCGCCGCGGAAATGGTGCTGGTGCGGATTGCCTACGCCGCCGACCTGCCGACGCCGGACGAGGTGGTCAAGGCACTGGGCGAGGGCGGCGGTTCGTCGTCGAGCGCGCGGGCCGCGAGCAATGGCGGCGGGGCGTCGAGTTCGGCGTCGTCGGCTTCGAGCGCATCGCAAAGCGCGCCTCGATATGACGCGCCGCGCAGCGTGCCGCGGTCTTCGGCGATGGCGTCGCCGCGTCCGTCCGATGAGCCGGTCGCGCAACTCAACGAGCCCGAAGCCGCGCCAACCATGACCATCGGTTCGTTCGAGGCGCTGATTGCGCTGGTCGCGGACAAGCGCGACATCGCCATGAAGATGGCGCTGGAGCGCGACGTGCGGCTGGTGCGCTGCGAGGACGGCCACCTCGAAATCGGTCTTGAAGAAAACGCGCCGCGCGCGCTGGCGCACGATCTGACGCGCAAATTGCAGGCCTGGACTGGCAAGCGCTGGATGGTGGTCGTGTCGAAGGAGCAGGGCGCGCCGACCATGCGGGCGCAGAGCGAGGCGCGGCAGGCCGATCTCGAACTGGGCGTGCAGAGCGATCCGCTGGTGCAGGCCGTGCTCAACCGTTTCCCCGGCGCCAGGATCGTCGGCGTCACCCAGAATGCGCCGGACGGCGGCGACGCGCCTGCTGATGCCGGACCCGAAGAAGAAGAGGATTAGGCGCGTGATCCCGAAAAGTGGGAACCGGTTTTCGGAAAAGATCACGCGCGAAAGGAGATAAGTATGGCGGATTTTCTAGGCCTGATGAAGCAGGCCGCGCAGTTGCAGTCGAAGATGCAGGCGATGCAGGCCGAGCTCGACACCATCGAGGTCGAAGGCAGCGCCGGCGGCGGCATGGTCAGCGTGCGGCTGACCGCCAAGGGCGATCTCAAGGGCGTGAAGATCGACGAGTCGCTCTACAAGCCGTCGGAAAAGGATATCGTCGAGGACCTGCTGGTGGCTGCGCATAGCGACGCCAAGCGCAAGGCCGAGGCGGTGATGCAGGAAAAGATGAAAGCCGTCACCGGCGGGATGGCGCTGCCGCCGGGATTGGGGCTGGGGTGAGTTTTCTAGTGGACGTTTTTTACGAAGGCCGCGCCTCCATCGTTCCCTCCCCCCTTGTGGGGGAGGGACAGGGAGGGGGGTGGTCACGACGATGCTTGCCAAACACCCCCCACCCCAACCCTCCCCCACAAGGGGGGAGGGAGTTCGCTGCGACAAGCGGCGAGGGAAGAGCGTTCTAGCAACATGCCCACCGCCGTCGCCGGACCCGAAATCGAGCGTCTGATCCAGTTGCTGGCGCGGCTGCCCGGACTGGGGCCGCGGTCGGCGCGGCGCGCCGCGCTGCACCTGATCAAGAAGCGCGAACTGCTGATGGCGCCGCTGACCGGCGCGTTGCAGACGGCGATGGACAAGATCGTGATCTGCAAGGCCTGCGGCAACATCGACACGCAGAACCCGTGCACGGTCTGCACCGATCCGCGCCGCGATCCGTCGATCATCGTCGTCGTCGCCGATGTCGCCGATCTGTGGGCGCTGGAGCGGGCGCATGCCATCAACAGCCGCTACCATGTTCTCGGCGGCACGCTGTCGCCGCTCGACGGCGTCGGCCCGCAGGACCTGACCATTGACGCGCTGATCTCGCGCGTGCATGCCGAGCCGATCACGGAAGTCATCCTGGCGCTGAACGCCACGGTCGACGGCCAGACCACGGCGCATTACATCACTGAGCTGTTGCAGGACGCCAACGTCAAGCTGACGCGGCTGGCGCATGGCGTGCCGGTCGGCGGCGAACTCGATTATCTCGACGAGGGCACGCTGTCGGCGGCGATGAAACAGCGGACTCTGTTCTGAAAGAACATCCCATGCGCTTGATGGCCGCTGCCGCTGTACTTGGTCTCTCGATAGCGGCTGCCGGGGCGCAGCCAGTGCCTCTGCCGCGGGCCGCGGTTGAAGCCGATTTCACCCGGCTCAATTGTTTTGTCGACCTCGATGAAGCCTTGCGCAACCAGCAGCGCTTCGACCTCGGCGGCGGCAAACGCCTGGTCCTGGTGCTGTGCCTGCAAGGCGCTTACCAGGGCAGCAGCATCGCCTATGCTATCGACGGCGACGCGCCGCCGCGCCTGCTGGATTTCCCGGAGTGGGAGCGCGGCCGCCTTGTCCCTTCCGCCTTCGTCACCGAAGCCGCCTTCGATCCCGTGACGCAGGAGATGACCGCGTTCGCCAAGGGCCGCGGCCTCGGCGATTGCGGCTCGCTCGGCACCTGGCGCTGGAACGGCACGGCCTTCACGCTGAAGACGTTCTTCAACAAGGAAAAATGCGATGGCCGTCTGTTCGAGGGCCAGGAACGCTGGCGCGTATTTCCGCCGCGGAAAAAGAAATGACATTGTCGGTGCCCCGGTAGGGCAATCGCGCCGCGACAACCGAATCTAAACCACGCAGATCGCTAATCTCCGGCGGCGGTGGCTTCAGGCCTACGGTGCGCGCTTGCCTGGCAGCGACGACGCCCGGGCCAGACCGGAGCCACCAATGTCTCACTCGACGCGCGTGTTCGTTTTAGCCGCAGCCCTCATCACCGCGACGGCCTTGCCTGCGTTTGCGCAACAGCCGGCCAATATGGTCGGCACGTGGAAGGGTACGGGCTACGCGGCGCACATCGGGCCCAGCCCTTATCGTCCGGCCGACGGTGCCGGTGCGAAGCTTCCCGACAACGGCCTCGAATTCACCTACGTCATCAAGGAACAGAAGGGTAACCGGTTCGCCGGTGAATCCACGGCCGGCACGGTCAAGGAAACCATCATCGGCGCCGTGCAGATGGACAATCGCGGCGGCATCATGCTGGACGATGACGGCCAGTACGCCTTCGTGATGGTCGATCCGAACACAATGGATGTCTGTTACAGCCATCATGCGACGGCGAACAAGCTGGTCGCCTGCCTCCGGCTGACGCGGTCGCCCTGACGCCCGTGCTGCGGCTCACGCCTTCTTCGTCACCAGGCTGTCGAAATGGCCGCGCCGCTGCAGCCACCACAGCAGGATGAGCCCCGGAATGGCGGTCAGGGCGCTGAGCGCAAAGAACACCGGCCAGCCGGTGGCCGCCGCGACATAGCCGGCGCCCGCTGACAGGTAGGTGCGGCCGACGGCGGCAAGCGCCGTCAGCAGCGCGAACTGCGTCGCCGTGTGCAGCGGATTCTTGCACAGCGCCGACAGATAAGCGACGAACACCACGGTGCCGATGGCGCCGGTGAAGTTTTCCACGACGATGGTGAAAGTCAGCGCCCAGCGGTTGACGCCGATCCAGGCCTGCCACGAGAACATCAGGTTCGACGCCATCTGCAGGAACGCGCCGATCCACAGCACGGTGGCAAGCGGATAGGCCCGCGCCAGCGCGCCGCCGGCAAAGCCGCCGACCAGCAGCGCGGCGAGCCCGGCGCCCTTGACGATGTTGGCGTAGTCGGTGCGGGTGAAGCCGATGTCGATGACGAACGGCGCCGTCATGATGCCGGCAAAGGCGTCGCAGAATTTGTAGAACACCACGAATACCAGCACGACGACGGCGGCGTCGCGGGTCAGGAAGTCGGTGAAGGCGCTGATCGCGGCCTGGGTCACGCGCTTGAGCGGATTGTCCTTGGTGTGCGCGGCGTGGTCGGCCTGCACCGCCAGCGACTCCTCCGGTTCGGTCGCCACCAGCGTGGTGACGATGCCGATGCCGACCAGCGCCGCCATGACGACATAGCCGGCCGCCCAGGCGGAGGCGCGGTCATAGCCCAGCGTCTCGAAGCCGGTGACGAAATACAGCGCGCCGACGGTCGAGACCAGCATGCCGACGCGGTAGGCGGCGACGTAGGACGCCATGCCGGCGGCCTGTTCGCTCTCCGGCAGGCTCTCGACGCGGAAGGCATCGATGACGATGTCCTGGGTCGCCGAGGCGGTCGCGACCAGCAGCGCGCCCAGCGCCACCAAAGCCGGCGCGTTGACCGGATCGCAGGCCGCCAGGAACAGCGTTGCCGCCATCAGCAGCAGTTGCGACAGCACCAGCCAGCCGCGCCGCCGGCCGAGCCAGCGCGACAGAAACGGCACTTCGAGCGCGTCGACCACCGGCGCCCACAGGAACTTGATGGTGTAGGGCGTGCCGACCAGCGCGAACAGGCCGATGGTGCCGAGATCGACGCCGGACTCGCGCATCCAGATCAGCAGCGTCGAGCCGGACAGCGCCAGCGGCAGCCCGGACGAAAAGCCGAGGAACAGGACGATCAGCACCCGCGGCTGCAGGTAAACGGTCAGCGCGTCGCTGAAGGAGGGGCGGGCGGGTGTATCGGGGGCGGCGGTCATTGCAGTGAACTCGCCGCGATCGCGCTCTTCACCTCTCCCCTGGGGGGAGAGGTCGGATCGCGAAGCGATCCGGGTGAGGGGGCAAGTGACTGTCGATAAGCCCTTGCCCCCTCACCCCAACCCTCTCCCCCCAGGGGAGAGGGAGTTCGTCCGAATATGCGGCTTCGCTGGAATTCAAGATCGACGCTCACTCCGCCGCTCCGAGCTTGCGCGTCATCGGCGCGGCGATGATCTCGGCGGTGGCGGGGCCCGCGTCGTCGAAGTCGAGTTCCTCGATATTGGTGGCGCGCTTCTCGATGCGGCCGGCCGAGGTCAGGATGTTGACGACGTCCTCGTTGGCCTGGCCGAAATGCGTCTGCAGCTTGCGCACGCGCTCTCCGAGCAGCCGCACGTCCTTCATGATGTGCCCGACTTCGGTGCGGATCTGGTGGGCGGCTTCGCGCATCTCGACGTCCTTGCGCACCTGCTTGATGATCTGGATCGCCATCACCATCAGCGTCGGCGACACGATCATGACGCGGGCGCGGTGGGCGCGCTGCACCACGTCGTCGAACCGCTCGTGCAGATCGGCATAGACCGATTCCGACGGAATGAACATCAGCGCGATGTCCTGGGTCTCGCCGGGGATTAGATATTTTCCGGCGATATCCGAAATGTGTTTGGCAATGTCCTGCCGGACGCGCTGCCCGGCTAGTTTGCGCTCCTCGTCGCTGCCGGCGCCGCGCACCGCGGTCATGGCCTCGAGCGGGAACTTGGCATCGATGATCAGCGGGCCTGAATCGGGCATGAAAATCGCGCAATCCGGCCGCGTCCGGTTCGACAGCGTGTACTGAAATTCGTAGGCGCCCCTGGGCAGGACGTCGGCGATGATCGCCTCGAGTTGGCCCTGGCCGAAGGCGCCACGGGTTTGCTTGTTGCTCAGCACGCTCTGCAGGGTCGTGACCTGGGCGGCGAGGTCGGTGATGTTTTTCTGGGCGTTATCGATCACCGCCAGCCGCGCGTGCAGTTGCTGCAGGTGGTCGGTGGTGTGCTTGGTCGAGTTCTGCATCGACTCGCCGAGCCGCGAACTGACCGCGTCCAGCCGCTCGTGCACCGTCTGCTGCAACTGGCCCTGGGCTCGCGCCAGCAGTTCGCCCATGGTCTGCACCCGGGCATTGAGGTCGGTAATGCGCTGTTCGGCGGCCGGATCGGCCACGGGAGCGCGCGGGCGGAGCAGAATGACGATGATCGCCACCACGCCGAGGGCGATCAGCACCGCCACCCCGAACATCAAAGGCAGCGGCACGGGCAGTTGCATCAATTGTTCGAGGGTTTCCGGCATGCGGCGCTTCTAGCGTGATTCGGGCGGGGGAGGCGAACGAAGGGCGAACGGTAGGCCGGGTGCGGGCGCCGCTCAAGGTCCGAACGCGCATTGACCGGGCCTGATACACCGCTTAAATCGCGCGCATGGCGATCCGCGACATTCTCATCATTCCCGACAAACGGCTGCGGCTCGTCTCGGAACCGGTCAAAACGGTCGACAAGCCGCTGCGGACCCTGATCGACGACATGTACGAGACCATGTATGCGGCGCCCGGCATCGGCCTGGCCGCGATCCAGATCGGCGTGCCGCAGCGCGTGGTCACCATGGACCTCGCCAAGAAGGACGACCCGCCGGAGCCGCGGCTCTTCATCAATCCAGAGGTGGTCTGGTCGTCCGAGGACACTTCCATTTACGAGGAAGGCTGCCTGTCGATCCCGGAATACTACGAAGAGGTCGAGCGGCCGCTGACGGTGAAGGTCAAGTATTTCGACATCGACCTCAAGCCGCAGGAGATCGAGGCGACCGACCTGCTCGCCACCTGCCTGCAGCACGAGATCGACCACCTCAACGGCGTCTTGTTCATCGACCATATCTCCAAGCTCAAGCGCGACCGCGTGATGAAGAAGTTCAAGAAGGCGGCCAAGCTGGGCGGCGGCGACAAGCCGAATTCGAACGGCCTGTCCGACGATAAAGAGCCGTCGCACCATATTGGCTAGCTAACTCACTGTTTTTAAATAAAATTTGATGATTAGACGCAAGGCGGCGAATTTGATATCATTGATATCAGAGGAAGCAGCATGACCGACTTGTTGATTCGAAAAATTGATCCAAGGCTGAAAAAGGCACTTGAGGATCGCGCCCGGACCAGCGGCCGGAGTCTGTCGGACGAGGCGAAATCTGTGCTGGGTCGGGTGCTGAACCCTGAGCCACCCGTGAAGATGGGCACCTGGATGGCGAGCCTGGTCGCGCCCGAGGATCGTGGTGATGACCTGGAGTTCGAGTATCACGGCGATTTCCCCAAACCGCCTGAATTCGATTGATCCTGCTCGATACAAATGTGGTCTCTGAAACTTGGCGTCCAAAGCCGAGTCTCGCGGTGGTGACGTGGCTGGATGCTCAGCCGGGAGACTCCTTACATCTTTGCACGCCGGTCCTTGCTGAACTGCACTTCGGTGCCCAACGACTCCCGACAGGATCAAAGCGCGATAGATTGATCGCGCGTATCGAATTGTTGGAGAAAGGATACGGCGATCGTATGCTGTCATTCGGGACTGCGGCCGCGGCGGCTTTTGGCGTCATCGGCGCTCAACGCGAGCGTCTAGGCCGTCGCATCGAGCCCGTCGACGCAATGATTGCCGCGATCGCGATCGCCCACGGCATGAAGCTGGCGACGCGCGATACGAATGATTTTACCGATATAGGCCTGGATCTGATCAATCCGTTCGAAGCAATCGTCGGCCGCTGACCGATCATCATTGAGAACCGTCATGCCCCTTCGCCTCATCTTCATGGGCACGCCCGATTTCGCGGTGCCGACGCTGCTTTCGCTCGCCGCCGCGGGGCATGACATCGCCGCCGTCTATACGCGCGAGCCAAAGCCCGCACGGCGCGGCATGGAGATGCAGATCACACCGGTCGAACGTGAAGCGCGCAGGCTTGGCTTTCCGGTGTTCACGCCTTCCACGTTGAAGACCGAAGAGGCACAGGTAACGTTTCGCGCCCACAACGCCGATGCGGCGGTGGTGGTCGCATACGGGATGATCCTGCCGAAATCGATATTAGATGCACTCCGGCTCGGTTGCTTCAACGTGCACGCCTCGCTGCTGCCGCGCTGGCGCGGTGCGGCGCCGATCAACCGGGCGGTGATGGCGGGCGACCTCGAAAGCGGTATCAGCATCATGCAGATGGACGAAGGCCTCGATACCGGCGCGGTGGTCCTGACGCGGGCGCTGCCGATCGGCGCCGACATGACGGCCGGCGAACTGCACGACGCGCTGGCGCCGCTCGGCGCCGCGTCGATGGTGGAGGCGCTCACCCACCTTGAGACCGCCGCGTTGACGGCGACGCCGCAGCCGGACACCGGCGTCACCTATGCGCAGAAAATCGCCAAGGCCGAGTCGCGTATCGACTGGACCAAGCCCTGGCGTGACGTCCACAACCACATCCGCGGTCTGTCGCCATTCCCCGGCGCCTGGTTCGAACTGGGCGGCGTGCGCGTCAAGGTGCGCCAGTCGACCAAGGGCGAGGGCAGTGGAAAGCCCGGCGTGGCGCTCGACGACCGGCTGACCATCGCCTGCGGCGACGGCGCGGTGCGGCTCGTCGAATTGCAGCGCGCCGGCAAGCAGCCGATGCAGTCCGATGAATTCCTGCGCGGCACCGCGGTGGCGCGGGGGACGCAACTGACATGACGCTGTCGCTGCAGCTCACGATCCGGCCGGAACGGCCTGACGAGGCCGCGGCGATCCGTACGGTTCTGGACGCCGCTTTCGGCGGCCCGGCGGAAGGCGAACTGGTCGACAGCCTGCGCGCCGCCGGCGATCTGGTGCTGGCGCTGGTGGCGGTCGATAACGACGCCATCGCCGGCTATATCGCCTGGCCGCGGCTGCTGATCGAGACGCCGCGCGACGTCCGCAACGCAGTGGCGCTGGCGCCGTTGGGCGTCGCGCCGTCGCACCAGCGCAACGGCATCGGATCGGCGCTGACCCGCGCAGGCCTTGCACAGCTCAAGGAGAACGGCGAGCGCCTCGTCTTTGTGGTCGGCGACCCGCTGTTCTACCAGCGCTTCGGTTTCTCGCTGGAAGCCGCGCGGGCTTATGTTTCCGACTACGCTGGCGAGTACTTCATGGCGCTGCGGCTGGCCGACGACCCGCCCGAACAGGGCCTGGTGCGCTATCCGACGCCGTTCGATGGCCTCTCCTGATGCCGCCGCCGTGACTTCGGGCGCATTCGCCGCTACTGCTTCGCGCAAGGCCGGACACGGCCGTCATTGGGCCGCCTGATGCCGCGCTACAAACTCATTGTCGAATATGACGGCGCGCCGTTCTGCGGCTGGCAGACCCAGGCCGATCAGCTCACCGTGCAGGGCGTGCTGACTTCGGCGGTCGAGGCGCTGACCGGCGAGCGGATTCTGGTGCAGGGCGCCGGCCGCACCGATGCCGGCGTGCATGCGCGCGGGCAGGTGGCGCACATCGATCTCGCCAAAAACTGGGAAACCGAAACCGTGCGCGACGCGCTCAACGCGCATCTGCGGCCGCATCCGGTGGCGGTGCTGGTGGCCGAGCGCGTCGGCGACGATTTCAATGCGCGCATGTCGGCGCGAAAGCGCCATTACCTTTATCGCATCGTCAACCGCCGGCCCGATCTGACCTTCGATCTCAAGTATGCGTGGCGGGTGGCGCGGCCGCTCGACGCCGTGGCGATGCATGCGGCGGCGCAGCGGCTGGTCGGCCGTCACGATTTCACGACGTTCCGTTCGACCGAGTGTCAGGCGGCCTCGCCTGAGAAAACATTGGACCAGCTCGATGTCATCCGCGATGGCGTCGACATCAACGTGCTCGCCTCGGCGCGGTCGTTCCTGCACAACCAGGTGCGCTCGATGGTCGGCTCGCTGGTCGCGGTCGGCGACGGCAAATGGAGCGCTGACGATCTGGCGGCGGCGCTGGCGGCTCGCGATCGCACCGCCTGCGGCCAGGTGGCGCCGCCCGACGGGCTCTATCTGATGCGGGTGGATTATTGATCCGGCTTGTTCGGCGGTCGCCTTCATCACGGTCATGCCCGGGCTTGACCCGGGCATCCATGATGCGCCTGCAACTCACGACAATCTTGCGTAAGGATTCCTCTGACGCGCGGCGTCATGGATTGCCGGGTCAAGTGTCACGGCCGGGCCGGCCGAAGGCCGGACCCGGTTGCCCGGCAATGACGGCGGAGAGGCACGATACCCTTAGCCTTAGCCAAAATACCGATCCAGAATCTTGCCGTAGATCGTCGTCAGCATCGTCAGGTCTGCGACGGGCACGCGCTCGTCGATCGCATGCATGGTCTGACCGACCAGCCCGAATTCGACCACCGGGCAGAAGTGCGTGATGAAACGCGCGTCCGATGTACCGCCGGTGGTCGACAGCTCCGGCGTTCGGCCGGTGACCTCTGCGACGGCAGTCGACACCAGATCCGTAAACGGGCCGGGCTTGGTCACAAATACTCCGGCGTTCGACGGCTCCCACTTGAAGGCGTGACGGATTTTGCCGCCCGCCGCCTTGGCGGCGCGTTGTTCGATCAGCGCCTTCAGCGACTCCAGCGTATGCCGGTCGTTGAAGCGGATGTTGAAGCGCGCCCGCGCCTCGCCGGGAATGAGGTTCACGGTCTTGTTGCCGACATCGATGGTGGTGAATTCCAGATTCGACGGCTGAAAGGTGTCGCTGCCGGTATCGAGCGGCTCGGATTGCAGCGCCGCAATCAGCGTGGCGATGCCGCGCACCGGGTTGTCGGCGCGGTGCGGATAGGCGACGTGGCCGGACCTGCCGGTGACGATCAGGTGGCCGTTGAGCGAGCCGCGGCGGCCAATCTTGATGGTATCGCCCATTTCCTCCTGGTTGCTCGGCTCACCCAGAATGCAGTGATCGAATTTTTCGCCGCGCGCGGCCGCCCAGGCCAGCAGCTTCGGCGTGCCGTTGACGGCAATGCTTTCCTCGTCACCGGTGATCAGGAACGAGATCGAGCCTTTCGGCTTGCCGCCATTGGCGGCGAGGTGGTCGAGCACGGCGGCGACCGCGCAGGCGATGCCGCCTTTCATGTCGACGGCGCCGCGGCCGTACAGCAGGCCGTTGTCGACCGCGCCGGCAAACGGCGGATGGGTCCAAGCGGCTTCGTCGCCCGGCGGCACCACGTCGGTATGCCCGGCGAACATCAGGTGCGGCGCCTCGGTGCCGATGCGGGCATAGAGGTTCTCGACATCCTCGGCGCCGGGCTCGTGGAAGATCATGCGGTGCACGGTAAAGCCGGCCGCCGTCAGCACTTTTTCCAGGAACGCGAGTGCGCCGCCTTCGGCCGGCGTCACCGACGGGCAGCGCAGCAGGTCACGGGTGATTTCGATCGGGTCGGCTTGTGTCGTCATGTCTTTCCCTGAAGCGGATCCGGACCGTAGCGGTTGGGCCCGCTCACGCCCGGACGAAATCCCAGCTCGACCACGATGAAAAGACCGACCGCCAGCAGCGGCAACAGCACGGTCCAGTACAGCACACTGGGTTCGCCGGCGGCGTCTTCCAGTCCGATACCGAACAGGCCGAGGCCGCTGACGAGCACGCTCAGTAGAAAATAGCAGAGCACGATCCAGCTTGGCATTTCGCGGTCATTGGCGCGCTTCACGATGACCGCCAGCTCCGGATAGAGGAACGCCAGTTCGACCAGAGCGACAGCCCGCACGCCGCCGACCGAGGCGGCGATCATGGCGGCGCCCAGCGTCGCCGGCACCAGCACGCAGAACGCCAGCCAATAGGGCTGGCGGCTGATGCGGCCATCGAAACTGAAGAAGAGGTCGGACAAATTCATTGCGATGCTCGTCCGGCTCTCTCGTGGAAAACGGGTGGGTTCAATCCCGCAGCAGCTCGTTGATGCTGGTCTTCGAGCGGGTGCGCTCGTCGACGCGCTTGACGATCACCGCGCAATACAGGCCGGGGCCGCCGTCCTTGCCGGGCAGCGTGCCGGGAACCACAACCGAGTAGGGCGGCACTTCGCCTTGCATGACGTTGCCCGTCGCGCGGTCGACGATCTTGGTCGAGGCGCCGAGGAACACGCCCATCGACAGCACCGCGCCCTCGCGCAGGATGACGCCTTCGGCGACTTCCGAGCGGGCGCCGACAAAGCAGTTGTCCTCGATGATCACGGGGCCGGCCTGCAGCGGCTCCAGCACGCCGCCGATGCCGACGCCGCCGGAGATGTGACAGTTCTTGCCGATCTGGGCGCAGCTGCCGACGGTGGCCCAGGTGTCGATCATGGTGCCGGAATCGACATAGGCGCCGAGATTGACGAAGGACGGCATCAGCACCACGCCCGGCGCGATGAAGGCGGAGCGGCGCACGACGCTGCCCGGCACGGCGCGGAAGCCGGCCTTGCGGAATTTCGGCGCGGTCCAGCCCTTGAACTTGGAATCGACCTTGTCCCACCACGCCGCTCGGCCCGGGCCGCCGGCGATCACGCTCATGTCGTTGAGCCGGAACGACAGCAGCACGGCCTTCTTCAGCCACTGATTGACCTGCCACACGCCGTCGCTCTGGCGCTCGGCGACGCGGGCCTCGCCGCTGTCGAGCAGGCCGAGAGCGGTATCGACCGCCTTGCGCACCGCGCCCTTGGTCTTCGGGCTGACGGCGTCGCGGTTGTCGAAGGCGTCGTCGATGGTCTTGGCGAGTTTTTCGTTTGACATGCGGTCCCCGGCGTTCTTTGACCCCGCCTTGTCGGGGGCGAGGGCGGGGGCTGTCAAGCCGGGCCGGGTGGGCTAGCCTGACTGGGACTGGAGAATTTCCCGATGAAGCGCTTGATGATCGGATTTGGCCTTGCCCTGACGGTATTTCCCGCGCTGGCGCATCACCCGATGGGGGGCGTCACGCCCGCCACGTTTGGCGACGGCCTGTTGTCCGGCCTCGGTCATCCGGTCATCGGCCTCGATCATTTCGCCGCCGTGGTGGCGGTGGGCTGCCTCGCCGCCGCGCACCGGTCTGCGACCCGGCTCGTTATCGGCTTCATGCTGGCGATGATGGCCGGGGTCGCCTTGCACCTGTACGGGCCGCCGGTGCCCGGCGCTGAGATCGTGGTGGCGCTGTCCGTCTTCGGGCTCGGCGTTTTGATGCTGACGCGGCGGACGATGACGAGCGCCGCGGCGCTGATCGTCTTTGCCGCGGTCGGCCTGCTGCACGGCTACGTGCTCGGCGAATCGATCTACGGCGCAGAGGCGACGCCACTGGCGGCCTATCTGCTCGGGCTGGCGGTCGTCCAGGGCGCCATCGCGCTCGGCGCAA
The DNA here is from genome assembly GCA_030684935.1 of Pseudolabrys sp. Taxonomy (GTDB): domain Bacteria; phylum Pseudomonadota; class Alphaproteobacteria; order Rhizobiales; family Xanthobacteraceae; genus Pseudolabrys. The sequence goes on along the minus strand of JAUXXH010000023.1, from coordinate 17,822 downwards.
TGCATCTGGCGCGCCTGTGGGCACAACGCGCGCCCGACCAGATGGCGCTTCGCCTCGCCGGGGCGGGCATTGCCGGCATCGGCTTTGCCCTCTTTGTGCAGCAGGTCTCCGGCGCCTGACGGCTACAGCGCGGTCGCGGCGGCGATCAGCAGGCCGCCGACAATGGCGCCATTGCTCAGGCAGGTGCTGAGCGCGGACTGGCGCGCCGGCCCTTCCATGTCCCAGAAGTTCACCAGCATCACCGATGCCGTCACGGTAAAGACGATCAGCCCGAACGCGGCGGGTGCCACCCACAGCCCGAGCATCAGCAGAAGCCCGGCCACGATCTGGAAGATCGATCCGACGTAAAGCACCAGCTTCGGCATAGGCAGGCCGCGCCCCGCGATCATCGGCGTAATGATGTCGACGATGAAAAAGTGGCGGATCCCGCCGACCACGAACAAGCCGCCCAGCAGCACGCGGCCGAGCGCCAGCAGAATATCGGCGGCGTCTCCCGGCATTATCAAGCTCCGCTGGCGACGCCGCGCGCCTGCATGATGCGTTCGAGAAATCCGGTCAGGTTGTCGGTGACGTGATCGACATGGGGATCGTCGCGGCCTTCGACTTCCCAGTGTTCGCGGACCACCGGCTTGGTGCCGTCCGGCACCACCAGCACCGTCACCATGCCGAGCGCATGCGGTGCCGCCAGATTGCGCGACAGGTCCTCGAACATCGCCGCCCTGGCCGGATCGACGCCGTGCTGCTCGAGGAACCGTTCGTAGGTTTTCGGCGACGGCTTCGGCTCCAGCTCGGCGGCGATAATGTCGAACACGTCCTCGAAATGCTCATGCACGTTGAGCCGGCGCATCACCGCGTCGGCGTGCTTGCGGGTGCCGTTGGTCAGGATCAGCTTGCGGCCCGGCAGCTTTTCCAGCGCGGCGCCGAGCGCCGGATTGGGCTCCAGCGGCGAGTGGTCGATCTGGTGCACGAACTCGAGGTAGTCGTCGGAATTGACCCCGTGCTCGGTCATCAGCCCGCGCATGGTGGTGCCGTAGCGCTTGTAATAGTCCTTCTGGATACGGAAGGCTTCGTCCGGCGCCACCTTCAGGAAATCGACGATGAAGGCGCGGATGCGGTCGTCGATGAACTGCCACAGCAGATGATGCGGGTAGAGGGTGTTGTCGAGGTCAAACACCCAGGAGTCGATATGCCCGAAATCGCGCGGGGTGAGACGGGATAAATTCGGCACAGACTAGGGTTCCCTGAAGCGGACGGTGGTGGCGGGCTGCGTGCCGATATCGATGAGGGCAAAACCCGCCGAATTCAAGCCGCGCGCCGCGCAATCCTTGTGGTCGCTCAGTTCGAACCGGCCGTCGCGGGTGCAGAGCGGAACATCGCCGCCCCAGGACAGCACCGTCTCGCCGCGCTTGATGGTGCGGGCATTGGCATCCACCGCCTCGGCATAGCTGTAGATGCGGCGCGGATCGCCGCGCAGGTCCGGCCGCACACATCGGCCCGGCGCGACCCGGTACCAGCCGCGCGTCACGGTGGCATTGCCCTCGACAATGCCCAGCGTTGCCATCACGGCATGGCTGGTGTCGTTGCACCAGGCAAAGCCGGTGCCTTCGGGGCTGTCGGCGGCCTTGAGCAGTGTGTCGAAAAAATCCGCTGCCGTGGCGGCGTCGGCCGCGAGCTTGCGGTCGGCCATGAATTTCGTCAGCGCGGCTTGGGTCTTGTTGCCCTGCAGGCCGTCGATCGGGTTGGCGTCGTAGCCGGCGATCACCAGCAGGCGCTGAATGCCGGCGAGCCGCGCCTGTGCGTCGTCGTAGTCGGCTTCCTCGGCGAGGTGGATTTCCGGGCCGCGGCCGGTGTCGGTCGGGCGGGCGGCGGTGAACTGCATCTGCTGGCTGACCGGGCAGCCGCGGGCATCGGAAAACTGGAAATTGGCGTCGCGCACGCAGAAGGCGGCATGCCCCGCCTGCGGCAGCGGCGCGCTGCCGTAAACCGGCGCGGTGCGGGCGTAGACATAGGCCATGTCGATGTCGAGCGGCCCTTCGACGACCTGGCGGCACTGGCCGGGATCGATCCGGAACCAGCCGCGGGTCGAGACCATGGCGCGCCGCTCCAGCCCGATCGCCGCATCCATCACGTAGCTGGTGCGATTGCACAGCGATAGTTCGGCCTGGGCGGCGGTGACGCCGGTGAGCGTGCCGAGTGCGAGGCCCAGTCCAATAACGATGCCGTGCAAGGTTCGAATCATTGGGACATGCTAGCGGAACGTGCCCGCGTCGCCATCGGAAGGTCAGCGCTTGCCGGGCCACGGCTGGCGCGACGTGTGCCGGATGTGAAGGATTCTGACGCGGCCCTCATACACCCGGGAGAAGATTTTGTAGGGATAACGGAGGAGAGGCACGACGTGAATGCCGGGCCGGTCGGTGACGCCCTGCGCCGCCTTTGGATGTTCGGCGATGCGTCGAACGACGGCGACAATTCGAGCCTCAAGCGCGATAGCGACGGCATCGCCAAACTCGCGGCTATCCGCCGCCGCTCTGCGCAGATCGATCAACGCGCGATTGGAATATTCGACCTTCATGCACGACGGAAGGACCGGAACGCGGCTTTGACGTCGTGGTCGGATGCCACGCCGCTGGCGTCGGCCTCATCGATGGCCCGCAATTCATCGGCGGTGGCTTGGTAGGCGCCGCCGCGGAATCCGGCCTCGATTTCGAGCGCGATTTCGGCCAGTTCCTGTTGAGCCTCGTCCGGCCAGGTTCCGACCCGGTCCAGCACGTCCTTGAGCTTGCTCATCATGATGCCACTCTATCACAAATCGCCCGCGTACGCCGCCCTACCGATGCATCAGCGTGCCGACGCCGTGGTCGGTCATCAGCTCCAGCAGCACCGCGTGCGGCACCTTGCCGTCCATGATGACGACGCCCTCGACGCCCTGGTCGAGCGCATAGATGCAGGTCTCGACCTTGGGGATCATACCGCCGGAAATCGTGCCGTCGGCGATGAGCTTGCGCGCGTCGGCGACCGACAATTCCGGGATCAGCTTCTTCGACTTGTCGAGCACGCCCGGCACGTCGGTCAGCAGCAGCAGGCGCTTGGCCTTCAGCGCGCCGGCAATGGCGCCGGCGAAGGTGTCGGCGTTGACGTTGAAGGTGCCGCCGTCGGCGGAGGTCGCGACCGGCGCCAGCACCGGGATCATCTCCTTGCCGAGCACGGCGTTGAGCACGAACAGGTCCACCTTGTCGGGCTCGCCGACAAAGCCGAGATCGACGACCTTCTCGATCATCGAATCCGGATCGACCACGGTGCGCGTCGCCTTTCTGGCCGTCACCATGTTGCCGTCCTTGCCGCACAGGCCGATGGCCTTGCCGCCGGCGGCGTTGATGTAGCCGACGATCTGCTTGTTGATCGAGCCGGCCAGCACCATCTCGACGATCTCGACGGTGGCGGCATCGGTGATGCGAAGCCCGGCGGCGAATTCGGACTTGATGCCGAGCTTCTTCAGCATGGCCGCGATCTGCGGCCCGCCGCCATGCACCACCACGGGATTGATCGCCGCCTGCTCGAGCAGCACGATGTCGCGGGCGAAATCGCGCGCCGCGGCCTCGTCGCCCATGGCGTGGCCGCCATATTTCACGACGACGATTTCCTCGTCATAGCGCTGCATGTGCGGCAGCGCCTCGGACAGAATGCGGGCTTGTTCCTGAGGATCGGTCATGAACGGGTCTCGCGAAGGACGGGCCGGTTCTTGTACCGGCGGTCGCCGCCGGACGGAAGGGGTGTCAGCTTAAGCGCGCATCGCCGCCAGCGCCGCCACGGCCAGCGTCAGCCAGCTCAGGATCATGATGACGCCGCCGGCCGGCGCGGCCATCGGAAACAGCCGGGTGCCGAGCCAGGCGCGGGCGGCGACATCGGCGGCGAACAGGCCGGCGCCGAGGACAAAGCCGGCCAGCGCGACGGTCGCGACCGGGCGCTGGACCAGGCCGGCGGCGGCAACGACCGCGATGATGGCGACGGCGTGGATCAGCAGCAGATAGCCGGCGCTGTCGAGCCCCGCGCCGGGCTTGCCGTGGGCGCCGGCCGCGGTCAGCACGACGCCGAAGGCGCCCATCAGTCCGGCCAAGGCGATCAGAATCGGGTTCATCGGTGCAATCCTCGCGATTTAGCGGCGGCGCTCCGCCAGCAGCCGGGCGATCGACGCGCGCAGTTCGGGAATGCCTTTGCCGTCATGCGCCGAAGTCGCCAGCACCTGCGGAAACGCCGCCGGCAGCTTGATCAGCGCCGTCTCGACCTCGGCAATGCGCGCGGAGAGTTCGGCGGCGGAAATCGCGTCGGCCTTGGTCAGGATCAGCTGGAAACTCACGGCGGCCCGGCGCAGCGCCTCGAAGGTCGGCGCGTCGGTGTCCTTGATGCCGTGGCGGGCGTCGATCAGCACATAGACGCGGGCGAGGTTGGTGCGGCCGCGCAGAAAGGCGTCGATCAGCGCCGTCCAGGCGGCAATTTTCGATTTGGCGGCGGCGGCGTAGCCGTAGCCCGGCATGTCGACGATGTTGAGGTTGCCGCCGCCGGTGAAGAAGATCAGTTCCTGGGTGCGGCCGGGGGTGCGCGAGGTGCGCGCCAGCGCCTTTCGGCCGGTCAGCGCGTTGATCAGGCTCGACTTTCCGACATTGGAACGGCCGGCAAAGGCGATCTCGACGCCGCGCATCGGCGGCAGCGAGACTTCGGAATTGGCGGCGGCCACGAACTGCCAGTCGGCGGCGAACAACAGCCGCCCGACTTCTATTTCGCCGCGCTTGAATTCGGTCGGCTTATCCATCGCGTTGTCATATCCGGCTTTTCCGTGCGCGAACGGGGCCGCGCACGGGCAGTCTAAACGAGATCGCCGGGACAAGCCCGGCGATGACGGCGTCGCAGTCGGGCTGCAAGCTTATTCCTGCGGCTTCTTGCGGACGAATATCGCCTTGATGTTGTCGAACAGTTCGATCTTGGCGCCGTGCTTGCGCATGATCACGCTCTGCTGCAGCACCGACAGCGAGTTGTTCCAGGCCCAGTAGATCACCAGACCGGCCGGGAAGGTGGCCAGCATGAAGGTGAAGATCACCGGCATCCAGTTGAAGATCATCGCCTGGGTCGGATCCGGCGGCGTTGGATTGAGCTTCATCTGCGCCCACATCGTCACGCCCATGATCAGCGGCCAGACGCCGAGATGCAGGAACGGTCCGATCGCCGGGATAAGCGTCGGATCGAACGGCAGCAGACCGAACAGGTTGAACAGGTTGGTCGGATCCGGCGCCGACAGGTCCTTGATCCAGCCGAAGAACGGCGCGTGCCGCATTTCGATGGTGACGAACAGCACCTTGTAGAGCGCGAAGAACACCGGGATCTGCACCAGAATCGGCAGACAGCCGGCCAGCGGATTGATCTTCTCGGTTTTGTACAATTCCATCAGCGCTTGCTGCTGCTTGGCCTTGTCGTCCTTGTAGCGTTCGCGCAGCGCCGTCATCTGCGGCTGCACCGCCTTCATCTTCGCCATCGAGGCGTAGGACTTGTTGGCCAGCGGGTAGAACACGATCTTGATCAGCACTGTGACCAGCAGAATGGCGACGCCGAAATTGCCGAACATGTGGAAGAAGTAGTCGATCACCCAGAACATCGGCTTGGTGATGAAATAGAACCAGCCCCAGTCGATCAGCAGCTCGAAACGGTTGAGCGAAAACTGCTTTTCGTACTCGGTGATGACGCGGGTTTCCTTGGCGCCGGCGAACAGCTTGGCGTTGGCCGATCCGGTGGCGCCGGGCGCAATGGTCTGCACGTCGAGCAGGTAATCGGTCTGATAGGTCTTGGTTGTGCCCAAGAGGCCGGACGAGAACCGCGCCTTCAGATGCGCGGTGCTGTCGGGCAGCAGCGTCGCCGCCCAGTATTTGTCGGTGAGGCCGAACCAGGCATTGGTCACGTCGAAGTTGACCACCTTCTTTTCTTCGACGTTGGAGTAGGAGAACTCCTGCAGGCCCTGCTCGCCGAGCACACCGATGAAGCCTTCATGAAGGATGTAAAAGCCTTCGGTCTTCGGCGTGCCGTGGCGCGAGATCAATGCGTAGGGATAGAGCGAGATCGGGGTCGTACCCTTGTTCACCACGTCGTCCCTGATGGTGAAAAGGTACTTGTCGTCGACGGTGATGGTGCGGCGGAATTCGATGCCCTCGCCATTATCCCAGGTCAGCGTCGCCGGGCGGCCGACACTGAGCGTGCCGGAACTGGCCTGCGTCCATACCGTATCGGCGGTCGGCACCTTGACGGCGCCGCCGGCGGCATTGGTCCAGCCGAATTCGGCATAGAACGGCTGCGGGCTGCCGGACGGCGACAGCAGGATGATCGGCGGCGATTTCGGATCGACGCGCTCGCGGAACTTGAGCAGCGCCAGATCGTCGATCCGGCCGCCCTTGAGCGCGATCGAGCCTTGCAGGCTCTCGGTGGCGATCGGAATGCGGGGGCCGGCGGCGATCGTGGCGGCGCGGGTGACCGAGGCGGAGGGCTGGATGGTCTGGCCGGGGGGCAGCGGCGCGCCGGGTTGCGCCGGGACGGGCACCGGTTGACCGGGCTGGACCGGCTGGCCGGGCTGCGCGGCCGGCGTTTGCGGTGTGGCCGCGCGCTGGGCCGCCTGCTGCGTTGCCAGTTGCTCCTGCCGCGCCTTCTCCTGCGGAATGGCGAAGAAGTACTGCCAACCGATCAGCACGATCGCCGACAGCACGATGGCGAGGAGGGTGTTCTTGTTGTCGGTCATCGGGATCCCGTATTGCCGTTACGCGCCGCATGGATACGCCGCAACGCCCCATCAACGTCCGCGGCAATGCGTTCGAAAGGCAGCGTCAGGGCCGCGCCGCGGCCGATCAGCACGTAATCGTGTCCGGCCAGCATACGCTTGAACCCCGAAAGCCGAACGATTTCGCGCAAGCGCCGGCGGACCCGGTTGCGCTGCACCGCATTGCCAACTTTTTTCGAGACGGTAAAGCCGCATCGCGCCGGGCCATCGTCGGCCCGTTTGCGCGCCTGGAGCACCACCGCCGGGGCCGGAACTTTGGTTCCGGACGCCGCGGCCAGAAAGTCCGCCCGTTGCCGCAATCGTTCCATGGAAGCAATGCGAGCGGCGTCAAACGACCGCTATTAGAGATGGCACATGAGTTTTCCCGAAAAGCGGTATTCACTTTCCGGGATCATGTGCTTAAGCGGAAAGCCGCTTGCGGCCGCGGGCGCGCCGGGCGTTCAGCACCTTGCGGCCGCCAACGGTCTCCATGCGCGCGCGAAATCCGTGACGGCGCTTGCGCACGAGCTTGCTCGGTTGATAGGTCCGCTTCACGATGAAGTACTCCGAAGATCGCGCCGTATGGCGGCGAGGGTGCCAATTGCCGCTCCCCCAAATCGGCCTGAAAGGCGCAGATTTGTGCGAAACAGCTGAATATTTGCGCGGCTTATAAGGGAGGGGGCTTGGCCCGTCAATGCGACTGGCGGCCCCATGGGGCGCCGCTCATCCCGGTCACACTGCGTCACAAGGCAGTGACAGGGCGCCGGATCGGCTCCGGGCTCGTGTATACAGCCCGGATGGCCCAAAGTTCCCCTTCCACTGCGCCGCACCGCGGCCTGATCCGCCGGTTCTGGCCGGTGATCGGCCTCGTCCTGTTGGCGGGAGCGGTCTATCTCGCCATTGGACGCAGCGGGATCTCCCTTGAGGCGCTGGTCGATCACCGGTTGGCCATCGACCGGCTGGTCGAGGATCATCGGATCGTCGCCGTGCTGGCCTTCCTGGCGCTCTATATCCTCGTGGTGGTGGCCTCTGTTCCGGGCGCGACGGTACTGACGCTGACCGGCGGCTTCCTGTTCGGACTGGTCACCGGCGGCCTGGCGGCGGTGGTCGGGGCCACCGTCGGCGCGACCCTGATCTTTCTGGTAGCCCGCAGCGCCTTTGGCGAGCCCTTGCTGCGCAGGGCCGGTCCGCGCGCGGCCAAGCTGGCGCAAGGCTTCCGCGACGACGCCTTCAGCTATCTGCTGTTCCTGCGGCTGGTGCCTGCTTTTCCGTTTTTTCTGGTCAATCTGGTGCCGGCCTTCGCCGGTGTCCGGTTGGGGCCATTCGTCGCCGCGACCGCGATCGGCATTATCCCGGCTTCGTTCGTCTATGCCTTCGCCGGCACCGGTCTCGACAGCATCATTTCGGCACAGGCCGCGACATTTCGGTCATGCCGCGCCGCCGGCCGCGCCGATTGTGCGATGACCTTCAATCCGTGGGACGTGCTGACGTCGCAAATGCTCCTCGCGATGCTTGCGCTCGGGCTGCTGGCGCTGGTCCCGGTGGCGGTGAAACGGCTGCGGGCGCGGCCGCGCGCATCGTCGTGACGAATCCGTTAGTGTTGCCGCATGGTTGAAAAGCTCACACCCGATATCTGCGTGATTGGCGGCGGCTCCGGCGGATTGTCGGTGGCGGCGGCCGCGGCGGCGTTCGGCGTGCCGGTGGTGCTGATCGAACGCCACAAGATGGGCGGCGACTGCCTCAACACCGGCTGCGTGCCGTCAAAGGCTTTGCTGGCAGCGGCGAAGCGCGCCGAGACCATGCGGCACTCTGGCGCCTTCGGCGTAACAACGCCGGATGTCACGGTCGACTTCCGGGCGGTGCACGACCATGTGCACGAGGTCATCGGCGCCATCGCGCCGGTCGATTCGACCGAGCGCTTCACCGGGCTCGGTGTCAGGGTGATCAAGGGTCAGGCCATTTTCAAGGACCGCCGCACCGTCTCGGTTGGCGACCAGTTTGAAATCCGCGCCCGCCGTTTCGTGATCGCGACCGGATCGATGCCGGCGGCGCCGCCGATCGACGGCCTCGACCAGGGGCCGTATTTCACCAACGAGACCATTTTCAATATGACGCAGCGGCCGAAGCATCTGCTCATCATTGGCGGCGGGCCGATCGGCCTGGAAATGGCGCAGGCGTTCCGCCGTCTCGGCAGCGACGTGACGGTGCTGGAGGCGGCCACGCCGCTCGCCAAGGACGACCCGGAATGCGCCGCGATCGTTCTGGCGCAGCTCGAACGCGAAGGCGTCGTGGTGCGCAGCGGTGTGAAAGTGACGCGAGTGAAAACGACTGTCGGCACGGCCACCGCGACGATCGAGGGCGCCGGCGGCGAGGAGACCATCGACGCCACGCATCTCCTGGTCGCGACCGGACGCAAGGCCACGGTCGAGGGGCTTGGTCTGGAGGCTGCGGGCGTCAAATATGATCGCAGCGGCATCGCCGTGAACCGCAAGCTGAAGACCAGCAACAGCCGCATTTACGCCATTGGCGATGTCGCGGCGGGTCAGCCGCAGTTCACCCATGCCGCCAACTATCACGCCGGTCTGGTGATCCGGAACGCGCTGTTTCGTCTGCCGGTCCGGGTGAACAAAGACGTCATCCCTTGGGTCACCTATACCGAGCCCGAACTGGCGCAGACCGGATTGACCGAAGCGCAGGCGCGCGAGCGCAATATCAAGATCCGCATTCTGCGCTGGCCGTATCATGACAACGATCGCGCCCAGACCGAACGCGAGACGCACGGCCATATCAAGGTGATCGTCAAGCGCAACGGCACGATCCTGGGCGCCACCATTGTCGGTGCACAGGCCGGCGAACTGATCACCGCCTGGACGCTGGCGATTTCGCAGGGAATGAACATCCGGGCTTTCACCGGTATTGTGGTGCCGTACCCGACGCTCTCGGAGATCGGGAAACGTGCGGCTATCGACTTTTTCACGCCAGATTTGACGCGCCCCTTGCTGCGGCGCATCATCGGCTGGCTCAGAATCTTCGGTTGAGATGGCATTGGAACCCGACACCGGGCCGACAAGCGAACGACAAGCGCCGCGCCGGGCGAAAGCATTTCGCTTTGGTCTGTCCGGCAAGCTGTTGCTACTGACCGTCGTGTTCGTGATGCTGGCGGAAGTTCTGATCTATGTGCCGTCGATCGCCAATTTTCGGCTGAACTGGCTGAGCGACCGGATCGCGGCCGCGCGCACCGCGGCGCTGGTGCTGGATGCCGCGCCCAGCGGCATGGTGCCGGAAAGCCTGGCCAAGCAGGTTCTGGAAAGCATCGGCGCGCGGGCGGTGGCCGTGAAAATGGGCACCCAGCGCCGGCTTCTCGCTGCCGCCGAAGTGCCGTCGGAGATCAATCAAGATATCGACATGCGCAGCGTGCCGTGGTGGCGCACCGTCGTCGATGCCTTCGATACGCTGCTGTTCTTCGAGCCAGGCAACGTCATCCGGGTCGTCGGAGCGGCGCCGATGGAGGGCGACTTCCTCGAAATTGTCCTCGACGAAGCGCCATTGCACAGGGCCATGCTGACCTTCTCCGTCAATATTCTGCTGTTGTCGCTGGTGATTTCCGCCGTCACCGCGATGCTGGTGTTCTTCGCGCTGCATTATTTGCTGGTGCGGCCGATGCGGCGCATCACCGACAACATGGTGGCCTTCCGCGCCGATCCGGAAAATCCGGGCCGCGTCATCGGCGCTTCGGGCCGCCACGATGAGGTCGGCACCGCGGAAGAAGAGCTCGGCGCCATGCAGCGCGAACTGGCCTCGATGCTGCACCAGAAGAGCCGGCTGGCCGCGCTCGGGCTGGCGGTATCGAAGATCAACCACGACCTGCGCAATCTGCTGGCCTCGGCGCAGCTCTTTTCCGACCAGCTTTCGACTCTGCCGGACCCGAAGGTGCAGCGTTTCGCGCCTAAGCTGGTGCGGGCGCTGGAGCGCGCCATCGCCTTCTGCCAGTCGACGTTGTCCTATGGCGCGGCGCAGGAAGCGCCGCCGGAGCGCAAGACCATCGAGGTCGAGCCGTTGATCGAGGAAGTCCACGAGGCGCTCGGGCTGAGCCTTGAGGTGCCGATCCGCTGGATCGTGTCGGTCGAGCGCGGGCTCACGGTCGAGGCGGACCACGACCAGCTGTTCCGCGTGCTGGTCAATCTGGCGCGCAATGCGATGCAGGCGCTGGAGACGCGCGGCGACGCCGATCCGGCGCGCGACCAGATTCGCATTACCGGCCGCCGCGAAGGCACCGTGGTGGTGATCGAGGTGTCGGATACCGGCCCCGGCCTGTCCGAGAAGGCCCGCGCCCACCTGTTCCAGGCCTTCCAGGGTTCGACCCGCTCCGGCGGGGCGGGACTGGGGCTGGTCATTGCCGCCGAACTGGTGCGCGCGCATGGCGGCGAGATGCGGCTGGTGGCGGGCACCATCGGCGCCACTTTCAGCATTACCATTCCCGACCGCGCCGTCGATCTCGGCCAGCGCCGCGACGCCAAGGCGCGGGCCTGAGCCATCCCAGACTCTTAATTTTTTCGTGACACAACAACGCCGTGTTGCCGGCCTTCGCTGGCCGGCACGATTCCTGGCCCGGAAGGTCTCTCATGCAATTGACGATCGCACTGCTGGCGGCGATTTTGTTCTCAGGTTCGGTACAGGCGCAGGCGCCGAGCGAGCGCGGCCGTGTCCTGCTCGAGGAATTCTGCGCGCGCTGCCATGCTCTCGGCAAGACCGGCGCCAGTCCGCACATCGCCGCGCCGCCGTTCCGCGAGCTTGGCCGCAGCTTCGATCTCGACGAGTTTACGGTAAAGCTGCAGCGCGGGCTGCTGGCCAGCCATCCCGACATGCCGGAGTTCAAGTTCAACGAGGAAGACGCCCGCGCCGTCAGCGCCTATCTGCGCTCGGTGCAGGAGTAGTCACCGGTCGATGGTGATCTCGTCGCCGCGGGCCCGCGACACGCAGATCATGATGTTGTCGCCGCGTTCGGCTTCGGTCAGCACCAAGTCGCGGTGATCGGCGTCACCCGCCAGCATCTTGGTGCGGCAGGTGCCGCAGGTGCCGGTCTCGCATGAACTCGGCACCTCGAGGCCATGCTCGCGCATGACCTCGAGAATGGTCTTGGTCACCGGCACGTCCAGCACCGCGCCGGAGCGCGCCAGCCTGACCTGGAACGGCCGGTCGGTCGGCTTGTGGGTCTCGGCATCGCTGAACGCCTCGAAATGCACCGCTGTCGGCGACCAGTGCGCTGTCATTTCGCGCACCGCCTCCATCAGCGGCCGTGGCCCGCAGCAGTACAGATGCTCGCGGTTCTTGCGCTCGGCCAGCACCGGCCGGAGGTCGAACGAGCGGGCGAGGTCGCCCTGGTCGAAATGGATCGTGACCCGGTCCCGCAAATCCGGCGCGCTCAGTTCGTCGACGAAGGCGGACGTCTCCGCCGACCGCGACAGATAATACAGACGGAAGCGCTTGCCCTCCGCCTGCACCTGCCGGATCATCGCCATCATCGGCGTAACGCCGATGCCGCCGGCGATGAACAGGAAATCCTGCGCCCGCGGCGGCAGGCCGAAATCGTTGACCGGCGCGGTCACCAGCAGTTCATCGCCGGGTTTGACATGGTCGATCAGATTGATCGAGCCACCGCGGCCATTGACCTCGCGCTTGACCGCGACCAGGTAGCGGTCGCGCTCGGCCGGGTCGTTGCACAGCGAGTATTTGCGCAATGCGCCATTCGGTACGCGAACGGCGATATGCGCCCCGGCCGTGAAGGCCGGCAGCGGGCCGCCGGTGGCGTCGCGGAATTCAAACAGATGAATGCCGTCGGCGATGCGCTCGTTGCGCATCACGCGCAACGGCAGAATCTGCGGTGAAGTGCTTTCGGTCATTGCGCCCGGGTGCTGGTCCGCTCGATCCGCGGGCGGGGCATCGGCGCTGCCATCGGCACGCGGTCCGCGGTGACGGCACCATAGGCGTCCGCCAGCCCGGCGCCGAACAGCGGGTCGACACCCTTGGGGCCGAGGTCGCGGGCGGTCGACCGCAGAATGCTGCGGACGCTGTCCGCGGTCAGCTTGCCGTTGCGCTCGAGCATCAGCGCGACAATGCCGCTGACGCCGGCCGCCGACAACGACGTCCCGGACGCAATTTCGTAGCCGCCATCGGGGATCGCCACCAGCAGGTCCGCGCCCGGGGCCGCCACCTCGATGTGACGTCCGCGGTTGGACGCTTCAAACAATTTGTCGTCGGCGTCGGTGGCGGTGACGGCGATGACGTTGGGATCGGCGGCCGGAAACAGCGGCGGTGATTTCGCACCGGCATTGCCGGCCGCTGCCACCAGCACGATGTTCATTTTCCGGGCCGCCGCCAGGCTGCGACTGATGGCCGGATCGGAGGGGCCGGCAAAACTCATGTTGATGACCCGGGCGCCGTTGGCCGCGGCCCAGTCGAGGCCCTTGAGAATATTGAACGTGGTTCCTTCCGCCGTCGGTCCTGCGGGATCGAAGGCGCGGATCGCCAGAATTCTGGCAGCCGGCGCCGCGCCCATCAGTTTGCCGCGCGCCGCGATCAGCCCGGCGATGCCGGTGCCATGCTTGTGCGGCGTCATCGGGCTCGACAGCGTGTCGTAGATTTCGGCCACCGCGCCGGCGAGTTCGGGGTGTGTCGCATCGATACCGGAATCGATCACGGCCACCAGGACGTCTGTGCCTCTGGCAAGGGCATGCGCCTGCGGCAGTTGCAGCTTGGCGAGCTCGTATTGCGCGGCATCTCCCGGGCCGCCGCTCTGTTGCAACCTGTAGAGGTAGTTCGGCTGCGCCGAGGCGATCATGCCATCCGCCTCAAGTTGGCGGATCACGGCGGGCACCGAACGGCGATCCGGAATGCGCCAGCGGTAAAGCGTCGTGCCGGACAATTGCATGGTCTGCGATTCCAGCCGGGTCAGCCGGTGGCGACGTTGCAACGCATCGACCTGCTGCGGGCGCACCGAATTGGCGAGTTCGATCACCACTTCGTCCGGGACCAGCCGGCGTTCGCCGGCCGGCGGCACGCCGCTCGGACCGCGCCGCGTCGTGCGCTGGGGCGGCGGCCGGCTGGGCCGCCGCGGCTGCTCGTAAGCCGGCTCCTCGACAATCCGGCCATAACTCGGCGGCGGCAGGGTCATCATCAATCCCGGCACCACCAGGCCAAAGCCGGGGTGAGGGCGAAAACCGCCGTGCGACGGCCCGGTCGGGGTTCTTGGCATCGTCGCCGAGGGCATGGTGATTGATGCTGGCGGTGCCGAAGGTGCCTTCGGCGCCGTCATCGGCACATTGGTGATGTAATTTTGCGCGCGCGCGTCGCCGGCCGCAGTCAGCGCGAACGTCGCCACGGCGGCCAGGCCGAGCAAGGCGGTTGATTGGACGCGCATGGCATCACCTCCTGTTACTCGCCAGTTCCGTTCACTCGGTGGTGGCGATGAAATCGACGACCTTGTCAGCTTGCAACTTCTTCACCAGCGCGGCGAGATCGGCCTTCGGCATGCCGGTGACCGCGACGCGAACCCGGTACAGGCCGCCGTTCAGCGGCCCGGCCGCGACCGATAATTTATTGGCCGCCAGAAACTTGGTGACGTCGTCCTGGGTGGCCTGTGGTGCGAAGCGGATCAGCGTGAAAGCGCCGACGCCAGGATCGGTCGACGGCGCCGAGGCCGTCTGGTAGCCGGTGGTGCTGTCGTCCTTGAGCAGCACGCCGGCGATCAGTCCGGCCTGCAGCAGGATGGCGATTGCCGCGGCGCCTGCTGAAAAAGCCAAAGTGCGCGGCGTCAGGCTGGCGAAAAATTCGGCCACCCGCGCGCCCAGGTTCAGCGACGGCGTCTGCACGCGCTTGGGTTCGGCGTCGATCTTGGCGAACAGCGCTTCCATCGCCCGCGCCGACGGCGCGCCCAGCGTTTCGTTCAGGTGAATGGTTTCGCCGAACTCTTCGCGCACCATCGCATAGCGGCGGGCCAGTTCGGGATCGTGCGCCAGCGCGTCCTCCACGCGCCGGGCGTCGCTGCGGCTGAGTGTACCGGAGGCGTGCCACGGCAGCAGGGCTTCGATCTCGCTTTGCTCGGAGCCGTCTTTATCAAGTGTGTTCATGGCCAGCCTCGATCGATTCCCTGCTCCCGCAGGAGCTCTGATAATTTCTTGCGCGCGTAGAACATGCGCGTCTTCACAGTCGCTTCCGGGATACCGACGATCCCGGCCACTTCCTCCACCGACTTCTCGTGGTAGTAGACGAGGTCGATGATCTCCCGATGTTCGGCCGACAGGTTGCTCAGGGCCTGCCGCAGCACCGCGCCTTTGTCCTTCTTGGCCAGCGTCACCTCGGGATCGTCGGATTGATCCTCGATCTGTTCCGCCATCTCGTCGTCCAACTCAGCTTCCGAACGGCGCCGCAAGGACGACAGCGCCTTGAAACGGGCGATGCTCAGCATCCAGGTCGACACCGCCGAGCGCCCTTCGAACTTCCCGGCTTGCCGCCAGACATCGAGGAACACCTCGCTGATCAAATCCTCCGCCGTGGCTTCATTCCGCACCAAGCGCAACACGAACCGGTAAACCCGTACATGGTGCCGTGCGAACAGCACCTGCATGGCGAGCCGGTCGCCGCCTGCGATCCTCGCGATCAGTACTTCGTCCGAGGTCGTTTGCATCGGCTGGTCAATCGGCTCTTCAGTGTGTCGCGGCGAGGGTCACCCAGGTTCAGGCAAAATCGAAGAAAATTTGCCTGACCGGCCCGGTCGTTGGGGCGATCGGCGACAGTTTCCCCTGTTCCTGCCCTCCAGAGCAAGCGCGAGGGTGGTTGGGGAAAAGGACGGCGGCCCGGGCGGGCAATTTTTGTCCTCGAACCGGTCTTGAACCTTTTCCGGCAGGCCGGCGACCCATTGGCAGGATGTGACAGGCACATCCCCCCAACAGGAGAGACCGCCATGATCCGCAAGCTTACCATCGCTCTCGCCGCCATCGCCGCCGTTGGCGTCACCGCTCTTGCTCCCACGTCAGCCGAGGCAGGTCCCGGCTGGAAAGGCCACGGTCATCACAAGCATGGCCATCACCGCTGGCACCGCGGTTACGGCTTCTACGGCCCCGCCTTCTTCGCCGGCGGCTACTGCTACACCGTCCGGCGCGTCGTCCCGACCCCGC
Organism: Pseudolabrys sp.; assembly: GCA_030684935.1. Taxonomy (GTDB): domain Bacteria; phylum Pseudomonadota; class Alphaproteobacteria; order Rhizobiales; family Xanthobacteraceae; genus Pseudolabrys. Next base: position 1,859 of record JAUXXH010000023.1, on the reverse strand, counting down.
ACGGCCCGCGCCTGCGCCGCGTCACGGTCTGCGATTAATCGGACTGCCCCATGGACGGTGAATGACCCCGGCTTCGCAGATGCGAAGTCGGGGTTTTTATTTTTTTGGGCACCCGGCGGAACAGTTCACGCAAGGCGCGTAATCCCCTCCCGCACCCGCCGGAATTTGTTATGCTGAGGCACAACAGACCGCCGGGTGTCCTTCATTCGCGCGCCACGGCGGCTTACCAGGGAGGCTGTCATGAATCTTTTATTGCGCGCCGGCGCTGTTGCCGGCGCTGTCGCGCTGATGCTGAGCCCGGTCCACGCGGCGCCGCCGGCGCCATCGACCGTTACGCCGGAATTGATCGCGGCCGCGACCAAGGAAGGCAAGGTCGTCTTTTATTCGGCGATTGATCTTAAAGTGACGCAGGGCCTCGCCCGGCTGTTCGAGAAGAAATATCCCGGCATCAAGGTCCAGGTCGAGCGCTCCGGCAGCGAGCGCATCTTTCAGCGCGTGTCGCAGGAGCGCGCCAACAACATTTTCGCCGTCGACGTGATCGACGGATCCGATCAGGCCCTTTTCGTCACCTGGAAAAAGCAGGGCGTGCTGGAGCCCTACCTGCCGGCCGAACTGCTGAAATGGCCGGCCGAACAGCGCGATCCGGACGGCATGTATGCCAGCGTGCGCTACACGCTGATGCCGATCGGCGTGAATTCAAAACTGGTGAAGCCGGAAGATATGCCGAAGAGCTGGGCCGACCTGCTCGATCCGAAATGGTCGGGCAAGATGGTCAAGGCGCATCCGGGCTATAGCGGCGGCATTGTCACTTCGACGTTCCAGCTTTCGAATGCGCTCGGCTGGGAATATTTCGAGAAGCTCGGCAAGCAGAAGGTGCTGCAGGTTCAATCGGCGACCGAACCGCCGAAGAAGCTGGCGCTGGGCGAGCGCGCGGTGTCGGCCGACGGCCTCGAATATGTGCATCTGCTGATGATCGAGCAGGGCGCGCCGATCACGCTGGTCTATCCGACCGAGGGCACGCCGTTCATCCCCGGCAGCCAGGGTATCGCCACCAAGGCGCCGAACCCGAACGCCGCCAGGCTGTTCATGAGCTTCATGGTGTCGCTCGAGACGCAGCAGTATCTGGCCGACGTCGCCGGCCTGCGCTCGTTCCACCCGGAGGTGAAGCTCAAGTCCGACCGCGTGCCGCTGAACTCGATCAAGCTGATGCCCTCGGACCCGGACAAGCAGGAAGCGGCGACCGAGGAGATCAAGAAGAGATACTCGCAGTATTTCGGTATCTAGGCTGACCGCTTGACTGGTGAAACGCCATGCCCGGCCTCGCGCCGGGCATGTGCGTTCTGGCAATCGCGATAACAGCAGAACAGGCCGCTCATGCTCGAAGGCTTCACCCGCAGCGAGATCAAGACCAGCGGCGCGCGCATTGTCACCGTCACCGGCGGCAGCGGGCCTCCCTTGCTGCTGATGCACGGCAACCCGTTCACGCACCTGAACTGGGCCACGGTTGTGCCGGCGCTGGTGCGCGACTTCACCGTGGTGGCGACCGACCTGCGCGGCTACGGCGATTCGGAGAAGCCGCCGGGCGGCGACGATCATTCGGGCTATTCGTTCCGTGCCATGGCGCAGGACCAGATCGAGGTGATGGCGGCACTGGGCCATGCCCAATTCATGGCCGCCGGTCATGACCGCGGCGCCCGCGTGCTGCATCGGATGTGTCTCGACCATCCGCGCAAAGTGGCGCGCGCGGCGATCCTCGACATCATTCCGCAGCATCATCTGTTCAACAACATCACGCAGTCTTGGGCGACGTTTTCCTGGCACTGGTTCTTCAATATTCAGCCGGAACCGATGCCGGAAAA
>JAUXXH010000019.1 GCA_030684935.1 Pseudolabrys sp. | reverse complement strand
TGTCGCCGCCTGGCCAAGGATTTCGAGGGGTCAGCGGCAACCGAAGCTGCATGGATCCTCGTCGCTCATCTAAGGCTGCTGACAAGGCGTTTGGCAGCCCCTAAAACATTAAACGCATTATGAGTCAGACTCTGAGGAGCGCACGCAGTGCGCGTCTCGAAGTATGGGGCGGCCCATGGTTCGAGACGGCGCTTCGCGCCTCCTCACCATGAGGCCGATAGAGACTAGGACCGCGCGAAGCTGACCAGCTTGGCGATATCGTGATTGTCGGCGGTTCTCAGGGCTTCGATGTAGGCCCGCCGGGTTTCATTTGCTGTGTCCAGCCGGTTGCGACCCCAGCTAAATCTTGCTTGTCCAAGGCGGACGGCGAGAACGTCGGCCATCAAGCGCGACCATCGTCCGTTGCCGTTCGGAAAAGGATGCACAACAACGAGGCTATGATGGAATCTCACGGCGATCTCGTCAGGTCGATAGGTGTTGTGGTCGATCCAGTAGTGGACGTTGTCGAAAGTCTGATAGAGGCGGCCTCGAATCTGCGCGCGATCGACACCTAGGTTCTTGTTCGATGTCCGGTAGGTGCCTGCCCAGCGCCAGACATCGCCGAACATGCGCCGGTGCAGACCGCGCCCGAAGGCTTCGTTAAGAGGATCGCGCCGGCGGGTGAACACCCAGGAATCGGCGGTCAGGATATTCGCTTGCTCGAGTTCGTTGAGCTCGCGGCGGAGGGTGACGTGTGAGGGAATGAGTCCGTCACGTTCCTCCGGCGTCAGGGGTGTTGCATCGGCTGGCTCGTCGCCAAGGCCGGTCACGGCTCATCCCAGAGCCGTGCCGGTTTGCGCAGGGCCTGTTCGACAAGGTGCCGCTCCGTGTCTGCGCGTGAGGTCATGTCGCTGACCTCCTGGCTTTCCAGCCGCATCGTTTGCTCGACGGCGGCGAGACTCTTGCGGGCCGCCAGCAGGGCGCGTTCATGGAGCGTGTCGGCGAGGGGCTTGTGCGGAACGAGGGTGTATACGAGCCGGCAACCGAGGGCTTCCGCTGCACGCTCTAGGCTTGTCAGTGTGATGTTTCCGGTCGCCTCGGCCTTTTCCAGTTCGATGATGCGCGGCTGTTTCACACCCATCCGGCTCGCGAGCTGGGCAGTGGTCATGCCGAGGGTCTCTCGGATCGCGCGAATCCAGCCCCGCGCGGGCTTGACCGTCTGGGTCACCACACGAAGTTGCTCAAATCGTTTATCTAACTGTTCCGGGCGTGCCATCGTGCCATAAGCTATATCTTATTATTTCATCAGAGTGCAATAAGAAAAATCTTATTATAAAAGCCGTTTTATATAAGAGATATCTTATTAAAATTATTCCGCCGGCTGAATGCCCGGCGCAGGCGGCGGCGCGCGGCGGCCGCGCACAAAACTGACGTTCATCCCGCCGAGCCGCCGGTGCAGCCGGTCGAGCAGCAGGTAGATCACCGGCGTCGTGTAGAGCGTCAATATCTGCGACACCAGCATGCCGCCGATGATGGTGATGCCGAGCGGCCGGCGCAGTTCGGCGCCGGGTCCGACGGCGATCAGCAGCGGCACTGCGCCCAGCATCGCCGCCATCGTCGTCATCAGGATAGGTCTGAAGCGCTCCATGCAGGCTTCGTGGATCGCCACAGCCGGCGACAGGCCGCGCTTGCGCTCGGCTTCCAGCGCAAAGTCGACCATCATGATGCCGTTCTTCTTGACGATGCCGATCAGCAGAATGATGCCGATGAAGGCGATCACGCTCAGTTCGGCATTGGCGATCTGCAGGGCCAGCAGCGCACCCAGCCCCGCCGACGGCAGCGTCGAGATGATGGTGAGCGGATGCGCCAGGCTCTCATACAGAATGCCGAGCACGATATAGACCGCAATCAGCGCGGCCAGCAGCAGCAGCGGCTGGGCGCCGGCGCTCTGCCGGTAGGCCTTCACGTCGCCGGAAAACTCAGCACGGATGATGTCGGGAAGGTGCATCTCGGCGATCGCCTGATCGAGCGCGGCGGTGGCTTCCTCGATCGGCGTGCCGGCCGCAAGATTGTAGGTGATGGTTGTCGAGGGAAACAGGCCTTGATGGTTCACCACCAGCGGGGCGATGCCGCGCTCGACGCTGGTCACCGCCGACAGCGGCACCAGCGCCCGCCCATTGCCGGGGACATAGACCTGGGCGAGGTCGTTCGGGTCGCGCTGGTACTGGCGGTCGACCTCCAGGATCACGCGGTACTGGTTGCGCGCCGTGTAGATGGTCGAGACCTGGCGCTGCGAAAACGCATCGTTGAGCGCGTTGACGATGTCCTGAATGCGCACGCCGAGCCGCGCGGCGGCATTGCGGTCGATGCTGATATTGGCCTGCAGGCCGCCTTGTTCGCGGTCGGTGGTGACGTCGGTCACGCTCGGTAACTGCTTGATTCGCTCGACCACGCGCGGCACCCACTGCCGCAAGGCGTCGTTGTCCGAACTCCACAGCGTGAATTGGTACTGCGAATCGCTCTGCCGCCCGCCGGCGCGGATGTCCTGCGCCGGGAACATGAAGACGCTGATGCCGGGGATACCGTTGAGCTGGCTGCGCAGCCGGCCGATCACCTGCTGGGTTGAGACGTTGTTGCGCTCGGCCAGCGGCTTCAGGCTGATGAAGAGCCGGCCGCGGTTGGACGAGGCGCCGCCCGGTCCGCCGCCGCCGCCGACCGACGAGCCGAGCCCGGCAATCGCCGGATCGGCCAGCACGATGTCCATCACCTTCAGTTGCAGCGCCAGCATGGCGTCGTAGGAAATGTCGGTCGCCGCCGAGGTGCCGCCGAAGATCAGCCCGGTGTCGTCCTGCGGAAAGTAGCCTTTCGGCGTCTTGATGTAGAGATCGACGGTCAGCGCCACGGTGGCGACAAAGGCGACCAGCGCCAGCGCGCGATATTGAATGACGAAAGCCAGCGAGCGGTCATAGAAGCGCAGCATGCGCGACAGCACGCCCTCGACCGCGCGGTCGAGCCAGGTGGCGTTCTTGCTCGGCGGATGGCGCACGAAATAGGCGCAGATCATCGGCGTCACCGACAGCGACACCACGGTCGAGACGGCAATGGCGAAAGTGAGCGTCACCGCGAATTCGTGGAACAGCCGGCCGACAATGCCGCCCATGAACAGCAGCGGGATGAAGGCGGCGACCAGTGACACCGAGATCGAGATAACGGTGAAGCCGATCTGCCTGGCGCCTTTCAGCGCGGCGCGCATCGGCGAGGCGCCGGCCTCCATGTTGCGGAACACGTTCTCGATCATGACGATGGCGTCGTCGACGACAAAGCCGATGCTCACCGCAAGCGCCATCAGCGACAGGTTGTCGATCGAGAACCCGGCCGCCCACATGCCGGCGCAGGTGCCGGCCAGCGACAGCGGCACGGTGACGCCGGCCGCCAGCGTCGCGGCGGTGCGGCGCAGGAACAGGAACACCACCAGCATCACCAGCACGATGGTCGCCAAAAGCGTCAGCTGCATGTCGTGGACGCTGGCGCGGATGGTGATGGTGCGGTCGTTCAGGACCGAGATGTCGAGCCCGGCCGGGATCCATTGCCGGAGTTCCGGCAGCAGTGCGTAGATGCGGTCGACGGTGTCGATCACATTGGCGTCGCCCTGCTTGGTGATCATCAGCAGCACCGACGGATCGCGGTTGTACCAGCCGGCCGAACGGGTGTTGCGCACGCTCTGGGTGATGCTCGCGACGTCGGACAGGCGGATCACCGTGCCGTCGACGGTCTTGACCACCAGCGTCTGGTATTCGCCGGCCACGCGCAGTTGATCGGTGATGCCGATGGTGACGCCGCGGCTGTCGCCGTCGAAGGCGCCGACCGGACCGACCGCGTTGGCATTGGCAATCGCCGTGCGCACGTCCTCCATCGCCAGCCCCATGCCGGCCAGCCGTGCCGAATCGACGCGCACCCGGATCGCCGGCTGCTCGGAGCCGGCGACGCTGACCTCGGCGACGCCGTCCACCTGGCTCAGGCGCTGGGCGATCACGCTGTCGGCGACGTCGTAGATCGCGCTGGCGTGCATGGTCTTGGAGGTCAGCGCCAGAATCAGCACCGGCGCCGCCGCCGGGTTCGATTTGCGGAACGACGGCAGGGTCGGCATGTCGCCGGGCAGGTCGCTGAGCGCAGCATTCAGCGCCGCCTGCACGTCGCGGGCGGCGCCCTCGATATCGCGGGTCAGATCGAACTGGATGGTGATACGGGTCGAGCCGAGCGAGCTGCGCGAGGTCATCTCGGTGATGCCGGCAATGACGCCGAGCCGCCGCTCCAGCGGCGCGGCCACGGTCGCGGCCATCACCTGCGGATCGGCGCCTGGCCGGCTGGCGCTGATGTTGATGGTCGGGAATTCAACGGTCGGCAGGCTCGCCACCGGCAACTGGCCATAGGCCACCAGCCCGACCAGAAACAGCCCGATCGCCAGCAGTGTGGTGCCGATCGGCCGCCGGATGAACGGGTAGGAGAAGTTCATGGCGCGCCTCGCGCCTTGCTCATTTGCGCGTTCAGCGCGGCAAACTCAGCGCGTTCCCTCCCCCCATAGCCCGTCGAAGACGGGCGTGAACGCCCTTTTGTTGGGGGAGGGTTAGGGAGGGGGGTATTAATGAGCGGCCCGATACGTCCTGCCATCACCCCCACCCCCAACCCCTCCCCACAAGGGGGAGGGGAGAAGGCAGCATGTGTGGCCCGATCAAGGGCTAACGTAACCATCCCCGTCACTCCGCCGGGCCGGGCGCGAAGCGCCGCGGCGGTGCCGGCGACAGCCGGGCGCGCAGGCGCTCCATGTAGAGGTAGATCACCGGCGTGGTGTAGAGCGTCAGCAACTGGCTGAGCAGCAGGCCGCCGACGATGGTGACGCCGAGCGGATTGCGCAGCTCCGAACCAGTGCCGCTTTCCAGCGCCAGCGGCAGCGCACCGAACAGCGCCGCCAGTGTCGTCATCATGATCGGGCGGAAGCGCAGCAGCGCCGCCTGCACGATCGACTCCTCGGGCGACATGCCCTGCTTGCGCTCGGCCTCGAGCGCGAAGTCGATCATCAGAATGGCGTTCTTCTTGACGATGCCCATCAGCAGCACGATGCCGATCAGCGCAATCACCGACAGGTCGTAGCCGAACAGCATCAGCGCCAGCAGCGCGCCGACGCCGGCCGACGGCAGCGTCGACAGGATCGTCAGCGGATGGATGAAGCTTTCGTACAGCACGCCGAGCACGATATAGATGGTGATGGTGGCGGCGAGCAGCAGCCACGGTTGCCCGGCGAGCGAGCGGTCGAACTCAGAGGCGTCGCCGGAATAGCTGCCGGTCACCGACGACGGCATGCCGATCTCCTGCTGCGCCGCACCGATCAGCGCCACCGCGTCGGACAGCGCATAGCCGGGCGCCAGATCGAAGCTGATGGTGACGCTCGGGAACTGCTCCTGCCGGGCGATGGCCAGCGGCGCCGCGGTATGGACGAAGCGGGCGAAGGCGGCGAGTGGTATCTGGTTACTTCCGGTGACGGTGTTGGGCGTGGCGGAGGTGTTGGTGTTGGTGGTGCCGGTGGCGTTGTTGCCGACGGTGGCGGCGGTGCCGGTCGACGTGCTGGCGCCGGTGACATAGATCCTGTTCAGCGACGCCGGATCCTGCTGGTAGCGCGGCTGCGCCTCCAGGATGACGCGATACTGCGTAGCCTGACCGTAAATGGTCGATATCTGGCGCTGGCCGAACGCGTCGTTGAGCGTGTCGGTGATGCTCTGCATCGACACGCCGAGCCGTCCGGCCTTTTCGCGGTCGATGTCGACGTGGATGCGCGGGCCCAGCTCCTGCGCTTCGGAGGCGATCTCGCGCAGTTCGGGCTCCCCGCGCAGCCGTTCCACCAGCCGCTGCGACCAGTTCACCACCTCGGCGCGATCGGTACCGACCAGTGTGTACTGGTACTGCGCCCGGCTCGCCCGCGTCGAAATCTGGATGTCCTGGGTCGCCTGGAAATAGACCGTCATGCCGGGAATGCCGTCCACCGCGCCTTTCATGCGTTCGACAATGGCCGCGACGCGGTCGGCGCGTTCGTCGCGCGGCTTCAGGCTGATCACAAGCCGGCCGGCATTGGGCGTGGCATTCAGCGTGCTCACGCCGATCACCGAGACCACGCCGGCGACGCTCGGGTCGTTGCGGATCGCCGCCTCGACCTGCTGCTGGCGGCGCTGCATCTCGGCGAAGGACACGTCGGTGCCGGCTTCGGTCACCGCGGTGATCAGGCCCGTATCCTGCAACGGCAGGAAGCCCTTGGGGATGACAATATAGAGCGCGACGGTCGCCGCCATCGTGATCAGCATCACCATCAGCGTGGCGAACTGGCGGCGCAGCACCCACAGCAGCGTGGTGTGATAGAATTCCACGGTGCGGTCGAGTTGCAGGGCGAACCAGCGGGTCACCGCATTGCCGCGCGGCCGGTCTTCGGCGTCGGTGTCGCGCTTCTGCCGCAGGATGCGGGCGCACATCATCGGCGTCAGCGTCAGGGATATGACCGCGGAGGCGACCACGGCGATGGTCAGCGTCAGCGCGAACTCGCGGAACATGCGGCCGACCAGCCCGGACATGAACAGCAGCGGGATGAACACCGCGACCAGCGACATGGTCAGCGAGATGATTGTGAAGCCGATTTCCTTGGCGCCCTTGAGCGCGGCCTGCAGCGGCTTCTCGCCCTTCTCGATATGGCGGACGATGTTTTCAATCATGACGATGGCGTCGTCGACCACGAAACCGGTGCCGATGGTCAGCGCCATCAGCGACAGATTGTCGAGCGAGAAGCCGCACAGCCACATCGCGCCGAAGGTGGCGATCAGCGACAGCGGCAGCGCCACCCCGGCAATGATGGTGGCGCGGATGGTGCGCAGGAAGATCAGCACCACCAGCACCACCAGGCCGACGCTCAGCGCCAGCGTGAACTGCACGTCGTGGATCGAGGCGCGGATGGTGGTGGTGCGGTCGTTGACGATGGTCAGTTCGGCGCCGACCGGAAAGGCCTGGCGCAGCCGCGGCAGTTCGGCGCGCACACGTTCCACCGTCTCGATCACGTTGGCGCCGGGCTGGCGCTGCACGTCGACCACGATGGCCGGTTCGCCGCGGTACCAGGCGCCGACCTTGTTGTTCTCAAGCCCCTCGACCACGTCGGCGACATCGGCCAGCAGTACCGGTGCGTCGTTGCGAAAGGCGACGATCAGCGTCTTGTAGGCGTTGGCGTCGACTACCTGATCGTTGGCGGAAATGGTGTAGGACTGCTGCGCGCCGTCGAGCGCGCCCTTGGCGCCGGCGACATTGGCGCTGACGATGGCGGTGCGCAGGTCTTCCAGCGCGATACCGTAGGCTGCCAGCCGCGACAGATCGGCCTGGATGCGGACCGCCGGGCGAATGCCGCCCTGGATCGCGACATTGCCGACGCCGGAAACCTCCGACAGCCGCGGCACCATCACGGTGTCGGCCATGTCGCTGAGCGCGCGCAGGCCGATGGTCTTCGACGCCAGCGCCAGCGTGATGATCGGCGCGTCGGCCGGGTTCACCTTGGAGTAGAGCGGCGGATAGGGGAGATTGCGCGGCAGCGTCGAGCCGGCGGCATTGATCGCCGACTGCACGTCCTGCGCGGCGGCATCGATGTCGCGCGACAGGTCGAACTGCAGCGTCACCCGGCTGATGCCGAATGAACTGGAAGACGTCATACTTTGCAGAGACGGAATCTTGCCAAGCTGGCCTTCCAGCGGTGACGTCACCAGCGCGGCGATGGTGTCGGGATTGGCGCCGGGAAGCTGCGTTGTCACCTGGATGGTGGGGAAATCAACCTGCGGCAGCGCCGAAACCGGCAGCCACAGATAGCCGAGCAAGCCGCCCAGCATCACCGCGACGCCAAGCAGGGAAGTGGCGATCGGCCGGTGGATGAAGGGGGACGATACGCTCATGGGGGGGCTGCGGGTGGCCTCTTGGAGCCGTCGCCACGCGGCCGCCGGGGGCCCGGATTGGCTGCGGGTGTGGCGGCGGCCGGCGGGGTGGCGGCGGGATCGCTGACGGTGACCCGGCTCTTGTCGGTGAGGCGGGCAAAGCCGGTGGTGACGACGCGCTCGCCGGGCGCAATGCCGCTGCGAATGACGGTCTGCGTTTCCGTCTGCCGCTGCACCGCGACCGGCCGCACGGTGGCGGTGTTGTCGTCGCCGATGACGTAGACGAAGGTACCGGTTGGACCGCGCTGCACCGCGCCGGTCGGGATCACCAGCGCCTGCTGTAGCGTGTCGATCAAAAGCCGGATGTTGACGAACTGGCCGGGCCAGAGCTGCAGGTTGGCGTTCGGGAATTCGGCCTTCAGCCGCACGGTGCCGGTCGAGGAGTCGACCTGGTTGTCGACCACGCGCAGGGTCCCGCGGTCGACCACCGCGCCGTTGTCGGAGCGCAGCGCTTCGACGGCGAGCGGGCCCTTGGCGAAAGCGGTGTTGACCGCGCCCAGCTCCTGCTGCGGCAGATTGAAGAACGCCGAAATCGGCTGCACCTCGGTGATGACGACAATGCCGTTGGCATCGGAGCCACGCACGATGTTGCCTTCGTCGACCTGGCGGATGCCGGTGCGGCCGTTGATCGGCGCGCGGATGGTGGTGTAGGCCAGCGTCGCCTGCGCGCTGTCGATCGCCGCCTGATCCGCCTGCACCTGCGCGGCGTACTGCGCGACCAGCGACCGCTGGGTGTCGGACTGCTGCCGATTGATGGCGTTGCTGGCGAGGAGCTGTTCGTAGCGCGCCAGATCGTTCCTGGCGTTGGCGAGCAGCGCTTCGTCCTGCGCCTTCTTGGCGAGTGCCTGGTCGAGCTGCGCCTTGTAGGTGGTGGGATCGATACGGGCGAGCACGTCGCCGCGCTTGACGTCCTGGCCTTCCTTGAAGGCGACTTCGATCAGCTTGCCGTCGACCTGCGGCCTGACGGTGACGGTGTTGAGCGCCCGGATGGTGCCGACCGCGTCGAGATAGACCGGCACATTCGCGTTGGTGGCAATCTCCGCCAGCACCGGCACCGCGCCACCGCCGTCGGCAAAGCGGCCGCGGCGTTGCTGTTGTTGCTGTTGCGCCGGTGAGGCGAAGTAATAGACCAGGCCGCTCGCCGCCAGGATCAGCAAGAGGCCCAAGGCGTAATAGCGGCGCTTGCTTCTGCTTCTCTGGGTCAGGACCTGTTTGGGCAGTTCACCGTGCATTGGCGGCTTCGACCGGCAATTGGGGCCGCGGCAGCCAGCCGCCGCCGAGCGCCTGATACAGGCTGACGATCGCCTGCACATGCGCGAGCCGCGCCTGCGCCAGACCGTCCTGGGCCTGATAGAGCGTCTGCTGGGTCTGCAGCACGGTGACCAGATCGACCGTGCCGCTGCGCAGGCGCTCTTCCGAAATGTCGAAAGCGCGCTGCGAACTGGAGACGACCTCGCGCTGGATGCGTTCGCGCAAGGCCGACTGCCGGATGGCGTTGAGCGCGTTCTCGACATCGGCGAAGGCGGAAATTACGGCCTGGCGATAATTCTGCAGCAGTTCGTCCTGACGGGCCATCTGCTGGTCGAGATTGCCCTGCAAGGCGAAGCCGTCGAAGATCGGTTGGGTCAGCCCGCCGGCGAGACTGTAGAAGGCCGACTCCGGCCGCAGCAGCGTGCGGAACACCGCGCTCTGATAGCCGCCATCGCCGGTCAGCCGGATGCTCGGCAGCATCTGTGCGCGGGCCACCTGGACATTGGCGTTGGCGGCGGCGAGGTTGGCTTCCGCCACGCGGATGTCTGGGCGCTGCGCCAGCAATTCGGACGGCAGGCCGGGCGTCACCCGCGGAATCGAGATCGCACGCAGTGAGCCGCCACGGATCCGCAGGCCTTCCGGCGAACGCCCCATCAGCACCGCGAGCGCGTTGCGGTTCTGTGTGACGATCTGTTCGAGCGGCGGGATCGAGGCACGCTGGCTGTTGGCCAGGCTTTCCTGCTGCGCCGTGTCGAGATCGGACGCCGTGCCGGCCGTCACCCGCTGCTGGATCAGATTGAGCACGCGGTTGGCACTTTGCAGATTGTTGCGCGCCACCTGCAGCCGGTCCTGCGCCGCCAGCATCTGGAAGTAGGCATTGGCGGCGGCGGCGACGACGGAGAGGCTGACCACTTCGCTGTCGAAGCGGGTTGCTACCGCGGTCTGTTCGGCGGCGCGCAAGGCGGCGCGGTTCTTGCCCCAGAAGTCGATCTCGTAGCTGGCGCTCAGCGAGGCGGCGAAGCTGTCGTTCACCGCACCGGTCGAACCGGCAGATCGCGACGAGCGCGAGCGGACGGCGCTGCCGCCGAGGTCGATGCTGGGCAGCAGCGGCGCGCCGGCGATGCGCGATTGCGCGTCGGCCTGGACGACGCGGGCAACTGCGGCGGCGATGTCGAGATTGGCCTCGCGCGCGTTTTCGACGATCTGGGTCAGTTCGCGCGAGCGGAAGCCGCGCCACCAGTCGAGCGAGGGCAATGCCGCGTGTGCAACCGCAGGGCTGCGCGGCCCTTGATCGTACAGTGCCGGGATTGCAATGCCGGGCTCCGGCAAATCGCCGGTGAGCATGCAGCCGCCAAGCGGCAATGTGATGCATAAACCCTGAAGCATGGTCCGCAGCGGGCGCACCCGCGATGTGTTGACCGAAGCCATTACTTTGATACCGCGACGCATACGACGATCACTTTCCAAACAACGCACCGGCCCCGCACGCTCTTTACCGGATATTATCTCTGATTGCTCGTCGATCTTCGTCGTGGCGGCCAGTCCGCGACGCCCTGACGTCCGGCGCTGGACATCTTCGCGGCCGTCACCGCAATCGCGTTTTGGATTGACTCGTCATAGGTTTGCCGCGCCGCCCGCGACTGCGCCATGGCGCTGCGCAACGCTTCGGCGTCGAACGGTTCGGCGCGCAGCGCATCGCGGAAGGTCTGCTGCGCGGCGCGGTAGTTCGTCTGCGCCGCCTCGATGGCCGGGCGATCGGCGGTGATCTGGCTCATCAACACTTCGGCATCGGGCGGCGGCAAGGTCGCGGCCATGCGTTCGAAGCGCACGAACACGTTGCGGTCCCAGGACGACGGCGGCGGCGTGCGGATCAGGGCGGAAATGGCGATGCCGATAAAGAACAGATTGAGCGCCAGCGAGCCGAGCAAAAGCCAGCGCGAAGAACCGCCGCGCGACGCATTCGGTGCGGCCTGGGCGACACTCACAGACCGGCTCCGAACCCATCGGAATCGTCGAACAATGACAGCGACGGCGGCGCCGCATCGGCGCGGTCGAAGGTGCGGTCAAGTCCGGCCAGGCCGATGGTGAAGCCGAGCACGGCGCACCCGGCCAAAGCGGCCATGCGCGGCCAGGCCGGCGCGAACTGCCAGTCGAGCAGTTCCGCGGGCAGGCGCCACCAGGCGCGTTTTTGCGGCGGCAGCGGCCGGGCCAGCCGCGTCAGCACCCGCGCCACCGCGGCGTCATCGGTCTGCGCCGCGCCAGCGTTGCGCTTCAGCGCCGCCCGGATGATGTCGTCGAACTGTTGGTCGTTCATTTTGGTTCTATTTGTGTTGTTCTGGTTCATGTCGCTCAATCCTCAATCACGTTCTTCAGCGCGCGGCGTAAATTCTGTTTGCCGCGTATCAGCAGGGTCTCCAGCGCGGATACCGAAGTATCGAGTGCCTCGGCCACCTGCGCATTGCTCATGCCCTCTGTATAGGTGAGGACAATAGCCGCGCGCTGGCGGTCGGGCAGTTCTGCGATCGCGGCGGCGACCAGCCGCTCGCGCTCGGTCGTCTCGGCATGCTCGGTCGCGTTCGGCGCCGGGTCGGCGAGTTCGCCGGCCTGCTCCAGATCGACCCACGGCGCTCGCCGTTTGCGGTCGAGGCAGAGGTTGACCACGATCCGCGTAAGCCAGGTGCGGAATGCCGCCAAGGGCTGCCAGCGCGGCGCATGGGTCCAGACCCGCAACATGGCTTCCTGGACCGCATCTTCGGCGTCGGCGGCGTTGCCGAGAACGCGCCGGGCAAGCCCGAGCATCGCCGGCAGATGGCGCTGCGAAAGCTGGTGAAACGCCCGTTCGTCGCCGCGCGCGACTCGGGCCATGAGCGCTTCGTCGCTGTCATCCATCGCTTAACGGCAGCCGCCATCGAGAAAACCCGCACATTCTAGACATCGCCTTGTGTAATGAACGGATAGACAGATTGAATCCTGTGCCCTGCGGTCCAGCGGGGAAAACTTTTATGTAATCCGGCACAAAGAATAACGTATTGATTTTGTTAATATTAACCGCGCCGGCGGGGATCGCGGCGGCGCCGAGCCGCACGTGTTGCCGAACAGTGTGTCTTTTTTGCATCGTTTGCCAGGCTCCGCGGTGCTGGCCGGCGCTATCGGCGCGCCACATCGCTCAGGGCAAAGCCCGCAACCCGCTTGTAGTTCTCCGACAGCGCCCGCAATTCGTCCTGGGTAATATAATTGTCGAGATTGTCGAACGGCCTGTCGCCGACCAGTTCCTCGACCTTGATGTTGATGAAATCCGGCGGCTGCTCGCGGTTGGTCCGGACCACCTGCGCCGCCGGGCCGCTGCGCGCCGCCTCATAGGCGGCCAGCGCGTCGCGCGGATCGGCGCTGGTCTTGAGCAGGTCGGCCAGCGTCCGGGCGTCGATCGCCGCCTGCGCCGCGCCGTTGGAGCCGCGCGGATACATCGGATGGGCGGCGTCGCCGGCCAGCGTGACGCGGCTGAAGGTCCATTGAGCGACCGGGTCCTTGTCGACCATCGGGTATTCCAGGATCTGGTCGGCGTCGCGGATCATCTGCGCCACGTCCAGCCAGTCGAACCGCCAGTTTTCATAAATCGAGAAAAAGTCCTCGATCTTGCCGGGCTTGTTCCAGTCGTTCTGAATCGTGGTGTCGCGCCGGATCTCGGCCATCCAGTTGATCAATTGATTGCCGTTGTCGTCGATGTTGTCGACGATCGGATAGATCACGATCTTGCCGGTGTTGATCGAGCCGACCCGCATATAAGTGCGGCCGCCGAGAATCGGCTTGCGCCGCGTGATGCCGCGCCATGTGTTGATGCCGGAGAACGCGACCTTGTCGTCCGGATAGAATTGCTTGCGCAGCGCCGAATTGATGCCGTCGCAGGCGATCACCGCGTCGGCGCGCACGCTGTCGCGCCCGTTGAAATGCAGCGTGGCGCCAGTGTCGTCCTGCTCGACCGCGGTCGCGTCGCACCCGGTCACCACCGCATCGCCGCCGAGGCGCGCCTTCACCGCCTCATACAGAATGACGTGCAGCGTACCGCGATGGATGCCGACTTCCGGATACTGATAGCCGGCGAATTTTCCGCGCGGCTCCTTGTAGATCAACTGGCCGAACCGGTTGAAGAAGCAGCTCTCGCGGTTCTCGATGCCGGCCGCGAGCAACTGCTCGCCGAGGCCGAGCGCCGAGAATTCGCGCATCGCATGCGGCAATAGCGTAATGCCGACGCCGAGCGCCTTGATCGCCGGCGCGCGCTCATAGATGCGGCAGCCGATGCCGTGGCGGTGCAGGTTGAGCGCCAGCGACAGGCCGCAGATTCCGCCGCCGACAATGGCGATGTTCAAGGCGCTTTCCTCGGCGCTTTTCATGGGCGCTTTCCCCGTTCAGGGGGTGAATGGACGGGATCGGCATTTTCCTGTCAACATCGGTCTATCGGCCGAATTCCAAAGCCGGACAGGGAGTGGAAGCACCATGGACAAGGCACTTTACGACAAGGGCATGCAGATGCGCCGCAAGGTTCTGGGCGACGAATATGTCGACCGGGCGGTGGCCAATACCGACGACTTCAACAAGCAGTTCCAGGAACTGCTGACCACCTATTGCTGGGGGGCGGTGTGGGGCGACGAGGCGCTGAAGCCGCGGGACCGCAGCATCCTCAACCTCGGCATGATCGCCTGCCTCGGCCGCATGCACGAGTTCGAGGCGCATTTCCGCGGTGCCCTGCGCAACGGCCTGACTCCCGAGGAACTGTCGGCGATCCTGCGGCAGATTGCCGTCTACTGTGGCTTCCCGGCCGCGGTCGATTGCCATCGCATTGCCAAGCAGGTGCTGGCGTCGGAAGCGCAGAAAAAGTAAAAAAGCCGGACATTCGGGGGAGCCCGGAAGAATCACGTTAACGCGATGACCCTATTCTGGTCTTGAATGTGCCTTCATCCGTAGGCAATCAAGGCAAGCTTTGGGGGCGCTCCTGTCGCCTCACTGGTACAGGTGAAAATGATGATTCGACGTTTCGGCCCATTACTGCTGACGCTGCCGGTTGCGGTGGCTCTCCCGCTCGTGTCCGCGCAGGCGCAATCGTCGCCGCCGCCGGGCTATTACCGGTCGGCGCCGTCGTCGGCCGCCATTCTGGCCGAGGAAGAGGACCTCCGGGTCGAGCGGCCTCGCCGTGACCCGTTGAGCCGCCTGTTTTCGCCGCAGGCGCAGGCCCAGCCGCAGGAGCAGCAGCCATTGCCGCCGCCCGGCCTGGCCGCCCCGCAGGGCCAGAATTATGGCAACCCGCAATACTATGGGCCGCCGCCGGGCCACCCGATGGCCCAGCCCGATCCGAACGCCGTCCGGCCGCCGGGCGTGGTCGGTGGCGCGCCGGCTTATTCGCAACAGCAGGGCGGCCAGCCGCTGCCGCCGCAGACGGTGATGACACTGCCGCCGGAAGATCAGCCCGAGCAGGGCCAGCCGAAGGAACTGCCGGAGCACCTGAAAAAGCAGTTAGTCGACTATTCGACCAAGGAGCCGGCCGGTACCATCATCGTCGACACCGCCAACACCTATCTCTATCTGGTGCTCGGCGGCGGCAAGGCGATGCGCTATGGCATCGGCGTCGGCCGCGAAGGCTTCACCTGGGCCGGCACCGAGCGCATTTCCCGCATGCGGGAGTGGCCGGATTGGCACCCGCCGGCCGAGATGATCGAGCGCCAGCCTTATCTGCCGCGCATGATGGCCGGCGGCCCGGGCAATCCGATGGGCGCGCGCGCGCTCTATCTGGGCAAGACGCTGTACCGCATTCACGGCACCAACCAGCCGTCCACCATCGGCTCCTATGTCTCGTCGGGCTGCATCCGCCTTCTCAACGAGGATATCGAGGATCTCTACAGCCGCGTGCAAAACGGCAGCCGCGTTGTGGTGCTGCCCGGCAAGCCGCCGGAGACGGTCGCCAGCACGGGCCTTCCGCCGGAGCCGGCCAATCCGATGGCGCCGCCGCCGCGCACCGGGGCGAACGCCGGGGTTCCGATGCAGACGGTCGGTGAGCCGATCAGCATCGCTGCGCCGCCGCCGGCCGGCGGCCTGCCGCCGATCTC
Organism: Pseudolabrys sp.; assembly: GCA_030684935.1. GTDB lineage: Bacteria > Pseudomonadota > Alphaproteobacteria > Rhizobiales > Xanthobacteraceae > Pseudolabrys. The sequence goes on along the minus strand of JAUXXH010000019.1, from coordinate 87,969 downwards.
CAGCAGCGCGCTGCCGCCGCCGATACGCTGAAATAGCCCGATCAAAACACAAACAGGCGCCCCCCGCTGTCGCGGCGGGCGCCTGTTTCGTATCGGCAGCCTATTCGGCGGCGCTGGCTTTCGGCGTGCCGATCGCTTCGTTGACACGCGGCATCACCTGTTCGGCCAGCAGTTGCATCGAGCGCCGGGCCAGCTTCGGATCGACCTGGTCCATGCCGGCGTAGACCAGTTCGCCGAAATCGCCGGTCTGCTCGCGCAGCTTCAGAATCTCGTCGACCACCTTGTTGACGGTGCCGTGGATCACGCAGTGGTCCATGATGTAGTCGTGGGTAATCTCGTCGTCCGGCTGTTCCTTGTGGCTCTTGAACACGTAGATGCGGCCGCCGCGGCGCATCTTGGCGCCCATCTGCTCGAAGTAGAACCGGTACGGGCTTTTGGAGTCCTCGCGGCCGTAGGACAACGCGGTCTTGTCGTCGTCGGCGACGAAAATCGTGCGCGCCACACGCCAGTCGGCGACGTTGGCCGTCTGTCCGACTTCGGCCTTGCCCTTGGCGTAATTGGTCCAGTGCGACTTGAGGTGGTTGGGGAGCAGGAAGTTCGCCGACAGCGGATGGAAGTCGCGCTTGCCCATCAGCACCACGCCCGGCGAGAACGGCGCCACCACGGTGCCGACGATTTCCGGGCGCGGTTTCTGGTACGGCTTCGGCATGATGCCGACGCCGAGATGCAGCGCCGCGGCGCGGTTGATCGCCACCTTGAAGCGATTGTCGGCGAAGTCGATGTTGTAGGGCGGTTCGCGCTCCCAGATCGCCAGGATCACGTCGATCGCCTCGGCGAAAATCTTGTTGCGGTCTTCGTCGAGCAGGCCGAGCGCCTCGGCGTCCGAAGTCAGCGCGCCCGGGCTGATGCCCATGATGAAGCGGCCGCGCGCCATGTGATCGAACATCGCCGAGTTGGCGGCGATCACGACCGGGTGGATCTGCGACAGGTTGGTTGTGCCGCTGGCCAGCTTGATGGTCTTGGTGGCGTGGATCAGCGTGGCCAGGAACAGCATGCTGTTGGTGACTTGTTCGCAGGCATCGGTCAGATGCTCGCCGACAAAGGCGTCATGGAAGCCGAGCTGGTCGGCCAGGATGATCGCCTCACGGTCTTCCTGCAAGGTCTGCGCCCACTCCCTGCCAAGGGGGTGGACCGGCATCGTGAAGTAACCCAACCGCATACCCGTCTCCGCTCTCAAATCATTGTCGAAAGCAAACTATCTCAGGCCGCAAATTGTTGCAGCACATCGCCGGTTGCAGCGGCGATTATCGCGGACTACGTGCCGCATCGAGGCCGATGTTTCAATGACTATTGTCAATTTTGAGGGGGCGAAACCGCCCGCTCAGGCGGCAACCCGGGCCAGAAAGCCTTCGACTTCGCGGCGCAGCTCGCCGGCGGCCGTTTCCACCGCCTGCGAGACCGCCAGCATCGTTTCCGCCGATGCCGCGGTCTCGGTGGCGGCACCGGAGACGTCGTCGAGCACCGATACCACCAGCCGGGCGCCGCCGGCGGCGCTGGCGACATTCTGAGAGATTTCGCCGGTGGCCGCATTCTGCTGTTCGACGGCGATTAAAACCGCGGTCGCGCACCGGTCGATCTCCTGCATGCGGCCGCCGATGCGGCCGATTGCCGTCACCGCACCGCCGGTAGCCTGCTGCACCGCCAGGATCAGCCGAGAAATGTCTTCGGTGGCCTTCGCGGTCTGCACCGCCAGCGATTTCACTTCCGACGCCACTACCGCAAAACCCTTGCCGGCCTCGCCGGCGCGGGCGGCCTCGATGGTGGCGTTGAGCGCCAGCAGGTTGGTCTGCCCGGCGATGGCGCGGATCAGTTTGATGACGTCGCCGATCTTTTGCGCGGCCTGCGCCAGCGCCGCGATCTGCCGGTGGGTGTCCTGGGCTTCGGCGACGGCGGCGTGCACGACGTTTGTGGTCATCGTCAGTTGACGGCCGATTTCGCCGATGGAGCCGTTCAGCTCATCGGCGGCAGTCGCCGCGGTATCGACATTGACCGATGCTTCGTTCGAGGCGGAGACGGCGCCGGCCGCGCTGGCCGATGTCTGTCCAGAGAAGCCGAACAGCATCGCGGCGGTCGAGCGCATGGCGAGCGCGCCTTCGCTCAGGGCGTGCAGGTGATCCTCGATGCGCCGGCGGAAACTGGCGATCGCCTGGTCGATCCGGCCGCGCTGCTGCTGCTGCTCGCGCATGGCCGCGCGGTCGCGGTCGACGTTGCGCCGATCGGTGATGTCTTCGTGCGTCGCCACCCAGCCGCCGTCCGGCAACGGCCGGTTGCTGACGGCAATGGCGCGGCCTTCGGCGGTTTTGACTTCGGCGAACTGGACTTCGCCGCGCGCCATGGCCGCCGTCAGCGTGCGGCGGTAGGCAGCCGGATCGAGCGCAAAATTGCCCTGGGCGATGCGACGTTCGAGCAGGCGCGCCAGCGAGGTGCCCGGCGCGCCAAGGCTGGCGGGCAGATTGTATAGCTCCAGATAACGCTGATTGCAGATGACCAGCCGTTCGTGGCGATCGAACATGCACAGGCCTTCCGCCATGTTGTTGAGTGCGATCCGCATGCGCCGGTTCTGCGCCCGGATGCGCCGGGCCAGCCACGCTGCCGCGAGCGTCATCGTCAGCACAGCGGCCAGTCCCGCGTAGAGGGCGGCGCCCGCCGTGGTCCCCGGGAAAACGGCGTAGAGCAGGGCAAAGCTGGCGGCAAAGCAGAGACCGCCGGTTCGCGCCAGCAAGCGCAGGTGGCGCACGGTGGAGGCTGAAAAGTAAGCTGAGGCCATGTTGCGTCCAGGTTGCGCGAACGCTATTCCCCAACCGGTTGTTTTGCGGTTAATTGCTTGCGGTTGGTTGGTTAAGCAAAGCTTAAGGGCCGCACAGGCGGCCGCCGTTCCTTTCACCGGAGTGTCCTGCATGATCGCTTCTTCCGCCGCCCGCACCGCGCCCCAGACCTTCAGCGGCCGCGTTGAGGACGATCCGCTGTTGCGCGGCCACGGCCATTTCGGCGACGACGTGAAGCCGGACGGCGCGCTGGCCGCCTATTTCGTGCGCTCGCCGCATGCTTACGCCCGGATTGAAAGCATCGACACCGCGGCGGCGAAGTCATCGCCGGGCGTCGTCGCGGTGTTGACCGGCGCCGATCTCGACGCCGCGCATTATCATTCGATCTCGCACGCCCATCCGATCCCCGGCCGCGGCGGCAAGGTGCCGTTCTCGCCGCACCGTCCGGTGCTGGCCGGGACACAGGTCATGCATGTCGGCGAACCGGTGGCGATGGTGGTGGCGAAGAGCGCCGCCGCCGCCCAGGACGCCGGCGACAAGATCGTCGTCGCTTATAGCGAAATGACGCCGGTGACCGATGCCCGCGCCGCCGCCGCCCCCGGCGCGCCGCAGCTCTGGCCGGAGGCCGCGGGCAATGTCGGCTTCGACTGGACCGCGCCGGCCGATCCCGACGGCAAGAACCAGGCGGCGCTCGACCGTGCCTTCAGGGACGCCGCCCACGTCGTGCGCGTCGAACTCATGAACCAGCGGCTGGTGGTCGCTTCGCTGGAGCCGCGCGTCGCCACCGCCAGCCACGACGCCGCCACCGGACGCTTTACCCTCCGTTGTCCGACGCAAGGCTTCGCCAGCGTGCGCGCGCAAGTCGCCGGCAGCCTCAACGTCAAGCCGGAAGACCTGCACATCGTCACCGAGGATGTCGGCGGTGCCTTCGGCATGAAGGGCTGGTGCTATCCCGAATACATCGCAATGCTGCACGCGGCGCGCGAGTTGAAGCAGCCGGTGCACTGGGTGTCGACCCGCTCGGAAGCCTTCCTCACCGACAATCAGGGCCGCGACGGCTTCTTCACGGCGGAACTGGCGCTGTCGGCGCGGGGCAAATTTCTCGGCCTGCGCGTCGACTGCATCGGCAATGTCGGCGCCTACTTCACCGGCGTCGCACATTTCGTATTCACGACGCACGTGTCGGGCTGCCTGCCGACCGTCTACGACATTCCGGCGGCGCAGGTGAACACGCGCTGCGTCTTCACCAACACGCTGCCGACCGGACCCTATCGTGGCGCCGGGCGTCCCGAGGCGAGCTATTTGCTGGAGCGCGTGATCGATGCCGCCGCCGACCAGACCGGCATCGACGCCGCCGAGCTGCGCCGGCGCAATCTGATTGCGCCCGATAAAATTCCCTACACCACCGCCTTCGGCAACACCTACGACAGCGGCGATTTCCCCGCCGCCTTCGAGCGCGCGCTGACGCTTGCCGACTATGACGGCTTCGCCGCGCGCAAGAAGGCCGCCAAGAAATCCGGCAGACTGCGCGGCATCGGCATCGGCTGCTATCTCGAGATCGCCGGCGCGTTTCCGGAAGAGGCGGCGCGCATCACGTTTCCCGGCGGCGGCCGCGCCGTGGTCAGCGTCGGCGCCGGCGGCAGCGGGCAGGGCCATCCGACCGTATTTCCCGGCCTGGTGGCGCGCCGGCTCGGCATTGATGCCGCGGCGGTAACGCTGTCGTCGGGCGATTCCGACCGCGACGTGCCGGGCTTCGGTGCGGTCGCCTCGCGCTCGGCCATGATGACCGGCGGCGCCATCGCGCAGACCGCCGACCAGGTGATCGAGAAAGGCAAGCGCGTTGCCGCCATGCTGCTGCAGGCCGGCGAGGCCGACATCGACTACGGCGACGGCCAGTTCAGCGTGCGCGGCACCGGCCGCACGGTGTCGCTGTTCGAGGTCGCCGATCGCGCCGCCGAGTTGGCGCGCAGCGGTGAGATTGCTGAAAGCCTCGACACCACGGCCAAGATCAAGGTACCGCCGTCATTCCCGAACGGCTGCCATATCGCCGAGGTCGAGGTCGACGCCGATACCGGCGCGGTCGAGATCATCAAGTACACCGCGGTCAGCGACACCGGCAATCTGCTCGACCAGACCATTGTCGAGGGCCAGGTGCATGGCGGGGTGGCGCAGGGGCTCGGCCAGGCGCTGACCGAGAACACCGTGTACGAGGCCGGCGGCCAGCTCGTCTCGGGCTCGTTCATGGATTACGCCATGCCGCGCGCCCATCACATGCCGTCGATCGCGGTTGAGCATGCGGCGGTGGCATGCCGCACCAATCCGCTGGGGGTGAAGGGCACCGGCGAGGCCGGCACCACGGCGGCGCCACCGGCGCTGATCAATGCGATTCTCGATGCGCTGCCCAAGGGCGCCGCGCTCGACATGCCGGCGACGTCGGACCGGGTATGGGCGGCGTTGCGGGCTGCTGCGCAGGCCTGACGCAGGCACGCTGCCGGGGACGGGGTCATGGCCGGGCTTGACCCGGCCATCCATGAGGCAGTTCTCCAGATGCAGACTTACGTTCAGCTTTGCCGTAACGCGTCTCATCATGGATGCGCGGGTCAAGCCCGCGCATGACCCGAGTGTGGGGCAGCGCGGTGCTTGTGTTCCCGCGGATAGTTACTGCGTCAGTTGCAGGTTCACCGTGGTGATGATGTTCTGCCACTGCTTCATCTCATTGGTCAGCCACTTCTGCGCTTCGTCGACCGACTTGCTCGGCACGATGTTGTAGTTCTGCTTCTTGAACTTCTCGCGCGCCTCGGGCGTGTTCATCGCCTTGATCACGGCGGCGTGCAGCGCCTCGAGTATCGGTTTCGGCGTGCCGGCCGGCGCGAACATGCCGTTCCAGGCGATGGTGCCGACATCCGGGAAGCCGGCTTCCTTCATGGTCGGTACGTCCGGATATTCCGCCAGCCGGGTGTGATTGACCACGGCGATGGCGCGCATCTTGCCGGCCTGCACCTGTCCGGCGCTGCTGCCGGTGTTGAGGAAGGCAGCCTGCACGTCGCCGCGCAGCAGATCCTGGATGACGCCGGAGGCGCCGTTCTTGTTCGCCAGCGCGGTCATCTCGACGCCGGCCTTCTTGGCAAAATAGGCCATGTCGAAGTGCGGATAGGAGCCCGCGCCGACGGTGCCGTAGGTCAGCTTGCCCGGGTTCTTCTTGGCGTACTCGGCCAGTTCCTTGAGCGACTTGACCGGGAAATTGTCCGCCATGGTCGTCACCACGAAGGCCGGCACGTCGACCAGGTTGGTCACCGCCGTTACCGTCTTGGTGTAGTCCTTCGACATCTTGTCCTTGTAGAGCAGCGGCGTGATCGTGTTGGTGGTGACATTGCCGACCATGATGGTGTAGCCGTCGGCCGGCGAGTTCACCAGTTCGTCGATCGCCAGCAGGCCGTTGGCACCGGGCTTGTTGATGACGATAAAGCCATGGCCGGTGATCTTCTGGAACTCATCGCCGACGATGCGCGCGGTGATGTCGGTGGCGCCGCCCGGCCCATAAGGCACCAGCACCTTGATCGAGCGGGTCGGATATTTGTCCTGCGCCGAGGCGGTGGAAAGGCCGGCGACGATGCCGGTGACGATGCAGGCGGCAGACAGCAGGTTCAGGCTGAGACGTTTCATTTTTTCCCTCCCAGGGAAGTGGTTCGGTTGAAAGTGTCGTGCGGCTGCGCTTCTTCGGCGCCGTCTCGCAGGGTTGGCTATTTTACCTTGATGCCGTGCAGGCTGTGCGAGGTATCCTTGCAGGTGAAGAACACAACATCGGCTTCGGGCGTCGCGCGTCCGTTATGAATGGTGTTGGCCGGGATGTAGACCACCGAGCCGGGCTTGGCGTCGATCGTCTTGCCGCCGACCGTGGCGCTGAAAGTTCCCTCCATGATGTAGATCCACTGCTCGTTCGGATGCGAGTGCGGCTCGGCGCCGGTTCCGGCCTTCATCCGCATCAGCCCGACCATCATGCGGTCGCCTTCGATGCAGGGGCCGTGCGCGGTGGAGTAATCCGGTCCGCCCAGGATTTTGTCGGCGGTTCCAAGGTCGAACATGTATTCGCCTTGCGAGGCGCGGATCGCACCGGGCGTGAGCGCGGCGGGTTGGTCGGACATCGTTTACTCCCTGGAAATTCCGCTTAACGGCTTGTTGTTGGGACGAATGGTAGGCCAGAGACGTGGGCAGCGCCAGTCCTTCGCATCACCGTTCGGCCATGGTCGGCGCACACTGTGTCAAAATATCGAATCGGAGTTTCGGCCAGATGAAAATCGTGCGCACGCTTTCGACTCTGCTCATATTCTGCGCACTCGCGGCCTGTACGACCGAGGTCGCTGTACCGAAGGGCGAGCCGAGCTTCTATCGCAGCATGGCGCAACCGGGCGCGCAGCTCGACGCGGCGGCGGCGGCATCGATGATTTCCGGATACCGCGCCAACAACAATCTGCCGCCGCTGACGCTCGATCCCGAACTCATGCGGCTCGCCACCCAGCAGGCCGAGATCATGGCCAAGCGCGACAAGCTCGACCATGCCGCCGGCCGGCCGTTCAATTCGCGGCTGAAGGCGGCCGGCTACGACGCCAGGACCGCGGCCGAGAACATCGGCGCCGGTTACCATACGCTGGCGGAAGCCTTCTCCGGCTGGCGCGATTCGCCGTCGCACCGCACCAACATGTTGCTGAAGGGCGCGACCCGCATGGGCATCGCCGCGGTCTATACGCCGTCGTCGAAGTACAAGGTGTACTGGGCGCTCATTCTCGCCGAGCCGGACGACCGGCGCGGCTAGGGCATGTTGTCGCGCCAGTAATTTATATAATAAAATTAAATACTTAATACGTCGGTCGCGCCATTTTCCGGCCTCTTGAAATCATGCGCGCGCTGCCTATTTCGCTGGCCGTCGGGCGCCGGGATCGGGCCCGACCCAGTGGGCGCCGGCGGGTGTCCGGCGCTCTTTGACCCATGTTGCTCGATGGAGGATGTGGCAATGAGAACCCTGAATATGGATCCCTTCTGGCGCACCAGCATTGGCTTCGACCGGCTGTTCGATCTGGTCGACGAGAGCCTGCGGTTCGAGCCGGAGGATCACTATCCGCCCTGCAATATCGTCCGCACCGGCGATAACAGCTACCGGATTTCGCTGGCGGTGGCCGGCTTCGGGCCGGACCAGATCGGCATCACGGTCGATCGCAACACGTTGATCGTCTCGGGCCGGGCCAACGACCGTCCGAACGAGGCCGCCTATCTGCACCGCGGCATCGCCGGCCGTTCGTTTGACCGCCGCTTCAAACTCGCCGACTACGTCGAGGTGAAAGGTGCATCGCTGGAGAACGGCCTGCTGCAGATCGACCTGCAACGCGAACTGCCGGAGTCGATGAAGCCGCGCAGGATCGAGATCAAGGCCGGGCAAGCGATCGCCGCAAATGACCGGGTCCGCAGCATCGATCAGGCGAAGGTCGCCTGATCCCGCAATGACTCAAGCCAAGGCGGTTCGCCAGCCGGCGGGCCGCCTGCCTCAGTGCAAGGAGGATGGTCATGAAACTTTATTCGAACGCACACGCCGCGCGCGATGCCGGCGTCAACCGCGAAACCTTCGATCTCGATTCTTTATTGCATCCGGCGCGGGCCTTCGCGCACCCGCTCGACGTGGTGCGCGACCCGGATATGACGCGCGCCGAAAAGCGCGCCGTGCTTGCCTCGTGGGCCTCCGATGCCTGCGCGGTCGAGGCGGCGCCGGATCTGCGCGTCAGTCCCGGCGGCAAGCCGGTGGCGTGGGATGACATCATGGATGCGCTGCGCATGCTCGATAACGATGCGCCGGCGTTCAACGCCAGAGGTGGCGGCGGGTTGCGGCGCCGCCTGCGCCGGTGGCGGCGGCCGGGCGGGTCGCATGGCGCCGCCGGTCACGGTCCTGTTCTGGTGTGAGGTCGGCCATGCGCAAGGCTGCCGATCGACATTCGCGCGGCGACGGGTTCGGCTATCCCGTTCAGCCGCGGCTGCCACGGCCGGCGAACGACAATGATCCGTTCGAGCCGCCGCCGGCCGCCGGCGCCGGTCTGCCGCGGCTGCCGTTTGTCCCGGCGCCGGTAATCGCGGCATTTGCCCGCGCGGCGTGAGCCGTTGCCCGGAAGGAGCCAAACGGGTCCGGCTTGAAGAGGCCGGCCCGATGGCAGGCTTCGCGCAGCCGGGGCGGTTACAGCCTGCCGCTTTTCTCGGTCATTCCGGGTTCGCGCGCATAGTGCCGCGTCACCGCGGCCCGAGGTAATCCAGCTTGCTCAGCGGCACACCTTTGTGGCGCAGAATCGCGTAGGCCGCCGTGACGTGGAAATAGAAATTCGGCAGCACGAATGTGAGGACGTAGCTCTCGCCTGTGAAGTTCAACATGCTCTGCCCGGCCTTGAAGCTGATTGGCTTGGCCTCGCTGCCGTCGATCTGCTCGCGCTTGATGCTCTGGAGAAAATCGACGGTCCGGGATATCCGTGACTGCAGGTCGGCAAAGCTCGCCTCGGTGTCCGGCATGGCCGGCGCGTCGAGGCCGGCAAGCCGGGCGGCGCAGCCTTTGGCGGTGTCGCTGGCGCGCTGTACCTGACCCACCAGCGTCATCATGTCGGGCGCCAGCCGCGCCTCCAGCATGGAGGTTGCATCGGCATGGGCCTCGCCCTTGCGCAGCAGCGCCGACAGGACGCCGAGGCCGCGCAGCAGAGGCGGCACCGAGATCTGGTACATGGAAACGGACATGGTTGGCTTCCCGATTATGGCGGATGGCGCGCAAGCCTAGACGGTCGCACCGCTTCGCACTAGCGTGCCGCGCAATGCCGGATGCCGTTCGCGACTACGACCAGCTCTATCGCCAGTTCCGCTGGGATATTCCGGCGCGCTACAACATTGGCGTCGATATCTGCGACCGCTGGGCGGCGCTTGATCCCGGCCGGCTCGCCATCCGCCATCTGCATGCCGACGGCCGCGACGACGCAATCAGCTTTGGCTGGCTGCGCGAGACCTCGAACCGGCTGGCCAATGTGCTGCGCGCCCACGGCGTCACGCGCGGCGACAGGGTGGCGATCTTCCTGCCGCAGTCGCCGGAAGTGGTGGCGGCGCATGTCGCGATCTACAAGCTCGCCGCCATCGCGCTGCCGGTGGCGATTCTGTTCGGGCCGGATGCGCTGTCCTATCGCCTGCAGAATTCCGGCGCCAAGGCGCTGCTGACCAATGCGCAGGGCCTCGCCAAGCTCGCCGGCATTCGCGACCAGGTGCCGGACCTGACGTGCGTGTTGTCGATCGATGGCGAAGCCGACGGCGCCTTGGACTTCGAGGGTCTGCTGGCGCGCGCCTCGCCGGACTTCACGCCGGTCGACACCGCGGCCGACGATCCGGCGATGATGATCTACACATCGGGCACGACGGGCCAGCCCAAGGGCGCCCTGCATGCGCACCGCGTATTGCTCGGCCACATGCCCGGCGTCGAGCTGCCGCATCATCCGTTCCCGCAACAAGGCGACAGCTACTGGACGCCGGCCGACTGGGCCTGGGCCGGCGGCCTGCTCGACGTGCTGCTGCCCAGTCTGCATCACGGCGTGCCGGTGATCGCGCGGCGCTTCGACAAGTTCGATCCGGACGAGGCCTTCGCGCTGATGGCGGACACGGGCGTGCGCAATGCGTTTATTCCGCCGACCGCGCTGCGCATGATGCGGGCCGCCGCCAGCCCGCGCGGACGTTACGTTTTCAGGCTGCGCACGGTGGCGTCGGGCGGCGAGTCGCTCGGCGTCGAGGCGCTGGAGTGGGGCAAGGCGGCGCTCGGCCTGACCATCAACGAGTTCTATGGCCAGACCGAATGCAACCTGGTGCTCGGCTCCTGTGCCCAGCTCGGCCTGCTGCGGCCGGGCGCCATCGGCAAGGCGGTGCCGGGGCACGTGGTGGCGGTGATCGATGCCGATGGCCAGCCGGTCAAGCCGGGCGAGGTCGGTCAGATCGCGGTACAGCGGCCCGATCCGGTGATGTTCCTGGAGTACTGGGGCAAGCCGGAGGCAACGCGCGACAAGTTCATCGGCGACTGGATGACCACCGGCGATCAGGGCGTGATGGACGACGAAGGCTACGTCAGCTTTGTCGGCCGTGACGACGATGTGATCACGTCATCGGGCTTCCGCATCGGTCCCGGCGAGATCGAGGACTGCCTGATCCAGCACCCGGCGGTGGCGCTGGCGGCGGCTGTCGGCAAGCCGGATGCGCTGCGCACCGAGATCGTCAAGGCCTTCATCGTGCTGAAGCAGGACTTCGCCGCGTCGGACGCGCTGGCGGCGGAGATTCAAAGTTTTGTCCGCACGCGGCTATCGGCGCACGAATATCCGCGCGAGGTCGCCTTCATCGACGCCATGCCGATGACAACGACCGGCAAGGTGATCCGGCGGTTGTTAAGGGAGAAAGTGTGATTCAGTTTATCAGCGGGTCTGTAATGCCTCTCCGCTGTCATGGCCGGGCTTGACCCGGCCATCCATGAGGCCGTGCGGCGAATACAGACTTACGTAAGCCTTTGCCGTGTGGCGTCACATCATGGATGCGCGGGTCGAGCCCGCGCATGACTCCGTGTGTGACGCGCAGACAATCGGGACGCCTCTATTTCTGCGCTCCGCCCATGATGAACACATGGAAGCCGAGGCGGCGCTTGGCGAGGCGGTACAGCATGATCGACTCGGCGACCAGCGCGACTGACGTCGACACCGCCGCGCCCTCGATGCCGATGAGCGGGATCAGAATGACACCGACCACGAGATTGATGACGAACGCGATGGCATAGACCGAGGCGCACTGCCTGCGCTCGCCCAGCATGTTCAGGAGCCGTTCGGCCGGGCCGACCGCGGCGCGCGCCATCATGCCGATGGCGAGAATGAACATCACGTCGTAGGCGGCGGTGAAGTTCTCGCCGAACAGCGCCAGCAGCGGCCGGCCGAAGGCAAGGATGAAGGCGCAGACCAGAAGCGAGGGCCAGAACGTCCACTTGATGGTCTCGGCAAAGAACGAGGCAAGCCGCTCCTTGTCGCCTGACACGTGATACTGCGTGAACTTGTGGGTGGTGGCGCCGGCGATGGCGAAATAGACGAAGGCGACAATCGCCAGCAGCCGCGCGGCTGCATAGTAATGCGCGACTTCTTCCGGCGAGCGAAAATGCTGCAGCAGCAGGATGTCGACATAGGTCAGCAGCAAATAGAAGCCCTCGACCACGAAGATCGGCAGCGAGGTCGCCAGCCAGATCTTCGGCTCGTACAGCTTCGGGCCGGGCTCCACCTTCTGTTTCAGGCGGCGGTTGAGCACGACCATCTGGCCGATGGTGACCGCCCATGTGGTGACGATGGCGACGATCATCACCGTCACCGCGTCGGTCGGCGCGCCGAGCATGTAGGCGGCACCCATCACCGCGGCCAGGGCGAGCTGGCGAATGATGTAGAACGGCATCAGCGCCAGATTGGGCCAGTCATAGGATTGCGCGATGCCGGCCTGGGTCTGCACCAGGCCGTAGATCGGCACGATGGCGCAGGCGAGATACAGAGGAATCACCACGTACTGGTCGAGCCAGGGATCGAGCACGGCAACGATGAGGGCGCCGGCGGCGCCGATGCCGGTGGCGATGGCGAAGGACAGCCAGCGGCTGCCATTGAGAAAGCCGCGCAGCCGGTCGAACGCCTTGAGTTCGGTGTATTCCGGGATGAAGCGCCGCGCCGCGGTGGACAGGCCGAGGTCGGACAGCGCGCCGATCATCAGCACCCAGGTCCACACATAGACGTAGATGCCGAATTCGAACGCACCCATCCAGCGCGCCAGCAGCACCTGCGTCACCAGCGCCAGCACGGCGTTGACGACGCGCATGGCGAAGACCTTGCCGGCGACCAGTTGCGCCAGCCGCGAGTCGCTGCGTTCGGCGAGTTTGGCCTTCAGGCGCGCGAACAGGCCCGCGGGCGGCGATGCCGCAGCGGCGGGCTCGGCGCCGACCGGAACCGCGGGCGGCGCCTGGGTTGCAGGCGACGGCAAAGCCATCCGCTCCGCTTAGCAAGGAAGCCTTAAGAATCGGTTGGACGGCTGAATTCGCCTGCAAACTCAGAGGCTTTAGAGATTGGCGACCTGCGCCAGAATGGCCTCGACCGCCTTGCGGTCATCGGCGGAAAGCGCGGCCTGCGGCGGCACCGGGTCGCCGACGGCGTAGCCCTGGATCTGCAAGCCGGCCTTGATGCAGGCGGCGAGGTTGAAGCGGGCGAAGGCCTCGTTGATGCGCCACAAGTCGCGTTGCAGGGTGAGCGCCTCCGGCCATTGCCCGGCGCGGCAGAGGTCGTAGAGCCGCACGCTCTGGCGCGGCACGATGCAGGCGGGTCCCGCCATCCAGCCGACGCCGCCGATCAGCATCACCGCGGCCGGAATATGCGCGGATGCCGAGAACACTTTCATGTCCGGCGCGCGGTTCATGATCGAGAGCAAGCGCCCGGTGTTGGTCGACGCATCCTTGATGTAGCGGATGCGGGGATGCGCCGAGAGGCGGGCGATGACATCGAGGGTCAGGTCGCTGCGCTGGAACTGCGGGTTGGTGTAGAGCACCACCGGAATGTCGACCGCGTCGGCGATGGCGCGGAAGTAGGCCTCGATCTGCGCATCCTTCAGCGGAAAATAGGCTTCGAGAATGGCGAGAATGCCGTCGGCGCCGAGCGCCTGATACGCCTTCGCCTGATCGACGGCGTCCGCAGTCGCCGTCGAGGCGACGCCGGCGATCACGGGGACGCGTCCGTTTGCCGCCTCGATGGTGGCCTGCACCACGGCGCTGCGCTGGGCGCGATCGAGGTAAGCGAATTCCCCGGTCGAGCCGAGCGGCGTCAGGCCATGCACCCCGGCGTCGATCAGGTCGGACGAAAGCCGTCCCAGCACGTCGGTGAGAATGCGGCCGGAGGCATCGATGGGCGACACCAGGTAGGGAAACACACCATGCAGGTCGGTCATGCGCGTGTCCATCAACCGGCAAAACCGCCGCTGTCGAGGAAGGCCTGTTCCTCGGGCGTGGTGGTGCGGCCAAGCACCTCGTTGCGATGCGGGAACCGGCCGAAGCGGCGGATGATATCGGCGTGCAAGTGCGCCCATTTCAGGCCGTCGGCGTCATCCGCTGCCGTGTACAGCGTGATGGCCAGGTCCTGGTCGGCCATGACCTCGGAATGCATGAAGGGCAGGTAGAAAAAGCCACGCATGTCGGCGTCCACCTGTGAGTCGAAGCCGCGCACGATGGCGGAGGCGGCGAGCGTGCGGGCCTGTTCGTCGGTGGCGAACATCCGCGCCTCGCCGCGAAACATGTTGCGCGGAAACTGGTCGAGCAGGATCAACAGCGCCAGCGTGCCCTGCGCCGATTGCGTCCAGTCGGTCCGTGTGCCCGCGGCAGCGGCCTCATGCAGCGGCAGAAAGCGCCGCCGGATTTCATTGTCGAAGGCGGTATCCTTCTTGTACCACATCGCCGGCCCGGCCTTCTGCCAGAACGAGACAATGGTGGTGGCTTGATCGGTCGTCATGTTCCCTCCCGCAGCGCGCGGCGCAGAATCTTGCCGACATTGGTCTTCGGCAATTCTTCGCGAAACTCGATATGTTTTGGCACCTTGTAGCTGGCAAGCTGGCCGAGCATGTGGCGGCGCAGGTCCACCTCGTTCAGGTCGGTGGCCTTCTTGACAGCGAACAGCTTCACCGCTTCGCCGGAATGGTCATCTGGAATGCCGATGGCGGCGCATTCGAGAATGCCGCCATGCAGCATCGCCACTTCCTCGACTTCGGCCGGAAACACCTTGAAGCCGGAGACCGAGATCATATCCTTCTTGCGGTCGACGATGGTGACGCGGCCCTGTTCGTCCATGGTGCCGATGTCGCCGGTGCGGAAAAAGCCGTCCTCCGTCATCACCAGCGCGGTTTCCTCCGGCCGCTGCCAGTAGCCCGGCATCACCTGCGGTCCGCGCGCGCAAATCTCGCCGCGCTCGCCCATCGGCACATCGGCGTTGTGGTCGTCACGGATGGCGATGTCGGTCGACGAGACGGGCAGCCCGATGGTGCCGGTCCATTCCGGGATGTCGGCGCGGTTGCAGGTCAGCAGCGGCGATGTTTCCGACAGGCCGTAGCCTTCGATGATCGGGCGCCCGGTTGCCTTGAACCAGGCGTCGGCCACCGCCTTCTGCACGGCCATGCCGCCGCCGATGGCGCATTTGAGCATGCTCCAGTCGAGCTTGCCGAAGTCGGGATGATGCAGCAGCGCGTTGTACAGCGTGTTGACCGCCGGGAACGAGTTCACCTTGTATTTCGACAGTTCCTTGATCAGGCCGGGAATGTCGCGCGGATTGGGGATCAGCAAGCTCAAGCCGCCGTTGCGGACGCTGAACAGGAAGCAGGCCGTCAGCGCGAAGATATGATAGAGCGGCAGCGCGGTGACGACGATCATGCGATCGACCTTCGGCGGCGCAGCCAAAATCGGCTGCTGCCAGGCATCCACCTGCAACAGGTTGGCGACCACGTTCCGGTGCAGCAGCATGGCGCCCTTGGCCACGCCGGTGGTGCCGCCGGTATATTGCAGGAAGGCGAGGTCGTCGGGTCCGATGGCCGGCTTCGTCAATGTCCGTCTACGGCCGGCGGCGAGCGCGTCGTTGAACCGCGTGGCCTGGGGCAGGCTGTAGGCCGGCACCATCTTCTTGACGCGGCGGACCACGGTATTGACCACGGCGCCCTTCAGCGTACCGAGCATGTCGCCCATGGTGGCGACCACGACATGTTTGACGCGCGTGTGCGGCAGCGCCTGCTGCAATACATGGGCGAAGTTTTCCAGCACGATGATGGCCTCGGCGCCGGCATCGTTGAGCTGGAATTCCAGTTCGCGTGGTTTGTACAGCGGATTGACGTTCACCACGGTGAAGCCGGCGCGCAGTATGCCGGCGATCGCCACCGGATACTGCAGCACGTTCGGCATCATGATGGCGACGCGGGCGCCGCGCTCGAGCCCTTTGCCCTGGAGCCACGCGGCGAAAGCGGACGAAGCCGCGTCGAGCTCGGCATAGGTCATGCTCTTGCCCATGCAGATGAAGGCCGGCCGCTCGCGGTGGGCCTGGAAACTCTCTTCCAGCATCGCCACCAGCGAGGGATAGCGCGTCGGGTCGATCTCGGCGGCGACACCGGGCGGATAATGCTGCAGCCAAGGGCGCTCCATCGGCCGTTGCATGACGTTTCCCCATCCGCCGCCGATTATGGTCCGGGCGCGGCCGGCGGTCGATAATCAGCATGAGTCGAGTCGGCGCGCCGCGCAAGGCGGCATTTGGCAGCGTGCTAACGGTCGACGCCGCCGAACGGGACCAGCGGATTGTCGGTCAAGGCGGCGCGGTCCGGGCGATCGGGGGCGGCGTTGCCGATAAAGGCCTCGAACAGCTCGCGCACGGTGCGCTCCGGCAGGTCGCGGGTGATGACGACAATGCGCGTGCGGTGGTCGTCGTCCGGCCAGCGCTCCAGCCGTGCGGTCGGATGGAACACATGCTGCACGCCGTGCACCACGACCGGCGTATCGGGCATTTCGGCCAGCTTCACGATGCCCTTGATGCGCAACAGCTGGGTGCCGTAATTCGCGCGCAACAGCTCGAGGAACATCTCCAGCGTGCCGGCCGGGATTGCCGCTTCGGCCGTGAGCACGAACGAGGCGATGTGGGCGTCGTGGCGGTTGCGGTCGAGGTGATGATGGTCATGCCCATGTGCATGACCATGTGGGTGACCATGGTCATGGCGGTGGGCGTCGGCATAGGCCTCTTCCGCCAGCCATTTCTTGACGTCGGGGATCTTGCGGCCGGGATCGTACAGACCGCAATTCAACAGGCGCTCCGCCGTGGCTTCGCCTTTGGCGGCGTCGAGGATGATTGCCGCCGGATTGAGCGCCTGCAGACGGGCGGCGATGCCCGCGCGTTGCGCCTCGCTGGCCATGTCGGTCTTGCTCAGCACGATGCGGTCGGCCATGGCCGCCTGCTTGACGGCTTCGGCATGGGCATCGAGCGTGGCTTCGCCGTTGACCGCGTCGACCACGGTGATCACGCCATCGAGGCGGTAGCGCATCACGAGGTACGGGTGCGCCATGGCGGTTTGCAGCACCGGCGCCGGATCGGCCAGTCCCGTGGTCTCCAGCAGCACGCGGCGGAACGTACAGCGTCCGTTGTCGAGGTCGCGCAGCAGCGTTTCCAGCGCGTCGACCAGGTCGCCGCGTATGGTGCAGCACAGGCAGCCCGATTGCAGCAGCACCATGTTGTCGCCGACATATTCGACCAGCAGATGGTCGAGCGCGACGTCGCCGAATTCGTTGATGATGACGGCGGTCTCGCCGAACGCCGGGTCCTTGAGCAACCTGTTGAGCAGCGTGGTCTTGCCGGCGCCGAGGAAGCCCGTCAGCACCGTCAACGGAATGGGCGTGGGTGGCTCGCGCCGGCTGGCGCTGGCGCCGGTTCCGCTCATTGGCCGGCCGACGTGACCTTCGGCTTGGCCGCCGCCGGCTTGGAGGCAGCCGGTTTTTTGGTGGCCGACTTTGCCGATTTGTCAGCCGCCGGCTTCGCCGGTTTGGTCGCCGTCTTCTTTTTTGGCGCCGGCGTCGGCGTGCGCACGATGACGTCGGGCTGGCCGGCCGGACCGGTGAAGACAACGACCGGTGCTGCGGTTTCGACCGGCGGTCCGAGCACGAACTTGCCATTCGCCGGCTTCAGACTGGACAGCATGAAGGCTTGGCCCGATTCGGCTTCGCCACTGGCGGCCGCATCGGCCACCACATCTTCTTCCTGATTGTCCTCGGACGGCGGCTTGCGCCGGTGACCGCCGCACATTTCCTCGCGCAGGTTCGGCGGCTGCGCATCGATCGGCGCCAGCGCGTCGACGGTGCCGAGCGATGGCGTCAGCCAGGTCAGGCCGCCGCTGGCGAAACCGCGCTCAAGCAGTTGCGCCGCCTTCTGGGCGCGCACCAGGCCGGAATAGGCGCCGAGCACGACGGCGATCAGCCTTCGGCCATTGCGGGTCGCGGAGGCGACCATGTTGTAGCCGGAGGCGCAGATGAAGCCGGTCTTCATGCCGTCGGTGCCGGGATAGCGATCGATCAGGCTG
Organism: Pseudolabrys sp.; assembly: GCA_030684935.1. Classification (GTDB taxonomy): domain Bacteria; phylum Pseudomonadota; class Alphaproteobacteria; order Rhizobiales; family Xanthobacteraceae; genus Pseudolabrys. The sequence continues at coordinate 70,003 of JAUXXH010000019.1, read as the reverse complement.
TTGTAGTTGCGCATGATCCGGTTGCCGTGGCGGATGGCGGAGATGTTCCAGTAGTGGTCGTATTCCGGAAATTCGCGGATCAGCGCCCGCGCCAGAATGCCGAGGTCGCGGGCTGAGGAGACGTGACCTTCCGACGGCAGGCCGTTCGGATTGACGAAATGGGTCTGCGACATGCCGAGCCGGCGGGCGTTGGCGTTCATGATATCGGCAAAGCCCTCGATCGAGCCGCCGACGCCTTCGGCAATCGCCACCGAAACGTCGTTGGCCGACCGGACCATGATCATCTTCAGCGCGTTATCGACCGTGACGGTGGTACCGAGCTTGAATCCCATTTTGACGGGCTGCTGCGCCACCGCATTGCGCGACATGGTCAGCGGCGTGTCGAGGGTGATCTTCTTCTCCTTGACCGCGCGCAGCGTGGCGTAGGCGGTCATCACCTTTGTGATGGAGGCCGGATACCACGGGAATGTGGCGTTCTCCGCATGCAGCACCTTGCCGGTCGAGGCCTCGATCAGCAGCAGGGCTTCGGCCTGGACGCGGCCGGCGCCCGACAGCGACAGCAAACCGCAGGCGGCAAAGCCGACGATCAGGGCACGGCAGCGGGAGCGGGAAAAGAGCATTACAGGTCGCGATCCGGTCGGGCTCGGGTCTGGAATCGGGTGAGTTCCATGCGCTGACGGCAGGTTACCCAAGGTTGCGACGGGAGGCAAAGCCGCTCCGCCGCCAATTGAAACTATGGTGACTCCCGCTAGTAATCGACGTGTAATGCGACCAAAGTTCGGCAAGACGACAAAGGAGAGAGGCGATGACTGCGGCAATTGTCGGCTGGGCCCATACCGCATTCGGCAAGCTGGCCGATGAGACGGTCGAAAGCCTGATCGTCCGCGTAGCAACCGAAGCCCTTGCCGATGCCGGACTATCCGCCAAGGATGTCGATGAGATCGTGCTCGGCCATTTCAATGCCGGTTTCTCGGCGCAGGATTTTACCGCCTCGCTGGTGCTCCAGGCGTCGCCCGATCTGCGCTTCAAGCGGGCGGTACGGGTGGAGAATGCCTGCGCCACCGGCTCGGCCGCCGTGCATCAGGGCATCAGGGCGATCGAGGCGCGCGCGGCGCGAGTCGTGCTGGCGGTCGGTGTCGAGCAGATGACCACCACGCCGGCTGCCGAGATTGGCCGCAATCTGCTCAAGGCCTCCTATGTGCGCGAGGAGGCCGATATCGACGGCGGCTTCGCCGGCATCTTCGGCAAGATCGCCGGGCTCTATTTCCAGAAATGGGGCGACCAGTCCGATGCGCTGGCGATGATCGCCGCCAAGAACCACAAGAACGGCGTCGGCAACCCTTACGCGCAGATGCGCAAGGACCTGGGTTTCGAGTTCTGCCGCACCGAGAGCGAGAAGAACCCGTTCGTCGCCGGGCCGCTCAAGCGCACCGACTGTTCGCTGGTGTCGGATGGTGCCGCCGCGGTGGTGCTGACCGATATCGAAACCGCGCTCAGGCTCAACAAGGCGGTAGCCTTCCGCGCCGCCGAACACGTGCAGGACTTTCTGCCGATGTCGAAACGCGACATTCTGAAGTTCGAGGGCTGCGCGCAGGCATGGCATGGCGCCTTGCAAAAGGCCGGGCTCTCGCTCGGCGATCTGTCATTCGTCGAGACCCATGACTGCTTTACCGTCGCCGAGCTGATCGAATACGAAGCCATGGGTCTGACCGCGGAAGGCGATGGTGCGCGCGCCATCAAGGAAGGCTGGACCCAGAAGGACGGCAAGCTGCCAGTCAATCCGTCCGGTGGCCTGAAGGCCAAGGGCCATCCGATCGGCGCCACGGGCGTGTCGATGCATGCGCTGACGGCGATGCAACTGACCGGCTCGGCCGGCGATCTGCAGGTCAGGAATGCCCGCCTCGGCGGCATCTTCAACATGGGTGGAACTGCGGTGGCGAACTACGTGAGCATTCTCGAACGCATCAAATAACGCCGTATTTGCGCGATTCCGGCCGGATCGTTGGTAGCTCAACGATTGCTCTATTTCACAGAAATTGTCAGCGTTGCCTCTCTCGGTCTAATGTATACTGTTCCAGTATTGTTCGTGCGCATATAACCGGGGCGGCGATTTGGAGTAGGGGCGGCATGACCAACATTCCCACCGATCTTTTGCGGGCGCTCGTAGCCGTCGTCGATTTGCGAAGCTTCACCAAGGCAGCGGCCTCGCTCGGCGTGACCCAGCCGGCGGTGAGCGCGCAGATCAAGCGGCTGCAGTACCTGCTCGGTGACGATCTGTTCGACCGCAGCACCCAGGGCGTCAGCCTGACGCCGCACGGGGAAATGGTCGTCAGTTACGCCCGGCGCCTGCTGTCGATCAACGACCAGATTGTGCATCTCGGCGCCAGCGGCCGGCCGGAGCTGGTGATCCGCGTCGGAACCTCAAGCGACTATGTCGCGTCGGTGCTGCCGGAGATTTTGGCACGTTTTCGCAAGCGCTGGCCGGACGTCCGTTTCATGGTCCGCACCGGCTATTATGAGCCGCTGGCGCGTGAACTGCGCAGCGGCGAGATCGACATCTTTGTCGGCCTGTCGCAGGCGCCACCGCCGGACGCGCGGCAAAGCTGTGCCAAGGAGATCGTCTGGTGCCGTGCGCCAGATCTGCGTCTCGATTTCAGCAAACCGGTGCCGCTGGTGACCTACGGCGAGCCTTGCGTCTATCACCAGAGCGCGGTGCGGGCCCTGAAGTCGGCCGGCCTCGAGTGGGAAGACGTGTTCACCGGCCCGAGCATCGAGAGCCTCAACCGCGCTGTTGCGGCGGGCCTCGGTATCATGCCGATGACGCGGTGGTTGGCCGACAGCTTGAAGCTGACGGCGTGGGATGATGCACCGCTGCCCAAGTTGCCGGAACTGTATGGCGGCATTTTCCTTCGCGAAGGCGGTGCACGTCCGGCTTATGAACAACTGGCCGACGATATTGCCGCGATCATTTTCCGGCCGCCCGTCATTGCCGCGCCGTTGAAGACCGAATCGGCCGCGTGATCGGCCTCAAGCCTGGGCGAAGCCGGAGCGCTGCGCCCAGCCGGTCATGCGCTTCTCGAGCATTGCCATCACGGCGTACATGGCGATGCCTTCGACGGCCAGCACGATCAGTCCGGCGAAGATCAGCGGCACCTGGAACTGCGCCTGCGCCTGCAGCATCAGATTGCCGATGCCGTAATTGGACGCGACGCTTTCAGAGATAACCGAGCCGACAAAAGCGAGCGTGATCGCGACCTTAAGCGAGCCGAAAAAATAGGGCAGGGTGCGCGGGATACCGACCTTGCGCATGATGTCGAGCTTGCTGGCGCCCAGCGCCTTGAGCACGTCTTCGAGTTCGGGCTCGATGGTGGCGAGCCCCGTCGCCACATTCACCACGATCGGGAAGAACGAGATCAGGAAGGCAGTCAGCACCGCCGGCACGAAGCCGATGCCGAACCACAGCACCAGGATCGGCACCAAGGCGACCTTCGGAATGGCGTTGAAGCCGATCATCAGCGGATAGAGGCCCGCATAGATCGCGCGCGACCAGCCGACCAGCAGGCCCAGCAGCAGGCCGAAGCCGACCGCGAGGCCAAAACCGATCAGCGTTGTCTGCAGCGTGATCCAGGAATTGCGCGCGATCGGTCCGGAATAATCGACAAAGGCCTGCGCGATAGCGGTCGGCGGCGGCAGGAAGAACACCGGGATCTGGAAAATGTGCACCGCGGCTTCCCAGACCACGAACAGGCCGATGGTGAATAGCCACGGCGACAGCTTGATCAGCATCTCGACGCGGTTCATTGGCGCGCCTTCACGATATGGCTGCGCAATTCATGAACGATGTCCTGAAACGCCTGAGTAAAGGTTATTTCGAGGTCGCGCGGCCGCGGCAATTCGATGCGCTTTTCCACGACGATGCGGCCCGGCCGCGACGACATCACGAACACGCGGTCAGCCAGAAAAACCGCCTCGCGCAGGTCATGTGTCACCAGCACGACGGTGATCTTGCTGGCGGCTTGCAGGTCGCGGATCACGCACCAGAGCTCTTCGCGCGTGAAGGCGTCGAGCGCGCCGAACGGTTCGTCGAGCATCAGGAGTTTCGGTTCGTGGATCAACGCACGGCACAGCGACGTGCGCTGCTGCATGCCGCCAGAAAGCTCCCAGGGGTATTTGCTGCCCTGGCCTTCGAGCCCGACCGACGTTAGCAGACGCTCGGCGCGGTCGCGGAATTCCGCTTTGCGGCGGCGCATTTCGCCGCGGTACGGCTGCACGATTTCAAGCGGCAGCAGCAGGTTTTCGGTGGTGGTGCGCCACGGCAGCAATGTCGGCGCCTGGAAAGCCATGCCGGCGATCTTGACCGGCGCCGTCACCTTCTCGCCCGCCACCGTCACCGTCCCCGCGCGCGGGAACTGGAGGCCGGTGGCGAGCTTCATCAGTGTGGATTTGCCGCAGCCGGACGGGCCGACCACGGCGGCGAATTCGCCGCTTTCGACGGAGATCGACAAATCTTCGACCGCCAACGCGGAGTTGACGCCAGCATAAGCATGGCTGACGCCATCGAGAGCGACAAACGCCGTCATGTGTCCCGCTTATTCGAATTTGCGGTCGGCGGCCGGCGGCAGGTACGACGCGTCGAAGATGTCTTCCGGCTTCGGCTTGTCGGACTTGAACTTGTAAGTCAGCGCGATCTGGTCGATGGCGCTGGCCAGACGGCTGTTGACGATGCCGCCATAACCGTTGGCCTTGACTTCCGGCGTGACGATATTGTCGCGCAGCGCCATGTTCAGCCGCTCCAGCTCGACGTCCTTCTTGGCGATGTCATTGCGCTTGAGCACGGAATCGACCGCGGTCGACGGCGACTTCACCGTCTCCTTGATTCCCTTGACCAGCGCGCTGAGGAATTTCTTGACCACTTCCGGATTGTCGGCGGCGAACTTCGGATTCACGATCACGACGTTGCCGTAGAGGTTGACGCCGTAATCCGCCATCAGCATCACGCTGATGTCGTCGACCGGAACGCCCTTGTCCTTCAGATTGATGAAGGACGAGAACGAGAAGCCGGTGATGGCGTCGACCTGGCCGGCGGCCAGCATCGGCTCGCGCACCGGGAAGCCGACGTTTTCGATCGTCACCTTGGAGGCGTCGATGCCATTGGCCTGCACGAAGATCGGCCACTGCGCATAAGCGCCGTCCGGCGCCGGCGCGCCGAGCTTCTTGCCTTCGAGATCCTTTGGCTTGGCAACGCCGCGGCTCTTGCGTCCGACAATGGCGAAGGGCGGCTTGTTGTAGAACATGAACACTGCCTTGATCGGCGTGCCCGGGTTGGCGTCGCGGAACTTGATCAGCGAATTGATGTCGCCGAAGCCCATGTTGTAGGTGCCCGACGCGACGCGGTTGATCGGCTCGAGCGAGCCGCCGGCGGTGTCGATGGTGACATCGAGGCCTTCGGCTTTGAAGTAGCCCTTGTCGATCGCCACCACGAAGGGGGCTGCCGGGCCTTCGAATTTCCAGTCGAGGCTGAATTTGACGGAGGTCTGCGCCAGGGCGCCGCCGCTGGCGAAGACGGTGGCCGTGGCGGCCAGCAACAATGCGGCCGGCAGGCGCCGGACCGGGGTGAGTAAGCTCATATCTGGGTTCCTTCCCTTCGGTGGATGGCCGCCGCGGTGCCCGGGGCACCTGGCTGCGCGGCTTTGAGATTGCGCTGAATGCTCAATTTCGAACCGAAAAACGAGCAAAGAACATGCCACATAATTGCGCAAGGCTCTCTGCGGCTACGATTGCTCAAGCGGTCGTCGATGCCCAAGGATCCGGCAATGTGCCGGTTCCGGCGTCAATTTACCGTAAGTCACCGCTTTGAACAGGGCGGCATGACGTCACCGTGGGAATCAGTCCCTTGGGGTACTCTGGCGCAAGAGACGGGAGGACAGCCGAATGACGGCGACAATGGCAGACGTGATGGCTGACCCGTCACCCTTCCGCGCGCCCTATGCGCCGCCGGATGAGGCCATTGCCACCGCCTTGCTGGCCGGCGCGGACCGGCCGGGCGACGCCGAGGCGCGGGTCGATGCCCGCGCCACCCGCCTAGTCGAGGCGATCCGCGCCCAGGCCGGCGGTTTCGGCGGGGTCGAGGATTTCCTGCACGCCTATGCGCTCTCCACCAAAGAGGGTTTGGCGCTGATGGTCCTGGCCGAGGCGCTGCTGCGGGTGCCCGACGGCGCCACCGCCGACCGGCTGATCGAGGACAAGATGGCGGCCGGCGACTGGGCCCATCATGACACCCGTTCGTCGGCGCTGCTGGTGTCGGCGTCGGCCTGGACGCTTGGCATGACCGCGCGGGTCATCCATCCGGGGGAAACCCCGGACGGCATTGTCGATGCGCTGGTCAGGCGGCTCGGCCTGCCGGCGGTGCGCGCCGCCACCCGCCAGGCGATGCGGCTGCTGGGATCGCATTTCGTGCTCGGCCAGACCATCGACGAGGCGCTCAAGCGCGCGTCGTCGCAGCCGGTTTATCTTTATTCCTTCGACATGCTGGGGGAAGGCGCACGGACCGCCGGCGATGCCGCGCGCTATATGCAATCCTATGCCGGCGCCATCACGGCGATCGGCAAAGCGGCGGGCCAGCAGGCCGGCATTTCGGTGAAGCTGTCGGCGCTGCATCCGCGCTACGAGCCGCTGTCGCGCGCGCGGGTGCTGCGCGAACTGCCGGGCCGGCTGCTCGAACTGGCGCGGCTGGCGAAGTCCTATCAACTCAATTTTACCGTCGACGCCGAGGAGGCCGACCGGCTCGAACTATCGCTCGACGTGATCGCCGCCGTGCTGCGCGATCCGTCGTTGCGCGGCTGGGATGATTTCGGCCTGGCCATTCAGGCTTATCAGAAGCGCGCGCCGGCCGTGATCGGCTGGATTGCGGACACGGCGGAAGCGCTCGGCCGCCGGCTGACGGTGCGGCTGGTCAAGGGCGCCTACTGGGACACCGAGATCAAGCGCGCGCAGGAGCGGGGCCTCGCCGACTATCCGGTGTTCACGCGCAAGGCCATGACCGACCTCTGCTATCAGGACTGCGTTCGCCGGCTGCTGGCGGCGCGGCCGCGGCTCTATCCGCAATTCGCCACCCACAATGCGCTGACCATTGCCGGCACGATCGAAGACGCCGGCGGGACGACGGGCTATGAATTCCAGCGCCTGCACGGCATGGGCGACGCGCTCTATGCCGCGCTGCTGGCCGAATTGCCCGATCTCGCCTGCCGCGTCTATGCGCCGGTCGGCGGTTATGCCGATCTGCTGGCCTATCTGGTGCGCCGGCTGCTGGAGAATGGCGCCAATTCGTCGTTCGTGTCGGTGGCGGCCGATCCCGATGTGCCGATCGCCGACATCATCCGCCGGCCGCAGCGCTGGATCGCCGATTCCGCTCACGCGCGGCATGCGCATATTCCGTTGCCGCGCGATCTGTTCGCGCCGGTGCGGGGCAACTCGGCAGGCGTCGAGTTCGGCGACGGCGAAGCGTTCGATGCCTTGCGGGACGCCATCGGTGCCGCGCCGCCGGCCGAACCGGCCGCGCCATTGATCGACGGCGTTGGCATTGCCGGCCGCCGGCGCGATGTTGCCTCGCCGATCGACGGCAGCATCATCGGCACGGTGCAGGAGGGCGATGAGACGATCGTCGCGTCGGCGCTGGCGGCGGCGCAGTCCGGCTTCGCCGCCTGGGATGCGGTCGGCATTGCCGCGCGATCCGCGGCGCTGGAGCGTGCCGGCGACCTGATCGAGGCCAGCCGGGGCCGGCTGATCGCGTTGCTGCAAAGCGAAGGCGGCAAGACCATCGACGATGCCGTGTCGGAGGTGCGCGAGGCGGCCGACTTCTGCCGCTACTATGCCGCCGAGGCGCGCCGGACGCTGGCGACGCAGATGCTGCCGGGTCCGACCGGCGAAAGCAACGAATTGCGCTACCGCGGCCGCGGCATCGTCGTCTGCATCAGCCCGTGGAATTTCCCGCTCGCGATCTTTGTCGGGCAGATCGCCGGCGCGCTAGCTGCCGGGAATGCGGTGGTGGCCAAACCGGCCGAACAGACTCCGCTGATCGCCTTCGCAGCGGTGAAGTTGCTGCACGACGCCGGTGTTTCGGCGAGCGCCCTGCATCTGGTGCCGGGCGATGGCGCGGTCGGTGCCATGCTGACCGGCGACCGGCGGGTGGCTGGCGTGGTGTTCACCGGGTCGACCGAGGTTGCGCGCATCATCAACCGCACGCTCGCCGCCCGCGACGGTCCGATCCCGCCTTTGATCGCCGAGACCGGCGGCATCAACGCCATGATCGTCGACGCCACCGCGCTGCCCGAACAGGTGACGGACGACGTCATCGCCTCGGCGTTTCGCTCCGCCGGCCAGCGCTGCTCGGCGCTGCGCCTGCTGTGCCTGCAGGACGATATCGCCGACCGGGTGCTGGCCATGGTCAGCGGTGCCGCCGACGAATTGGCTGTCGGCGATCCGCGCGATCCGGCGACGCAGATCGGCCCGGTGATTGACAGCGAGGCAAGGGACAAACTCGACCTGTGGGTGGCGACCATGGACACGCGCGGCGCGGTGCGGTTCCGCTGGGACGAAAGGCGCGCCTTGCCGGTCGACGGCACCTATGTTGCCCCCACGATTGTCGAACTCGACCGCGCCCGCGAGCTGCAGACCGAAGTGTTCGGGCCGGTGCTGCACGTGGTGCGCTGGCGGGCGGACGAGCTCGATCAACTGATCGACGACATCGCCGGCAATGGCTATGCCCTCACGCTCGGCATTCATTCGCGGATCGACGCCACCGTGGCGCATATCGCCAACCGGCTCCCGCACGGCAATATCTACGTCAACCGCAACATGATCGGCGCGGTGGTCGGCAGCCAGCCATTCGGCGGCAGCGGCTTGTCCGGCACCGGACCGAAGGCCGGCGGTCCGCACTATCTGCACCGGCTGGCGCTGGAGCAGGTCGTAACGGTCAACACCGCTGCGTCGGGCGGCAATGCGATGCTGTTGTCCGAGGAAGAATGATGCGCGGCACAAGGATCGTGCAGGCAATTTCACAGTCTTGTGTGCGCGGTTCCCGGCAGGAAAGGCCAAGGCCGGGCGTTCAATGATCAGACCCTCCAGAAGGAGAATGATCTTGAAAACAGGCACCTCATCTCTCGTCGCCGGCGCTGTTGCTGTTGCTGTGGCGCTGACCCTGACCTCGTTCAGTGTTGGAACCGCGCAGGCTGCGCCGCGGGCGCCGGTCCCGGCGCAAGCGTCGCAGGACAACGCCACCACGCTGGATCTCAGTGCACAACGGCGGCAGTACCGTCACCGCCGCGGCGGGAACAACGCAGCCGCCGCTGCCGCCGTCCTTGGTGTGTTCGGAGCGATTGCCGCCGCCTCCGCCGCCAACCGGTATCACCATCACGGCTACTATGGCCGGCCGTACGGCTACTACGGAGCGCCTTACGGCTACTACGCGCCGCGCTACCGCCACCACCGGCACCACTACCGCCACTGGCGCTAACCGCTCAAAACGAGCCGGCAAGGGTAAGCTTAACGTTGCATTTACAACGTCCTTTGCCGGTTCGTTAACCGGTTTTGCACGCCGAACGGATAATGTCTGAGGATGACTGATTCGGTCACCCGGCTATATGACGCCGTGATCGCCGTCCGGGGCGCGGACCCGGCGACTTCGCGGACCGCCCGGCTGTTGCAGTCCGGCTGCGATAAAATGGCCAAAAAGCTTGCGGAAGAGGCGATCGAAGTCGTCATCGACGCCTTGCGCGGCAAAACCGACGCCGTGGTCCGGGAAAGTGCCGATCTGCTTTATAATCTCGTCGTACTTTGGGTGCATGCAGGGATCCATCCGGACGATGTCTGGGCGGAAATGAACCGGCGCGAACGGCTTCTCGGAATTGCGGAAAAACTGCCCAAGAATGTGGTACAGGCCCCGTCGCGGCGCAAAGTCGTGGCCCTGGAATCCGGGCGCATCCGCAAACGCCGTTGATCTGCCGCTATTCCCTCCGATGAGATCCCCATGACCATCCAGGCTGCCGCGCCGCTGTCGTTTATCCGCCGTTTGTACGACTGGTGCATTGTCGCCGCCCACAAGCGGTATGCGATGTGGACACTGGGTATCGTCTCCTTCGCGGAGAGTTCGTTCTTCCCGATCCCGCCCGACGTCATGCTGATCCCGATGGCGCTTGCGCGCCCCGCCAAGGCATTCGTGATGGCGGCCTGGTGCACCGTGACCTCGGTTGCCGGCGCGGTGGCGGGCTATGCCATCGGGGCGCTGCTCTTCGATTCGGTCGGGAACTGGGTGATCCAGCTTTACGGCTACGGCGACAGAGTCGAGTATTTTCGCGAAGCCTACGCCGAGTGGGGCGCCTGGATTATTCTGTTCGCTGGCTTTACCCCGTTCCCCTTCAAGGTGGTCACCATCACCTCCGGGTTTGTCGGCTACAATCTGGCGCTCTTTGTCGTTCTGTCGCTGGTTACGCGCGGCGCACGCTTTTTCCTGGTCGCCTTCCTGTTGTACCGTTATGGCGAGGCCGCCCGGCTGATGATCGAAAAACGCCTTGGATTATGGGTTACGATCGGTACCCTATTTCTGTTTGGCGGCATCGCCACCGCGCTATACTTGATCTAGGCGAATCGGGCTCCTCAATTGCTCTCGGGCGAGGCGATCAGAGGGGCACTGCCGCGGCGCCTTGGGGCATGATCGTCCCGCCGGAAACAGTCGGCCATGGGCACGGTTCGAACCAGCTTCCGCCGTCACACCTTCGCCGCGTGCCTGTGCGCGGCGTTCGTCCTGCCGTCGCTGGCCTTCGCCCAGCAGGGGCGTCCGCAGGCTCAGCCCGAAGAGCTGAACCTGTTTCAGCGCATCGAGCGCTGGTTTGAACAACAGGCTGCCAACGTCGGGAACACCTTCCAGGGCGCCGGCCGGCAGGTCGAAAATTTCGGCGTTGAGGCCGGTCTCGCCGCCAAGTCTACAGTCGAGGGCGCCCGGGGCGCGGCCGACGCGGTGGCCCGCATTCCCAAAGCCCGCGTGGTCCGCGGCCACAGCAAATGCCGCAACGCGCCGAATGGCGCGCCGGACTGCGTCGCCGCCGCCACCGTCCTCTGCCAGGCGCAGGGCTTCGACTCCGGCACCAGCGTTGACATGACCACCGCCGAGGTCTGCCCGCCCAAGGTCTATATGGCCGGCCGCAACAGCGGCCCCGGATGCCAGACGGAGACCTTCGTGTCCCGCGCCCTCTGCCAATAACCGGTCGGCGCCGCGCATCGCCTTGTCACCGTGCTGTCCCTATGGTCCGTTTCGCATAATCAGAAACGAACGGGAGGGGACGCCGGTGAACCTTTTTTCCAAATTGCTCGAGCGCGAGGCGGCCGGGCACCCGGTCACAGTTGGCCTGATAGGGGCCGGCAAATTCGGCACCATGTTCCTGGCCCAAGCGCGGCTGACTGACGGCATGCATATCGTTGCCGTCGCCGATCTCGACGTTGCGCGGGCGCGCCGCCAGCTCGACACCGCCGGTTGGCCGGCGTCGGCCTACGCCGCGGCCTCGCTCGACGACGCCCATGCGAAGCGCGCCACGCTGGTCACCGACGATGCGATGGCGATGATCGCCGATCCGCGCATCGAGGTCATTGTCGAGGCGACCGGCGTGCCCGGCGCCGGCATCGCCCATGCGCTGGCGGCCATCGGGCACGGCAAGCACATCGTGATGGTCAATGTCGAAGCCGATGCGGTGGCCGGCCCGCTGCTGGCGCGCCGCGCCCTCGACGCCGGCGTCGTCTACAGCCTGGCTTGGGGCGATCAGCCGGCGCTGATCTGCGAGCACGTCGACTGGGCCCGCGCTGCCGGCTTCAAGGTCATCTGCGCCGGCAAGGGCACGCGCTATGAGCCGCATTACCACCAGTCCAACCCCGACAATGTCTGGGACATTCTCGACCGTTATCTCGCCATCACCGACCGCAACTCGATCAACCCGAAGATGTTCAACAGCTTCGTCGACGGCACCAAGTCCGGCATCGAGATGACCGCGGTCTGCAACGCCACCGGGCTGGTGCCGCAATCGGGCGGATTGAGCTTTCCGCCGGCGACGCGCTTTGAGCTGGCCGAGATATGCAAGCCGAAGGGCGAGGGCGGCGTGCTGGAGAAGGCCGGCGTCACCGAAGTGACCTCGTCTGTCTATCGCGACGGCCGTGACGTGCCGCATCATCTGGCGCTCGGGACCTATGTGGTGATCGAGGGCGAGACCGATTACGCCCGCCGTTGTTTCAAGGAATACGCCATGCTCCCGGACTCCGGCGGGAAGTATGCCGCGCTGTACCGGCCGATCCACATGATCGGCCTCGAACTCGGCATTTCAGTTGCCAGTTGCGCGCTGCGCCACGAACCGACCGGGGCGCCGACCGGCTTCCGCTCCGACGTGGTGGCGACCGCCAAGCGGCCGCTGAAGGCCGGCGAAATCCTGGACGGCGAGGGCGGCTTCTGCGTCTGGGGCAAACAGACTCCGGCGGGCGTTTCGCTCGCCGGAGAAATGCTGCCGCTCGGCCTCGCCCACGACGTCAAATTGTTGCGCGACATCCCCGAGGGTGGCGCGCTCAAATGGTCGGACGTGGCCTTCGACCCCGACGACGTCGCGGTGAAGGTGCGCCGTGAGATGGAAACAGCATTCGGCGGCGGCGAAACCGTTTAGGCCGCACAACAGGGGAGGGCAGCGCGAAGGCTGCCCTCCCTAACGCGGATCGAAGAGGTTATCGCCAGGCGCAGCGACGGGTGGTGCGCCAGACGAAGTGGCCGCCGGCCACACGCACGCGCACGCGCTGATTCCAGCAATGACGATGGCGGCGGCTGTGGTGCCGGTAGCCACGATGACTGCGATAGTGCCGGCGCCGGTCGTAGCGGCGGCGGTACTGGACCTCTTCAACCAGATTGGGAGTGCTGAGGTGGTTCAATCCGCTCTGGGCGATACGGGCCTGAACCGGCTGGGCAAAAGCAAAACAAACAACCGCCGCGGCGGCGATAATGACTCCCCGGATCATTGCAAACTCCCTTGTCATCTTGAAAAGCTAAGATGGCAATTCACTCGACAATGAAAAGTTTCGCGTCATAAGACAAAATTATCGCCACCGATGCTGCACTGCGGCGCAAACGCGCCCCACCGCCGCCTTCCGGTCAAGCCAGTTCGATCGTGCCCTCAATGGTAAAATTCAGGCTGACGCCATCGATGGTCAGCACCATCTGCGCCGGCAGCGTTTCGGTGCCTTTGAGGCGGCCGTCGTCGACGGCGGCACGGATCGCCTTTTCGATTTCGCGTTGCGAGGTGACGCCGACGGTCTTGAGAAATTTCCGCATCGATCCGTTCAGGGCTTCTTCGTTCATGGCGGTCTCCTGACGTGGGGGTTGGCGCGCTTAACATAGGTGCGCGGTCGACGGCCTGAAAGCGTGCCGATGCCCGTTGACCGGAGCAGTCCGGGGGTCTAATTGACGCTTTGGCGCGCGCTTTTTACGATCGCCGCCGGCTCAGACACGAGCGCCTGAGAGTTGCCCCTGTGGCGGAATTGGTAGACGCGCCTGACTCAAAATCAGGTTCCGCAAGGAGTGCTGGTTCGAGTCCGGCCAGGGGCACCATTTATTCTCCCCAAATCGATACTAGCTTTGGGAACGCGCCTGCTGGGGCGTCTGGAGCGCGCGATGACTGACCTGATGGCCCATACCCGCAATCTGGCCCGCGATGAGCCGGCGCTGGCCGCCGCGATGATCATTGCCGTCGTCGGCCTGCTGACCATCGGCGGCTTCCTGTTTTTCGAGCACGGCATGGGATTGCGGCCGTGCCCGCTCTGCCTGGAGCAACGCTACGCCTTCTACGCTGCCGTGCCGCTGGCGGCGCTGTTGTGGCTCGGCGCTGGCCATGGCGCCTCGGCCAAGGTTCTGACCGTCGGCTTTGTCGTCATCGCCGCCATGATGCTCTGGAATGCCGGGCTCGGCGCCTATCACGCCGGTGTCGAATGGGGCTTCTGGCCCGGGCCGCAGGAATGCAGCGCGCCAGTCGACAGCCTCGGCTCGGCCGGCAGTCTGCTGAGCCAGTTGCAGCAGGTCACCGTGGTGCGCTGCGACGAGGCCGCCTGGCGCCTGTTTGGCGTCTCGCTGCCCGGCTGGAACGTGCTGGTGTCGCTGGGCTTGGCCGGGGTCGCCATCTGGGGCGGCTTCTCGGCCTATGCGCGGCGCTCCGCCGAGGAGCGGATGCCGATTAACTGAGGATTTCGGCTTGAAAGGGAGGCTAAAAAGCCCCTGAAATGAAAACGGCCACGAATTGGGGAGGTGCGGGTACATCCGCCGTCACCTGCCTTATTTCGCGGCCGCATCGCAAACCGTTTCCGATCCGCGCAGGCGCCGGAGCCCTTAAGCTCAACGTCGCCGTCCTGACCTATATGGAGGGCCAATGCGGCGAATACAAGGCCCCCGCCGATTCACGCTTAATGGCGGCACAGGGCGCAACGGCTGTATGCCGCCCGCCTACGGCTCCAGCTCGGTATCCCAATAGAGATAATCGACCCAGCTCTCGTGCAGGTAGTTGGGCGGGAACAGCCGGCCGTTCTTGTGCAGGTGATGCACCGTCGGCTGGAACGGTGTTTGCGACGGCCACATCCGCGCCTCTGCGGTGGTCATGCTGCCCTTGCGCAGATTGCACGGCGAGCAGGCCGCCACGACGTTGTCCCACGAGGTGATGCCGCCGCGCGAGCGCGGCACGATATGATCGAAGGTGAGATCGTCGCGGTCGCCGCAATACTGGCAGGAGAAGCGGTCGCGCAGGAAAACGTTGAACCGGGTGAAAGCCGGATGGGTCGACGGCTTCACGTAGGATTTGAGCGAGACCACGCTCGGCAGCATCATCTCGAAGCTGGGGCTGTGCACCGCGCGGTCGTAATTGGCGACGATGTTCACACGGTCAAGAAAGACCGCCTTGATCGCGTCCTGCCAGGACCACAGCGACAAGGGGTAATAGCTCAACGGCCGAAAGTCGGCGTTGAGCACCAACGCTGGAAATCCACTCGGCGAAACGTGCACGTTCAAAGTGACGCTCCTGACCTCCTAGGAACGCTGCCTCTAACGCAGCTCACCCCCTACTAATAGGGCAGCGTGACAGGCTTGTGAAGTCATGGCCGCGCGCTACCCGCAAGGCTCAGCTATGCGCGGCGGGCAAATTGCCGGGCCAGAAACTCCGCGCCGTGGCGCAGGCCCTCCTGGTCGATGCCGTGGCCGATGCCTGGCGAGATATGCCACTCGGCCGGCACATCCAGCGCCGCCAGCCCCTGCGCAGCGTGGAAAACCGCCTGCACCGGGATCACCTCGTCGGCATCGCCGTGGATCAGCAGCACCGGCGGCTTGCTGCGCACCTCGGCGGCGAAGGCGTCGGGGTCGATGTCCTCCGGCACGACGAACATGCCGGAGTAGCCCACGATCGCGGCAGGGGCGGCAGCGCGGCGCAGGCCGGCGTGCAGCGCCATCATGGTGCCCTGGCTGAAGCCGACCAGCGCCAGCGCCGACGGCGGCAGGCTGCGCCGCTTCAGTTCAGCGTCGAGAAACGCGTCGAGCGCGGGCGTTGCCCGGTTGACGCCGGTCCAGCGCTCGTTCGGATCGCGGAAGGTCAGCGGAAACCACTCGCGGCCCATCGGCGACTGGCCGCAGGGCTGTGGTGCGTGCGGCGACACGAAGGCAGCGTTCGGCAGCAGCGCGGCCCAGGCCCGTCCGATGTCGATCAGGTCGTTGCCGTCCGCGCCATAGCCGTGCAGGAACACCACCAGGTTGGCCGCCTTGCCTGATTTCGGCTCGAGGCGCGGTCCGTCGAGTTCAGCCATTGGCGGATTTCCTTTTCGCGGGGGGCTTGATGTCGCCGGCCAGTACGCCGTCGCGTTTCTTCACCGCGTGATAATAGGCCCACAGCAGGTGCGCGGCTACGCCGCGCCACGGCCGCCAGCGCTCGGCCATTCTCGCCAGCGCCTTGGCGTCCGGGCGTTGCCGCAGCTTGAAGGCGATGCGCGCAGCCTCCTGCACCGCGAGGTCGCCGGCCGGAAAGGCGTCGGCATGGCCGAGGCAGAACAGCAGGTAGATATCGGCGGTCCAGGGCCCGACGCCGTGCAGCGCGACCAGCGCGGCGTGCGCATCGTCCGCGGGCATGTCGCCGACGGCGGTGAGATCGATGTGCTGCCGCGACACCGCCTTGCCGATTTCCTTGATCGCCTTGATCTTGGCGTTGGACAGGCCGAGCCGCTTCAGCTTGTCGGCGCGCGCGAGGCGTACGGTGTCGTGGTGAAACGGATCGAAGGCGGCGAACAGCCGGTCGCGGATGGCCGCGGCGCTGGCGACCGACAATTGCTGGCCGCAGACGATGGCGCAGAGGCCGGCATAGCCGCCGTCGCGGCGGCGCAGGGTGAACTCGGCCCCTGCCTTGTCGGCGACCGCCTGCAGCCGCGGATCGCGCGCGATCAGCTGCGCGAGGCCGGCCTGGAGGTCGTCTTCGGTATGAAGGAAGTGGGTCATTCTTTCCGTGCCGCCGGTCCCCTTGCTTCCGCTCGTCCCCGCAGAAGCGGACCCAGGCGAGGCTGCAATCACTGGATTCCCGCTTTCGTGGGAATGAGCGGAGAATGCATTTGGCGTTTCGCAACAATCTTGGCAATGACAAATAATGCCACCCGTTTTCCGCTTCGCGCCGTCGCCGAACGGCTATCTGCATCTCGGCCATGCGCTGTCGGCGTTGCTCAATGCCGGGATGGCGGCCGCGGCGGGCGGCCGGCTGCTGCTGCGGGTCGAAGACATCGACGCGACGCGATGCCGGCCGGAATACGAGGCGGCGATCCTTGAGGATCTGGCCTGGCTCGGCCTCGTGTGGGAACAGCCAGTGCGGCGGCAGTCGGAACACTTCGCGGCCTATCGCGGGGCGCTGGCGCGGCTCGAGGCGATGGGGCTGGTCTACCCGAGTTTCGAAAGCCGTGCTGACATCGCACGGCTGGTCGCCGAGCGCGGGATGGATTGGCCGCAAGATCCCGATGGCGCGCCGCTCTATCCGGGCGACGCCAGGACAATGTCCGGTGCCGAGCGCGCCCGCCGGATGCAAGGCGGCGAACCCTATGCGCTGCGGCTCGACATGGCAGCCGCGGTTTCGCGCGTAGGTGACCTGACCTGGACCGAAACCGGGCAGGGACCGTCCGGGGAAACCGGCCGCATCCCCGCCGATCCGGCCGCCTGGGGCGACGTCATCCTGGCGCGCAAGGAAACGCCGACCAGCTATCACCTCGCCGTCGTCGTGGACGATGCGGCGCAGGGCGTGACGCATGTCGTGCGCGGCCGCGACCTGTTCCACGCCACCAGCGTGCACCGGCTGCTGCAAACCCTGCTCGGCCTGCCGCAGCCCGCCTACCATCACCACCGCCTGCTCCTCGATGCCGACGGCGGCAAGCTGTCGAAATCGACGCAAGCCACGGGCCTGCGCGAGTTGCGCCAGCAGGGCGTCACCGCTGCCGCTATCCGGAAAATGACCGGGCTCGATTGAGCCATCCGCCCGTGCCATGGTCGGCTGACGGGCGGGGATGAATGGCGAAACGCAAGACCAGCAAGCGCACCACGCGCGCACGCGCGGCCACGGTGGCGGCGCCCGACGCACGCGCGATCGAGGCGGCGCTCGCCGGCATCGCGCATGACCTGCGCACACCGCTGACCGGCATGGTGGCGCTGGCCGAATTGCTGGCGGCCTCCGATCTCGGCGCGCGCGAGCGCGAGTGGGCCAACGCCATCAAAAGCGGCGCCGATCATCTGGCGGCGCTCACCGGGCTGATCGTCGATGCCACCAGGGCCGAGGCGGCGGGCCTCGTGCTGCGCCGCGAACCGTTCTCGCCGCGCGACCTCGCCGAAGCGGTCGCGCAAGGTCTGGCGGCGCGCGCCGGCAACCGCAACATCACGGCGCAGATCGCGATCGCGTCTGACCTGCCGGCGCTGGTCGGCGGCGATGCCGTGCGGCTGCGCGCCGCGCTGGAGAACCTCGCCGACAACGCGGTGAAGTTCACCCACGCCGGCGGCGTTCGCTTCGCCGTGACGGCAAAGCCGGCGGCCAAGGCCCGCGTGCAACTGACCTTCACTGTCGCCGACAGCGGCATCGGCATCAGCGCGGCGGAGCTGAAATCGCTGTTCCGGCCGTTCGCGCAGGCCAGCGTCGATGTGGCGCGGCGCTATGGCGGCGCCGGGCTCGGCCTGAGCTTCGTCAAGCGCATCGCCAAGGCGATGGGCGGCGACCTCAAGGTCGTCAGCAGGCCCGGCCGCGGCAGCAGCTTCACGCTCTCCGTTCTGGTCGACCGTATTGCGGCTCCCTTGCCGGAACGCGGCGGCACGCGCGCCGGTGCTGGCCGCGCATTGAAGCTGCTGTGCGCCGAGGACAATCCATACGGCCGCGTGGTGATGAAAACGATTTTGCGCGAACTCGGTCATGACGTCGATTTCGCCGAGACCGGCGACGTGGCGGTCAAGGCGGCGGCGCGGGGCGGCTATGACGCGGTGTTGATGGACGTGACGCTGCCCGGGCTCGACGGCATCGCGGCGACACAGGCGATCCGCGCGCTGCCGGGCACGGCGGGACAGGTCCCGGTGATCGGCATTTCCGGCCGCGGCAGCAGCACCGATGAGACGGCCGCAAAGGCGGCGGGGATGGATTTCTATTTCGTCAAACCGGTCAGTCCGAGCCGGCTGGCGGAGGTGCTGGCCCTTCTGTCATCACCGGGCTTGTCCCGGTGATCCCGCTTAGGACGCGCTGTGCTCTCCTAAGCGGGATGGCCGGGACAAGCCCGGCCATGACAATCGTTAGTTTGTGCGGCCGCTACACATTACTCACGCCATTGGCGCGCTCAACGATCCGCACAACATCCGACATGATGCGGTTCAGCTCGAAGTCCTTGGGCGTGTAGACCGCGGCGACGCCGGATTTCTCCAGGGCGTCGGCGTCCTCCGGCGGAATGATGCCGCCGACCACCAGCGGGATGGTCATGCCGGCCGCCTTCATCCGCGCCACCACGTCGGCCACCAACGGCAGATGGCTGCCCGACAGCACCGACAGGCCGATGACATGCGCGTTCTGTTCGCGCGCGGCGTCAACGATTTCCTCCGGCGTCAGCCGGATGCCCTGATAGACCACCTGCATGCCGGAATCGCGCGCCCGCACCGCGATCTGCTCGGCGCCGTTGGAATGCCCATCGAGGCCCGGCTTGCCGACCAGAAACGTCAGCCGGCGGCCGAGCTTGCGCGACACGCGGTCGACCTCGCCGCGGATGTCGTCGAGCCCGTCGACATCGTTGCGCATGGCGTTGCCGACGCCGGTCGGCGCGCGGTATTCGCCGAACGCCTCGCGCAGCGTCCAGCCCCATTCGCCGGTGGTGACGCCGGCCTTGGCGCAGGCGATCGACGGCGGCATGATGTTGGTGCCGGTGACGGCGGCGCGCTTTAGTTCAGCCAATGCGGCGGCGACGGCTTTCGGGTCGCGCGACGCACGCCACGCTTCCAGCCGCTCAAGCTGGTCGCGCTCGGCGTCTTCCGACACGGTCATGATGGCGTCGATGCCGCCGGTCAGGGGCGAAGGCTCGGTCTCGAGATACTTGTTGACGCCGACGACGATCTGCTCACCGCGCTCGATGCCCTCAAAACGCGCGCTGTTGGACTCCACCAGCCGCTGCTTCATGTAGCCGCTTTCGACTGCGGCAATGGCGCCGCCCATCGCCTCGATATTGGCGAGCTCTTCCATCGCCTCCGCCTTGAGCGCATCGACCTTGCGCTTCATCTCGGCCGAGCCGTCGAAGATGTCGCCGAACTCAAGCAGGTCAGTCTCGAAGGCTAGGATCTGCTGCATGCGCAGCGACCACTGCTGGTCCCACGGCCGCGGCAGGCCGAGCGCCTCGTTCCACGCCGGCAGTTGCACGGCGCGGGCGCGGGCGTTTTTCGACAGCGTCACCGCCAGCATTTCGATCAGGATGCGGGCGACGTTGTTCTCCGGCTGCGGCTCGGTCAGCCCCAGCGAGTTGACCTGCACGCCGTAGCGGAACAGCCGCTGCTTCGGATCGGTGATACCGTAGCGCGTGCGTGTGATCTCGTCCCACAGTTCGACGAAGGCGCGCATCTTGCAGATTTCGGTGATGAACCGCATGCCGGCGTTGACGAAGAACGAGATGCGGCCGACCACCTCGCCGAACTTTTCCTGGGTCACCTCGCCCGACGCCTTCACCGTATCGAGCACGGCGATGGCGGTGGCGAGCGCATAGGCCAGTTCCTGCACCGGCGTCGCGCCGGCCTCCTGCAAGTGGTAGGAGCAGATGTTCATCGGATTCCACTTCGGCAATTCGCTCGTCGTGAAGATCGCGATGTCCTTGATCAGCCGCATCGAGGGCGCCGGCGGAAACACGTAGGTGCCGCGCGACAGGTATTCCTTGATGATGTCGTTCTGAATGGTGCCGGTCAGCGCGGTGCGGGGCGCGCCCTGTTCGTCGGCCACCGCAATGTAGAGCGCCATCAGCCACGCCGCCGTGGCGTTGATGGTCATCGAGGTGTTCATGGTGGCAAGCGGGATCTGGTCGAACAGCGCGCGCATGTCGCCGAGGTGATTGACCGGCACGCCGACCTTGCCGACTTCGCCGCGCGACAGCACGTGGTCGCTATCGTAGCCGGTCTGCGTCGGCAGATCGAAGGCGACCGACAGGCCGGTCTGTCCCTTGGACAGGTTCTTGCGATAGAGCGCGTTGGAATCCTTGGCGGTGGAATGGCCCGCATAAGTGCGGAACATCCACGGCTTGTCGCGCACCGGTTTGGCGCGTGCGGCAGCGTCGATTTTGGTTTGCTCGTTCATGGGATACGGATCGCCGGCTGCGTCACAGCAATGGTCTCGCCCAAGTCCGCTCCAAGTGTGGACCGTATGTTTTTGCATTGCAACATGGAAACGCCGTTGCAGCGGGCCCGCCCGGGCGCATCGTTTGGGCCTCCCAGAGCCCTTCGAGGGCGTCAAAATCTCGATATTGCGTTGCAGCATCAATTGCGTCACACTTTGCCGTCTGTCCAGGGAGAGTGCTGATGCCGGCTGCCGCCTCCATGCGGAGCGTCGCTCCGCTCAAAGACCTCTACGATGTCGGTGAAATTCCGCCGCTCGGCCATGTGCCGGAAAAAATGCACGCCTGGGTGATCCGCCAGGATCGTCACGGGCCGCCAGAGACATCATTCCAGATCGAACAGGTGCCGACGTGGCCGATCGGTGAAG
This sequence comes from Pseudolabrys sp., assembly GCA_030684935.1. Lineage (GTDB taxonomy): Bacteria > Pseudomonadota > Alphaproteobacteria > Rhizobiales > Xanthobacteraceae > Pseudolabrys. The sequence continues at coordinate 48,725 of JAUXXH010000019.1, read as the reverse complement.
AGGACGTGCTCGTTCTCGTGATGGCGGCGGGCGTCAATTACAACGGCATCTGGGCCGGCCTCGGCCAGCCGATCACGCCGTTCAATGTGCACAAGCAGCCCTATCATATCGCCGGGTCGGATGCCTCGGGTATCGTCTGGGCGGTTGGCTCCAAGGTGAAGCGCTGGAAGATCGGCGACGAAGTCATCGTCCATTGTAACCAGGACGACGGCGACGACGAGGACTGCAATGGCGGCGATCCGCTGCTGTCGCCGTCGCAGCGCATCTGGGGTTACGAAACGCCGGACGGTTCGTTCGCGCAGTTCTGCCGCGTGCAGTCGCGGCAACTGATGCAAAAGCCCGCGCATCTGACCTGGGAAGAATCAGCCTGCTACACGCTGACGCTGGCGACTGCCTACCGCATGCTGTTCGGCCATTCGCCGCACACGCTGAAGCCCGGCGACAACGTGCTGGTCTGGGGCGCCTCGGGCGGCCTCGGCGTATTCGGCATTCAGCTGGTCGCCGCCTCCGGCGCCAATGCCATCGCGGTCGTGTCCGACGAATCGAAGATGGAATACGTCTTCAATCTCGGCGCCAAGGGCGCCATCAACCGCAAGGAATTCAACTGCTGGGGCCAGCTGCCGCAGGTGAATTCGGCCGAGTTCAACGACTGGGCCAAGGAAGCGCGCCGTTTCGGCAAGGCGATCTGGGATATCACCGGCAAGCGCGACGTCGACATCGTGTTCGAACATCCGGGCGAGGCGACGTTCCCGGTGTCGTGCATGGTGGTCAAGCGCGGCGGCATGGTGGTGTTCTGCGCCGGCACCACGGGCTTCAACATTACCTTCGATGCCCGTTACGTCTGGATGCGGCAGAAGCGCATCCAGGGCTCGCACTTCGCGCATTTGAAGCAGGCTAGCCAAGCCAACCGCTTTGTGCTCGAGCGCCGCATCGACCCGTGCCTGTCGAAGACCTTCCCGTGGATGGAAATCCCGAAGGCGCACACCATGATGTGGAAGAACCAGCACCCGCCCGGCAACATGTCGGTGCTGGTGTCGGCGCCGCGCAACGGCCTGCGGAATTTCGAGGATACGGTCGAAGCGGCCGGCGGCTGACGTTTAGGGCAGCGGCTCGAGTTTTTCGCGCTCGCGCACGACGATGGCCTGGCCATCGCCAACCACGACTTCGGCCGGCTGCGGATGGCTGAGGAAGCCGGACGGGCTGGCGGAGAGCCCATAGGCGCCGGACTGCATGACCGCGATCAGGTCGCCGGCCTTCAGGTCCGGCATGTCGGTCTTGCGCGCCAGCGTATCGAGCGGCGTGCACAACGGCCCGACCACCGAACACGGCGACAATTCGGCTGCATCCATGCGGGCGGGAGCGATGACGGGATAATCGCGCTTGATGACCTGGCCGAGATTGCCGGAGGCGGCGAGGTGGTGATGCATGCCGCCATCGGTGATCAGGAAACGCTGGCCGCGTGACACCTTGCTCGCAATGACGCGCGCGACATAGAGCCCCGATGGGCCGGCGAGATAACGGCCGGGCTCGACCACGACGCGGGAATCGCGGATCAGCGGCTCGCCCCGCAGCGCCTGCTGAAGGGCGGGGATGCCGGCGCGCACGCGGTCCAGATCCAGCACACCGTCTCCCGTGTAATAGGGAATGCCAAGCCCGCCGCCGAGGTCGATTGAGTGCAGCGGACGCTCCGCCTGCCGCGCGATGCTGGCGGCGACGCCGATGCCGTGGGTCCACTGCGCCAGCAGCACATCGGCATCGAGAATCTGCGTGCCGGCGAACAAATGGACGCCGCAGAAATCGAGATGCGTCGTCGCCGCCAGCGCCCGCAGTACGTCGCCGATCTGCTCCTCGTCGAAGCCGAACGGCGCCGGCTTGCCGCCCATGCGCATGGCGCCGCCCTGCGCCGCCGCCACCGGATTGATGCGGATCGACACGGGCACCTTTTGGCCACGCCGCTGGGCGATGGCCTCGACCTGGGCGATCTCCTCGAAGCTCTCGAGATGGATTTCGCCGATGCCGCCGGCAATGACGTAATCGAGTTCGCCGTCGCTCTTGCCGGGGCCGGCGAACAAAATGCGCATCGGATCGGCGCCGGCGCGGCGCGCGCGGGCATATTCGCCGGCCGAGGCGATCTCGATGCCGGCGCCCTGCGCCACGAAGATGGCGGCGACCGCGGGGTTGGGATTGGCCTTGATGGAAAAATAGATCTCGGCAAAGCCGGCGACGGCCTCCGACAGGCGCGCAAAGCTCTTTCGCATCACGCCGGCATCATAGACGAACAGCGGCGTGCCGAAGCGCTCGGCCAACTCGTCGACGGCGATACCGCCGGCGATCAGCCGGCCGTCGCGCACCGCGAAATATTCGGCAACCAGCGTGTCGGCCAAGGTGGATTTTTTATCAGGCGCCGACATGGCTTGCCCGTTGCGCGACCAGCGTCTTGTAGTCGACCTTGCCGTTGGCGGTGACGGGCAGTTCGTCGACCAGCTCGATGTCGCGCGGCAGCATGAACGGCGGCAGCCGGTCGGATACGGCCTTGAGCGTCACCGGAACGTCGATCGCGCCGTCGCGGGCAACGCCGACGGCGTGCACTTTCTGTCCGGCCATCGGATCGGGCAGGCCGATGACGGCGACCTGCCGGAAATGCCCGGTCGACATCAACACCTCTTCGACCTCGGTCGGGCTGATGCGATAGCCGGACGACTTGATCATGGCGTCGTCGCGCCCGACGAAATACAGGAAGCCTTCTTCGTCCTCGGTGACGAGGTCGCCGGAAAAACACACGATCTCGCCGCCATGGGTCGCCGGCAGCAAGGGGTTCTGCCGCAGCACGCGGGCGGTATCTTCCGGCCGGTTCCAGTAGCCGAGAGAGACGGTGGGGCCGCGGTGGACCAGAATTCCGGGCTCGCCGGGTTTGGTGCGGCGCCCGTCGGCGGTAACGGCGAACACCTCGCATTCCGGGATCGCCTTTCCGATCGAGGTCGGCCGCTTGTCGATCTCATCGGGCGGCAGAAAGGTCGAACGGAACGCCTCGGTCAGGCCGTACATCAGGAAAATGCGGGTGTCGGGCAGCATCTCGCGCAGCTTGCGCACGGTGTCGGACGGGACCGCGCCGCCGGAATTGGTGATGTAGCGCAGCGATGGCAGCGGCGTCTTGGCCAGCAGCGGCGACGCGCGGGTCAGGATCGACCAGATGGTGGGAACGCCGGCGAGCCCCGTGCATTCGTTGTCGCGGATGGCGCGCACGATGTCGTCGCCGAAGCGGAATGTCAGCAGCACGGTGGTCGCGGTTTGCTCGACCGCGGTGAGCAACTGGTTGAGACCGTAGTCGAAGCTGAACGGCAGCACCGACAGGATGCGGTCGGACTCCGAGATGCCGAGATAGGTGCGCACGATCCGCGTGCCGGCCACCAGATTACGGTGGCTGAGCATCACGCCCTTGGGCCGGCCGGTCGAGCCCGAGGTGTACAGAATGGCGGCCAGGTCCTCGCCGATGGCGGCGGATGGCGCGGACGTCGCGCCGCCGCGCGTCGATTCATCGTCGATATTGATGATCGAAAGGCCCGCGGTATCGTCGAAAGTCGTCCCCAGCGTCTTCAGAAGCGCCGCGTTGGTGATCAGCACCCGCGCACCGCAATCTTCGACGATGTGCTTGATTTGTGCCGGGCGCAGCAGCGGATTGACCGGCACGAACACGCCGCCGGCGCGGCTGACGGCAAAGATCGCGCTGCATTCCTCGATGCTCTTCGGCAGCAGGATGGCGACCCGGTCGCCGCGCGTCACACCGGCGTCGAGCAGACGGCGGGCGCCATCGTCGATCTGGCGGCGGAAGTCGCCGTAGGAAATGCGCCGTTCGCCATCGATCAGCGCGATCCGTGCGTCGGTGTCGCCGGTGTGCTGCAGCAGATGATGGACGAGATACGGCGCCGCCATCACGCCTTCTTTCGCTCCGCGAAGGCGACCAGATGACCGAGGGTCTCGAAATTCTCCGGTTCGAAATCCTCATCCTGGATCTCGATGCCGAGTCGTTCGCCGACGAAGGCCATCAGGTCGAGAATGCCCAGCGAGTCGATGGCGCCGCCGGCGAGAAGCGGCGTGTCATCGTCGAGCGCGTGGCTGGACAGGCCGGGGAATCGTTGCCGGAGATAGTCCGTGATGTCGGCTCGGACATTCTGGTTCGCTGGTGAAAGCATGTTATCGGCCGCCATGCGTCAGATCTGCAGGAAAACGAATTCGGAATAGGCGTGATCGATCGCCGAGGTGTTCATCGTGCCTTTATAGAAGGTCGGCGGTGCACGTTGGGTAAAGAAGCTGCCGGGGGTCCGTTCGCTCCGATCGGCGCTCATCGCCAGCACCACGGTCTTTTCACGCAGCAAAAAGCGGGCGATTGCGGCCAGGTGGCGCTTAACGACGGAGCGGTCCTCGGCGTACAGCAGGCGCGCAATGGGCACGCCCTTGCGGCTCATGCGCGAAAAAATCAGCGGATGCAGGCGTGCGCCGTCCCACAAAGCGGCGGCCAGACAGCCCAGCGCCGCATGATCGGCCATCATGCCCTTCACCGGTGCCGGCAAGGAATCGGCCGACAAGCTTGCGAACGGCACCACATGGGCGTCGCCGGAGCGCCCCAATGCGAACAGCGGCAGCGGGAACAGCAGCGTTCCTTCGGTCCAGCGGCTGAAGCCGAGACGCTCGATCAGCGACTGCACCGGGACGGTGGGGGTGAGGTCGGTGTAGAGCGTGTCATCGTCGGCGGTGAGCTGCTGGAGCATGCGCGGCGCGCGCCAGCGATGCTCATCATCGACAAACCAGCTCGACAGGTTGACGACGCTGCGCGTCGAGCCGTCGATGTTGGTGCGCTGGCTGGCAATGCTGAGAATGACGCCGACGGCCCTGCCGGCAACGTCGAGCAGATAAGCGGCGGGGGCGTCCGGATCCGGCGATTGAAATCGCTTCAGGCGGTCGAGACCGGCCGCCCAGAACGCCGGCGCGTGCGGGAACCCCCGCTGCAGCAGCGGCAGGGTTTCGTCCAGGGATCGGCGGTCGATTGGGCGAAGCATAGACAAGCGGGTTCCGGCCGCGGGTAGCAGGGTGCAGCATCATTGGTTTTGGCCGGAATTGGTTGAGAAACCGCCACTCGGAGGGCAAGCCGCGACATCCTGACGCGGATGCGGCGCCGATCCTTCGGCTGCAGCCGGATACCGCGCAAAACCAGGAAAAACTAGGCCGACGACGGTTCGGCCTTTTGCGCTTCCCGATCCTTGGCGATCACCGAATTCAGTTCCCCGCCGAAAATGAAGATCGAGGCGCAGACATAGAGGAAGACCAGCGCGATCATCGCCGAAGCGAGTCCGGCATACATCGAAACATAGGCGAAGGTGTAATAGGCCAGATAACGGCCGAAAGCCGCGCCGCTGATCAGCCATAACACCAAGGTGGCGATGATGCCGGGCGCGATTTCCACGAAGCTGCGGCGGCCCGAGGGCAGCCAGCTGTGGAGAATGAGCAGCGCGATTACCAGCACAATGACCGCCACCGTATAGCGGGCGAAAGTCAGGATCTCGCCTAGCGGTTCCAGCACCGGTACGACGTGCACCAGCTTGTTGATGATCAGTGGCGCCAGTACGACCAGAAACGCAAACGCCAGAATCGCCACCGCGGCGACCAGCACGTAGGCGACCGACTCCAGGCGCAACAGCCACCAGGCGCGCTGCTCGACGACGCCATAGGCGCGATTGAGGCCGATGCGCAGGCTTTCCACGCCGCTGGAGGCAAAGTAGAGGGCAAACAGCACGCCGAACGTCAGTACGCCGCCGCGGCGGTCGGTCAGCACGCCGGCGATATCCATCGCGATGGGGCCGGCGACCGCTTCGGGCCAGGCTTCCAGCAGGATCTGCGCCGCTTCGTCGGCCAGTTCCCGGGAGCCGAAGAAAAACCCGGCCAGCGCGGTGACGATGATCAGGAAAGGGAACATCGCCATCAGCGTCGACAGGGCGATATGACTGGCAATGGCCCAGCCGTCATCCGCGGTAAAATTCCGGAACGCATCCCGCGCGATACGCAATGACCAAAAGATTATGCGCAATGCGCTTGCCCCAAACTCAGCTTTGGCCAAATAAACTGGTGTTACTTTGAGATCGGCCATCGCCGCCTGCTTTGCAAGGGCTGCGGCAACGGGAACTTAGGCCGCCTGAACGTCTGCCAGGAAACGCCGCACTTCGGCTTCGAGGCGGGCGGCCTCGGCGGCGACCGTGCCGGCGATCATTTCCACGTCGGCCGCCGTGGCGCGGGCCGCGGTCGTGACCACGGCGACCCGGCTCATCGCGGCGGCGCCGCCGCGAGCTTCGCCGGAGGCGCGGGTGACGCCCTCGGCGATCGCGGCGACCGCCGAACTCTGCTGATCGACGGTCACCGCCACCATGGTGGCGATCGCCGACATGTCGCGGATGATGACGTTGACCTGCTCGATGCCCTGCGCTGCATCGGCCGCGGCATTCTGGATCGAGCCGATCTGCTCGGCGATTTCCTCGGTGGCTTTCGCGGTCTGGCTCGCCAGCGACTTGACCTCGGCGGCGACCACAGCAAAGCCGCGGCCGGCCTCGCCGGCGCGCGCCGCCTCGATGGTGGCATTGAGCGCCAGCAGGTTGGTCTGCCCGGCGATCGCCTGGATCAGGCTGACGACCTCGCCGATCCGGGTCGCCGCCTGGCCCAGTTCCGACATGGTGACGACGGTGCGTTCCGCTTCCGCCACGGCGCGGCCGGCCACGCCGGTCGATTTCTCCGCCTGGGAAGCGATTTCGCCGATCGATGCCGCCAGTTCCTCGACAGAACTGGCGGCCGCGGTGACGTTTTCCGACGCGGCGGCGACGCGCTGCTCGGCTGCCAGGGCTTCGGCCGACATGGCGTCTGCCGACGTATTGAGATCGCGCGAACTGGTTTCCAGTTTCAGCGAGGCGCCGCGCAAGCCGGCCAGCGCGCTGCCGGCCGACTGGTTGAAGCGGCCAATCGTTGTCCCGATCGCATCGCTGCGTCGCTCGCGCGCGCGCGCTGAGGCGGATTCAGCCTGCGCCAGCGCCTGGCGCTCCACCATGGTGTCGCGAAACACGATGACGGTGCGCGCCATTTCGCCGATTTCGTCCTTCGCCCGGGTTGCCGGAATGCGCACGTCGGTATCCCCCGTGGCAAGCCGTTGCATCGCGCCGCCGAGGCCGATCAGCGGATTGACGATACTGCGGCCGATCATCCAGCTGAAACCGACGCAGAGCACCACCATGGCGATGCCGACCGCAATGATCCCGGTGCGGGTGCGTCCTTGCGACACGGCGAGCGCCGACGCCGCGGCGTCCGTCATCTGCTGTGCCAGGTAGATCACTTCCTCGACGTGCGGCAAGGTGCGCTGTGTGTCGATATCGATCACCGCGCGCAGTGCATGGACGCGGTCGAAGCCCTCGACCCATTGCGCAAAGGTATCGGCATAGGCATTCACCTGCTGCTCAAGCGAAGCCTTCATTTCCGGCGCACCGAAAATGTCCGCAAATGCCTCGGTGAAACGCCGATAGCCACTGAGAAATTCAAGTTTGGTCAGTTCGGTCCGGGTCAGACGGTACTGGCTTTCCTGATGCCGCATCAGCAACAGCGTCATCATCAGCTTGTTGGCGTCGGCTTCTGACAGCCAGTTCATGTTCGCATTGAGGATTCGCTCGACGGCGTTGCCGGCCGTGATGAGGCTATGCCGCAAGCCGCTCTCATCGTCGAAGCCGAGCAGTCTCTGCTGGTCCACCAGATCATTGAAATGGCCGCGCAGCTCGATCATGTCGGCGCGCAGGGTCGCGACATTCTCGGCGATGCGGCGGTTGTCGGCCGTACCGATCGTGTCGAGGCTGTTCAGCGCCATTCCGTGGGCCTGGGTGAAGCTGTTCACCAGGGCGGTGGAAGGCGCAGCGCCGAAATCCTTGGCCAGGATCCGCATGGTGGTGACCGCACTCTGGAAGTCGCGGCTGGCGTCGGCGTGGCTGGACGACCGCTTGACGGTGTCGAAGGCGCCGCTGACGCCGCCTTCGCCGGAATGATACGTCAGCCCCAAAGCGAGAAAGCCGGCAACCGGGATCAGCGCCAGCACGACGATGCGGGTCCGCACCTTCAGTCTGGTCAGAAGCCGGGTTGCCCCGCCGAAGGTGATAAAATCTTTTCTGACGCGCATGCAGCCGGTTCGGGTTTCCAGGGGAGTTGGCATTGCGCAGTAACTACCTGTCATAAAAGCCGGAAATGGTTAATTTTGTAGGTATTGGTCTGCCGGCCCGGCCACCTCCGGTGACAAACCCTTTGCTTTTGTGCAGTGCACGCGTAGGCTTGCCAGCATTGTCTGATCGAGGGTCCCATGCCGATCGCCGCCTCCCGCACCGTTGCCGAACGAGATCTGGTCGAACTGAGCCGTGAGGCGACCGCTGCGCTTGATGCGCTGCTGGCCGACGCGCTGGCCAAGGTCCGGACGCGGGTGGTGGTCGAAGGCCATGCCGTCAGCCGCCTGTTCGACCGTGAACAGCGCGCGACCCACGGGCTGGCCTGGCTCGCCACCTACGTCGAGGCGGTGCGACAGCTTGCGGACTACACCGACCGGATGTCACGCGCCGGCACTTTCGGCGAACTCGAGGAATTGCTGGTCCGGATCGGGCTCGGCGAATACCTGGCGCAGGTCGTCGGCGGCATTCCGATGAGCCAGGGCGAGATCGTGCGGCCCAGCGACATGGGTCTGACCATGGCGCAGGTGGCGGCGCGTATCACACCCGCCGTCGAAGGTCTGATCGCCGATGGCAATACCGCCGAGCGCCGCGCCCGTCTGGTCGAACTGTTGCGCGCCAGCCATGGCGCCACGGTCGGCGCCTGCGGCCTTGACGAGACGCTGGAATCGATCCGCGAGGAAATGCGCAAATTCGCCGACAGCGAGGTGATCGGCCATGCCCAAAGCTGGCACCGCACCAACAGCTATATCCCGATGGACATCATCGCGCAGATGTCCGACCTCGGCGTGTTCGGCCTCACCATTCCGGAAGAGTTCGGCGGCATGGGGCTCGGCAAGGAGTCGATGTGCGTCGTCTCCGAGGAGCTGTCGCGCGGTTACATCGGCGTCGGTTCGCTCGGCACCCGCTCCGAGATCGCCGCCGAACTGATCCTCGGCAGCGGCACCGCTGCGCAGAAGGAAAAATGGCTGGCGAAGCTGGCGTCCGGCGAAGTGCTGCCGACCGCGGTATTCACCGAGCCCAATACCGGCTCCGATCTGGCGTCGCTGAAGACGCGCGCCGTGCGCGAAGGCGACGTCTACAAGGTGTACGGCAACAAGACCTGGATCACCCACCCGGTCCGCGCCGACCTGATGACGCTTCTGGTGCGCACCAACCCGAAGGAAGCCGGCCATCGCGGCCTGTCGATGCTGCTGGCCGAAAAGCCGCGCGGCGACGATGCCAATCCGTTCCCGGCCAAAGGCATGACGGGCACTGAAATCGAAGTGCTCGGCTACCGCGGCATGAAGGAATACGAGATCGCCTTCGACGGTTTCGAGGTCAAGGCAGAGAATTTGCTCGGCGGCGTCGAGGGGCTCGGCTTCAAGCAGTTGATGCAGACCTTCGAGTCGGCGCGCATCCAGACCGCCGCCCGCGCCATCGGCGTGGCGCAATCGGCGATGGAGACAGCGATCGAGTATGGGCAGAACCGCATGCAGTTCGGCCGGCCGATCATCGAATTCCCCCGCGTCGCCGACAAGATTGCCATGATGGCGGTGGAGATCATGATCGCGCGCCAGCTCACCTATCATGCGGCGCGCGAGAAGGACTCTGGCCGCCGCTGCGATCTCGAGGCCGGCATGGCCAAGCTGCTCGGGGCGCGTATCGCCTGGGCCAATGCCGACAACGCCGTGCAGATCCACGGCGGCAACGGTTTCGCGCTCGAATTCCCGATCTCGCGCATTCTCTGCGACGCCCGCATCCTCAACATTTTCGAGGGCGCGGCCGAAATCCAGGCCCAGGTCATCGCCCGCCGGTTGCTGGACGGCACCAACTAGCGCTCCGGCTGGCAACCGATCTCTTCCTGGCGCGTTTTGATTCAGAGCAAACCGCGACCTCGCGCAAGCTCTAAACCTATCGCAGGCTAGGAGGAGATTTCATGTCCGATCTGTTGATCCGCAACGGCGAATGGGTTGTTGTCTGTGATGGTGCCAAGGCGCTGGTGCTGGAGAATGCCGGGGATATCAAGTTTCCCAATCTCAAAACCATCGAGGTGTTCGAACAGGAAAATCTGGCGACGCGGGAACTGGGCACCGGTGCGCCCGGCCGCAGTTACAGCTCGGTCGGGCCCGGCCGCAGCGCCGTCGAACAGACCGATTGGCACGACCAGGCGGAACGCAGCTTTCTGGTCGATCTGGTCAAACATCTCGACGTTTCGCTGACCGCCGGCAAGACCAAGTCTTTCATCATCGTGGCGCCGCCGCGCGCGCTCGGCGTGCTGCGCGCGGCCTATTCGCTTCAGGTCAAGAATGCCGTCCGCGCCGAGGTCGACAAGGATTTCGTCAAGATGCCGGTGCACCAGATCGAGAAGCAACTGACCGGCGTGGCGTAGCCGTTAACGGTTTGTCGCGCCGTTTCGTATAGGGCTGGCCCGCTGCCATGGCGATGCTATGGTCCCGGCGAATCCTTGTCTGAGATAGCGGATGCCCTTTCCTGACGGTCAAGTCGCGCGTGGCAGCATGATGGCGTTCGCCATTGCGCTCTGTGTGTTCGCGGTCGCCCCGGCCGGTGCGCAGCCGGCGGTGAAGCCGGCGACGCCGCCGCCGATCGTGGTGCCCGAGAAGCCGGCGCCTCCGGCGACGACGACGCCACCGCCGAGTGTGGCGCCGGTGGTGCGTCCGTCGGCCGATCCGCTGGCGGTGCCAGGATTCTGGGACCCAAGACGGCGCCCGGAACGGCCGGATTTGTCGCGCATCAGCGTCATCCGCTTTCTGACCGAGACCGACTATCCGCCCTTCAACTATGCCGGGCCCGATGGGGCGCCGGCCGGCTTCAACGTCGATCTGGCGCGGCTGATCTGCGAGGAGATCAACGTCGCCTGTACGGTGCAGATGCGCCGCTTCGACACGCTGGTCAGTTCGCTCGACACCAACCAGGGCGACGCGGTGATCGCGTCGTTTGCGCAGACCGCGGACATGCGCAAACAGGTCGACTTCAGCGATCCGTATTACCGCACCCCGGCGCGGTTCGTGGCGCGGCGCGATTTGGCGTTCGACGATATGCGGCCGGAGGCGATGGAGGGCCGTACCGTCGCGGTGATCGGCGGCACCGCGCACGAAGCCTATCTGAAAATGCTGTTCACCGAAGCCACGCTGAAGGCCTACCCGAATGCCGAGGACGCCCGCGCGGCGCTGAAAAAAGGCGAGGCTGATCTGCTGTTCGGCGATGGCATTGCGCTGGCGTTCTGGCTCAACGGTACCGACTCGGCCAACTGCTGCGAATTCCGCGGCGGGCCCTATATCGAAAGCCGCTTCTTCGGCGAGGGCGTCGGCATCGCCGTCAAGCGCGGCAACAATCTGATGCGGCAAGCGTTCAACTGGGCGCTGTTCAGGCTGTGGGAAAAGGGCCGCTTCACCGACCTGTGGCTGCGGTATTTTCCGATCAGCCCGTTCTGACGGCAGCCCGCCGCGCCAAATTGCCTCTTCCAAATTTTCGCGGACGCCTTACCCTGTCTGAGTCGTCAACATTCAGAAAGGAGGTGATCCAGTGTCTCATTGTCTATCGCCGCAGCCGTCGGCATCCGTGACCTGGGTTCTCGCCTCGGTGAGAGTTCGCGTGGCGTAACGCCACAAGCGTCCGGTCAACGGACTGCGGTTCGACAATGGAAGGGCTGCCCCGCGCGGGTGGCCCTTCTTTGTTTTCGGCTAATGCTTTTTCGACAGCCAGGCCGCAGCACCCCGGCCGGCGGCGGCGCCGGTGGCGAACGAGGCCTGCAGCAGGTAGCCGCCGGTCGGCGCGTCCCAGTCGAGCATTTCGCCGGCTATGAACAATCCCGGCCGGCGCTTCAGCATGAAGCGCGCGTCGAGGTCGCCGAAGCTGACGCCGCCGGCGGTCGAGATCGCGGTGGCGATAGGCTGCACGCCCGTGAGCGTGACCGGCACCGCCTTGATCAATGCGGCAAGCTCCTTGGCGTCCATGGCCGGCAGCGAGCGACCCGCCGGCAAGGCGGCCTCGCGCACCAGCCCGAGCGCCACCGGCGACAGGTGGGTCGCCTTGCGCAGAAAGTTGGACAGCGACTGCTTGCCGCGTGGGCCGGACAGGCGTTCGCGCAATTTGGCGGCGCTCACGTCCGGCAGCAGATCGACCATGATCGTCGCCTTGCCGTTTCGCGCGATGACGTCGCGGATCGGTGACGACAGCGCATAGATGGCGCCGCCCTCCAGACCGTCGCGGGTGACGACCGCTTCGCCGCGCACGCTGCGGCCGGCCAGCGTGACGGCAATGCGTTTCAGTGGCTGGCCCTCGAATTTCCGGAACACCTCGGACCATGCGGCGGTGAAGCCGCAATTGGCCGGCTGCAGCGGCGTCACGTTCACGCCTTGCACGGCCAGCGTTTCGACCCAGCTTCCGTCGGAGCCGAGCCGCGGCCAGCTGGCGCCGCCGAGCGCCAGCACGGTCGCGTCCGGCGCGACGAATTGCTCGCCCTCGGCCGTGACAAAGCGCAGCCGGCCTTCGTCGTCCCAGCCGTCCCAGCGGTGCCGCAGCTTGACGGTGACGCCGAGGTTGCCGAGCCGCAGCAGCCAGGTGCGCAGCAGCGGCGACGTCTTCAGCGCGACCGGAAACACCCGGCCGCTGGAGCCGATGAACGTCTCCTGGCCGAGGCTGTCGCTCCAGGCGCGCAAGGCCTGCGGCGGATAGGCCTCGATCGCGGCGCGCAGCTTCGGATCGATGTCCTCGCCGTAACGGCCGAGAAACTGCTTGAGGTCTTCGCTGTGGGTGAGGTTGAGGCCGCCGCGGCCGGCGAGGAGAAACTTGCGGCCGAGCGAGGGCATCCGGTCGTAGACCGTGACCGTCGCGCCGGCCCGCGCCAGCACCTCCGCGGCCATCAGGCCGGCCGGGCCGCCGCCGATCACGGCCACCGTGCGGGCGGCGGGCAGGCGGATATCGGGTGAATCGGACACGGGCTCGCAGTTCCTTCGAATAGTCGGTCGATTTGACGGGGTGGGGCGCTTTCCTTATGTGTGCGCCCGGAGTCTGACGATGTCGATGCCCCCTGAAAGCGTGCCGGATCTGCGCTCACTTGCCGAGCAGTCAAATGCCTGGCCGTTCGAGGAAGCGCGCAAGATCGTCGCCCGGCTGAAGAAGCACCCCAAGGACGAGGTGATCTTCGAGACCGGCTACGGCCCGTCCGGCCTGCCGCATATCGGTACCTTCGGCGAGGTGGCGCGCACCACCATGGTGCGCCACGCCTTCCGCGTGCTGACCGGCGACAAGATCAAGACGCGCCTGATTGCCTTCTCGGACGACATGGACGGCCTGCGCAAGGTGCCGGACAACGTTCCGAACAAGGAGATGCTGTCGCAGCATCTTGGCAAGCCGCTGACCAAGGTGCCCGACCCGTTCGGCACCCATCCGAGTTTCGGCGAACACAACAATGCGCGGTTGCGCGCGTTCCTCGATCATTTCGGTTTCGACTACGAATTCATGTCGTCGACCGACTGCTACAAGTCCGGCCGCTTCGACGCGGCGCTGCTCACGGTGCTGGAGCGGCTCGACAAGGTAATGGCGATCATGTTGCCCAGCTTGCGCGAAGAGCGCGCCGCGACCTATTCGCCGTTTCTGCCGATCGATCTGCGCAGCGGCGTGGTGCTGCAGGTGCCGATCCTGGCGCATGACGCCAAGCGCGGCACCATTACCTATGAAGAGCCGGAGACGCAGGAGCGTTTCACGGTGCCGGTCACCGGCGGCCGCTGCAAGCTGCAATGGAAGCCGGACTGGGCGATGCGCTGGGTGGCGCTCGGCGTCGATTACGAAATGGCCGGCAAGGACCTGATCGATTCGGTCAAGCTGTCGGGCGAGATCTGCCGTGCGCTCGGCGGCACCGCGCCGGAAGGCTTCAATTACGAGCTGTTCCTCGACGAGAACGGCCAGAAGATTTCCAAGTCCAAGGGCAACGGCCTGACCATCGACGAATGGCTGCGCTATGCCTCACCGGAGAGCCTGTCGCTGTTCATGTACCGCGAGCCGAAGGCGGCCAAGCGATTGTACTTCGACGTCATCCCGCGCACCGTCGACGAGTACCAGCAGCATCTCGACGGCTACAAGCGGCAGGACGGCAGGCAGCAGCTGTCGAACCCGGTCTGGCACATTCACTCCGGCGCGCCGCCGCAAGTCGAAATGCCGGTGACGTTCTCGATGCTGCTGACGCTGGTGTCGTCGTCGAACGCGGAGAACGCCGAGACGCTGTGGGGCTTCATCGGCCGCTACCGCCCCGGCGTGACGCCGCAGACGCATCCGAAGCTCAACGCCCAGGTCGAATACGCCATCCATTACTTCCGCGATTTCGTGATGCCGACCAAGCGTTTCCGGCAGCCATCCGACGCCGAGCGCGCGGCGCTGACCGATCTGCGCGATGCGCTGACGCAATTGCCGGCGGAATCGACGGCGGAGGCGATCCAGGACGTGGTCTACGAGATCGGCCGCCGCGAGCCGTTCCTCGACGAGAAGAAGAAGGCCAAGGACGGCAAGCCGGGCGTCTCGCTCGACTGGTTCAACATGCTGTACCAGGTGCTGCTCGGCCAGGAGAAGGGCCCGCGCTTCGGCTCCTTTGTCGCGGTCTACGGCTTGCAGAACACCGTCGACATGATCGACGGCGCGCTGGCGAGGAGCGCTTAATCCCTCCCCGCTTGCGGGGAGGGTGGTCGGCGAAGCCGACCGGGTGGGGACCGCGTTCGGTCGGACACCAGACCCCACCCGACCGCTCGCTTCGCTCGCGGCCACCCTCCCCTTTCAGGGGAGGGATAAGACGAGCTATGAGAACACTTCCACTGTGCCATCGAGCGCCATCAGGCCGGTCTCGACCTGGAGCTTGGGCTGGCGCTGCGCCACCTGCTGACGAAATTGCATCAGGGACGCCTTGTGTGTCTCGGTCTCGGCCTGCGCATTGGCGACCGCGTCGGCGCCAAAGGCGATCTTGGCCGCGCCGCAGTCGCGGTGGTTCAAGGCGACCACTTTCGGAATGTGGTGCAGCTGGATTGACGCTGCGAGGTTGTCCCAGAACGCCGGCGACCAATCCTTGAACGCCGGCGCGACCACGCCGATGGTGGCGCCTGCGATCGAGAACTGACTGTATTTGCCGATCATGCCGCGGCCCCGCATGTACTCAAGCGTCGGCAGCGGAAATCGTGGATCGATGCAACTGAGCAGCATCGCTTCGTAGTTTCCTTCGGCGCTGAGCGCGAGCGACGGGAAGGCCGCGATCAGTCCCGCGCCGGCACCGAGGTGAAGGAAGCGCCGCCTGTCAAAGCGCGTGCGCAACATGTCGCCGCAACACGCGCAGGCGAGCGGACCGGTATTCTCGTTTGTCATGATGGATGGCTCCCTGCAATATTTTGGGTTTGCCGCGTATCCATCATAGCAAACCGCCGGGCCGGGGACAGGCGGCAGCCGGATGCCGGTTAATTTTTTGTGCCTACTGGCTGGCCCAGACGATGCGGGCGATCCACAGCACGTCCGACATCTGAATGGTGCGGTCGCGGTGTTCGGAATTCAGCGATTTCAGCTCGATGTGCTTGGTCGATTTGCGCTTCAGCTCCTTGACCATGACTTCTTCGTTCCTGGTTTTAACCACCACCCGGTCGCCTTTGCGCACCGGCGTGCCCGGCGAGACGATAATCACATCGCCGTCGCGATAGGCCGGCTTCATCGAGTCGCCGGAAATCTCCAGCGCATAGGCGTGTTCGTCGGAGACGGAGGGGAAGGGGACATCCTCCCAACCCTTGCCGACCGGGAAGCCGCCGTCGTCGAAGAAGCCGCCGGCGCCGGCTTCGGCGAGCCCGATCAGCGGCACGCTGGAAAGCGAGGGCTTGGCGCCGTCGCCGATCAGACCGACGAAGATCTCGACCTTCGTGCCGGTGGCCGCCAGCGACTTGGCCACCGATTCGGTGGACGGCCAGCGCGGCCGGCCTTCCGGCGTGATGCGTTTGGATTTGTTGAAGGTGGTGGGATCCAGGCCGGCCTTCTTGGCGAGGCCGGAGGCCGTCAGTCCCGAGCGGGCCGCGAGCCGGTCAATGGCATTCCAGATCTGGCTATGTGTCAGCATGGGCTTCTCCGCGGCGCCGGGCGCCGTTTTGAGACTGATATCCACCGTTAGGAATGATACCCTTGAGTCGCCCCCCCATTGCAACTGTTTCCTTCGTTGAGCCTTGAATAATCCGTCGCCGCGCCGCTAGGGTCGAAGCAGCAGGCCGTCCGCAGGCCGCCGGAGCCCCATTCGTGCTTGGACTGTTCGAGAGCCTGTCTCGCCCGCTATTGCGGTTCCTCGACCCCGAGGACGCGCACAACCTTGCCATCAGAGCCTTGCGGTTCATGCCGTTGCCGCAAGCCACGACCGACGTCGGCGAACTCGGCGTCCGTGCTTTCGGCCTCAATTTTCCCAACCCGGTCGGCCTCGCCGCCGGTTTTGACAAGAATGCCCAGGCCCCTGACGCGCTGCTGCGGCTCGGCTTCGGTTTTGTCGAGGTCGGCACGGTCACGCCGCGGCCCCAGGCCGGCAACCCGCGGCCGCGTGTCTTCCGGCTGGCCGCCGACGGCGGCGTGATCAACCGGCTCGGTTTCAACGGCGACGGTGCCCCGGTGGTGCTGGCGCGGCTGGCGTCGCGCGCCGAGGCGGGCGGCATCGTCGGCGTCAACATCGGCGCCAACAAGGATTCGGCCGACCGCACCGAAGACTATGTCAGGCTGATCGAGACCTTCGCGCCGGTCGCCAGCTATTTCACCGTCAACGTGTCGTCGCCCAACACGCCGGGCCTGCGCGACCTGCAGCAGGCCTCGGCGCTCGACGAACTGCTGGCGCGGGTGATCGACGCGCGCGAACGGGTGCGCCCGCGCGCCGGGCCGACGCCGGTGCTGCTGAAGATTGCGCCCGATCTGACACTCAACGACCTCGACGATGTCGTCGGCATCGCCCGCAAGCACCGCGTCGACGGCATGATCGTTGGCAACACCACCATCTCGCGGCCGCCGTCGCTGCGTGACCGCGACACCGCCAAGCAGGCGGGCGGCCTGTCCGGCAAGCCGCTGTTCAAGCTCTCGACACGGATGCTGGCGGAAACCTTTGTGCGCGCCGAGAGCGCGTTTCCGCTGATCGGCGCCGGCGGCATCGACTCCGGCGCCACCGCCATCGCCAAAATCAAGGCCGGCGCCACGCTGCTGCAGCTTTATTCGGCGCTGGTCTATCGCGGCATCGGGCTGGTGTCGGAGATCAAGGCTGACCTCAGCGCGGCGGTGCAGCGCGGCCGCCGCGACACGCTAGCCTCGATGGTCGGCACCGACGCCGCCGACATCACGGCGGAGCCGTGGCCGACGTAGTCTCTCTCGGAACGCGAGCTACTTGCCCCTTGGTGCGTTCACCAGCCGCATCAGCAGCCAGATCGGAATGACGATCACTGCGCCGAGCAGGAAGTAGCGCCACAGCCAGTGGAAGGCGTCGAAGCCCATGTGCCAGATCGACATCAGCAGCCGCTCCAGGCTGTAGAAGATGTCGAACGGGTTGAGACCGAGCGCGTGCAGGATCACGCCGACCAGAATCGACACCAGAAACAGGCGCGCGATCACCGCCAGCGGCGAGCCGCCGAAAAAGCGGTTGACGGTGTTGTTGGTGGCCACGGGTCGCTCCGTCCGGTCGATGTCGTTTGTCATGTGTACCTGAGGCAAAGAGGTCAAGGCGGTCAAGCGATCTCCGTCGACGTTCGGGATGACGGTACCGGCGCCGGATCGATGGCGTCCCGGGCCAGCATTTTTTCCAGGGTTTCCAGCCGATCGGCCTCGCCCGGCGGCTTGTCCCAGCGCAGCCGGCTGATGCGGGGAAAGCGCATGGCGATGCCGGATTTGTGGCGGGTCGAGCGCTGAAGCCCCTCGAAGGCGACCTCCAGCACCAGTCCGAGCGCCGCCTCGTGGGCGACCTCGCGCACCGGGCCGAACTTGTTCACGGTGTGGCGGCGCACGAAGCGATCGATCTGGATCAGCTCCTCGTCGGTGAAGCCGAAATAGGCCTTGCCGACCGGCACCAGTTCGTCGCCGGCCTCGCCTGTGCTCCAGACGCCGAAGGTGTAGTCGGAATAATACGACGAGCGTTTGCCGTGGCCGCGCTGCGCATACATCAGCACCGCATCGACCATCATTGGGTCGCGCTTCCATTTCCACCACGGGCCTTTGGGCCGGCCCGGCACGTAAGCCGCGTCGCGGCGCTTGAGCATGACGCCTTCGACCGCGGCGGCGTCGGCGCCCGCGCCGGCGGTCGCCGGATCGGCGCGGGCCGCGGTCAGTTCCGGCCAGGAAGCGAACGGCACCAGCGGGGACAGGTCGATGCGCGGATCGTCGAGTTGCGCGACGAAGCGTTCAAGCCGGGCGCGGCGGTCGACGAAGGGCAAAGTGCGCAGATCGTCGCCGTCTTCGGCCAGCAGATCGTAGGCCCGCAGATGCGCCGGAAACTCCGCCAACAGCTTCGGCGTCACCGCCTTACGGTTCAGCCGCTGCTGCAGAACGTTGAACGACTGCACGCGGCTGGCACGCAGGATCAGCAATTCGCCGTCGATCGCGCCGGGGCGGCGCAGCGCCGTCAGCAGTTCGGGAAAGCTCTTCGAGATGTCCTCGCCGGTGCGCGAGTAAAGCCGCGCCACGGCCTTGCCGTCGGCATCGAGGCCGCTGACCGCCTGGATGCGGATGCCGTCCCATTTCCATTCGGCCATGAAGTCGGCGGGATCGAGCGTCGCCATGTCGGCCTCGTCGACCGCATGCGCCAGCATCGCCGGCCGGAACGGCGCCGGATCGGTGTTGAGCGGCCGCTCGGCACGGCCTTCCAGCCAGGCGAACAGCTCGGCGTAGGGCGGGGCGAGGCCGGGCCATACCAGTTCGATCTCGTCGGGCGCCTTGTCGCCGAGCGCCGCCGCCGCCGTCTTGGCCAGACGTGCGGAGACGCCGATGCGCAGGCTGCCGGTGACCAGCTTGAGCAGCGCCCAGCGGCCGGTCTCGTCGAGCCCGTCGAGCCAGCGCGCGATCTGCGCCGGCATCTGCGCCTTGCCGAGGGTCGAGAGGGTTTCGACGACGTCGGTCAAAGTCGGCGCGGCATTCGGCCGGTGCGCAGGATCGGGCGGCCACATCAGCGCCACCGTCTCCGACAGGTCGCCGACATAGTCGTAAGAGAGCGCGAACAGCACGGGGTCGGTGCGCTCGGCAATCAGCGCGCGGATCATGCCGCCTTTGGCGTGCTTGAAGGTCAGCGCGCCGGTCAGCGCCGCCAGGGCCCAGCCGCGCTCGGGATCGGCGGTGTGGCGCAGATAGTCGGCGATCAGCCGAAGCTTGTTGTTGCGCGCCGGCTCGTAGGCGAGGCGGTCGAGCAGTTCGGCGAAGCGGTTCATGTCTTGCCGCCACCCTTCTTACCTCTCCCCTTGCGGGGGAGGTCGACCGCCGCAGGCGGTCGGGTGGGGGGTGAATTCGCGAGGCTGGAGCGTGCGTCATACCCCCCTCCCTGACCCTCCCCCTCAAGGGGGGAGGGAATAGGGGCGGTGTCCTCTGCCGGCGCCGGGCTTTCCGATTCGTCCTCGTCGCCATAACCGACAATGTCGAGCGGACGCGCCTTCAGCCCGCGCGCCCGGCACCAGTGCACCAGTGCATCCTCCTGGCCATGCGTCACCCAGATTTCCGAGGCGCCGGTGGCGGCGATGGTCGCGGTGAGGCCGTCCCAGTCGGCGTGGTCGGAGATCACCAGCGGCAGCGTGACACCGCGCTGGCGGGCGCGGGCGCGTACCCGCATCCAGCCGGAGGCAAACGCCGCCACGGGATCGGGAAAGTGCCGCGACCACAGATCGCCGATCGCGCTCGGCGGCGACAGCGTGATGGTGCCGGCCAACTCCGCCTTCTTGGCCGCACGCACCAGTTCGACCGGGCCGAGGCCGATGCCGCGGCTCTGGTAATAGGCGGTGATCTTCTCCATCGCGCCGTGAAGATAGATGGTCTTGTCGTAACCGGCGGCGCGCAGCAGCGCGATGACGCGCTGCGCCTTGCCGAGCGAGTAGGCACCGACCAGATGCGCACGCTCGGGGAACAGCGCCACCGAGTGCAGCAGCTTGGCGACTTCATCTTGCGCGTCGGGATGGCGGAACACCGGCAGGCCGAAGGTCGCCTCGGTGATGAACACATCGCAGGCGACCGTTTCGAACGGCGCGCAGGTCGGGTCGGCGGCATCCTTGTAGTCGCCGGCGGCGACGATGCGCAGGCCTTTAGCCTCGACCTTGATCTGCGCCGAGCCGAGCACATGTCCGGCCGGATGGAAGCTGACGCGCACGCCGCCGATATCGAGCGACTCGCCATAGCCGATGGCCTGGGTTGCGCCGGCGAAGTTCTCGCCATAGCGCAGCCGCATGATGTCGAGCGTTTCCTGCGTCGCCAGCACGGCGCCATGGCCGGCGCGCGCATGGTCGGAATGACCGTGCGTTATCAGCGCCCGCGCCACCGGCCGGGTCGGATCGATGTGAAAGCCGCCCGGTTTGCAGCAAACGCCGGAGGAATCGGGAACCAGGATATCTTCTGCGCGCATCGTGCTTAGATAGTGCGCCGGCCGTCATTGTCACCGCCAGTCCTGACGGCGATCCGCGGACGGAACCGGCACTATTCAAAAGTGAGCCTTGCGATTGTCGCCGCCCAAGCCCCCCGATTTGCTGCCGGACATTTTCACGCGCTGGTTCGCCGGCCGCGGCTGGGAGCCGCGTGCGCATCAGCTTAAGTTGCTGGCCAAGGCGCGGCAGGGGCGGTCGGTGTTGCTGATCGCGCCGACCGGCGGCGGCAAGACGCTGGCCGGGTTCCTGCCGACGCTGGTGGAGTTAAGCGAGCGCAAGCGTGATTCCCTCCCCCGCTTGCGGGGGAGGGTTAGGGAGGGGGACGATATCGGCACTGGACAAATTCCCCCACCCGCCGCGCTTCGCGCGGCGACCTCCCCCGCAAGCGGGGGAGGTGAAGGAAAAGGCGGCCTCCACACCCTCTACATCTCCCCGCTGAAAGCGCTGGCGGTCGACATCGCCCGCAATCTGGAAACGCCGGTCCGGGAAATGGGCTTGCCGATCCGGCTCGAAACCCGCACCGGCGACACGCCGGCGTCGAAGCGCATGCGCCAGCGCCGCGATCCGCCGGACATTCTGCTGACGACGCCGGAGCAACTGGCGCTGCTGCTGGCCACCGCCGATGCGCCGTTTCTGTTCGGCACGCTGAAGCGCGTTGTGCTGGATGAATTGCATTCGCTGACGACGTCGAAGCGCGGCGATCTGCTGTCGCTCGGGCTGGCGCGGCTGTTCGCGCTGGTGCCGGGGCTCACCACCGTGGGCCTATCGGCGACCGTCGCCGAACCGCACGAGCTGTGCCGTTTTCTGGTGCCGCAGCCGCTCGACGGCGAGAACGCGGCCGACCTCGTGATCGCGCAGGCCGGCGCGCAGCCGCAGGTGACGATGCTCGACACCGAGGCGCGGTTGCCCTGGGCCGGCCACTCGGCGCGTCACGCGCTTACCGAAATCTACGACCTGATCAAGCGCCACACCACGACTTTGGTGTTCGTGAACACCCGCAGCCAGACCGAGTTCATGTTTCAGGAGCTGTGGCGCGTCAACGACGACAATCTCGCCATTGCGCTGCATCACGGCTCGCTCGACGTGGCGCAGCGCCGCAAGGTCGAGGACGCGATGACCGCGGGAAAATTGCGCGCGGTGGTGTGCACCTCGTCGCTCGATCTTGGCGTCGACTGGGGCGACGTCGATCTGGTGATCAATATCGGCGCGCCGAAGGGTTCGTCGCGGCTGATGCAGCGGGTCGGCCGCTCCAATCACCGGCTGGATGAGCCGTCGAAGGCGGTGCTGGTGCCGGCCAACCGCTTCGAAGTTCTGGAATGCAGTGCCGCCATCGATGCGGTGGCGGACAATGCGCAGGACACGCCGCCGCTGCGCACCGGTGCGCTCGACGTGCTGTGCCAGCATGTGCTCGGCCGCGCCTGCGGCGAGCCGTTTCTGTCGGACGAATTGTTCGCCGAGGTGCGGGCCGCGGCGCCTTACGCGACGCTGACGCGCGCCGACTTCGACGCCGCGGTCGATTTCGTCGCCACCGGCGGTTACGCGCTGAAGGCCTATGAGCGCTTCGCCAAGATTCGCCAGGGCAAAGACGGCAAGTGGCGCGTCACCCATCCGCGGGTCGCGCAGCGCTACCGCATGAATGTCGGCACCATCGTCGAGGCCGACATGCTGAAGGTGCGGCTGGTGCGATCTCGCCGCAACACGTCGATGATTCCGCGCGGCGGCCGGCTGCTCGGCCAGGTCGAGGAATATTTCGTCGAGATGCTCTCGGTCGGCGACACCTTCGTGTTCGCGGGCGAGATCTTGAAATACGAGGCGCTGGTCGAAGACGAGGTCTATGTCTCGCGCTCGACGGCGACCGATCCCAAAGTGCCGGCCTATGAAGGCGGCAAATTTCCGCTGTCGACCTATCTCGCGGCGCGCGTGCGCGGCATTCTCGCGGATCCGCGCGCCTGGCGCGCGCTGCCCGATCAGGTGCGCGAATGGCTGGAGATCCAGCAATGGCGCTCGCTGCTGCCGCCGGCCGGCGATCTGCTGGTCGAGACGTTTCCGCGCGCCGCCAAGTATTACCTGGTCTGCTATCCGTTCGAGGGTCGTCTGGCGCACCAGACGCTCGGCATGTTGCTGACGCGGCGGCTGGAGCGGCTGCGCATGAAGCCGCTCGGTTTTGTCGCCAATGAATATGCGCTGGCGGTGTGGGGCGTCGGCGATCTGGGCCTGCGCATTGCGCGCGGCGAGCTGTCGCTCAGCGCGCTGTTCGACGAGGACATGCTCGGCGACGACCTGGAGGAGTGGCTGGCGGAATCGGCGCTGATGAAGCGCACCTTCCGCAGCTGCGCCATCATCGCCGGGCTGATCGAACGGCGGTTCCCCGGCGAGGAGAAGTCGCGCCGCCAGCTCACGATTTCCACAGACCTTGTGTACGACGTGCTGCGCAAGCACCAGCCCGACCACATTCTGCTGCGGGCGGCGCGCGCCGACGCCGCCACGGGGCTTCTGGACATCAAGCGGCTCGGCGAGATGCTCTCGCGCGTGCGGGGGCGAATCGTCCATAAAGCGCTGGATCACGTCACGCCGCTGGCGGTTCCGGTGCTGCTGGAGATCGGCCGCGAGACGGTC
This sequence comes from Pseudolabrys sp., assembly GCA_030684935.1. Lineage (GTDB taxonomy): Bacteria > Pseudomonadota > Alphaproteobacteria > Rhizobiales > Xanthobacteraceae > Pseudolabrys. The sequence goes on along the minus strand of JAUXXH010000019.1, from coordinate 25,285 downwards.
TATGGCGAGGCGGCGGATGCCTTGTTGGCGGAAGCCGCCGACGAATTGATCAAGGAAGCGATGAGTTGAAACGCGCTGTACTGAATCAAGGCGCCTGCCTTTCTTCTCCCTCCCCCCTTGCGGGGGAGGGTTGGGGAGGGGGGTATGCTGCAACTTCAGCGCATGTTGCTTCACCCCCCTCCCGACCGGCTGCGCCGGTCGACCTCCCCCGCAAGGGGGGAGGTGAAGGAAGCAAACGAGGGGATATCGTTATCGCCGCCGTCGCGCTCTCCGCCGATCCGTCCGGCGCGCTGTATTGGCCCGAACACGGGCTGCTGGCGGTTGCCGACCTGCATCTGGAAAAGGGCTCCAGCTACGCCGCGCGCGGCCAGTTCCTGCCGCCCTATGACACCGCCGCGACCCTGGCCCGGCTGGGTCGGCTGATCGCGCATTACGCGCCGCGCTGCGTGGTGGCGTTGGGCGACAGCTTCCACGATTGCGGCGGACCGACGCGGCTGTCGGCGGCCGACCGCGACAGCCTGCACGGCCTGCAGCGCGGCCGCGACTGGATCTGGATCACTGGCAATCACGATCCGGAACCGGCCGCCGGCATCGGCGGCGTATTCCAGGATACGCTGACGCTCGGCGCCCTGACGTTTCGCCATCTGCCGACCGGCGCTTCCGGCGACGTCTGCGGCCATCTGCATCCGGTGGCGCGGATTTCGCAGCGCGGCCGCGCCGTCCGCCGCCGCTGCTTCGCCGCCGACGGCACGCGCATGGTGATGCCGGCCTTCGGCGCCTTCACCGGTGGATTGAATGTGCGCTCGGCCGCTTTCGCCGATCTGTTCGGCACGCTGGCCTTCACCGCGCATATGCTGGGGGAGGATCGGCTCTACGCGTTCCACGCTCGGCGCTGCCTGGCGGACTAGGCGCCCGCTGCCTTTGCGGGAATTGCCAAGCCGGCCGCAAGCCGGTCACGGAGCACGGTCAGCGCGCCTTGGCGTTGCTGCCTGTCAGTTCCGGCGCCATTCTGCGTAAGGCTGATGGCAAGGCATCAAGCACCTGAGTGTCGAACGGAAGTCGCAGGTAGCGAACGGCAATGTCAGCGGCAGCCTTGGCCTGTTCAAGGTCACGGTGTGCCTTCAAGGGCTCGCGATCTGGTCGCCGCGATACCCACGCCTTGTGTAATGCGAAGGCCCGCGGATCGATCGCGACGATGCGGACTGGATAGCCACGCTCGTCGATGGCCACGGTTTCCACTTTTTGCGTGTTGACGAGCCAGGCCAGTCCGAAAATCGGCGCCCCTTCCATATCGTCCGGAAGATTGGTCAGTCCGGCGGGCAGCTTGTCGCGAAATACGTCACGCGGCTCCGGACGAATGAGATCAACCATATAGCCATCGCGATTTGCCGCGCGATACCTGCGCGGGCGAAACGGCGCAAAGGATCTGTCAGTCTTCTGCAAAAGTCCGATAAGGCCTGCCTGACGAAGGTCGATGACGGCGACGCTGAGCCTTTGCCGTGCATCGAAGAGAAGGTCGATATCGCCGGACGCTACCAAGTCGCTTGCAACGAATGTTCCTGCGAGCGCTTCATAGGCAAAGAGAGCGTTTGTCCCGACAACGAATAATTGCTGTCCGAGCAGGCCGGCATCATCGCATGATCTGAGAATGTCGGCTGCTATACGCGGAACACGACCAATGCCCATGGCGAGGTTGACAGGAGCGATCGCGTCGAGGCGCTCTTTCAGGTTATGCAACCGATCACGGTTTTCCGCACGCCCTGTGATAAAGGCATCGTAGATCAGTTCCAACTCCGCTGAGCGCACGCCAATCGAGGTTTCGCGTTTGCCAGTCTTGCGGAGGAGGTATTCGGTCTTGCCGCGCTTCGCCCACCGCATGCCGCCCGAAAAGCGCCGCTCGCGGTCGCTTTTCGCCGCGCGCCAGGTCGCGAACACCTGTTGGGTGTCGATAAGCTGACGCCGTTGTGCCCCTGTCAAAACATCTAACACGCTGAATTTTCCACTTCGCTGCAGGCGAGCGCAGATTGTAGTGGAAAAGCTTTATATAGCAACAGCTTGCAATTAATTTATTGTATCTATCTGATATATATGGACTTTCCACCTCAGTCACGAAATTTTACACTAAAAGTGGAAATACGTTATAAAACAACGCTTTAGTCTAATCGCGCCGGAAGATCACGCTGGCCAGCCAGCCGGTCAGCAGCGCCATCAGTGCGGTGGCGAGGCCATAAAGGAAGCCGTGGTCGCGCGCGGCCTCGGCAATGAATTGCTCGAAACCGGCCTTCACGACTTCCAGCGCCGAGCCGGTGCGCGTGACCAGTGCGCCGTCGGCGAACAGCTTGACCTCGATCGCATAGGCCCCGGTCGGAACCGCCGCGGGCAGCTGGATCGCGGCGCGAAACACCGTCGGCGTGAGGAAGGTCACTCCGGCGCCGGACTCCTGATAAAGCCCCTGTTGACTCTCCAGTCGCACGAAGGCGGTGCGAAACGGATCTTGCGGCACGGTGTCGGCGAGGTCGGGTCCGATGCGCTGGGGCAGCAGGAAATTATCGATACCCACCTGCTCCAGCCGCAACACGTCCGGCGGCGCGATCTCGCTGACCGGGCGATTGCTCAGAACTGCCAGATAGGACGGCACCCGCACAAATTCTCGCGCATCGACGTTCACCCAGATGCCGAGGACGCGTTCCTTCCGCCGGGTGCGCAACGTGTGGCGCGGGCCGGTGACGGTGACCACCAGATCGTAATTCTGGCGCAGTTTGGTCTTGCTGTCGGTCGGCTCGATGGTGCCGAACAGAACGAGATTCTCGCCATCGAAATTCGAGGTGATGGCCACCCGGTGGTTCGACAGCGACACCACCAGCCGCTCGGCGGCGGCGGGTGCGGCGGCGCAGGCCGTGAGCACGATCGCGAGTATGAAGGGGAGGCGCCGCATCATACCGCCCCCACCAGACGCAATGAATAGAGGTCGTCCGGTTGCACCACCAGCTGCCAGGCGAAGCGCAAGCCGACCGAGAATACCAGCAGGCCGAGCAGCAGGCGCAGCCGCTCGCCGCGCATTTTCTGCCCGGTGCGGGCGCCGAATTGCGCGCCGATCACGCCGCCGATCATCAAGATCAGCGCCAGCACCGCGTCGACCAGATGGTTGGTGACAGCATGCATCACTGTTGCCGATGCCATGGTGACCAGGGTGAGGACCATCGAGGTGCCGATGACGGTGGCGGTCGGCACACGCAGAAAATAGATCAGCATCGGCACCAGAATGAAGCCGCCGCCGATGCCCATGATGGCGCCGATGAAACCGATGATGAAGCCGATGGCCCAGACCGGGATCGCCGAAACGTAGATTTTGGAGCGCTTGAACCGCATCTTGAACGGCAGGCCGTGCAGCCAGGTATGGCTGCCGGGCCGCCGCAGCGTCGCGGGCTGGCCCTTGCGGGTGCGCAATTCCGCCCGCACGCTCTCGTTGATCATCATGCCGCCGACGACCGTGAGCAGCGTCACGTATGACAGCCCGATCATCAGATCGAGCTGATCGAGCGAGCGCAATATCGTGAACAGCCAGACGCCAGTGGCCGTGCCGATAATGCCGGCGCTGAGCAGCATAAGCGCCAACGCCGTATCGAGCGCACGCTTACGCCAGTAGCTGATGGCGCCGCTGAACGAGGAGGCGGCGATGTGGCTGGCGACGCTGGCCACCGCCACCGCCGGCGGAATGCCAATGAAAATCAGCAGCGGGGTCATCAGGAAGCCGCCACCGATGCCGAACATGCCGGAGATGAAGCCGACGGCGACGCCCATCGCCAGCACCAGGAAGATGTTGACGGGCATATCGGCGATCGGGAGATAAAACTGCAAGCGGCGTCGTCCGGCGTTCAGAACTGGCTTTGGCGGAAAAGCCTCGGCTGGTTTTTATCCACGGGCCGAACGGCCGCTTCTCGGCTAAACCGTCGCGCGCGGGACTGTCAGATACGAGTTCAATCGATACCGGTCAAAGATATACTGGGGGACTTTGCGCATTTTACGGCGCGGGTCATCGCTTCTTGGTCTCGAGCGCGCCGAGTGCCATGGGCATTCCCGGTCGCGGCTTGTTCTGGGTCGCAGGCGTCGCGGTCGCATTGTCCCAGCCGCCCTTTGGTTCCGGAACGGTGGTGGCTTCCGGCGGCTGCGGCTCGGCGACGAAGGCTTTGACGTCCTGGGCGGCGGCGGACAGCGTCTTCGCATCCAGGTGGACGGCGAGTTCGTCGCGCTTCTTGACCGCTTCGCGGTCGCCCTGATTGGCGGCCAGCGCGAACCACTTGTAGGCGTCGAGCAGATTTTTCTCGGTGCCCAGGCCGCGTGCGGCGAGCACGCCGAGATTGAACTGGCTGTCGGCGACGCCGCGCAGCGCGGCCTTGCGGAACCATTGGGCGGCGGTGGCGTAATCGGGCTTGCCCTCGATGCCCTCGGCATAGAGCACCGCCAGATTATGCATTGCCTTGGCGTTGCCGTTGCCGGCAGCGGCGATATACAGCCGCCGCGCCTGGGCCAGGTCCTTTTTCACGCCCTGGCCCTTCTCCAGCATGCTGGCGTAGCGGAATTGCGCCGGCGCCAGACCCTTGCTGGAGGCGCGCTCGAACCAGAACGCCGCTTCCTGCAGGCTTGCCGGTACGCCGCGGCCTTCGGCGAAGCGGACGGCGACTTCATGGGCGGCGGCGGCATCGCCGGCAGCGGCGGCACTGCGCAGGCGGGGGCCGCCGATGGCGGCCGTCAAAGTGCCGGGCGACGGCCGGTCGGCCGCAACCGGGCCGGCGGGGCGCGCGCTGGTGGTGGTGGGCCGTCCGATCGAGCCGGTGACGTCGGCGGCCGCGGTCTGCGGCGGCGTGTTCAGGGCCGGCGGGCTCAACAGCGAGGGATAGGCCTGGACCGGCTGGCTGACGGCGGCCGGCGGTGCCGGCGCAACGTTCGCGGCCGGCGGGGGCGCGGCCGGCGGGGTAACAGCGGTGGGCTGCGGCGGCTGCAGCAGGCTGTTGGCCCATGACGTGTCCGGCTGCCTGGCCGGCGCTGCGGCGATCTCGACGGCGCCGGCCGACTCGAGCGCGGCGTTTGGGGCCGTGGCGGTCTCGACGCCGGACTTGCCGGCGTTGGCGGCGTTGTCGGCGTTGTCGGACCCGATGATGTTGCCGGCGATATGCACCGATCCCACCACGACGGCGACGATGCTGGCGGCGATGAACAGCGACTTGACGCGTTTGGTGATCCGGCCGCGCAGCGACGGCTGCTCGGCGTCGTCATAGCTCTCGATGTCGGCCAGTTCGGCCGGTTCGATGCGCGCCGACCTGGCGGCTGGCGCCGTGTCCACCGCCGCCTTGGCGGCGCGGCGGGCGGCGGCAATGAAGCCGGATTTGCCGGCCGGCGCGTCGGCGCCTTGCGGTCCGGCGCCACCGAGCGCGGCTTCGGAGGCGGCGATGCGCGCCGCCGGATTGGCGCGCAGCTGCGGCGGGCCCGAGCCCGGCTCGAGCGGCTGGTCGGGCGGCAAATCGGGATTGAGCGGCATGCGCCCGGCTGGCGGCAGCCGCCGCTGCGCCGGTGGCTGCGGCGGCTGTGGCTGCGGCGCTTGCGGGGCGGGCTGCGGTTGGGGAGCGGTTTGTTGCGGCGGCGCCGGTTGATAGGCCTCCTGGGCCAGCGTCTGGGCGGCCTGCGCCAAAGCCTGGGTCTGGGCCTGGGTATAGGCCTGGACGGTAGGCCGGGCCGCGGGGGCGGGCGCCGGCGGGGCCTCAGTGACCGCGCGCGCGGCGACCTTGCCGACCGGCATGCGGAAGCTGCCATCCTCGTCGTCGAAGGCCTGGCGGGCGCGGCCATCGCCACGGATATCTTTCTCGATCGAGCCGAGGCGGTCGACCACGTGACCGAGCGTGCCGCGCAGCGCATCGAGCACGTCGTGGGTCCGGGCGATGTCGTGCTTGAGTTCGACCACACCTGAATTTTCCGCGCGCAACCCGCTGGATTCCTTGTTGGCGCGCATTTCCTGCATGTGCACCAGCAGATCGGCCAGACCGCGCTCGATCGCTTCCAGGTGACCGAGGCGGGAATCCGACGCGTCGAGCCGCTCCACCAGCTTGACGATGCGGTCCTCGAGATGGTCGAAGGCGACATTGTCGCCGCCGCGGGACTGCTGGATCAGCTCGATCTTGTCGGACAGCGAACCGACCAGCGCTTCCAGCATCGGCGGCACCGTATCGCCGCTGCGGGCGCGCTGTTCCAATGCATCGGCCAGCGCCGAAATCCGGTGCTCCAGGCTGTTGAGTGCGTCGCTGGCGCCGCTGGAGGCGGCGATCTGCTCGACCCGTTCGGCCAGCATCTGCACCTGCGCGGCGATGCCGTTCACCGCCGCGTCGGAGGCGACGTTGCCGGCCATTTCGCGCAGCGTGGTGATGGCGTGCTCGAGCTGCTGAAGTGTCGCCGGATCCTTCTGGGCTACGATCAGGTCGATCTTGTGTGCCAGCGCGTTGACCGCTTCGTTGAAGCCGACCAGATTCTCCGCCGGCGTCAGGCCGCGCAGCGCATCGCGCACCTCGGCCAGACCAAGTTCGATGCCGGACAAGGCATTGCCGTCGACGCCGGCCTGGCGGCCTTCGGCAATGCGCTGCGACAACCCGGCAATCTGATGCTCGATGGTGTCGATGACGTGCCGCGGCATTGCCTCGGTCAGCGCATTGCCGATTTCAGCGAGCTCGGCGCGCAGCGCGTTGATGGCTTCCTCGACGCCGGGACGGCGCAGGGTCTCGATCTGGTTGGTGATCTTGCGCAACTGGTCTTCGAGGCCGGACAGGTCCTGGGTCGGCACGGGGGCAAACACGGGCGCGGGCGGCGGCGGCGGCGCGGCGGCGGCCGGTTGCGGACGCGGCTCTGGCTGGGACTGCGGGCGCTCGGGCTCAGGCTCCGGCGCGCGCGCCTGCGGCATCGGGCGGGAAGGCTTGCCTTGATCGTTCAGGGTGCGCTGGCGGGCGGTGATTTCGGCAATCGCCTGCTCGAGCGACGCCGTCATCGGGACACTCGCAGCCTTCGGCGATGGCGCATACGCCGGCAACGGCGGTGGCGGCGGCGGTGCGTAAGCGCGCGGCGCGTAGGCCTGCGGGGACCGAAGAGGGTGCGGCGGCGCTTGCGGTGCGGGCTGCGGAATCTGAACCTGCGGCGGCAGATACGGCAGCGGCGGGATGACCGGGGCGGGCGCGTATTGAGGTGCGTAAGCCTGCGGCGGCATCGCCGGCACCAAAGGCGGCGCGACCGGCGCGGAACTGTTCACCACCTGCTCGAGCCGGCGGTCCAGCCGGGCGATCAGTTCGGCGATCTGATTCTGGCTTTGGTTCTGATTCTGGCTTTGATTCTGGTTCTCGGCCTGGTTCTGCCTGTCTTGCGATTCGCGGCGGCTGCGCTTCTGCACATGGACGGCGGGCCCGGTGCGGGCGAATTTCTCGATGCGTTTGGTGAGCTCGTCGAGCCGCTGATGCACGGCCGCGATTTCGCTCGCGTCCTCGTCGTCGTAGCCGTGGTCGGGCGAATCGTCGTCATCCTGCGCCGCCTGGTGCAGGATCGTCGCATTGAGCCACTCGCCCAATGACATGCCGGACCGGCGCGCCGCCTCACGGGCGGTCTCGCGGGCTTCGGGCCGGATGCCTTTAACACTCCACGGAACGCCAAATTTCATAGCTCGCACCTGCATTCGAGGTGGAGACGCAAAGAGTCAGCATGACTCCCGTGGAACCGGCGCGCGTTAAGGGCGGGTGAATACGAGCTCGGTCCTCAGTCCACCCCCTGACTTTTTGCCGGTCGCGGTAAACAAGCGGTTAAAATCCGGCGAAGTACCGGACTTTCCCGGAGAATCTGGTTCCGTTGCGCGTTGACGGGCCGGCCCGACCGGTCGCCCATCGCCGCAGGGCCGGGCACATAACCGTAACTTTGCCCATGCTTTGCCTGTGCCCGCTGGTTTCGGCGTCGCGGCGCACTCACTTTTGGCGGCAGACACCAGAAGGGACATGGATGACCAAGGGATACGGCGCGCTCGCCGCTCAGGCCGCGGATCCGATGACCATCGCCGATTTGGCCCGCGAGGCCGGCGTCACCCAGCGGGCGCTCCGGTTCTACCAGAGCAAGGGGCTGCTCACTCCGCAGCGCAATGGCAGCGTCAGGCTGTTTGGCCGCGAGGATCGCGAACGTCTGACCTTGATTCAGCAGGGCAAGCGGCTCGGCTTCACCCTCGGCGAAATCCGCGACATGCTGGCGGCGCGCGACCGCGGCGGCGCCAGCACGTTGCCGGTCACCCGCAAGAAATGCGTCGAACAGATCGCGCTGCTGGAGCGGCAGCGAACCGAGCTGGAAATGGCGCTGGCCGAACTGCGACAGATTTACACGCGCATGTTCGTTGCCTCGGAAGCGGCGCCAATTTCGGCGAAACAGCCGCAAATGCCTCCTGAACACGGCCGTTTGCGGAGCAAATGGCTTTAACGCAGGCGTAAACCGGCTCGGTCATACTGTATCCCGATGCCGGTGCCATGGTGCACCGGGGGGCTGCCGCCGGGGGAAATGCCATGCCGATCTATAAAGCGCCCGTGGACGAGGCGCTGTTTCTGCTCAACGACGTGTTCCATGTCGACCGCTACGGCAATCTGCCGGGCTTTGCCGACGCCTCGCCCGATGTGATCGAAGCGGTGCTGCGCGAGGCGGCCAAATACAGCGAGCAGGTGATCGCCCCGCTCAACCGCATCGGCGACACCGAGGGCTGCAACCGGAGCGCGGACGGCAGCGTCACCACGCCCGCGGGCTTCAAGGACGCCTACAAGCAACTGGTCGACGGCGGCTGGATCGGCATTTCGGTGCCGGAGGAATTCGGCGGTCAGGGTCTGCCAGCCACCATGACGGCGATCGTCAACGAATTCCTCTGCTCGGCCAACATGGCCTTCGCCATGTATCCGGGCCTGACGCAAGGCGCCATCGCCGCACTGCTGGCGCATGCCGCACCCGCGCTCAAACAGAAGTATCTGCCGAAAATGGTGACCGGCGAGTGGACCGGCACCATGAACCTGACCGAGCCGCATTGCGGCACCGACCTCGGCCTGCTGCGCGCCAAGGCGGTGAAGCAGTCCGACGGCAGCTACAAGATCACCGGCACCAAGATATTCATCTCGGCCGGCGAACACGATCTGGCGCACAACATCATTCATCTGGTGCTGGCGCGGATCGAGGGCGCGCCGGCCGGCACCAAGGGCATCTCGCTGTTCGTGGTGCCGAAGTTCATGGTCGGCGACGACGGCGCGCCGGGCGCGCGCAACGGCGTCACCTGCGGCTCGCTGGAAGAGAAGATGGGCATTCACGGCAATGCCACCTGCGTCATGAATTACGACGGCGCGGTCGGCTGGCTGGTCGGCGAGGAAAACCGCGGGCTGCCGGCAATGTTCACGATGATGAATGAAGCGCGCCTCGGCGTCGGCATCCAGGGCCTGGCGCAATCCGAGGTCGCCTACCAGAACGCCGCGCTCTACGCCAAAGAGCGGCTGCAGGGCCGCGCCATTTCCGGCGTCAAGTTTCCCGACAAGGCGGCCGATCCGATCATCGTCCATCCGGACGTGCGGCGCATGCTGATGACCATGCGCGCCTTCAACGAGGCGGCGCGCGCTCTGGTGATCTGGACCGCGTTGCAGGGCGATATCGCCCATCGCTCCGAGGACGGCAAACAACGCCAGACCGCCGACGACGCCATGGGCCTGCTGACGCCGGTGGTCAAAGGCGTTCTGACCGACACCGGATTCGCCAACACGGTGATGGCGCAGCAGGTGTTCGGCGGCCATGGCTACATCGCCGAGCACGGCATGGAGCAGTTCGGGCGCGATGCGCGCATCGCGCAGATCTACGAAGGCGCCAACGGCATCCAGGCGCTCGATCTGGTCGGCCGCAAGCTCGGCAAGGACGGCGGCCGCGCGCTGATGGCGTTCCTCGCCGAGGTCGGCGCCTATATCAAGGAACAGGGCGCCGACGAGAAAATGAAGCCACTGGTGACGCCGCTCGGCGTCTCGCTCGGCCATCTGCAACAGGCGTCGATGTGGTTCATGCAGAACGCAATGGCCAAGCCGGACAATGCCGGCGCCGGCGCCACCGACTACATGCATCTGTTCGGTCTGGTGGCGCTCGGCTATATGTGGTGCCGGATCGCGGCGGCGGCGCAGGCCAAGTTGCCGGACGCCAACGGTGCGGCGGCGCATTACAACGCCAAGCTCGTGACCGCGCGCTTCTTCATGGAGCGGATGCTGCCGGAAACCGGCGCGCACCTGTTGCGTATTCAGTCGGGTGCGGCGAGCATGATGGAACTGCCGGCGGAGGCGTTTTAGCGCGCGCCCGTCAGGTCAGACTCAGGATCACCATCGCCACCACCGTGACGATGCGGGCGAGGTCGGCCCAGCGGCGCTCGCCTTCATAACGATCGGCCGAGCGCCAGACGCCGACGGCAACAACAATGTTGTAGGGCACCGACAGCGCGTAACCGGCGACGAAGGCGGCGATCGTGTAGTCGTTCATCAGCAGCGCCAGAAACAGCACCGACGTGCTCAGGTTGACGATAAAGGCGCCGATCACCGCGAAATTCCAGAACGCCTGCGGCAACGGCAGTTCACCGCGCCAGAGGCGGCCGATGGCGTTCATGCGCTCATGTCCTTTACCGCCGCGGCACAATCCCGTTGAGGAAGATCGACACGCACCGCTGAATCTGACTCTTTCGCTCACTTCGGCTGGGCCAGGTGATGCGACCGCTCGCCTTGGAGATGACCGCGCCGAATACCATGTCCAGCAGCACGCGCGCCACCGCGTTGGCGTCGTCGATGGTGATGCGGCCGTGCTTAGCCTGGGCTTCGAGCCACTTCGCCAGTTCCGCACGCATCCGGTCGCCAACGTGCCGGTGCAGAATATCTTCCAGTTCGGGAAACTGCCGCGCTTCCAGGACAACCATGCGCAAGATAGCCACCCGCATGCGGTCCGACGCCGGATCGATATCCGTCTGCAGTATCTTTTCCAGCGCGACGTCGAGCGGCAGGTCGTCATAATCCGCCGGGAGCGCCAGCATGGATTGGCGATGCGAATCGACGATCGCCGCAAACAGCGCGTGCTTGCCTGAGAACAACCGGTAGAGCGTCTGCTTGGAAATGCGGCAGCGGGCGGCAACATCGTCGGTTGTGGTGCGCCCATACCCTTTGGTCAGGAACAGCTTGGTCGTGCAATCGAGGATGTGAGCCCGTTGGTCCGTATCGGGCATCACTTTTGGCCTGCCGCGCCGAGGGGGTGCGGCATCTCGGCGGTGCGTCGCTGCCTTGTTCAAGACTCGTTAATCCTCTCTTCGCTCAATTTTTTGTGCGTTGCCGCAGGCGGGTTGCGGTTGACAGCGCGTCAGCATAATTTATTGGTACTTATCCGTACTGTAAATAGGGTGACTCCCTTGGATTCGCAAATACCCTTTCGTTCGCTGCGCCGCTCTGGCGCTGCAGCGCTTGTGCTGTTGTCGGGGCTCGCGTTGACCGGTTGCGGTCAGGAGCCCGCCGCGCCACAGGCCGGCGCCGCGCCGCCGCCGCAGGTCAGCGTCGTCACGCTGCGTCCGCGGTCGGTCGCGATCACCGCCGAATTGCCGGGCCGCACGACGGCGTCGCTGGTTGCGGAAGTGCGGCCGCAGGTCAACGGCATCATCAAGCAGCGGCTGTTCAAGGAAGGCAGCGAGGTCTCGGCCGGCGATCCGCTCTACCAGATCGATCCGGCGAGCTATCAGGCCGCTTACGAGAGCGCCGCCGCCGCCCTGCAGAAGGCCGAAGCGGCCGTGCCCTCAGCTGAAGCAAGGGCCGAACGCTATCAGGGTCTGGCCAAACAAAATGCCATCAGCCGGCAGGAGTTCGAAGACGCCGCCGCGGCGCTGGCCCAGGCGCGGGCCGATGTCGCCGCCGCCAAGGCCAGTCTTGAGACCGCCCGCATCAACCTTGCCTACACCAAGATCACCGCGCCGATCGGCGGCCGCATCGACAAGTCCGAACTGACCGAAGGCGCGCTGGTGACGGCAAGCCAGGCCGCGGTGCTGGCAACGATCCGCACCCTCGACCCGATCAATGTCGACGTCACGCAGTCGAGCACGAACCTCCTGACCTGGCGCCAGGCGATCGCCGATGGACGACTGAAATTCAACGGGCCTGACGTCAGCGTCAAACTGAAGCTCGAAAACGGCACGGTCTTCAACTACACCGGCACGCTCTCGTTCGGCGAATCGAGTGTGAGCGAGAGCACCGGCACCTTCGCGGTGCGCGCCTCGTTTCCCAATCCCGATCGGTTGCTGCTGCCCGGCATGTATGTGCGCGCGGTGATCGAGGAAGGTGTCGCGGAGAACAGCTTTCTGGTGCCGCAACGTGCGGTGACGCGCAATACCAAGGGCGAGGCGGTGGCGATGTTCGTCGGCGCGGACGGCAAGCTGGAACAGCGCGTGGTCGCGGTCGGCCGCAGCGTCGGCAACTACTGGCTCGCCACCGCCGGGATCAAGGATGGCGACCGCGTCGTGGTCGAAGGCGGGATGATGACACGCCCCGGCCAGGCGGTGACAGCGGTGGAAGTCATCGTCGACGAAACCACCGGCGAGGTCCGGTCCCGCCAGCAGGGCGCGGCACCGGACAGCGGCGCGGCGCGTCTGGCCGGGCGCGGCGACCAGCCGGCTGCGGGGAAGTAGGCGATGTCGCGTTTCTTCATAGACCGGCCGATTTTTGCCTGGGTGATCGCCATCGCGATCATGCTCGGCGGCCTGCTGGCGCTCACCTCGTTGCCGATCTCGCAATATCCGCAGATCGCGCCGACCACGGTGAGCATCAGCGCCAACTATCCCGGTGCCGACGCGCAGACGGTCGAGAACTCGGTGACCAAGGTCATCGAGCAGGGCATGACCGGCATCGACAATCTCGACTACATGACGTCGACCTCGACATCGACCGGCTCGGCGCAGATCACGCTCACCTTCACCAGCGCCGCCAATCCCGACACCGCGCAGATGCAGGTGCAGAACAAGCTGCAACTGGTGACGCCGCTGCTGCCGCAGGTCGTGCAGAGCTCGGGGCTGTCCGCCACCAAGTCCTCGACCGGGTTCCTGATGGTGGTCGGATTCGTCTCGACCGACGGCAACCTGTCATCGAACGACCTGGCCGACTACGTCGGCAGCACGCTCAACGACACCATCCGGCGCGTGCCCGGTGTCGGCGATACCCAGCTGTTCGGTTCCAACTACGCCATGCGGATCTGGATGGATCCCGACAGACTGTCCAAATACGCGCTGATGCCTGGCGATGTCACCACTGCGATCCAGGCGCAGAATACGCAAGTCTCGGCCGGCCAGCTCGGCGGACTGCCCGCCCGGCCGGGACAGCAGCTCAACGCCACCGTTACGGCGCAAAGCCGGCTGCAGACCCCGGAGCAGTTCCGCAACATCATCCTCAAGAGCGCGCCCGACGGCTCGCTGGTGCGGCTGAACGATGTCGCCACCGTCGAACTCGGCGCCGAAAGCTATGCCAACAGCGCCGCCTATAACGGCAAGCCGGCGGCCGGCCTTGCCATCAATCTGGCGACCGGCGCCAACGCCATCAATACCGCCGAGGCCGTGAAAGCAACGGTCGCTCGCCTGTCCGCGACCTTTCCGCCCGGCGTCGAGGCAATCTACCCATACGACACCGCGCCGTTCGTGCGGCTCTCGATCAATAGCGTGGTGCAGACTTTGATCGAGGCGATCATTCTCGTCTTTATCGTGATGTTTGTATTCTTGCAGAATTTCCGCGCGACGCTGATTCCGACACTCGCGGTGCCGGTGGTGCTGCTCGGCACCTTCGGCGTGCTGTCCGTTTTCGGCTATTCGATCAACACACTGACCATGTTCGCCATGGTGCTGGCGATCGGCCTGCTGGTCGACGACGCGATTGTCGTCGTCGAGAACGTCGAGAGGGTGATGGAGGAGGAGGGATTGCCGCCGAAGGAGGCGACGCGCAAGTCGATGGGTGAGGTCACCGGCGCGCTGATCGGCACCACGGTCGTGCTGACCGCGGTTTTCGTGCCGATGGCGTTCTTCGGCGGATCGGTCGGCGTCATCTACCGGCAATTCTCGATCACCATTATCTCGGCGATGGTGCTGTCGACGATCGTCGCCCTGACCCTGACACCGGCGCTGTGCGCGACGATTTTGCGGCGGCCGAAGCACGATGCCGAGCGCAAGGGATTTTTCGGCTGGTTCAATCGCAATTTTGACCGCGGTACGCGCGCCTATCGCAGCGGCACCGGTGGCATGATCGACCGGCCGAAGCGCTTCCTGCTGGCGTTTGTGGCGATTGTCGCCGTCATGGTCGTGATGTTCGTCCGGCTGCCGAGTTCGTTCCTGCCCCAGGAAGATCAGGGCATTCTGATCGCCGTCGTCCAGCTTCCGGTTGGCGCCACCCAGGACCGGACGCTGCGGACCATGGATCAGGTCCGGGAACACTTTCTGACGCAGGAAAAAGATGCCGTCGAAGGCGTATTTTCGGTGGTGGGCTTCAGCTTCGGCGGGCAGGGGCAGAATGTGGGCCTCGCCTTCATGCCGCTGAAGCCGTTTGCCGAGCGCAAGGCCGCCAATCTGTCAGCCGCGGCGGTCGCCGGGCGGGCGATGGGGGCCTTCCGCAACATCAAGGACGGCATGGCCTTCGCACTGGCGCCGCCCGCGATCCAGGGCATGGGCAATACCAGCGGCTTTGTCTTCTATCTTCAGGACGTCAACAACGCCGGACATGCCAAGCTGATCGAAACGCGCAATCAGTTGTTGGGTCTGGCCGGCAAGAGCACTTTGGTCGCCAATACCCGGCCGAACGGACAGGAGGACCAGCCGCAATATTCGATTTCGATCGACCAGGAAAAGGCCAGCGCGCTCGGTCTCAATCTGCTCGACATCAACACGACGCTGTCGTCCGCCTGGGGCAGCAGCTACGTCAACGATTTCATCGATCGCGGCCGTGTCAAAAAGGTCTATCTGCAATCCGACAAGGACTTCCGCATGCAGCCGGAGGATCTGGAGCGGTGGACCGTGCGCAACGCCTCCGGCACGATGGTGCCGTTCTCCGCCTTCGCCACCGGCCGCTGGACCTTCGGCTCGCCGCGGCTCGAGCGCTACAACGGCTCGGCCGCGGTCGAGATCCAGGGCCAGGCTGCGCCCGGCGTCTCGTCCGGCGTCGGCATGGACGAGATCGATCGCCTGATGACACAACTGCCGGCCGGCTACGGCCATGAATGGACCGGCCTGTCCGCACAGGAGCGGCTATCGGGCAACCAGTCGACGGCGCTCTACGCGATATCGGCCTTGGTCGTGTTCCTGTGCCTGGCCGCGCTTTACGAGAGCTGGTCGATTCCGCTGGCGGTGATGCTGTCAGTGCCGATCGGCATCTTCGGCGCGCTGCTGGCGGCCCTGTTGTTCGGTCAAACCAACGACGTCTATTTCAAGGTCGGGTTGTTGACGACGATCGGGCTGGCGGCGAAGAACGCCATTCTGATCGTCGAATTTGCCATCGACAAACAGGCGTCCGGCATGAGCCTGGTCGATGCGACGCTGGAGGCGGCGCGTCAGCGGCTGCGTCCGATTGTGATGACTTCGTTTGCCTTCATCCTCGGCGTCACGCCGCTGGCAATCGCCAGCGGCGCCGGTTCCGGCGCGCAGAACTCGATCGGTATCGGCGTCATGGGCGGCATGATCGCCGCCACCGTGCTCGGAGTCTTCTTTGTGCCATTGCTGTACGTCGCGGTGCGGCAACTGGTCACGCGCAAACGAGCGCCGGATGAAACACCGACCGCGCTGCCGGTGCCGAGCCCGTCCCCGCCGTCGGGATAAGCCGGCGCCGCGCGCGCGGCTTACGCCATCGCGCGGATCTGGATGGTTGCCGACAGCCGCAGGGCCGGCGGCACGGTCTGCGACTTCATCAGTTCGTGGCGTTCGAAGCCGCCGTCCTCGCAGATGAATTCAAACGACGCCATGATGCGGTCGACGGTATCGCCCGCGGTGGCAAACGGCAGCAGCAGCCGCTCGTAGGCGACCGCCCGGCCGTTGCGGTCGGTGATGTCGTGGATGGTGTAGACCGGCGAGGCGCAGTCGAGCGCCTGCCGGTAGGCGGCAAAGGCGGCGGCGTTGTTCGCCGGGATGACCTCGTCGAGATATTTGCCGCGGCAATCCTCCGAGCCATAGACCAGGCCGACCGTCGTTCCGTGAAACGCGATCCGGTAGCGCGCGCTGTCGCCGGCGCCGCTGACCTCCATGAAACTCACATTGGCCGATATGCGGCTGAGATCTTCACTCTCGACTGCCTGCCATGCCGGAACGCGACTGCCGTTAAGGTGCCGCTGCCAGAATTTGAGCAGCCAGCGTTGATTGATCGCCCGGACGACGTCCGGCCGGGCCAGTTTGAATTCCATCACCAGAGCCCCCGCTCAGCGCATGATCCCGAATGGGTGCCAGTTTTCGGATCACGTTCATGCGCAGTAAAAGTTCCAGTATGCCTTTTTCGGTTTACAGCCGATTTGTCAAGAACGGCGGCCAACAAACCGGCCGCATAATTCAATTACATGGCGCATCGCGCTTTTTGCCGGGTCTTTTCGCCGCAAGTTGCCGCCATGTCGAAATTCATGCGGCAGGGACAAATGCCGGCCGCTGGCGCGAGCGCATCAGCATCCATGTCATGATCAGCACATTGACCAGATTCCAGGCGATGCCGTTCAGGAAGGCCGCCTGATACGAGCCCGCGAAGTCGAAGATCGCGCCGGACATCCAGCCGCCCAGGGCCATGCCGAGCAGCGTCGCCATCAATACCAGTCCGACGCGCGTCCCGGCCTGGCTGGGCGGAAAATATTCGCGCACGATGATGGCGTAGCTCGGCACGATGCCGCCCTGGAACAGGCCGAACAGCGCCGAGATCACATAGAGCGAGAACAGGCCGTCGAACATCAGGTAGAGCACCAGCGCCGTACCCTGCAGCACCGAGCCGAGCAGCAGCGTGCGCACGCCGCCGATACGGTCGGCGATGAAGCCGGAGGCGACTCGGCTGATGATGCCGAAGCCGAGCATCAGCGACAGCATCTCGGCGCCGCGCGCCACGCCGTAGCCGAGGTCGCCGCAATAGGCGACGATGTGGACCTGCGGCATTGCCATCGCCACGCAGCAGGCGACTCCGGCGATGCACAGCAACACCTGCAGCGTACCCGGCGAGAACGGCATCGCCGCCTGGCGGCGCGCCGCCGCGGCGCTGTCGATCACGGTGTGCCGGGTATCGATGCGTTTGCGCAGCAGGAAGACCAGCGGCAGCATGGTGACGACGAGCAGCAGGCCGATGCCGGTGTGGGTGGCGCGCCAGCCGTCGCTGGCGATGAAATGCTGCACCAGCGGCGGCCAGACCGTGCCGGCGAGATAATTGCCGGAGGCCGCGATGGCGACGGCGATGCCGCGGCGGCGCACGAACCAGTGCGAGATGTCGGCCATCAGGGGTCCGAAGGTGGCCGAGCAACCGATGCCGATCAGCAGCCCGTGCGCCAGCGCCACCTGCCACAGGCTCGACGCCTGGCCGACCGCCAGATAGCCGAGGCCGAGCAGCAGCGTGCCCAGCGCCAGCGGCACGGCGATGCCGAACCGGTCGGCCAGCCGGCCCATCACCACGCCGCCGCAGGCAAAACCGATCATGGCGAAGGTGAAGGGCAGCGAGGCCTCGGCGCGGCCGATGCCGAAATCGGTCTGGATCGCCGGCAGCGCCACCATGAACGACCACATGCCGACGCCGCCGATGGTGCTGAGCGCCATGGCGATCCCCAGCCGCAGCCAGGCCGCGGCGGAGTCGGTCGAACGGCCGGAATTGAGATCCGCTGCTTGCGTCATGAGGGAGAAACCCGGCTGGCGGCATCGGTCGTATCACCGCCCGCCCGGGCAATCCACATTTTCCCGAGACGTGCGCGGCTCTCGCCCGGCGGGCTGCCGCGCTTTAAGGTGCTGTCGGCGGCGATTCGATTTCTTTAAGGGCGTGCCGATGAATGCCCTCAACGTTCCCCGGCCGGGGTGGATGACCGAGGACCTCGTCCTGCTCGAAGAGCAGGCGCGGCGCTTCATCGCCGACACGTTCGTGCCGCACCTCGACCGCTGGCATGAGGCCGGCATCTATGACCGCGACGTCTGGACGAAGGCCGGCGCCGCCGGTCTGCTCTGCGCGGCGATTCCGGAGGAATATGGCGGCGCCGGCGGCAGCTTCGCCCACGAGGCGGTGATCAACCGCGAATTGTCGCTGGCCGGCTTCGATACGTTCGGCGCGCCGCTGCATTCCGGCATCGTCGCGCCCTATATCCTGCATTACGGCACCGAGGAGCAGAAGCAGCGCTGGCTGCCCAAGCTCGCCACCGGCGAGATGGTTGGCGCCATCGCCATGACCGAGCCCGGCACGGGTTCCGATCTGCAGGGCGTGCGCACCAAGGCGGAGAAATCCGGCAACGGCTATGTGCTGAACGGTTCCAAAACCTTCATTACCAACGGCCAGCACGCCAACCTGATCATCGTCGTCGCCAAGACCGACCCGAAAGCCGGCGCCAAGGGCACCTCGCTGTTCGTGGTCGAGACAGACGACGCGCCGGGCTTCCGCCGCGGCCGCAAGCTCAAGAAGCTCGGCATGGACTCGGCCGACACCTCGGAACTGTTCTTCGAGGACGTGCCGCTTCCCGCCACCAGCCTGCTCGGCACCGAAGAGGGGCAGGGCTTCTTTCAGTTGATGAAGGAACTGCCGCAGGAGCGGCTGATTGTCGCCGTCAACGCCGTGGCGATGATGGAGCGCGCCGTGGCGCTCACCATCGATTACACCAAGCAGCGACAGGCTTTCGGTAAGGCGATCATCGAGTTCCAGAACACCCAGTTCGAACTGGCCGAGTGCAAGACCGACGCCACCATCGCCAAGGTGTTCCTCGATCATTGCATCGGCCTGCATGTCGAGGGCAAGCTCGACACCGTGACCGCGTCGATGGCGAAATATCGGCTCACCGACACCCAAGGCAAAGTGATCGACCGCTGTCTGCAATTGTTCGGCGGCTATGGTTATATGGACGAGTATCCGATCTCGCGGATGTACCGCGATGCGCGCGTGCTGCGCATTTATGCGGGAACCAACGAGATCATGAAGCTGCTCATTGCGAGGAGCTTGTGATGGAGACGGACGTGCGTCATTTTCTGCGTCATGGCCGGGCTTGTCCCGGCCATGACGACTTTATGTCAGCAAGTAAGGCGTGGATGCCCGGCATAAAGCCGGGCATGACGACGAGAGCGCGGAGTTTGTGAGACTGCGTCCTCATCACTGTCATGGCCGGGCTTGACCCGGCCATCTGGATCAGGGGCGCAGTGCCTGTCTAAGCGGGATGCCCGGGACAAGCCCGGGCATGACAATCGACAGATTGGAGATGCCTGATGGCCGACGCATTCATTTACGACCACGTCCGCACGCCGCGCGGACGCGGCAAGGCCGACGGTGCGCTGCACGAGGTGACGGCGCTCAATCTGGCGGCGCAGACGCTGGCCGCGATCCGCGACCGCAACAAGCTCGACTCGCGCGAACTCGACGATGTGGTGCTCGGCTGCGTCGATCCGGTCGGCGAGGCCGGCGGCGACATCGCCCGCGCTGCGGCGCTGGTGGCCGGTCTCGGCGATCACGTGCCCGGCATCCAGATCAACCGCTTCTGCGCCTCGGGGCTCGACGCTGTGAACTTCGCCGCCGCCGAGATCATGTCCGGCCAGCATGAGATGACCATCGGCGGCGGCGTCGAATCGATGAGCCGCGTCGGCATCGGCGCCGCCGGCGGCGCCTGGCCGGTCGATCCGTCGATCGCGGTCGCAACCTATTTCCTGCCGCAGGGCATCTCGGCCGATCTGATCGCCACCAAATACGGCTTCTCCCGCGACGACGTCGACGCCTATGCGGTGGAAAGCCAGAAGCGTGCGGCGCGGTCGTGGGAGGAGGGGCGGTTCAAGAATTCCGTGATGCCGGTGAAGGACATCAACGGTCTCACGATCCTTGCCAAGGATGAGCACATGAGGCCGACGACGACGATGCAGTCGCTGGCAGCGTTGCAGCCGTCTTTCGTGCAGATGGGCGAGATGGCGGGCTTCGACGCGGTCGCGGTGCAACGCTATCCGGAAGTCGAGGCGATCAACCACGTGCATACGCCGGGCAATTCGTCCGGCATTGTCGACGGCGCCGCCGCGGTGCTGATCGGCAGCAAGGAGGCGGGCGAACGCAACGGCCTGAAGCCGCGCGCCCGCATCCGCCAGTTCGCCAATATCGGCTCTGAGCCGTCGATCATGCTGACCGGACCGATCCCGGTGACCGAAAAGGTGCTGAAGAAGGCCGGCATGACGACGAAAGACATCGACCTGTGGGAACTGAACGAGGCCTTCGCCTCGGTTGTGCTGCGTTATATGCAGGCGCTGGAGATTCCGCACGACAGGATCAACGTCAATGGCGGCGCCATCGCCATGGGCCATCCGCTCGGGGCGTCCGGTGCCATGATCCTCGGCACCGTGCTCGACGAACTGGAGCGCACCGGCAAGTCGACCGCCCTGATCACGCTGTGCATCGGCGTCGGCATGGGCACGGCGACGATCATCGAGCGGGTGTGAGCGCGATGCGGCGGCTAGGCGATGAGGCGCTCACCTGCGGCGGCACGGTCGAGGTACGGCACTGCCGGCAATTGGCCGATCGCCGGCTTGGCGAACAGGTAGCCCTGGAATTTGGTGATGCCCGCGGCCATCAGCACCGTCAGTTCGGCTTCGGTCTCGACGCCTTCGGCGGTGACGGAAATGTCCAGCTCGCGGGCAATGCCGAGAATGCCGCGCACGATCGCCTGGCGGGTCGGCGAGGTATCGATGCCGCGCACCAGATGCATGTCGATCTTGATGGTGTCGGGTCGGAAGTCGGCGAGCAGGCCGAGCCCGTTATAGCCGGAGCCGAAATCGTCGAGCGCCACGGTGAAGCCAAGCCGCTTGTATTCGGCGATGATGCGGTTGACGTGGCTGACATCGAGCCGCTCGTCTTCGGTGAATTCGAAGGCGATGCGCTCGCGCGCGAATCCCACCTGCTTTGCGGTGGCCAGCGAGGTGCGGATGCAGGCCGCCGGCTCGTAGACGGCGTTCGGCATGAAGTTGATGGACAACTGCAGATGAGGGTCGCGGAACAGTTCGCTCGCGGCGGTGATTGCCTTGACCCGGCACATCTGGTCGAACCGGTAGCGGTTGTCGTCGGTGACGCGGCTGAGCACCGCGAAGGCGCCTTCGCCGTTGGTGCCGCGGACCAGCGCCTCGTAGCCCCACACCCGGCGCGCGCCCATGTCGACGATCGGCTGGAACGCCATCACGAAGTCGAAGCCGAGCGGCTCGCCGTCTTTGCAGGCCGCGCAGTGCTGGGGCGAAGTCATGGTATTTCCGTCCGGTTCGATATTTCTGGCGGGGCAATGTGACCGCGGATGGGTTGCAGTTGTGTAAATGTGGATGCGCAAAGCTGAGGGAACCATGCCGAAAGTCGATATCGCCAAAGTTCCGGTCAAGAGCGGCAGCCTGTATCCGGCGGAGTTCCAGGCCGAATGCCGGGGCCGTCACCGCCAGGCGCTGGGCGATGCCGCCGGTCTCACCCAATTCGGCGTCAATATCACCCGTATCGAGCCGGGCCAGGCGTCGTCGCTGCGGCACTGCCACGCCGAGGAAGACGAGTTCGTCCTGATGCTGGAAGGCGAACTGGTGCTCGTTGAAAACGACGGCGAGGTGGTACTCAAGCCCGGCGACGCCGCCGGCTTCAAGGCCGGCAGCGGCATTGCGCACCGGCTGGTCAACCGCAGCGACCGCGACGCGGTCTATCTCGAAGTCGGCACGCGCTCGGTCACCGAACACGTGCGCTATCCGGATGTCGATCTGATGCTGGTGCGTGATGAACAAGGCCGCCGCTATCTGCACAACAACGGCGAGCCGTATTGAATTTCTCCGTCCCGGGAAAAAGGAAGTTGCCATGACCAATTTCAAAGTCGACACCGACGCAGATGGCATCGCGCTGGTCACCTGGGACATGCCCGACCGGTCGATGAACGTCATCACCATGGACGTGATCGAGGAACTGGCTGCAATCGTCGAGACGGTCGCCGGGGACGCCGCGATCAAGGGCGCTGTCATCACCTCGGGCAAGGATACGTTCTGCGGCGGCGCCGACCTGACCATGCTGGAGCGCATGGGCGCGATCTACGCCGAGAAGGTGCGTAGCCAGGGTGATGAGGCGGCGGCCGCCTTCGTGTTCGAGGAAAGCCGCAAGCTGTCGCAGTTGTACCGGCGGCTGGAGACCTGCGGCAAGCCCTTCGTCTGCGCCATCAACGGCACCGCCATGGGCGGCGGCTTCGAACTGGCGCTGGCCTGCCATCACCGCGTCGCCGCCGACAATCCGAAGACCCGTATGGGCCTGCCGGAAATCAAGATCGGCCTGTTCCCCGGCGCCGGCGGCACGCAGCGCATCGCCCGCATGCTGCAGCCGGCCGACGCGCTGCAATTTCTGCTCAAGGGCGACCAGCTCAAGACCGACCGCGCCAAGGCGATGAAGCTGATCGACGCGGTGGTGCCGCAGGACGATCTGGTGAAGACGGCAAAGGACTGGATCAAGGCCGGCGGCAAGGCCGAGGCGCCGTGGGATGTGAAGGGCTTCAAGTTCCCGGGCGGGCTGGTCTATTCCAAGGCCGGCATGATGACGTTCCCGGCGGCGAACGCGATCTACCGGCGCGAAACCTACGACAATTATCCGGCGGCGCGCGCCATCATGCAGGTCGTCTATGAAGGCCTGCAATTGCCGATGGATGTCGCGCTGCGCGTCGAGTCGCGCTGGTTCGCCAAGATCCTGCGCTCGCCGGAAGCGGCCAGCATGATCCGCACGCTGTTCGTGTCGATGCAGGACCTCAACAAGGGCGCGCGGCGCCCGGCCAAGGAGCCGGCTTCCACCATCAAGACCGTCGGTGTGGTCGGCGCCGGCTTCATGGGCGCCGGCATCGCCCAGGTCAGCGCTGCGGCGGGGCTGAACGTGGTGCTGATCGATCGCGACCAGGAGACCGCGGAGAAGGGCAAGGCGGCTTTGCACAAGGCGCTCAGCGACCGCGTCGCCAAAGGCCGCATGAAGAGCGCCGAGCGCGATGGCCTGCTGGCGCTGATCACGCCGAGCGCCGACTACGGCGCGCTGAAGGGCTGCGACCTGGTGATCGAGGCGGTGTTCGAGGATCGCAAGGTGAAGTCCGAGGTCATCGCCAAAATCCAGGCGGTGATCGGCGACGACGTTGTGTTCGCATCCAACACCTCGACGCTGCCGATCTCGTCGCTGGCGTCCGAGTTCAAGGATCCGCCGCGCTTTGTCGGCATTCATTTCTTCTCACCGGTCGACCGCATGATGCTGGTCGAGATCATCCTCGGCAAGGACACCGGCGACAAGGCATTGGCGGTGGCGCTCGATTATGTCCGCGCCATCCGCAAGACGCCGATCGTGGTCAATGATGCGCGCGGCTTCTACACCTCGCGCGTGGTCGGCACCTATATCCGCGAGGGCCACCTGATGCTGGCTGATGGCGTGCCGGCGGCGATGATCGAGAATGTCGGCCGCATGGCCGGCATGCCGGTTGGCCCGCTGTCGCTGAACGACGAAGTTGCGGTTGATCTGGCCTGGAAGATACTGAAGGCGACCGAAGCCGATCTCGGGCCGGACGCCATCGAGCCGCGGCAGAAGACGCTGCTGGAGGAACTGGTCGAGAAGCGCGGCCGCTTCGGCCGCAAGAACGGCAAGGGGTTCTATGATTATCCGGCCAACGGCCCGAAGAAACTGTGGCCGGGGCTGGCCGAGTTGCAGACGGTGAAGCTCAATCCCGACGCCATCGACATTGATGAGCTAAAGATGCGGCTGCTCGGCATCCAGGCGCTCGAGACCGCGCGCTGTTTCGAGGAACAGGTGCTGACCGACGTGCGCGAGGCCGATGTCGGCTCGATCCTCGGCTTCGGCTTTGCGCCCTTCACCGGCGGCACGCTGTCCTTCATCGACATGATGGGGACGAAGAAGTTCGTCGCGCTGTGCCGGCGGCTGGAGGCGAAGTTCGGCGCGCGTTTTGCGCCCAACAAGCTGCTGCTGGACATGGCCGAGAAGAACGAGACCTTCTACGGCCGCTTCGCGCCGCAGAAGGCCAAGAAGGCGGCGTAGGGGCGGCTCCCCGCATCTGTCATTGCCGCGCTTGACCCGGCAATCCATGAGGCTGATCGAAAAGATATCGAAAGTAAGTCTGTTCGATCGGTTGAGGCATCATAGATGCGCGGGTCGAGCCCGCGCATGACCAGACTATGTCATTTGACGCAAACACCTTGCGGCGGCGTGCCGCATGCCCATTTGAATACCATGAACACCACCCGCACCATGCCGCTCGACGACGAGTTTCGCCCGCGCCGTCACACCCGCGCCTCGCGCGAGGCCGCGCTGGAGCGGCTCGACTGGCTGGCCAATCTGATGGACGCCGCGCTGGTGATCCCCGGCACGCGCCGCACCGTCGGCCTCGACGCGCTGGTGGGCCTGGTGCCCGGCATCGGCGATCTCGCGACCGCGGCGGTGTCGCTCTACATCGTCAGGCAGGCGCGTGAACTCGGCGCGCCGCGTCATCTGGTGCTGCGCATGTGCGGCAATGTGGCGGTCGATGCGGTGTTCGGCGCGGTGCCGCTGGTCGGCGATGCCTTCGACGTGCTCTGGCGCGCCAACAAGCGCAACATGCGCCTGCTGCGCGCGCATTTCGACCGCGTCGGGCTGGACTAGCCCGACGGCCGTCTACATCACCACCGTTAGCTTCTTCGCCGCCCGCGTCACACCGGTGTAGAGCCAGCGCTCGCGGCTCTCCTGAAACGCGAAGCTCTCGTCGAACAGCACCACGTCGTCCCACTGCGAGCCCTGCGCCTTGTGCACTGTCAGCACGTAGCCGTAGTCGAACTCGTCATAGGGTTTGCGGCGCTGCCAGTCGATCTGCTCGATGCCGCCGGTGAAGCATTCCGGCCGCACCGACACCTTGACGCCGCGGGTCGCGGTCTCGTCGTCGGGCAGCAGCCGCATGGTCATGATGCCGGTCTTGCGGCCGCCGCGATCTTTCACAGACCACAGGCCGCCGTTGAACAGGCCCTTCTTGCGGTTGTTGCGCAGGCAGACCAGCTTGTCGCCGGCGACCGGCAAGGGATCCTCGA
>JAUXXH010000011.1 GCA_030684935.1 Pseudolabrys sp. | reverse complement strand
ATTTCTCCTGTCATGGCCGGGCTTGACCCGGCCATCCCGCTCAGGGACGCGGTGCCCGTCCAAGTGGGGTCACCGGGACATAGATGTTTCGAAGAAACGTCGTTCTTCGAACGACTATGCCCGGTGATGACAACCACAAATTCTACATCACCACCGTCAACTTCTTCGCCGCCCGCGTCACGCCGGTGTAAAGCCAGCGCTCGCGGCTCTCCTGGAACGCGAAGCTCTCGTCGAACAGCACCACATCGTCCCACTGCGACCCTTGCGCCTTGTGCACGGTCAGCACATAGCCGTAGTCGAATTCGTCGTAGGGCTTGCGGCGCTGCCAGTCGATCCGCTCGATGCCGCCGGTGAAGCATTCCGGCCGCACCGAGACCTTGACGCCGCGGGTCGCGGTCTCGTCGTCCGGCAACAGCCGCATGGTCATGATGCCGGTCTTGCGGCCGCCGCGATCCTTCACCGACCACAGGCCGCCGTTGAACAGGCCCTTCTTGCGGTTGTTGCGCAGGCACACCAGCTTGTCGCCGGCCGACGGCATGTCGCCCTCGAAGCCGCGCCGCTCGCGCATGCGGTTGTTGTAGGCGCGCCGTGTGGCGTTGCGGCCGACCAGCACCTGATCGGCCTCCAGCACGCGCTGCGGATCGAGGTCGGCCTTGAGCACGACTTCGGTTTCGCCGTAGCGGCCGGGCTCGAGGTATTCGCCGGCGCGGATATCCATCGACAGCCGGATGATCGGGTCGTCCTTGGCTTGGCGGTGCACCTCGGTCAGCATCACGTCCGGCTCGGCCTCGGTGAAAAAGCCGCCGCCCTGGATCGGCGGCAACTGCGCCGGATCGCCCAGCACCAAAAGCGGCACGCCGAACGACAAGAGGTCGCGTCCGAGCTCGGCGTCGACCATCGAGCATTCATCGATGATGATCAGTTCGGCCTTGGAGGCGGGCGCCTCATCCCACAGGTCGAAGTTCGGCACTTCCTCGCCGCTCTCGCGGGCGCGGTAGATCAGGCTGTGGATGGTCGAGGCGCCGTGGCAGCCCTTGCCGCGCATCACCGAGGCGGCCTTGCCGGTGAAGGCGGCGAACTTGACCTCGCCGTCGACATGCTCGGCCAGATGCTTGGCCAGCGTGGTCTTGCCGGTGCCGGCATAGCCGAACAACCGGAAGATGGCCGGCGTGCCGTTCGTGCCGGGCTTGTCCTTGAGCCAGCGGGCGACCGCTTCGAGCGCGGCGTCTTGGTGCGGTGAGAATTCCATGGCCCGATCAATAGACGAAAGCGGCCGATTGCAAAAGAACGAAATGGGAACTCTTGGCAATTTTGGGTGCCGGTCCCCGCTTTTCAAAGCGTCTTGCGCCCGTCACCTCATCGTCATAATATGTCGATATGTCTCGACATATGGACGAAGAGAGAGTGCAACTGGCCTTTGCCGCCCTGGCGCAACCGACGCGACTGAAGGCGTTCCGCGCCTTGGTCGCGGCGCATCCGGGCGGCATGGCGGCTGGCGAGATCTCCGACGTCTGCGAGGTTCCTCACAACACGATGTCCACGCACCTCAACGTTCTCACCCGCGCCGGCCTGATCTCGGTCGAACGCAACGGCCGGGTGATGAACTACCGGGCCGATCTTCGGACCCTGCGTGGACTGATCCGGTTTCTGGCCACCGATTGCTGCAGCGGGCGCCCGGAGATGTGCGGCGATCTTGCGCGGTTGATTCCCGAAGAAGTCGACGACATAACGGAGAGGAAAATGACGCCCGCGTTCAATGTACTGTTTCTCTGCACCCAGAATTCCGCCCGCTCGATCATCGCCGAATCTCTGCTCGAGAAGATCGGCGGCGGCCGCTTCAATGCCTACTCGGCCGGCTCCCATCCGGCGGCCCAGCCGATGCCGGAGGTGATCGAGCGTCTCAAGACGCTCGGCCACGACGTGAGCCGGCTGCGCAGCAAGTCGTGGGACGAGTTCACCGGGCCCAACGCGCCACGGATGGATTTCGTCATCGCGCTTTGCGACACACTCGACGGGCAGATCTGTCCTGATTTCGGCGACAAGATGCTCACCGCCGCATGGCCGCTACCGGACCCGGCCAAGTTCACCGGCTCGTCCACCGAGCGCGTCACGCTGTTGAACGAACTCTACGCCATGGTTCGCCGCCGGCTGGAGGCATTCACCAACCTTCCTTTCGCGACGCTCGACAAAATGGCCCTGAAAGCGCGGCTTGACGAGATCGGCGATACGCAGCGCGTCCTCTCGTAACGGAGTAGATTGTGGCCATTGGAATAAACGGGATGGGCCGGATCGGCCGACTGGCGTTGCGGGCGGCCTTTGGCGGCCTGCCGCGCACCGCCGGCGATCCGCGCGCGGACAACCGCCTCGACATTGCCCACGTCAACGAACTCAAGGGCGGCGCGGCGGCGACGGCGCACCTTCTCGAATTCGATAGTATCCACGGCCGCTGGCACGGCACGTTTGGGGTCGACGAGGAAGCCGCCATTACGATCGGCGACCGCCGCATCGGCTTCAGCGCCAAGGCCCAGCCGGGCGACGTTGCCTGGGGCGATCTGGGCTGCGATATCGTTCTGGAATGCACCGGCAAGTTTCTTAAACCCGAGCAGCTCGAAGCCTATTTCGACCGTGGTGTGAAGCGCGTCATCGTCGCCGCGCCGGTCAAGGACGATCGCGCGCTCAACATCGTCGTCGGCGTCAACGACCGGCTCTACGATCCCACCCGGCACCGCCTGCTGACCGCCGCCTCGTGCACCACCAATTGCCTGGCGCCCGTCGTCAAGGTCGTTCACGACGCGATCGGCATCCGCCACGGTCAGATCACCACCATCCACAATCCGACCAACACCAATGTCGTCGTCGACGCGCCGCACAAGGATCTGCGCCGTGCCCGTTCGGCGATGTTGTCGATGCAGCCGACGACGACCGGTAGCGCCACGGCGATCGCGCTGATCTATCCGGAGCTCAAAGGCAAACTGAACGGCCATGCCGTCCGCGTGCCCGTGCTCAACGCCAGCCTGACCGATTGCGTGTTCGAACTGAAACGCGCGACGACGGTGACCGAGATCAACGGGCTCTTCGCCTCCGCCGCATCCGGCCCGCTCGCCGGCATCCTCGGCTTCGAGCCGCGCCCCCTGGTATCGGTCGACTACAACAACGACAGCCGCAGTTCGATTGTCGATGGTCTGAGCACGATGGTCACCGACGACACCTTGCTCAAGGTCTATGCCTGGTACGACAATGAAGTCGGCTATGCCTGCCGCATGGTCGATCTGGCCAACATCGTTCTCAAGGCGGACGCATGACCGCGACGGTCCGCAACTATATCGTCGTCACCGGGGCCTATTGGGGCTTCACGCTGGTCGATGGCGCGTTGCGGATGCTGGTGCTGCTGCACTTTTTCCAGCTCGGCTATACGCCGTTCACACTGGCCTTCCTGTTCCTGCTCTATGAAGCGGCCGGAATCGGCGCCAATCTCGCCGGCGGCTGGCTGGCGTCCCGCTTCGGCATTCCGCGCATGCTGGCGGTCGGGCAGTCGCTTCAGATCGCCGGCCTCATCATGCTGTCGCTGCTCGATCCGGGCTGGGGCGCGGTCGCATCCGTTATCTGGGTGGTCGCCGCCCAGGGCATTGCCGGCGTCGCCAAGGACGTGACCAAGACGGCCTCGAAGTCCGCCATCAAGGCGACAGCGGCCGAGGGAAGCGGCCAGCTGTTCCGCTGGGTGGCATGGTTCACCGGCTCGAAGAACGCCATGAAGGGTATCGGTTTCTTCGTGGGCGGCCTGTTGCTGGAGTGGGTTGGCTTCCAGGCTGCCCTGTGGCTGATGGCGGGCTTCCTCGCCGTCATCCTTGTCGCCGGTCTGCTTTTGCTGCCAAGCGCGCTTGGCAAGGCCAAGTCATCGAAAAGCGTCAAGGAGCTGTTCGGCAAGTCGCGCGGCGTCAATCTGCTTGCGGCGGCCCGCATCTTCATGTTCGGCGCCCGCGATGTCTGGTTTGTCGTCGGCCTGCCGGTGTTTCTCTACGCCAGTGGCTGGCGATTTCTCGAAGTCGGCGCGTTCCTCGCCATATGGACCATCGCCTATGGCGGGATCCAGGCGATCGCGCCCGTCTTGGTGACGCGCAGCGAAGACGGGCTGAGCCGGGAAATTCCGGCGGCACGGCTGTGGGCCGGTCTGTTGACCGCCGTTCCCATCGTGCTGGTGCTGATGATGCAGACGCCGGCGCTGTGGCGTCCGGATCTTGTCGTCGTGATCGGGCTGGCGATATTCGGGCTGCCCTTTGCCGTCAATTCGTCGCTGCATTCCTATCTGATCCTGGCCTATGCCGGATCGGAGAAGGCGGCCGAGGATGTCGGCTTCTATTACGCGGCCAACGCGACCGGGCGGCTGATGGGCATTGTTCTTTCGGGCTTGCTCTATCAATTCGGCGGCATGACCGCCTGCCTGATCGGTTCGGCCGCCATGCTGGCGATATGCTGGATCGTCACTTTCCTGCTGCCGACCGGCGTGCAGCCTGCGGTGACGCGTCAAAGGATGGCGTAAAGCACCGAAGACCCAGCCATGCTCACGGTGGTGGTGATCGTCAACCGCAGCCGGGGCTGGTATGAATGGGGTCTGCCGGCGGTCCCGCCGCGCCGGGCGCTCTGGCGCCTGTCATTGCCCTTTCGGCCGTCCCATGTTTAAGGTCGCGGCGAAATTTTGCCGGACCCTGCATGGCGCGCGACCAGATCGACATGACCCCCATCGAGACACGCGACGAACTCGTCGCCTGGCTCGCAGCGGGCTGCAAGCCGAAGGCGCAGTTCCGCGTCGGCACCGAGCATGAGAAATTCGCCTTCACCATCGAAGGCCATCGCCCCGTGCCTTATTCCGGCCGGCGCAGCATCCACGCGCTGCTGGAAGGCATGCACACTCTGCTCGGCTGGGAGCCGATCATGGAGGGCGAGAACATCATCGGCATGTTCGACGTCACCGGCGGCGGCGCGATTTCGCTGGAGCCGGGCGGCCAGTTCGAACTGTCCGGCGCGCCGGTCGAGACCGTGCACCAGACCGCGTCCGAGTTGTTCGCCCATCTGGCGCAGGTGCGGGAAGTGGCCAAGCCGCTCGGCATCGGCTTTCTCGGTCTCGGCATGACGCCGAACTGGAGCCGGGCCGATATGCCGGTCATGCCCAAGGGCCGCTACAAGATCATGACCAATTATATGCCGAAGGTCGGTTCTTACGGCCTCGACATGATGTACCGCACCTGCACGGTGCAGGCGAACCTCGACTTCTCGTCCGAATCCGACATGGTGAAAAAGCTGCGCGTGTCGCTGGCCTTGCAGCCGGTGGCGACCGCGCTGTTCGCCAATTCGCCGTTTACCGAGGGCAAGCCGAACGGCTTCCTGTCGATGCGCTCGCAGATATGGACCGACACCGACAATCACCGCGCCGGCATGCTGCCCTGGGCCTTCGAGGACGGCATGGGCTTCGAGCGCTATGTCGATTACGCGCTCGGCGTGCCGATGTATTTCATCAAGCGCGGCGACAGCTACATCGACGTCTCCGGCAAGTCGTTCAAGGATTTTTTCGCCGGCAAGCTCGATGCGCTGCCGGGCGAGCGGCCGACGATTTCGGACTGGGCCAATCACCTCAGCACGATTTTCCCCGAGGTGCGGCTGAAGCGCTATCTGGAAATGCGCGGCGCCGATGGCGGCCCGTGGCGTCGCCTGCCGTCGCTGTCGGCCTACTGGGTCGGCTTGTTCTATGACGAAGATTCCCTCGATGCCTGCTGGGACATGGTCAAGGACTGGAGTGCCGAGGAGCGGCAGAAGCTGCGCGACGATGTGCCGAGGCTCGGTTTCCGGGCCGAGATCCGCGGCCGCAACGTGCTGACGCTGGCGCAGGAGACGCTGCGACTGGCAACGCGCGGCCTGGCGCGGCGCAAATATCTCGACCGCAACGGCCGCGACGAGACGCGCTATCTGCGGCCGCTGGAAGAATCGATCGCCCGCGGCACCACACCGGCAGAAGAGCTGCTGGAAAAATTCCACGGCCCGTGGAAGGGTTCGATCGAGCCGATTTTCGACGAGTATGCTTATTGAGGCGCTGTGTCCCGGGCGCAGCGCAGCACCTTGTGGTGATGCGCTGCAGAACCGGGACCGTTCCGAACGCCGAATATGTTAAGGTCCCGGCTCTGCGGTGCACTGCTGCGCGCTGCACCGCGTCCGGGACACAGGACCCTTATGGCCAAATCCACCCCCGCGACGCTGGCGCTGGAAAAAGCCGGTGTCGCCTTCCACCTCCACGAATACGACTACGATCCGAACGCGGAGCGCATCGGCATGCAAGCCGCCGAAGCGCTCGGCATCGAGCCGGCGCGATTGCTGAAAACCCTGATGGCCAAGGCCGGCAATGACGTCGTGTGCGTACTGGCGCCGTCCGACCGCGAGGTCAATCTGAAGAAGCTCGCCGCCGCGGCCGGCGCGAAGAGCGCGGCGATGCTGGGCGCTGCGGACGCAGAGCGCGTCACCGGCTATCACGTCGGCGGCATTTCGGCGTTCGGCCAGAAGAAGCGCGCGCGGGTGTTTATCGAACAGTCGACGCTTGCCTTCGAGCGCATCGTCGTCAACGGCGGCCGCCGCGGCTTGCAGATCGAACTGGCGCCGGCGGATGTGGTGCGGGTGCTGGACGCCAAGGCGGCGGAGATTTGTTAAGCTTAGGGTTTCAATTTGTCATCACCGGGCTTGTCCCGGTGATCCCGCTTAGGGGGCTCCCTAAGCGAGATGGCCGGGTCAAGCCCGGCCATGACAGAAAACGGCTACTCCGCCGCCTGTGCCTCCGACAAATTGTCGAGCGACGAGATGATGTGCTCGGCCAGGGCGTCGGCGAGCGTCGAGCCTTCGTGCGGACTGCGCACCAGGCCGACGCGGCAGGCCGGCAGTTCGGGGAAACCTTCCGCCGCCGTCAGCACGCGCATGCCGGGCCGAAAGCCGGATTCGGCCAGCACCGAAACCGCAAGGCCCGCCAGCACCGCGGCCGCCACGGCACCGGCGTTCGAGCTCGAATACAGCACGCGGTAGGGCCGGCCGACCGCTTCGAGCCGCTCGATGGCGATGCGCCGCCAGCTGCAGGTTGGCCGTCCCAGGGCCACCGGCAGCGGCTCCTCAAGGTGCGTCGGATGCCGGTTCGACGTCACCCACAGCAGCCGTTCGCGGCGAAACGGCTCCGACGGCCGCTTGGTTTCGCAATTGGTGACGATGGCGAGATCGATCTCGTGCGCGTCGATGCGTTCCAGCAGATCGACAGACGGCTCGCAGATCACGGTCAGTTCGACGCCGGGATAGGCGCGGGAAAAGCGCGCCATGATCTCCGGCAGATAGCGGTCGGCATAATCGTCAGGGACGCCGAGCCGCACCCGGCCCGACAGTTCGGCCTCGGAGAAGGCGGCGATGGTTTCGACGTTCAGCTTGACGATGCGGCGCGCGTAATCGAGCAGGCGCTGGCCGTCCTCTGTCAGTTTCGAGGCGCGGCCGTCGCGGGCAAAGATCGGCCGCTCCAGCCGCTCTTCCAGCCGCTTCATCTGCATCGAGACAGCGGACTGGGTCTTGTTCACCACCTCGGCGGCCTTGGTGAAGCTCCCGGTCTCGGCGATGGCAATGAAGGTGCGCAACTGATCGACATCGAGCAGGGCTGTCATGGGCAAAACCCGTGTTTTTCGGCCGCTTCGGCCATATCACTATTGCTGATCAATCAGATTAAAAACATTCGTTTCACTAATCAATAGCCCGGGCGCATATAAGCGCGACCACACAGGAATCGGGTGCCGGTTTCGGGTGGTTGCGGTGGGCGGGCAGAGCGATTTTGCCGCTTCAAACTGCGATTAACGGAGGCTGCCATGAGCGTTCAATTTCCCGTCCTGCCGATTGCCGGCAGCACCATCCTGCGGGGCCTTGCCTCGCTTCTGGCGCTGGTCGCCCACTGGCTCAAGCGCCTGGCGCAGGCCCACCGCAACCGGCGGGATGCCCGGGTATTGGCTTATATGGACCGCCACATGCTGGCCGACATCGGCCTCACCCGGTCCGATGTGCAGGACGCCTTTTCCGAACCGTTCTGGGAGGACCCGACCGCGCTGCTGCGCGAGCGCGCCATCGAGCGCCGCATGAACCGGGTGCTGGCCGCGCCGAAGCTGGCGCCGCAGGAGCCTGCGACAGAGGAGAACGGCTTCAGCCGCCCGGCCACCGACCGGCCGGCGCGCCTCGCTTTCTGAGTTCGACGAAACGGCCGGTGCCCTCTCACCGGCCGCCCGATCCGCTCCCGCGAATATCCCCTCTCGCGGCCGGATCAAGCGCCCGCCGGCCCCTCCGGCGGGCGCAAACTTTTCCGCCCACGGCCGCCAATGCCGAGAATGTGCACGCCGGGGCGAACTCTGTGCGTTACGATACCGCTGGTGGGCTCAGGCTGGCGGTTCGGAATGCGAAGGCGGTACTTTTATGGTCTGGCGGCGGTGCTGGCGGTTGCCGTCGTCGGTCTGACGTCTCCGGCGCAGGCGCAATCGGGTTTCGACCGCCGCGGCGGCGATTATGCCAGCTTTCAGATCAAGAGCGGCGATCCGGCCGTATGCGCGTCCCGCTGCGAGCGCGACGGGCGCTGCCGGGCCTGGAGCTTCTCTTATCCGCGCACCGCCAATGCGCAGGCGACCTGCTGGCTGAAATCAACGGTGCCGCCCCCCGTTGCAGCCAAATGCTGCGTGTCGGGCGTGCGCGGTGCCGCCGTCGATGAGCCGCGCCCGGGAGCGATCGAAACCTCGATCGACCGGCTCGGCGGCGACTATCGCGACTTCGACATGCCGCCGGATCCAACCGCAGCAGCCTGCAAGGCCGCCTGCGAAGGTGAGAACAAATGCCGCGCCTGGACCTATGTCCGGCCCGGATACATTGGCCAGACCGCACGTTGCTTTCTCAAGGACAGGATCACGCCGCCACGGCGCAAGCCGTGCTGCTTGTCGGGTGTCGTGCGCTAGCTGCAATTCATGCCGTACAATGGGCAACGCATGCCATGGAGACCGTCAATGTCCGATAGAATAAACAGGCGGATCGTACTGCTGACCTTCGCTGTCGGCCTGGTTGCCGGCCCGGCACTCGCCCATCACGGCTGGGGCAGCTACGACGCTGCAAAGCCCGTCACTGTGACCGGGCCCATAGTCACCTCGAAATACGAAAATCCGCACGCCACCATCCAGGTCAAGGGCCGTGACAAAGTGTGGACGGTGACGCTGGCGCCGACCTTCCGCATGAACAATCGCGGCGCGCTGGCGGAACTGGTGGCGGTCGGCAAGACGGTGACCGCTTACGGTTATCCGTCGACGGCGGAGAAGGACGAGATGCGGGCCGAGCGCATTACGGTGGACGGCAAAACTTTCGAGATGCGGTAGCCGATGCTGGACAGCGCGCCGGCGGTTTTCATCGCTTTGGAGCAATCCGGTTTCGGCGCCGGCATCCGCCAGTCGCTGTGGGCCTATCCGGTCGCCAATGT
Source organism: Pseudolabrys sp. (assembly GCA_030684935.1). Lineage (GTDB taxonomy): Bacteria > Pseudomonadota > Alphaproteobacteria > Rhizobiales > Xanthobacteraceae > Pseudolabrys. Next base: position 113,161 of record JAUXXH010000011.1, on the reverse strand, counting down.
CGGCCACATCGTCTCGCTGGTTTGCTTCGCCGGTGCGATCGCGGTGATGGATCTGCGTATGGCCGGCCTGTTCGCCGCGACCGCGCCGGGCCGTGTATTGCGCGGCGCGCGCATCGCCGCGATGGCGGCCTTCGCAGGACTGGTCGTTTCCGGCTTCACTCTGTTCGCGGCCGAAGCCAGCCACGTCATCATGAACCCGGTGTACCAGATCAAGCTCGGCCTGATTGCGCTCGGGCTGATCAATATCGCGGTGTTCGAATGGGTCACCGCGCCGAAAGTGCGGGACTTGCCGCCGCTGGCGCGGCTGCCAGGCGCGGCGCGCACGGCCGGCATTCTGTCACTGACGATCTGGCTGGCGGTGGCGATCTGCGGCCGGGCGATTGCGTATTTTTGACGATCAGAAGCCGGTGAACAGAAGGTCCAGCGCGGCGATGATGGCGGCGCGCTCGCCGGCAATCGAACCGTGCGGCTGGCCCAGGACGCTTTTGCGCACCGTTACCAGTTCCTGCGTCATCAGCACAAAAGGCGCACCGTCGATCTCGACGCGCGGATTGAGCCGGTCGGCAAAGGTGCCGGATCCGGCGGGCTCAAGCGGCGCCACCACGGTGGTGTCGAGGGTTCGGTCAAGCAGGTCGTTCTGCAGCGATGCGAGGAAAGGCTGCCGTTCCCGGCTGCGCGGAAACGGATTGGCGAAGACGTCGAACTGTTTCGCCGTCATAGCAGCCCGGCATCGTCTGACAGCAGCCCATGGCTTGCGACACGATGGTTATAGGCCGCGAATGCTGCCTTGTTGTCCTCGACCCAGCGCTTCTCCTGCTCCGCCTTGACGATCATGCGCAGGCGGCGCTCCAGCGTGTCGGACAGGTTGATGCCCAGACGCTTGGCGGCTTCGAGCAGTTCGGTTTCAACGAACAGATTAACCGCGCGCTTGCGGACCTGTCGATCGCCCATCATGGCCGCCTCCTGCCATGCGCATGGTAATGCGCATCAGCAAAAATCTCAATAAAGGCCGAAATCCCTGATTTACGCCGTGCCGCCGACGGTGATCTTGTCCATGCGCAGGGACGGCTGACCGACGCCGACCGGCACGCCCTGGCCGTTCTTGCCGCAGGTGCCGATGCCGGGGTCCAGCGCGAAGTCGTTGCCGATCATCGAGATGCGGTGCAGGTCGGTCGGTCCGTTGCCGATCAGCATGGCGCCCTTGACCGGCGCCGTGACCTTGCCGTTCTCGATCTTGTACGCCTCGGTGCACTGGAACACGTATTTGCCCGAGGTGATGTCGACCTGGCCGCCGCCGAAACTGACGGCATAGAGGCCGTTCTTCACCGAGGCGATGATCTCGGCCGGCTCATGCTGGCCGGCCAGCATGTAGGTGTTGGTCATGCGCGGCATCGGCACGTGCGCATGCGACTCGCGCCGGCCGTTGCCGGTCGGCTTCATGCCCATCAGCCGCGCGTTCTGGCGATCCTGCATGTAGCCGACCAGAATGCCGTCCTCGATCAGCGTCGTGCGGCTGGTCGGCGTGCCTTCGTCGTCGATCGACAGTGAGCCGCGCCGCGACTGCATGGTGCCGTCGTCAACCACGGTGACGCCCTTGGCGGCGACGCGCTGGCCCATCAGGCCGGCGAAGGCCGAGGTCTTCTTGCGGTTGAAATCGCCTTCAAGGCCGTGGCCGACGGCCTCGTGCAGCATCACGCCGGGCCAGCCGGCGCCAAGTACGACATCCATTTCGCCGGCGGGCGCCGCGACTGCGCCGAGATTGACCAGCGCCTGACGCACGGCTTCGTCGACCGCGCCTTGCCACGAATGCGTTTCGATAAAGCGCGCATAGCCTTCACGGCCGCCGAAGCCGTGGCTGCCGCTTTCCTGGCGGTCGCCGTCGCCGGTCACCACCGACACATTGAGGCGGACGAGCGGACGCACGTCGCGATAGCTCTCGCCATCGGCACGCAGGATTTCCACGACCTGCCACGTGGCCGCGATGCTGGCGGTCACCTGCCGCACGCGCGGATCCTTGGCGCGGGCATAGGCGTCGATCTGCTCCAGCAGTTTCACCTTGGTCTCGAACGACGGTTCGCCGAGCGGGTTCTCGTCGCTGTAGAGCTTCTGATTGGTGCGGCCGGGCGCCTCGGCATATTTGCCGCTGTGGCCGCCTTTGACCGCGCGCACGGCTTCGGCGGCGCGGGCCAGCGCGCCTTCCGACAGGTCGGAGGCGTGCGCGTAACCGACCGCTTCGTCCTTGACCGCGCGCAGCCCGAAACCTTGCGCCGTGTCATAGGTCGCCTGCTTGAGCCGGCCGTTGTCGAAGGCCAGCACTTCAGCCTGCCGATATTCCAGGAACAGTTCGCCGTCGTCGGCGCCTTCCAGCCCACGGCCGATCAGTTGTCGCACCTTGGCTTTGTCGAGCCCGGCGCGGTCGATCAAGGAGGAAAGGGCAGGGTCTGTCATGGCGGCTCCGGAAGCTTGGGTTCCCCATCAGATAAGGTCTTTGCGGCGATTTGGCGAGGGTGCGGCCACGAATTAGAAGGCGCGATGGGCCCCGCATTGTTCGCAGAGAGGCCCCTTGCTATCGTTCTCGCGTGCGCAAGGCCGGGGCGGTGACGGATGACGGACTTCGAAACGATCGAGCTGCACTGCGGCCAGCCGGTGGCGGTGCTGACGCTGAACCGGCCGCAGCGGCTTAACGCCATCAACAAGCAGATGCTCGGCGAATTGCAGGACGCGCTCGACATCGTCGAGGCCGACGACGCCGTGCGGGTGCTGGTGGTCAAGGGCGCCGGTGGCAATTTCTCCTCGGGCTTCGACCTCAAGGAGCAGATGGAGGCGCGGCCGTCCGGCGCCGCGCAATGGCGCGAGATTCTCGACCGCGACTTCCAGGCGGTGAAGCGGTTCTGGTCGCTGAAGAAGCCGACCATCGCCGCGGTCAATGGTTATTGCCTGGCCGGCGGCTGCGAACTGGCGCTGTGCTGCGACATCACCATCGCTGCCGATGACGCCACCTTCGGCGAGCCTGAACTGAAATTCGGTGCCGGCATCGTTGTCATGATCCTGCCCTGGCTGGTGGGCCCCAAGCGCGCCAAGGAAATCATCCTGACCGGCGCCGACCGCATTCCGGCCAAAGAGGCGCATGCCATCGGCCTCATCAACCGCGTAGTGCCGGCGGCCGAGGTCGAGGCCGCGGCCATGGCCATGGCGCGGCACATCGCGGTGATCGATCCCGCTCTCGTGCAGAACACCAAGCGCGCCATCAACCGGCAATTCGAGATCATGGGATTGACCGAAGCGCTCGACGAGGCGCTCGACATCGATCTGGCCATCGAGGGTGAGGGCTCCGCCGACAAGCAGCGCTTCATGGACATCGCGCGGCGCGACGGCCTGCGCGCGGCGATCGCCTGGCGTGACGCGCGGTTCGCGCCATGACCGAGCGGCTCGACGCGCGGCTGTTCGCCGCCTGCGATGCCTTCGGCGATGCGGTCGCGCTGGAGGACGCGCAGGATCGCCTCAGTTACGCCGGCCTAGCAGCGTCGGCCCGCGAAATTGCCGAAGCGCTGCGGGTCGCGGGCCTGCGCGCCGACGAGCCGGTGCTGGTGCCGATCGCCAATGCGCCGCAGAATATCGCCGCCTTCCTCGGCGTCTGGGCGGCCGGCGGCGTGGTGGTGCCGGTCAGCCGCGACGCGCCGGCGGCGGCGACCGAAGCGACGCGAAGCGCGACCAAGGCGCGCCTGATGCTGTCGGACGGCCGGGCGCTGCGCATCGGCGATCATCCGCCGCCGCCGGAACGCCCGCTGCTGCAAGGCGCGGCAATCATCATCTTCACCTCGGGCTCGACCGGCGCGCCCAAGGGCGTGGTGATCGGCCACGATGCCTTCGCACGCAAGCTGCTGGAGATCGACAGCCACCTGAACTTCACGCCGGCGACGCGGGCGTTGCTGGTGCTGCAGATCACCTTCATCTTCGGTATCTGGTTCACGCTGCTGACGCTGCTGAAGGGCGGCAGCGTCGTCATGCGGGCGCGCTTCGATGCCGCGACCTTGATCGACGACCTCGCCGCGCAGGGCATCACCGACGCGGCGTTCGTGCCGACCATGTTGCGCAAGCTGCTGGCGACCGACGCGGCCGTGAACTCGCCATTGCGCGGCGGCCTCGCGCTGACCCGCATTCACACCGGCGGCGAACCGTTCAGCCCGGCGCTCGGCCAGCGCATCGCTGAACTTTTGCCAACTGCGGCGATCACCGACATCTACGGCCTGACCGAAACCGCGAGTTCGGATTTCTTTCTGTCGACCGCGCGCGGCGCGGTCTTCGCCAGCGGCCTCGGCCGCATCTCGACCAGCGAGCGCTTCCGTATCGCCGATGCGCAGGGCCGCGCGGTGCCGGCGGGCGAGGCCGGCGAATTGCAGATTCTGACGCCCTTCATCATGAACGGCTATCTCGACCAGCCGGCGCTGACGCAGGCCGCCTTTGCCGACGGCTATTTCCGCACTGGCGATCTGGCGCGGCTGAAGCCGGACGGCACGCCCGAACTGGTCGGCCGCAGCAAGGACCTGATCGCGCGCGCCGGCGCCAAGGTGTCACCGCTCGAACTCGACGGCGTGCTGGCGCAGCATCCGGCGGTGGCGGCGGCGCTGACGGTCGGCGTCGCCGACGAGATCGCCGGCGAGCGCATTCATGTGCTGATCGTGCCGCGCGCCGGGGCGATCGACGAGAAGGAATTGCGCCGCTGGGTCGCTGAGCGCGTCGAGGCCTACAAGCGGCCGGACGTCTATCACTTCGGCCATGAATTGCCACTCGGCCGCACCGGCAAGGTCGACCGCGACGCTCTGCGGCAACGGCTCAACGCGCCGCGCTAGCGCCGCGGCGTCACGGCGGGATCAAGCACGCGGCACATACCGGCGTTGCGGTTGATTTGCATCAATGCCCACGCGCGCTCCGGTGCTCATTTAGACAATCAGGCTTCGTAGCCAAGGAGACTTGAAATGCCGAGCATCGCGGCAGTCAGCCGCCGTGGGCTGATGGTGAGCGGAATTTCCGCACTGGGAGCGGCGGCGTTCGGATTGCCGCGACAGGCGTTCTCGCAGGTGAAGACCAAGGCCCGCATCGTGATCGCCGGCGCCGGTGCGGCCGGGCTTGCGGCGGCCGCCCGTCTGTCGGATCGCCTTGACGGCGCGCAGATCACCCTCATCGACGCGCGCAAGGAGCACTATTACCAGCCCGGCTTCACGCTGGTGGCCGGGGGGCTCAAGCCGGCCGGCTACACGATCTCGTCGACGGCGAGCCACATACCGCGGGGCGTGACCCTCATCGAGGAAACGGTGGCGGAATTCGACCCCGAAGGCCGCAAGGTCAAGACCTCCAGCGGCCGCAGCGTCGAATACGACTTCCTCATCGTGGCGACGGGACTGCACCTTGATTACGCCGCCATCGCCGGCATGGACACCAGTCTGATCGGCAGCAATGGCATCGGCAGTGTCTATGCCGGGCCGGAATTCGCCGCGGCGACCTGGCGCGAACTGTCGCGGTTCGCTGACGCCGGCGGCGTCGGCTTGTTCGGACGGCCCGCAATTGAAATGAAATGCGCCGGTGCGCCGCTCAAGTATACGTTCATCGCCGACGACCATCTGCGCCGCCGGGGCAACCGGGGCCGCGCCGAACTCATTTATGCCGCGAACAACAATACCTTGTTCGGCGTGCCGATCGTGTCCGAGAAGGTCCGCATGTTGTTCCAGGACCGCGGCGTCAAGGTCGTGCACGACCACGTGATGACGGCCATCGACCCGGCGCGCCGCATTGCGACGTTCAGGACGCCGCAAGGTACGCGTGATATAGGCTACGATTTTGTGAACGTGATCCCGCCGATGCGCGCACCGGATGCCGTGCGCAACAGTCCGCTGCCTTGGCGCGACGGGCCCTTCGCTGCCGACGGTTGGCTGGACGTTGACCGGCATACGCTCCGTCACCGCCGTTACCGGAATGTCTTTGGCGTCGGCGATATCGCCGGCGTGCCGAAAGGCAAGACGGCCGCCAGCGTCAAATGGCAGGTGCCGGTCGCCGTCGATCATCTGGTCGCCGACATCGACGGCAAGGTGTCGACCGCGAGCTACAACGGCTACACATCGTGCCCGCTCATCACGCGCATTGGCCGCGCGATGCTGGTCGAGTTCGATTACGACAATAACCTGGTCCCGTCGTTTCCGGGGGTGATTGCGCCGCTTGAGGAGCTTTGGGTGTCCTGGGTGATGAAAGAAATCGCGCTCAAGCCGACCTATCTCGCCATGCTGCGCGGGCAGGCCTGAGCCCGGGAGGAAATCATGAAAGACCTTGATGTCTTTGTGCTGGTGGCCGTGTTTCAGGAAATGCTGGGATGGCTGTTCTGGCCGCTCGTTATCCTCGTCGTGCTCGGGCTCGTCGGCTTCGTCGGTGTGATCGTCCGGGACCGCGGCATTTACGCGCGGCGTTTCGTGATCGCCGAACTGGTCGGCGTCGCCGGCGGCTTTTTCGGCATCTGGCTGATGCTGACGATCACCAGTTCACAGCTCTCGGATATCGGCGGTCCGATCGACTGGGTGCTGATGGTCGTTATCTGGCTGGCCGGCGCCATCGGCGCGGCTGTGGTGGCCTATATCGGGCTGGCGGCGCTGGACAGCACCAGACGCTCGCCTGTTGCGCAACGCGCGCCGCCGCTTGAGGCCGCAAGCCGCGCATAGCGCCGGCTTTGACTGAACGCTAGCGCCGTTTTTTCGCGCGCAGTTCCACCCAGACCGGCGCATGATCGCTGGCGTTCGGCCGGCCGCGCACGGCACGGTCGACGCCGGCGTCGACCAGACGTTCGGCGAGCGAGGGGCTCAACAGCAGATGATCGAGGCGCAGCCCGGCGTCACGCGGCCAGCGGTTGCGCATGTAATGCCAGAACGTGAACATCGGCTCGCCGGGATGCAGCGTGCGTATGGCGTCGGTCCAGCCCTGCTTGACCAGTTTGGCGTAAGCCGCGCGGCTTGCCGGATGCACCAGCGCATCATTGTCCCATGACTTGGTTGGGTAGATGTCCAGCGCGGTCGGAGCGACGTTGTAGTCCCCGGCCAGCACGACCGGCACGCCCGCGCGCAGCAGCGTCTTTGCATGCGTGGCGAGACGTTTGAACCACGCCAGCTTGTAATCGAACTTCGGGCCCGGCTGCGGATTGCCGTTGGGCAGATAGAGACAGCCGACCAGGATGCCGTCGACCGCTGCTTCGATGTAGCGGCTCTGCGTGTCGGCCGGGTCGCCGGGCAGGGCGGTGCGGGTAACGATGGGCTCGGCGCCGCGCGACAGGATGGCGACGCCGTTCCAGGTCTGCTGGCCGCGCCACACCGCCTGGTAGCCGGCCTTCGCCAGCGCCGCGGCGGGAAACTCCGCATCGGCCGCCTTCAACTCCTGCAAGCAGACGATATCGGGCCGCGCCGCCTTCAGCCAGTGCAGCAGGTTCGGCAGCCGCCGGTTGATGTTATTGATGTTGAAGCTGGCGATCTTCATGCGCGCCGCGTCAGCGGAAGTTGGCGGGCAGGCTGCGGTGGATTGCGGTGGCGGCAATCGCGGCATGTCCCGCGCCGACGCTCAACTGATGCAGATCGGACACCACGTCGCCGGCCGCATAAAGGCCCGCGACGGTGGTTTGCTGCTTGTCGTCGACGACAACGCAGCCAACTTCGGTGCTGCGCGCGCCAAGCGCCGTTGCGAGACTCGAGTACACGTCGCAGCCGAGCACGGGATACAGCACGTCGAACTGAAGCTCTTTGCCGTTGCGCAGCGCGACCTGGATACCGCCGTCCATCGGCCGGATATCGGCGGCCGCCTCGGAGACGGCTATGCCGGCCTGCGCCAGCCGGACGCGGGCGTCGTCGTCGATGTCGTCGTGATCCGGCACCAGCGTCACGTCGCGGCTGTAGGTGCGCATGAACAGCGCCTTCGATTCCGCATCCTCGACCGAGCCGTGCACGGCGATGTTCAGGTCGGTCGCCTCATAGGCGTCGCAGACCGGACAATAGCGGATCGATGTATCGGCCACCGCCTGATGCAGGCCGGGCATGTCCGGCGCATGGTCCTGCAGTCCGGTGGCCAGCAGAACGCGCGGCGTCGCGACGGTGTCACCGTCGATATCGAGGGAAAACGCGTCGCCATCGCGTATCAGGCGCGAGACCAACCCGGTCTTGAGCTGGGCGCCATATTGCGCGGCCTGCTCGCGCAGCACCCGCAGCAGTTCGGCGCCCGATATGCCATCGGCAAAGCCGGGATAATTGTGGCTGGTGGGAATGGACAGCGCCCGGCTGTGGCCGGCGTCCACCACCAGCACCCGACGCCGGAAGCGACCGAGATAGATCGCGGCGGTCAGTCCCGCCGGGCCGCCGCCAATGATCACACAGTCGAATTTCATCGAAATCTCGCCACGGCCTGCTTTTCGGGAACTCAGGTGAACCCGTGGCAGACGGGGGAGTTCCATGGGCGGAACGAAAGACTTAAACGGCGCGGGTCGCGGTCCAGATGAAATGCCGGGCACCGCCGCGCGGGCCCTTGGCGCGCAGCGGAATCTCCTTCACGTCGAAGCCGGTCTTGTGCAGCCGCGCGGTGAATTTCGGGTCCGGCGCCGACGACCACACCGCCAGCACGCCGCCGGGCCGCAGCGCCTCATAGGCAGCGCCGAGGCCGTCGAAATCGTAGAGCGCATCATTGGCCTCGCGGGTCAGGCCTTCAGGGCCATTGTCGACGTCGAGCAGAATGGCGTCGTACCTGCCGCGGCCGGACCGGATCAGCTTGCCGACATCGGTTTCGCGGATGGTGACGCGCGGATCGGCGAGGCTGCCGCCGAACAGTTCGGCCATCGGGCCGCGCGCCCAGGTCACCACGGCCGGCACCAGTTCGGCGACCACGATCTCGGCTTTCTCGCCGAGCACGATCAAAGCGGCGCGCAGCGTGAAGCCCATGCCGAGGCCGCCGATCAGGACGCGCGGCTTGTCGCGGCCGCGGATCGGCTCGCAGCCGATGGTCGCCAGCGCCTGCTCGGTGGCGCTCAGGCGGCTGCTCATCAGTTCCTGCGTGCCGAGCGATATCTTGAACTCTGACCCTCGCTGCCTCAGGTGCAGCGGGTCGCCGCCGCCGGGGACTTGGGCCGTATCGAGCAAAGACCATGGGATCATGGGCCTTCCTTAGGCGCACATGCGCCGCCATGACAATTACAATTTTATCGATCCCGGCACCGGCTTCTCAAGGCAAGTCAGGCATGAGTACAGATTCGGCTTTCCTGCCTCATCTGGAACATTGCTCACTATGAATCTCGATGTACCGACCCTGTTGGCGATGGGGAGTTTCGTCGCCGCCTGCGCCGGTGCCGTTTTGCTGATCGCATGGTGGGGCAACCGGAAGGTCGCTGCCCTGGGTCTGTGGGGCCTGTCCCTTGTTGTCGTTGCTGCCGGCATTTTGGCGCTGATATTGGGCGCGGGTTTGGTTCAGACTCCGCTCGTCGTCGCGAGCGGTATATTGTTCGTGCTCGGCCAGGGTTTGCAGTGGAAGGCGGCGCGAGCGGTCGACAACAAACCGGCACCGTTTGCTTTCGCTTTGCTCGGCGCGGCTACTCTCGCGATCCTCAGTGTTGTGCCGGGGCTAAGCCACGCGATCGGTTCGGTGGGGCTCGTTCTCTGTGCAGCGTATCTGGGCGCCGCCGCCATCTCTCTTTGGCCTGCGGGCAAAATTATCCTGCCTGCGCGCCGGCCGCTGATCGGCTTCTGCCTGGTTCATGCCGCTGTTCTCGCCATCGGCGCCTACAGCACGTTTGGCAGCATGTCCGGCGACATGGTGCCGCCATTGCTCAGCGCCTTCGGGCTGATCCATTTCGAGACCATCATTTTTTCTGTCGCCAGCTCGGTATTCCTGCTGGCGCTGATCAAGGAGCGCAGCGAAGCCGCCTCCTTGGCGGCGGCGCGGATCGACTCCCTCACGGGGGTTGCCAATCGGGCCGCGCTGATCGACGGCGCCGAACGGGCATTCGAGCGCTGCCGCCGCGACGGCACGCCGATTGCGGTGATCATGTTCGATCTGGACAGTTTCAAGCGCATCAATGACACGTTTGGCCACGCCACGGGCGACGACGTGCTTCGGAAGTTCTGTCAGGTCGCCGCTGCCCTGCTTCGGCCCAGCGACCTGTTCGGCCGGCTGGGCGGCGAAGAATTTGCGGTGATCCTGGCGCGGTCGAGCCTGGAAGCGGCCAGTGTCCGGGCCGAACGCATTCGTTCGGCTTTCGAGCAGGGAGGCCGCGTCATCGGCGACCGTCATGTCAACGCCACAGTTAGTGGCGGCGTCGCCGCTAGCGCGACAGGGGCCGCCACGTTCAGCGTGCTGCTGCGGGATTCCGATACGGCGCTGTATCGCGCCAAAGCGGACGGCCGCAATCGCATCAGGCGTGCCGATCAACATGCGCCTCCGGAAGCGCCGAGCATCATTCGCGTGGCGTGAGCGGCCGACCCGCACCGTGCCGCCACCCGTCCGGTGGCGACCTTCCTTGTGTCGCTGAATCGACGTAAGACACCGCCCGTGAGCGCGCCCGGTCAAACGGCAGCGCGGGTTCCGGAAATATCTGTATCAAGCCTGTTCCTGGCGGGACTGGACCGCAGCGCGTCAGGCAGGCTTAAGTCGCGCCCGAAAAGCGCAAGAGAGGTAATTTCATGAAGGCGATACTCCTGAACGGCCATGGCGGCACCGAACTGATGACCTACGGCGAGGCGCCGGATCCGGTCGCCGGTGCCGGCGAAGTCGTCGTCGACATCCACGCCGCCAGCATCAACGGCGCCGATCCCAAGGTCCGTCGTGGCAATGGCATCTACAAGCTCACCAAATTTCCGCACATTCTCGGCCGCGACTTTTCCGGCGTCGTCAGCGAAGTCGGTCCTGGCGTGACCGATCTGAAGGTCGGCGACGCCGTGTTCGGTGTGCTGGCGCAGGGCGTCGAAGGCACCTATGCCGAGAAGGTTGCGGTGAAGGCGGACCTGGTGGCGCTGAAGCCTGCGTCGCTCAGCCACGCCGAAGCCGCGGCGTTGGGCCTCATCAGCATCACTGCCATCGCCGGCATCGAGACCAGTGCGCAGCTCCGCGCCGGCCAGACGATCCTGATCCAGGGCGCCGCCGGCGGTGTCGCCGGCTTTGCCGTGCAGCTCGCCAAGCATCTCGGCGCCACGGTGATCGCCACCGCCAGCGCCGGCAACCACGACTACGTGCGCAGCCTCGGCGCTGACAAGGTGATCGACTACAACACAGAGGACTTCACGGCGATCGGACCGATTTGCGATGTGGTCTATGACACCGTCGGCGGCGCCGACGTGCGGGCGCGCTCGTACAAGGTGCTCAAGCCGGGCGGCAAGCTGGTGTGGATCTCGCCGGGTGAGGGGCCGCAGCGTCCCGACGTCGAAACGATCAAGCCGGACGCCAAGCGCGGCCGCGCGCCGCTCGAGCGCATGAAGGAACTGCTGGCCGCCGGTGCGATCAAACCGCCGACCATCGTGCGCTACAAGCTGGCCGATGCCGCCGAGGCGCATCGCGTCAGCGAAGGCCGCCATCTGCAGGGCAAGCTGGTGCTGGCGGTGCGCTGAGCGGCGCTAGTCGCGCGAAAGCGTCACCGAGACCTCGCCGATCGGGTCGAGCACATGCGCGATCTCGGTCTCATCCGGCTCGATCATCACCGGCGGTGTGATCGAGCCGGTGATGATGATGTCGCCGGCCGACAGTGTCTCGCCGCTTGCCGTCAGGACGTTGGCGACATGGGCCACGATGTCGGCGAGCTTGCCGGTCAGCAGTTCCGGCTCATTGGTGGCGGAGACTTCGGCGCCGCGCCGGATCAGCCGCGAGGTGAGGCCCGCGGTGCTCGCGCCGGGCCGTGTATTCCCACAGAGCATGACATGGCGCTGGTAGACATTGCCTTCCAGCACCGCGCCCAGATTGTCCGGGGTCGGCGCCGGATCCAGATCGGCAATCTCGATCGCCGGCATGATCTCCTTGACCGCCGCAGCCGCCTCGTCGGCGCTGGCGCCACCGGGCAGGTTGCGCGCCATGCGCACGGCGATTTCCGCTTCCATCACCGGCTTGCTGAAACCTGCGAGCGAGACATTGCTGCCGGACAGGAGCAGCGCCCGCTGCATCAAATAGCCGACCAGGGGGCCGTGCAGACCGAGCTTCTGCATCATCGCCGGCGCGCCGAGTCCCACCTTCCAGCCCAGCGGGCGGGCGCCGGCAGCGATTTCCGCGCGCCGTCTGGCGAGCTGGGCCGCCATACCTTGCCGGATCAGCGGATTGTCGAGATTGTTCATGGACCGGCCTTCGCCTCGTAGCCGGAGGTTTCCATCGAGCCGGCACCCATCACGCCCCAGAGCAGCACGACGTCCTCGCTGGACGTGTTGCTGAAGCCCTGCCAGCAGCCGCGCGGCGCATAGACGACGTCGCCTTCGGCCGAGGGCGTGTCGCCCTTTTCGGTCAGGAGCCGGCCCTGACCCCTGAGGACGATGAGGAAGCTGTCGCAGTGGCGGTGACGGTGATTGTCGTGCCGCCCGCCCGGCTTGAGCACGGTGCGGCCGATGGAGTGGCCGGCATCGGCGGACGCCTTGTCGACCAGCACCTGCACCTGCGCGTCGACCCAACCGTCCTCACGCGTCAGGCCGGTGGCCGGCGGCACGTCGCGCATATTGACGCGGTAGAGCACCGGCTTCGGCTTGTCTTCGTTCATGACCGTCGCCGCGCCTTTGACGGCTTTGCCCAGGGCGCGACCGAATCGCTCAGCGGACCATGTCATGGTTGTCTCCCGGCGCCGGCTCGAGCCGGCGCGACATCAGTATCCACAGATCGGGCGAAGAAGGCGAGGCGGGCCCGCTCAGGGCAGCTTGTCGTAACCCTCGCCGAAGCCGGCGAGGCTCATCGGGAAGCCAATGCCTTCCTCGGGCGTCTGGAAGATGATGAAGGTCGCCGACTTGCCGGAGCGCAGTTGCTTGATCAGGGCTTCGTCCATCACCACTTCGGCGATGCAGCCGTTGGGCAGGCAACGCACGAAGCCGGCGCGGCCGACGTCCGCGGTGTCGATCTTGAGGCCGAGGCCGGATGGCAGCAGCACGCCGAGCGGCGCCACCACCCGCATCAGCCGGCTTTTCTGATCGGCGGTCTTGAGCACAATGACCGTCAGGCCGACATTGGCGCGGTCTTCCGCGGTGACGCTCTGGATCAAGGCACATTGCTCGGCTTTGGCGCCCGGCGGCGTGTCGCAGCGGATCTGCCAGTCTCTATGCACAGATTTCACCGCGCCTTGGGCGTCGGCCTGACCGGGAGGCAGCGCCATCATCGCGGCCAGCACCGCCACCCAGAACGAGTGCCTCAGCGCATATCTGGCATGCTCGAAAATGCCCATCGTTCAATTCCTTGCCAAGGCTGGAGCCGCCCCGAACCGGTTCGCAGTCCGGCGATGGCGCCGAATCGCCTGTAGACCGGCATTTTAGTCCATTCCCGTTGGGTCATGCCCGGCCGGTCCTGTCAAGAAACCTGTGAGGCGCAGTCCCCGGCCAAGGCGGTCATTCAGGCCACCAGACCCATGGCTTTAGTGCGGCGTGGGCGTCGCCTGGACGCATACGCCGTTTGTCGCATCAGACAGGTTATAAGGTGGATTGCGGCCACCCCGGAATTGTGGTTTGAGAACCGGGGAATTCCCCCCGTCCCGATGCACCGACCTGGCGGCCATTCCCGTGGCAAATGCCGTGCAAAGCCGGGCCGAGTTGAAACTCTTGCCTGCGGTGGGCGGCAAAAAAGGGGCCTTTCGGCCGTTTTTCTCGTCGAGGGAGCGCATTCGACAATGCTGGTGCTTAAGCGGTTGATCGCATTTGTGGTCACGAGCGTGACCTTTCTGGCCGGCGGCGCCATTGCCCTGGCTGCGCCCGAAACCGGTCAGCCGCACCCGTGGCAACTTGGGTTGCAGCGATCCGCGACCCCGGTGATGACCGACATCATCTGGTTCCACGACTTCCTGTTGTGGTTGATCGTCGCAATCACGCTGTTCGTGCTGGCTTTGCTGGTGGTGGTGGCGGTGAAGTTCAACGCCCGCGCCAACCCGGTGCCGTCGCGCACCACCCACAACACCACCATTGAGGTGCTGTGGACGGTGATCCCGGTGCTGATCCTGGTGACGGTGGCGGTGCCGTCGTTTCGCCTGCTGTTTCTGCAGCTGAACATCCCGGAAGCCGAGGTGACGGTGAAGGCGACCGGCAAACAGTGGTTCTGGACCTACAACTATCCTGACAGCGCCATCGAATTCGATTCGCTGATGCTGCAGGACAAGGACCGCCGGCCCGATCAGCCGCGGCTGCTGGCGGTCGACAATGAAATGGTGGTTCCGGTCAACAAGGTGGTGCGGGTGCTGACCACCGGCGCCGACGTGATCCACGCCTTCGCGGTGCCCTCGTTCGGCATCAAGATCGACTCGATCCCCGGCCGCCTCAATGAGACCTGGTTCAAGGCCGAGCGCGAAGGCATCTATTACGGCCAGTGCTCGGAACTTTGCGGCAAGGATCACGCCTACATGCCGATTGCCGTGCGGGTGGTGAGCGACGCCGAATACGCCGCCTGGCTCGAAGGCGCGAAGAAGAAATGGGCCACCGACGGCAGCCGGCCGACAGCCGTTGCCGCCGCCGGCAGCAACTGACACCGGTACCACTCAAGCGGGCGATAGCGACAAGGGTCGAGGAACAAAGCGATGGCTAGCAACGCAGCAGCACACGACGCGCACCACGCCGACGGGCACCATGCCAATCCGACCGGATGGCGTCGCTTTGTGTATTCGACGAACCACAAGGACATCGGCACGATGTACCTGGTGTTCGCGCTGGTCGCCGGTGTGATCGGCGCCGCCTTGTCGATCGGCATCCGGCTCGAGCTGCAGAACCCGGGCATGGGCATCTTCCCGAGCGCGCACCAGTTCAACGTGTTCGTCACCGGCCACGGCCTGATCATGATCTTCTTCATGGTGATGCCGGCGATGATCGGCGGCTTTGGCAACTGGTTCGTGCCGCTGATGATCGGCGCGCCGGACATGGCGTTCCCGCGCATGAACAACATCTCGTTTTGGCTGCTGCCGGCCTCGTTTGCGCTGCTGATCACCTCGATGTTCGTCGAGGGCGAGGCGGGCTCCAACGGCGTCGGCGCCGGCTGGACCCTCTATGCGCCGCTGTCGACGACCGGCCATCCCGGCCCGGCGGTCGATTTCGCCATCCTGTCGCTGCATCTCGCCGGCGCGTCGTCGATCCTGGGGGCCATCAACTTCATCACGACGATCTTCAACATGCGCGCGCCCGGCATGACGCTGCACAAGATGCCGCTGTTCGTGTGGTCGATCCTGGTGACCGTGTTCCTGCTGCTGCTGTCGCTGCCGGTGCTGGCGGGCGCCATCACTATGCTGCTGACCGACCGCAATTTCGGCACCACCTTCTTCTCGGGCGAAGGCGGCGGCGACCCGGTGCTGTACCAGCATCTGTTCTGGTTCTTCGGGCACCCGGAAGTCTACATTCTGATCCTGCCCGGCTTCGGCATGATCAGCCAGATCGTCGCCACCTTCTCGCGCAAGCCGGTGTTCGGCTATCTCGGCATGGCCTACGCCATGGTCGCCATCGGCGGCGTCGGCTTCATCGTCTGGGCGCACCACATGTACACGGTCGGCATGTCGACCGGCGCGCAGGCCTACTTCGTCGCCGCCACCATGGTGATCGCGGTGCCGACCGGGGTGAAGATCTTCTCCTGGATCGCCACCATGTGGGGCGGTTCGATCGAGTTCCGGACGCCCATGCTGTGGGCGCTTGGCTTCATCTTCCTGTTCACGGTCGGCGGCGTGACCGGCGTCGTGCTAGCCAATGCCGGCGTCGATCGCGTGCTGCAGGACACGTATTACGTTGTGGCGCACTTCCACTACGTGCTGTCGCTTGGCGCCGTGTTCGCCATTTTCGCGGGCTGGTACTACTGGTTCCCGAAGATGAGCGGCTACATGTACAACGAGACCATCGGCAAGCTGCACTTCTGGGTCACCTTCGTCGGCGTCAACCTGGTGTTCTTCCCGCAGCACTTCCTCGGTCTCGCCGGCATGCCGCGCCGTTACGTCGACTATCCGGACGCCTTCCACGGCTGGAACATGGTGTCGTCCTACGGCTCCTATATCTCGGGCTTCGCCGTGCTGATCTTCTTCTACGGCGTGGCCGAGGCGTTCATGAAAAAGCGCGTGGCCGGCAACAACCCATGGGGCGCGGGTGCGACCACGCTGGAATGGACGCTGACCTCGCCGCCGCCGTTCCACCAGTTCGAGACGCTGCCGCGCATCAAGTAGGACGGCGTTTAACATCGAGGCGTTGAGAGAATGTCGCTGATCAGCGAACGCGCAGACTTCCGCGGCCCGATCGCGGAGCCGAGCCTGGCGACGGTCGGCGATTACATCGCGCTGCTGAAGCCGCGCGTGATGTCACTGGTGGTATTCACCGCGCTGGTCGGGCTGGCGGTGGCGCCGGGTTCTATCCATCCGCTGACTGGCTTCACGGCGCTGCTCTGCATCGCCGTCGGCGCCGGCGCCTCCGGCGCGCTGAACATGTGGTACGACGCCGACGTCGATGCTTTGATGGCGCGCACCGCGCGGCGTCCGGTGCCGAGCGGCCAGGTGCAACCGGGTGAGGCGCTGGCCTTCGGTCTGACGCTGTCGGTCTTTTCCGTGGTAGTGCTCGGCCTGCTGGTGAACCTGCTGTCGGCGGCCATGCTCGCCTTCACCATTTTCTTCTACGTCGTCGTCTACACAATGTGGCTGAAGCGTTCGACGCGGCAGAACATCGTCATCGGCGGCGCCGCCGGCGCCTTTCCGCCGATGATCGGCTGGGCGGCGGTCACCGGATCGGTGTCATTCGAGCCCTTCCTGCTGTTCCTCATCATCTTCATGTGGACGCCGCCGCATTTCTGGGCGCTGGCGATCTGCCGCACCGAGGATTACGCCCGCGCCGGCATTCCCATGATGCCGGTGGTGTCAGGCGATGCGGTGACACGGCGCCAGATCCTGATCTACACTCTTCTGCTGGTGCCGGTCGGCATTGCGCCGTGGCCGTTCGGTTACGCCGGGCCGCTGTACGGTATCGTCGCGGTCGTCACCGGCGCGATCATGCTGTGGCTGGCGGTGCAGGTGCTGCGCGAGCGGCGTCCGGTCGACCGCGCCAGCAAGCAGCTGTTCGCTTTCTCGATTTTGTATCTGTTCCTGTTGTTCGCAGTGCTGCTGGTCGAGCGCGGATGGGGCGGGCTGATTGCCCGGTTGGCAGCGTGAGGTCTGGACTTGCCATGAATGAGCCGGTCAACAACGACCACGGCATCGTGCTTACCGAAGCGCAGAAGCGGGCGCGGCGTTCGCGGTCGATCGCGATCGCGGTGTCGCTGGCTGCGCTCATTGTGCTGTTTTACGTGATGACCCTGGTGAAGGGGCCGATCGTGCTGGTGCGTCCGCTATGACCGCAGCTTCGCCCCCACCGGAACGGAAGCGGCTGCGGCGCGACATGGTTGTCGCCGCTAGTTGCGGCGTGCTGGTGGCGACCATGGTCGGCGCGGCCTATGCGGCGGTGCCTTTGTATGACTGGTTCTGCCGCACCACCGGTTTCGGCGGCACCACCATGGTGTCGGAGACGGCGCCGGATCGAATCCTCGGACGCACCATGACCGTCCGCTTCGACGCCAACGTCATGCCCGGCCTGCCGTGGCGGTTCGTGCCGGAGCAGAACGAGGTCAAGGTTCGCATCGGCGAGGTGGTGACGATCAATTACAAAGTCATCAACCAGGCGGCGCGCGACGTCTCCGGGCAGGCCTCCTACAACGTCACGCCGCCGACGGCCGGCGCCTATTTCCACAAGATCAACTGCTTCTGCTTCACCGAGCAGCGCCTGAAGGCGGGCGAGACGCGCGAGATGGCGGTCGTGTTCTACGTCGACCCCAAGCTTGCCGACGATCCCGAGCACAAGAACCTGCACACCATTACGCTGTCCTACAGTTTCTACCTGATGCGCGAGCGCGACCGGCCGGTGGCCGAAGCTGCGGACGCCAGCAAGAGCAATCTCTAGCACGCAGGGTTCCGGTCCAGGCCCTGTGGAGAAAGATGAACGGAGACGACGATGGCTGAGGCTCACACCAAGCACCACGACTATCATCTGGTCGATCCGAGCCCCTGGCCGGCGATCGGGTCGGTGTCCGCCTTCGTCATGGCGGTCGGCGCCGTGAGCTGGATGCACAACATGTACGCGGCCGCGCCGCTGGTGTTCGGCGCCGGCACGATCGGCGTGCTTTACACCTTCATCGGCTGGTGGCGCGACGTCATCCGCGAGGCGGAACACGGCGGCTATCACACCCGCGTGGTGCAGATATCGCACCGCTACGGCATGATCCTGTTTATCGCGTCCGAGGTGATGTTCTTCGTCGCCTGGTTCTGGGCTTACTTCAACACCGCGCTGTTCCCGGACGCGGCCAATGAAATCGGCCGGCTTGCCGCGACCGGCGGCGTCTGGCCGCCGAAGGGCATTGAAACCTTCGACCCGTGGCATCTGCCGTTGCTCAACACGCTGATCCTGCTGACGTCCGGCACCACGGTCACCTGGGCGCACCACGCGCTGCTGGAAAACGACCGCCAGGGGCTGAAGTGGGGCCTGATCCTGACCATCGTGCTGGGATTGCTCTTCACCTGCGTGCAGGCCTACGAATATTCGCACGCGGCCTTCGCCTTCAGCGGCAATATCTACGGCGCCACCTTCTACATGGCGACCGGCTTCCACGGCGCCCATGTCATCATCGGCACCATCTTCCTGATCGTCTGTCTGGCGCGGGCGATGCGCGGGCACTTCACACCGACCCATCACCTCGGCTTCGAGTTCGCCGCCTGGTACTGGCATTTCGTCGACGTGGTCTGGCTGTTTCTGTTCGCCTGCATATATGTGTGGGCCGCCGGCCCGGCGCACTGACGACGGCGCGTACGGATGCGCGAAGGGGCGGCGGCAACGCCGCCCTTTTGCATTCAAGGCTGGACCCAATGAACCATGGTTGAACCTGTCACGCCGCCGGTATTGCCTATCGCTCGAGGTCTGCTCGGCCGCTGCCCTGCCTGTGGCGAGGGCCGGCTGTTCAAGGGATTTCTCGGGCTGCGGCCGTCTTGCGAGAAATGCGGGCTCGACTACTGCTTTGCCGATTCCGGCGATGGGCCGGCCGTTTTTGTGATCCTGATTGGCGGCGCTCTGGTCGTGTTCGCGGCGCTGCTGACCGAGGTGGTCTATCAACCGCCCTATTGGCTGCACGCGGCGCTGTGGCTGCCCGGCGTGCTGCTGGTGACGCTGGGGCCGCTGCGACCGATCAAGGGCCTGCTGATCGCGCTCCAGTACCATCACAAGGCGGCCGAGGGACGCCGCGAGCGCCAGGGTGACGCGTGAGCATGCCCAGTGAAATGCGCAGGCGCGGCATCGTCGTGCCGACGCTGTTTGCGCTTGCCGCCATTTCCCTGTTGATCGGTTTCGGCAAGTGGCAGATGGACCGCAAGGTCTGGAAAGAGGATCTGATCCTCTCGCTGAACACGCGGCTGGCCGGTCCGCCGAAGGATCTGGCGCCGCGCGCCGACTGGCCGCGTCTGGTACAGGACCGCGACGAGTTTACCCGCGTTACGTTTCCGGCCGAGTTCATCGAAGGCGAAGAGGCGCTGGTCTATACCGCCGGCTCGCCGCTGCGGCCGGACGTCAAGGGGCCGGGCTACTGGGTGCTGTCCCCGGCGCGGCTGGCCGGCGGCAGTGTCGTCATCATCAACCGCGGCTTCGTGCCGGTCGACCGCAAGGACGCGTCGACCCGCAGCCTCGGTGCGCCGCGCGGGATCGTCGATGTCACGGGCGTGATGCGCTGGACGGAGCCGCGCGGCACCTTCACGCCGGCCGACGATGTCACGGGCAATCTTTGGTATGTCCGCGATCCCAAAGCGATTTCCGATGCAAAGAAGTGGGCAAGCGCCGCGCCCTTCTACATCGACCAGGAGGCGCCGGTGCCGCCGGGCGGGTTGCCGCTGCCGGGCAAGCTGGAAGTCAACCTGCCGAACAATCATCTGCAATACGTCGTCACCTGGTTCGGCCTCGCGCTGGCGCTGGCCGGCGTCTATCTCGTCTGGCTGGTCGGTCGCCTGCGCCGCCGCTGATCGTCATTTCTCAATGTGAAATGCCTGCGCATATTGTTGCAGCAGCCGCGCCGTGATTTAGTGCGCCCCGCGCGTCACCAGACCATTCTGAAAAACGAAATCGAAGGAAACATCATGTCGCTTGCGGGCAAGAAAGTCGTCGTCGTCGGAGGTTCTTCCGGTATCGGTCTGGCCACCGCCGAACTGGCGAAAAGGGAAGGCGCCGACGTCATCATTGCCTCCCGCAATGCCGAGCGATTGAAAGCCGCCGCCGACAGGATCGGCGCCACCGCCATCGCCACCGACGTCACCAGCGACGACAGCGTCGCCAACTTGTTCCGCACCTGCGGCGCGGTCGACCACGTGGTGGTGACCGCCGCCCAGCTTCGCTCCGGCCCGTTCAAGACCGTGTCGATGGACGACGTGCGCGCCACCATGGAAGGCAAGTTCTGGGGCGCCTGGCGCGTCGCCCGCGCCGCCCAGATCAGTGCCGGGGGATCGCTGACCCTGACATCGGGTTTCCTCAGCCTGCGGCCGCGGCCGAACTCCGCCATCGTCAGCGCCGCCAACGGCGCGCTGGAGTCGCTGACCCGCGCGCTGGCGCTGGAGATGGCGCCGATCCGCGTCAACTGCGTCTCGCCGGGCATCGTCGACACGCCGATCCGCGCCGCCATGCCGGAAGCCGCCCGCAACGACATGCTGGCCAAGGTTGCAGCGGGCCTGCCGGCCGGACGCGTCGGCGTCGCCGACGATCTGGCGCGCCAGATCCACGCCTTCATGCTGAACGGCTTCGCCAGCGGCTCGATTGTCTACATCGACGGCGGCGGGCTGATCGTCTGACGCCCGATCGGCGCAACGGCCCTTCCGACGGCCACAAGCGGGCTTTCTTGTGCAAGCCCCGGCGCAAGGCTAGTGTGGCCACAATCCCGGCCGCTTTGGCTTAAAACGTTAGAAGTTTCAATGCGTTATGTTTCAACCCGGGGCGAAGCCGCCTCGCTCGATTTCGTCTCGGCGATGCTGGCCGGCCTGGCCCGTGACGGCGGCCTCTATGTGCCGGAGAGCTGGCCGGCGCTGTCGCCGGAGACCGTCGCCGGCTTTGCCGGGCGGCCCTATGCCGAGGTCGCGGTCGAGGTCATCAAGCCGTTTGTCGGCGACAGTATCGCCGAGGCCGACCTGGCGCGGATGGCGCGCGAGGCCTATGGCACGTTCCGCCATCCGGCCACGGCGCCGCTGGTGCAGCTCGGCGACAACCTGTTCGTGCTCGAGCTGTTTCACGGCCCGACGCTGGCGTTCAAGGACCTCGCCATGCAGTTGGTGGCGCGGCTGATGGACCACGCGCTGCAACAGCGCGGCGAGCGCACCACCATCGTCGTTGCCACCTCCGGCGACACCGGCGGCGCCGCGATCGAGGCATTCCGCGGCCGCTCCCAGGTCGACGTCATCGCGCTGTATCCGCATGGCCGCGTCTCCGACGTGCAGCGCCGCATGATGACCTCGGTGCCGGACGCCAACGTTCATGCCCTGGCGATCGACGGCAATTTCGACGACTGCCAGGCGCTGGTGAAGGCGATGTTCAACCATCATGCCTTTCGCGACAAAGTGCGCCTCTCCGGCGTCAATTCGATCAACTGGGCGCGTATCGTCGCCCAGGTGGTCTATTATTTTACCGCCGCGGTGGCGCTCGGCGCGCCGCACCGGAAAGTGGCCTTCACCGTGCCGACCGGCAATTTCGGCGACGTCTATGCCGGTTATGTCGCGTCCCGCATGGGCCTGCCAATCGACCGGCTGGTCATTGCGACCAACGTCAACGACATCCTGGCGCGCACACTGGCCACCGGCGAATACGAGATCAGGGGCGTGACGCCAACCACGTCGCCGTCGATGGACATTCAGGTGTCGTCGAATTTCGAGCGGCTGCTGTTCGAGACCTGCGGCCGCGACGCCGATACCGTGCGGGCGTTGATGGGCTCGCTGGCGCAGTCGCGGCGCTTTGCCGTACCGACGCCGGCGCTGACGGCCATGCGCGCCCTGTTCGGCGCCGATCGCGCCGACGAGGACGAAAGCGCGGCGACGATTCGCGCGTGGGTGCGTGAGGCCGGTTATTGCGCCGATCCGCATACCGCGGTCGCTTTGGCGGTGGCCGAGAAAGAGACCCGCGACCCCGCTGTGCCGATGGTGGTGCTGTCAACCGCGCATCCGGCCAAGTTCCCGGACGCCGTGGAAGCCGCTTGCGGTATCACCCCCGCACTCCCAGATTGGCTTGCCGACCTCGCGTCGCGGCCGGAGAAGATCAAGGTACTGCCCGCCGATCAGGCGGCGGTGGAAGAATTCGTAGCGTCGGCATCGCGCGCGACGCGTGAAGGAGCAGCGGCATGAGCGTTGAAATTACCCGGCTTCCGTCCGGCCTGTCGGTGGTAACCGATCGCATGCCGCATCTGGAGAGCGCCTCGCTCGGCGTCTGGACCGGGTCCGGCAGCCGCGACGAGCGGCTGGACGAACACGGCATCTCGCATCTGCTCGAACACATGGCGTTCAAAGGCACCAAGCTGCGCACCGCCCGCCAGATCGCCGAATCGATCGAAGCGGTCGGCGGCGATCTCAACGCCGCCACCAGCGTCGAAAGCACCGGCTATTTCGCCCGCGTGCTGAAGGCCGACGTGCCGCTGGCGCTCGAAGTGCTGGCCGACATTCTGTCGGAGCCGTCGTTCGATCCCGAAGAGCTGCGCCGCGAGCAGAACGTCATCGTCCAGGAGATCGGCGCCACCGAAGATGCGCCCGATGATCTTGTGTTTGACCGGTTGCAGGAAACCGCCTTTCCGCAGCAGCCGGTCGGCCGCTCGATTCTCGGCACGCCGGAAACCGTGCGCTCGTTCAACTCGACGCGGCTGCGCGCCTACCTGTCGCGCAATTATCGCGCGCCGAACATGCTAGTGGCGGCCGCCGGCGCCGTCGACCACGAGGCGGTTGTCGCCGAAGTCGAAAGGCGCTTCGGCAGCTTCGTCGGTCCCGACGCGCCGATGCCCGAGGCAGCGCATTTCCACGGCGGCACGCGGGTCGAGACCCGCGATCTCGAGCAGGTGCATATCGCCATGGCATTGCAGGGGTTGCCGGTCGGCGATCCGACGCTTTACAGCCTGCAGGTCTTCACCAATGTGCTGGGCGGCGGCATGTCCTCGCGCCTGTTTCAGGAGGTGCGCGAGATCCGCGGCCTCTGCTACACGATCCAGGCCTTCCACATGCCGTATTCCGACACGGGCATGTTCGGCCTCTATGCCGGCACCGACGAGACCGATGCCCCCGAACTGATGCGGGTGGTGATTGACGAAATCGCCAAGGCGACCGAGACCATCACCGAGGCCGAGGTCGCCCGCGCCAAGGCGCAGATGAAGGCCGGCCTGCTGATGGCGCTGGAAAGCTCCGAAGCGCGCATCGGCCAGCTGGCGCGGCAGATGCTGGCCTATGGCCGGCCGATCCCGCTCGACGAGATCGTCGCCAAGGTCGACGCGGTGACGGTCGAGAGTGCCTGTGCCGCGGGCTATGCGCTGATCCGGCGCAGCCGTCCGGCCATCGCTGCGCTCGGGCCCGGCAACGGGCTTGAAAGCACGGCGGCGATTGCTGAAAGTCTGGTTCGCCGGGCCGCTTGATACAGGGCAGGGACCGGTCGAGATCGTCCATGGCGTTCTTCCGCTCCGTCAGCTTCAGCGAACCGATGCCGGCCATTACCGGCGCCGGGGTCATACTGCGCGCGCCGCAGAGCAGCGACCATGCCGAGTGGGCGGCGCTGCGTGAGTCCAGCCGCAGCTTTCTGACGCCGTGGGAGCCGATCTGGCCGGCCGACGATCTGACCCGCGGCGCGTTCCGGCGGCGGCTCAAGCGCTATGCCGAGGACCAGCGCAACGATCTGGCCTACGCTTTCCTGATCTTCCGCAGCGAGGACAATGCGCTGGTCGGCGGGCTGACGCTGGCCAATATCCGGCGCGGCGTGGCGCAGGCCGGCAGCATCGGTTACTGGATCGGGGCGCCGTTCGCCCGCCGCGGCTACATGTCCGCGGCCATGCGGGCGCTGGTCCCGTTCGGTTTCCGGACCCTGCGGCTGCACCGGCTCGAGGCGGCCTGCATTCCCGGCAATGCCGCATCGGTGCGGCTGCTGGAAAAGACCGGATTCACGCGCGAAGGCTATGCGCGCGCCTATCTCTGTATCAATGGGGTTTGGCAGGACCATCTGCTGTATGCCCGCCTGCAGGACGACCCGTCCTGACGGTCCTGCTTTGTCCTCGCCGCCTTGGGCTTGCCACGCTTGGCTTGCTATAAGGGCGCCGTCCAGTTCCATAAAAGTGAGTGAGAAAATGCTTGGGGAGCACCATCGACGAGGGTCGCGGATAGGCGCGCGCGCCATTGTGTTGTTGGGCGGTGCGCTGGCGCTGGCGGCCTGTGGCAGCAGCAGCCTGCTCAGCACATCGCCGCTGGATATGTTCAGTTCCTCGTCGAAGGCGACCAACACCAATCCGGGTGCTGCCGCGACGGCTGCGGCGCCGGCGACCGACGATCTCGAGTGTCCCAGTGTCGATGTGCGGACCGGAGCCGCGACGCTGGTCGTCGGCAGCAAGCCGGGCGACCCCGCGCCGGCCGCGCTCGACGTACGCTATCAGGGCACCATCCTTCGCACTGCGCGGGAATGCCAGGTCAATGCCGGCGTCATGACCATGAAGGTCGGCGTCGAAGGCCGCATCATCACCGGCCCCGCCGGCGCGCCCGGTACCGTCGATGTGCCGCTGCGCCTCGCGGTGGTGCAGGAAGGGCCGAATCCGAAGACCATCGTGTCGAAGCTGGCGCGGGTGCCGGTCACCGTCAGTTCGGCGGTCGACCGCGTTGTGTTCACCCATGTCGATTCCGAGATCACCTTCCCGCTGCCGCAGCCGCTGGGGCTGATCGATGCCTACATTGTCTATGTCGGTTTCGATCCGGTTGCCCCACCGGAACGAAGGCGTCCGGCGCCGCGCAAGCGTTAAGGCCGAACGCTGTCTAAAGCCGGGGCTACCAGCCGCGCAGGTCGATGATGGTGCCCTTGAGGGCGCGCATGTCGGAAATCACGGCGCGCGCGCCGGCCGTGCGCAGGCTGTTGCCGAGCTGGCTACCGGCATGGCTGCCGCCGACGAAGCCGATCACGGACATGCCGGCGGCGACACCGGCGGCGACACCGACCGGCGAATCCTCGACCACCACGCAGTCGCCGGGGTTGACCTTCATCCGGGCGGCGACGTGCAGGAACAGGTCGGGCGCCGGCTTGCCGCGGGGCACATCGCCGGCGGAAAACAGATTGGGCTCGAAATAGCGGATCAGGTCGGTGCTCTCCAGGCTGACCCGGATGCGGTCGAGCGAGGACGAGGAGGCCACGCATTTCGGCCCGCGGATCCAGGTCAGTGCGTGGGCGACGTGCCGGGTCGCCCGCAGTTCGGCGCGGAAGCGCCGCAGCGTGGCGCTGGCGACGATGGCGGGAAAATCGGCCGGCAGCTTGCGGCCGGTCGCGATTTCGACTTCGGCGAACATGTCGGCATGGCGGCGGCCGGTGAAATAGCGCGCGACAATATCCGGAGTCAGCGCGAAACCGGCGCGCATGAACTCCTGCGATACGATCGCGGTTGCCAGCGGCTCGCTGTCGACGAGCACGCCATTGCAGTCGAAAATGACCACGGGCGGCCTCGGCCGGGCTTTCCGGCATGCTTTCAAAAATTGGGGACGGATCGGCTACGCGGACAAATCACGCGCACAAAACAAACGAATCACTCATGCAAGGATAGGAGTACCGCGCCCGGACGCAAAGCGCCGAGTTCCGGGATGGGTCTAACTGCGGGGAAAAAAACTGCGGCACGGCCGCGCACCGGCGTCCAGGCGCCTGAATACGCCTGTTAGTTCAGCTTTTTGCGGACGTCGTCGATGCCCTTGGCGATCAGTTCGCCGCCCAGGCTGCCTTTGGTTTCCTGGGTGAGGATTCTTTCGGCGGCAGCGACGGCAGCGTCGGCAGCGGCGGCACGCACGTCGGCGGTCGCCTGGGCCTCGGCCTGGGCGATCTTGGCCTCGGCCATCTTGGTGCGGCGGGCGACGAATTCCTCGATCTTGGCCTTGGCCTCGACCGCCATGCGGTCGGCCTCGGCCTTGGCGCTGGCGATGATTTCCTGCGCTTCGCCCTCGGCCTCCTGCCGCTTGCGCTGGTACTGCGCCAGCAACTGGGCGGCTTCTTCCTTGAGCTTGCGGGCTTCGTCCAGCTCGGCCTTGATCCGCGCGGCGCGGTCGTCGAGCGCCTTGCCGATCAGGCGGTGGACGCCGAGATAGCCCAATCCGCCGATGAAGATGACGAAGGCGACGGCGACCCAGGTGTCCGGATTGTTCAGCATCGGGCCCTCGTCAGCGCTTGAGCGTGTCGGCGACGGCGGCGTCGACGGCGCTGTCGGACGGCGCCTTGCCGATCAGCCGCTCGACGATCGCCTTGGTCGCGTCGGCAGCGATGCCGCGCACATTGGACATCGCCGCGGTCTTGGTGGCAGCGATGGTCTTTTCGGCGTCCGCCAGCTTGACGTTCAGCTCATCCTCGAGCCGCTTGCGGGTCAGGTCGGCTTCCGCCGCCTGCTTGTCGCGGGTCTCGTTGGCGATCGCCTGGGCGCGGGCCCGGGCGTCGGCCAGCGCCTTCTCGTAGGCGGCGATGGCGTCGTCCGATTGCCCCTTCAGCGCCGCGGCCTCAGCCAGATCACCGGAAATCCGCTGCAAGCGGTTGTCGATGATCCCGCCAATGCGCGGCAGCGCCACCTTCCACATCATCACCAGCAGGAAGATGAAGCAGAGGGCCAGCCAGAACAGCTGCGAGGCAAACGTATCCGCGTTGAACGGCGGAAAAGGCGCCGCCGCTCCCGTGGATTGCCCGGTTTGTGCCGTTGTGGTGGCCATCGGAACGCCTTGCCTGGACTAGACGGCGAACAGAAGCAGCAGCGCGATCAGCAGCGAGAAGATGCCGAGCGCTTCGGTCACGGCGAAGCCGATGATCAGGTTGCCGAACTGTCCCGGCGCGGCCGACGGGTTACGCAGCGCGGCGGCCAGATACTGGCTGAAAATCGTACCGACGCCGAGGCCGGCCAGACCCATGCCGATGCAGGCGATGCCGGCACCGATGTATTTTGCTGCCACTGGATCCATGTCGAACTCCTTTTCTAGAACGTGTCAGGCCTTAGTGGCCCGGGTGAATGGCATCGTTGATATAGATGCAGGTGAGGATGGCGAAGACGTAGGCTTGCAGAAAGGCGACCAGAAGCTCGAGCGCGAAGAATGCCACCACCAGCGCCAGCGGCAGCGTCGCGCCGATGATGCCGGCGATGCCGAGGCCGCCCAGCAAAGTGATGAAACCGGCGAAAACCTTGAGCGTGATGTGGCCGGCGAGCAGGTTCGCGAACAGACGCACGCTGTGCGACACCGGGCGCGAAATGAACGACAGCACCTCGATGAACACGATCAGCGGCAGAATGTAGAGCGGTACGCCCTTCGGCACGAACAGGTTGAAGAAGTGCAGCCCGTTCTTCCAGAAACCGTAGATCAGCACGGTCAGGAACACGCTCATCGACAGCGCCAGCGTGACGACGATGTGCGAGGTGATGGTGAAGGCGTAGGGAATGAGGCCGATCAGATTGGCGATCAGGATGAACATGAACAGCGAGAAAACGAAGGGGAAGAACTTCATCCCTTCCTTGCCGGCCGTCGTCTGCAGGGTATTGGCGACGAACTCGTAGGACAGTTCGGCGATCGACTGCATGCGGCCCGGCACCACTTCGCGGCGCCGCGTGGTCGCCAGCAGGAAGGTGGTGATGCCGCCGACGGCGAGCACCATGAAGGCCGCCGAATTGGTGAAGGCGATGTCGGTATTGCCGATTCTGGCGATCGGAAACAGGTCGACAATCTCAAACTGTTTAATCGGGTCGGCCATGATCTCAATCGTTCAATGTCTTGTCGCGCACAATTCCCGCCGCCCGCATCACGTTCAAAATGCCGGCGGCGAAGCCGAGTAACAGAAACACCATCATTCCCCAAGGGGAAATGCCCAGCCAGCGGTCGATCAGCCAGCCGATCATCGCGCCCACCAGCACGCCCGCCACCAACTCGGTCGACAGCCGGAAACCGCGCGCCATCTGCGACGGATCGTTCGTCTGACGAGGGCCTGACACGTTTTCGGAAGGCCGGCCCGTGACAGTGAGCCGTTCGCCGAGTCGCTTGAGCCTCGCGGAAAGAGCGGCCTCGTCGTCCGGCGGGTCCCCTCGATGATCTTTGTCGCCGCGCGTGCCGTCAGCCATGCTTTCGACCCGCGGGTATACGAAGAAGTCGCAGTATTCCGCCGCCCTCAAAGGCGCGCGGACCATACTGATCGGGTACCCTTGAGTCAAGGAACCGCATTCTCCCTTTAAGCATCTGAAAACAAATCAGAAAATGGCAATTTTTGCGGGCGTCAGACGAGCCATGCGTGCGCTGCGGCATAAGACGTCAACAGGACAATTGCGCTCGGCCATTCTTCCGCCGCCTGACCGGGTGATAGAGTCATCCTCTCACGGGAATTTGGCCATGCGCATCTCCATCGTCGCCATTGTCTGGGCGCTGTTCGCCGCCGCCCCGGCGCTGGCCCAGGCGCCCGCGCCGGATGTCGCCCCGCCGGCAGCAGCCGAGACTGCGCCGCCGATCGCGGAAGCCGCGCCACCGGCGCCCCAGGACAGCGGCACGCCGCCGTCGCCCGCCACCGGGGGGCGGTTCAGCTTCCAGAAGGTCGAGGGCGGTTTGCTGCGGCTCGACAGCCAGTCCGGCCAGGTCGCGTTTTGCGGGCCGCGCAGCGCCGGCTGGACCTGCCAGCCGGTGCCGGAGGAACGGGCCGCGCTGGAGCAGGAAATTGCCCGGTTGCAGGACCAGACGGAAAAGCTGAGGGGCGACCTTGCGGCGCTGCGCGAGCCGCCGCCGCCCCGTCCGCCGGCCGAGCTGTCGCCGCCGGCCGCCAAGAGCGAGCCGAAGATCAAGCTGCCGAGCAGCGAAGACCTGGAACGCACCCGCGCCGCGATTGAGGACGCCTGGCAGCGTCTGATGGAGATGATCGTCACGCTCCAGCGCGACATCATGCGCAAGGGCTGACGTTGCGATCGGGCGTCCCTCGACAACCGGAATCCGCGTGTATGCCCAGCCGCCTGTCTGCGATTGCCGAAGTTGTGCACGACCTGATCGCCACCGCGACGTTGCGGGTCGAGACGCCGGGCGCAGGACTGACCGAGATCACCACGGATGCAGCGGACTTTGTGGCCGGATGCGACGCCGGGGAGGGCGTGCTGCTGGTCTATCTGCGGCACACCTCGGCTTCGCTGACCATCCAGGAAAATGCCGATCCGGACGTGCAGACCGACCTGATGACCGCGCTGGGCCGGTTGGCGCCGGAAGACGCGCCCTGGGTGCACGATTCGGAAGGGCCGGACGACATGCCGGCGCATGTGAAGGCGATGCTGACCGGCGTGTCGCTGCATGTGCCGGTGAGCCGCGGCCGGCTCGCGCTGGGCACCTGGCAGGGGCTCTATCTGATCGAGCACCGTAGGCGTCCGCACAGCCGCGAGGTCATGCTGCAATTCATCGGCAGCCGGAAATAACGACGGTCAGTTGACGCCGAACAGCCCGAACAGCAGCGCCACCACCCACATCGCGATGGCGACCGCCGAGGTCCACAGCGCGAACGTGAGATAAGTGTCGCGCAGCACGGTCGAACTGGCCCATTGCGCATAGGCCTCCGGCGGCCGGAAGTCCTTCGGCAGATAGAGCCACAT
Source organism: Pseudolabrys sp. (assembly GCA_030684935.1). GTDB lineage: Bacteria > Pseudomonadota > Alphaproteobacteria > Rhizobiales > Xanthobacteraceae > Pseudolabrys. The sequence goes on along the minus strand of JAUXXH010000011.1, from coordinate 83,140 downwards.
TTCGGTGCGGCGGTAGTCCTTGGTGAGCGCCTCGCGCGCCTTGTAGATCAGGATCAGCGCCATCAGCATGGTCAGGGTGCCGCCGGTCTGGAACGCCAGCTGGGCCTGGAACGACATGCCAACCATGGTGCAGAAAATCGCTAGCGTGCCGAACAGGCAGGCGCGCTGCACGGTCGCGAACGCGACTTTGCGCATTTCTTCCATTGCCGCCCCCGGTCCTGTCTGGTCCGAACCGACGCTAACAATGCTAGCGCAAAACATATTCCCGGACGTAGCGAAAAAACTCAGTTTCCGGCCTGGGCGATGGTGCCAACCGTGGAAATCAGCGCCGAGGAAAACAGGATGCCGGCGATGCCGGCCGCAGCCTTGGCGAACTGCAGCATCAGTTCCTCCATCTGGCGCCGCGCCACTTCCCGGCCGTGGTCGCCGGCCGGCCGTTCGTCCGGATGCAAGCCGCGCCAGGCCTCGCTGCGCCGGAAGCGCTCGTCGGTGAGGAAATAGGAGCGGCACAGCAGCAAGAGACAGAACGCCAGTGCCACCGTGGCGCCGACCTTGAAGGCAATTGCCGCCTCATAGCCGGAGGCGGCGACCATCATGGTGAGGCCGGCGAGCGCGGCAAAGCCGGCGTCGCGGGCGAGCGTAAAGAAGGCGTAGCGCGTAAACGGGAACATGGCCGGCTCCTATGACCATCGGCCCCCCAGACTCCGATACGAAAAAGCAATTGCTATGCCAAAGTCGCCGCTGACGCGGCGGCGTCAATTCGTGAAACACCGTACCCCGCGGGCCGGTTCCCGCCCGGACGCTCTTTATTAAAGGCCGATCTCGAAAAAATTGCCGATCGCCGGCAGCGTCAGGATCGCCGTACCGGCGAGCCAGATCCACAGCGACACCACGGTCGAATCGTCTTTGGCGCCGACGAAGCGTTCGTACAGCGCCGCCGGAATGCCGGCGATGACAATGGTGGCGGTCGACACCATCAGCGACGAGAACATCAGGGTAAGCCCGGTCGAGCCGAACAGCAGCGACGGCGCCAGCACCTGCACGTGGATCAGCGCGAACAGCAGCGCGGTCTGATTGAAGATACCGTTGATCATGCCGAAGAAGGCGATGCCGACATAATAGATGTTGCGTTCCATGGGCGTCTCTCAACCGGCTCTGGGCACGGCGCCCATCAAGAGGAACAGATAGAGCAGGCCGACGCGCAGCCAGAACAGCCAGACCACGCCGAACAGCCAGACCACGACCGGGACGGCGGCCTTCGGCGTCACGACGGAAATGAGGGCGACGAAGGGATCGGTGACGCGAACGAAGAAACGCCAGATGTAGTTCGGCGACTCGGGCGGCACGATCAGGCCGAGCAGGACGCGGCCGAGCAGCGTGTACATCAGCGCCGCCAGAATGAAATTCGGCGCCAGGAACAGCCACGATGACAGGATGGTATCGCTCGACCCCACGAACCGCGCTCCCTCAAAAAAAGTCAGTGCGTTGGCAGCTCAAGGCACGTGATCCGGGCAGTCACGGCCCGGGGTTGCGAACCCTGTCTAGCCGAACATGCGCCTGAAAAAAAGCGGGGCCCCGCAGGGCCCCGCTCCGATCGGACCGGCTGTGCCGATCAGGTCTTTTCTTCGAGTACCGTGCGGCCACGCGGCTTCCGGATCTCGTCGATATAGGCCTGCATTTCCGCAGACGGTGCCTTGGTCATCAGGCTCACCACGTAGATCACCAGGAAGCCGAGGGGCATTCCCAGCAAGCCGCAGGCGATGTTGTTGAGGCCGAACCAGCCGACCCTGCTCGCCATCGGGTGCGCCGCGGTAACCCAGCTGTCCATGCCGCCGGGGGCCGCAACGGCCTTGGCGACGTCGACCAGCGGCAAGCCCGTGGCCGGATTGGTCAGGGAGGACATGCCGAAGTACGTGACGCCGGCGCCCGGGAAGTACCGGGTGGTCACCAGGTAGAAGATGCAGAGGCCGAACCCGGCGATCATGCCGGATACCGCGCCTGCCGTGGTCGCACGCTTCCACCAGACGCCCATCACCAGTGCCGGGAAGTTACCGGCCATGGCGAGTGAGAACGCCCAGCCGACCATGGCCAGAATGTCACCCGGTCTGGTCGATGCCAGATAGGCGGCAGCCACAGCCACGAGGAACAGCAGGACGCGGGCCACGGTGAGCCGGCGCACCGTCGGCGCGTTGGGGTCGATCATCTTGTAGTAGATGTCGTGCGACAACGCGTTGGCGATGGCCAGCAGCAGGCCGTCGGCGGTGGAGAGCGCCGCCGCCAGGCCGCCGGCGGCGACCAGGCCGGTGATCACGTAGGGCAATCCCGCGATTTCCGGTGTGGAAAGCACGATCACGTCCGTATTGATCACGAAGTCCTGCAGACGCACGACGCCGGGATGTCCGGCGATGGCTTTACAGGCGGCGACGATGGCATCGATGCTGCCGGCGTTCTTGCCGCAGATCTGAATCAGACCGAGTTCGCCCCAGGTGAACAACCAGGGCCGGATTTCGGTCAGATTGCGGCCGATGACGTTGTTGTACACTTCCAGCTTCGAGAACGCCGCATAGGCCGGCGCCGAGAAGTACAGCAGGAAGATGAACAGCAACGACCAGGCCACCGACTGCCGCGCCTCACGCACCGTCGGGGTGGTGAAGTAGCGCATCAGGATGTGCGGCAACGACGCTGTGCCCACCATCATGCAGAAGCAGATGGCGAAGAAGTTCAGCGGCGTGTAGCTGACGAACGGCGAGATGTGCGGCTTGAGGTTGGCCACGGTGGCCAGTCCGCTCGCCAGCATGGCCCCTTCGCGCGCGGTGATTTCGGCGATCGCGGTCCCGTAGGTCAGTTGCGGGATCGGAATGCCGTAGCGCGAGGTGGACAGGATGACGATCGGCGTCAGGTAGGCGATGATGAGCACGATGTACTGGGCGATCTGCGTCCAGGTCACCGCCCGCATGCCGCCCAGCATCGAACAGAGCAGGATGCCGGCGAGACCGGCGAACACCGCCAGTTCGAACGGCATGCCGAGGAAACGCGAGGCGATGATGCCGGTACCGAAGATCTGCGCCGTCACATAGGTGAACGAGCAGCAGACCAGAACGATAACGGCAATGAGCCGCGCGAAGTTGCCGCCGAAGCGGAACGACATGAAGTCGGGCACGGTGTAGGCGCCGAACTTGCGCAGATACGGGCCGATCAGGATCGACACCAGCACGTAACCGCCGGTCCAGCCGAGCACCCAGGTGAGGCCGTCATAGCCGAGCAGGAACAATGTGCCCGCCATGCCGACGAAGGACGCCGCCGACATCCAGTCGGCGCCGGTCGCCATGCCGTTATACAGTGCCGGCACGCGTCGGCCGGCGACATAATATTCGGAGACTTCCATGGTCCGGGTCATCACGCCGATGACGGCGTAGACGATGATGGTGAAGCCGACGAACAGATAGCCGAGAACCCTGTTCGGTACGCCGGCCATTTCAAGGATGGCGACCAGGATGATGAAGCCGATGAAGCCACCGGTATAGGTGGCGTACATCCGACCGAGGTTTTTATAAAATGCCGCTGTGTCGGCTGATTGAACTGCCATTTTCGTGTCCCCCTCAATCGTCTTCGGCCATGCCAAACTCGCGGTCGATCCGGTCCTGCTGTTTAGCGAACATGAACAGCATGACGACGAAAACGATCAGCGAGCCTTGGGCGGCCATGTAGAAGCCGAGCGGGAAGCCGAGAACAGGGATAATGATCTTGTTCAGCGGCACGACGAACATGTGGACGACGTAGCCGAAGAAAAACCACACGCCGAGATGTGTGAACATCAGGCGAGAGGTTCGATTCCAGTGTTCGTCGGTGTTGGCTTGACTGGGTGCAGGAGCCATGGGTTGCCTTCCTCCCTAAGTAAAAAGGGCGCCGAGCCGCGCGCTCGGTTTCCGATTGGTCGATGTGTGGGGAGGTCGATTGCAGTCACTGGCGGCCCCCCCGAGCTTACCGCGGTCATCGGTCTTGAGAGCCGACTTTGACCAAGTAGATTTCGAACCTAACATCGCCGTCTGCCGTGTCTTATAAGACTTTCGGACTAACGGCCGGGGAACGCCCGTTTGTGCGGTGCGATTCCGATTTCATCCACCGCTGAAGACAAGCGGCCGGTGAGGGGCGTCGATGCTGCATTGCACCAGTCGGTTTCCGCGATGCTGCGAGACGTGACGACTCGATATTGTCTACTATAGTCGTAGTGTAGCGGTGGCTGGCCGCCGCCCCGGCCGAAGGATGGTTCGTTGAACGACATCGTGCAGTACCGTCTGGTCATTGCGGACGACCATCCGCTGTTTCGCGGGGCCTTGCGTGAAGCGGTCTCCGGCCTGCTGGAGAGCGTCGACATTGCCGAAGCCGGCACCTTCGATGATGCCGTCGCCTTGCTCGAAAAAAACGGCGACGTCGATCTGGTCCTGCTGGATCTGGCGATGCCGGGGGTGCGCGGCTTTTCCGGCCTGATGTACATGCGCGCGCAGTATCCGAGCGTGCCGGTGATCGTGGTGTCGGCCAACGACGATCCCGCCACCATTCGCCGCTGTATGGAATTCGGCGCGTCCGGCTTCATTCCAAAGACGCTCGGCGTCGACGATATGCGCACGGCGGTCTCGCGCATCCTCGGTGGCGGCGTGTGGACACCGCCGGACATTGACCTCGGCGCCGGCGCGGATGCGGAATCCACCGCGCTGATGGCGCGTCTGGCGACCCTGACGCCGCAGCAGGTCCGCGTGCTGATGATGCTGTCGGAGGGCCTGCTCAACAAGCAGATCGCCTACCAGCTCAGCGTCTCTGAGGCGACGGTGAAGGCGCACGTCTCCGCGATCCTGCAGAAGCTCGGCGTCGAGAGCCGCACCCAGGCGGTGATCGCCGCCGCCAAGATCGAGGCCGGTCAGTGGTCGCAGGGCGCCGCGGTGGCGGAGGGGTGATTTCTTTGTCGTCCCCGCGAAGGCGGGGACCCATACGCCGTATTCTATCGGCAGGTCACGGGGTATGGGTCCCGGGTCTCGCAAGCGCTCGCCCGGGACGACAGCTAATTACTCCGCCGCCGCCACCCGCAGCACCCGCCATTGCGCCAGCAGCGCGCGCAGGGCCGCCGGTTTGATCGGCTTGTTCAGCACCTGGATATTGGCGGCGCGGGCCTGCTCGCGCACCGCCGGCGAGCGGTCGGCGGTGATCAGGATCGCCGGCAGATCGCCACAGCGCGCCCGCAGCACGGCGATGGCCTCGATGCCGTTGCCGTGGTCGAGGTGATAGTCGATCAGCAGGCCGTTCGGCAGGGTGTTGCCGTGGTCGATGGCCGCCAGCGCCTCGGCAAGTTCCGGCGCCTTGATGACGGCGCAGCCCCACCCCTGCAGCAGCGTTTCCATGCCGTCGAGCACCGAGGGTTCATTGTCGATGCACAATGCGGTGGTGCCGGCGAGCTGGCTCGGATCGATGCGGGTGTCGTCGCGCGCCGGCATTTCGACCGGGGCAGCATTCGAGCGCGGCACCGTGACCGCGAAATGCGAGCCGCCGCTCGGCGGTGAATTGACGGTGATGGCGCAGCCGAGCACGCGGGCGATGCGTTCGACGATCGACAGGCCGAGCCCGAGGCCGCGGGCGATGCGCGCCCCCTGGGCGAGGCGGTGGAATTCCACGAAAATGTCGCGCCGCTTCGATTCGGGAATGCCGACGCCGGTGTCATAGACGTCGATGCGCAAGATATCGCCGCGCCGCCGGCAGCCGATCAGGACCTCCCCGGACGGGGTGTACTTGATGGCGTTGGACACCAGGTTCTGCACCAGCCGGCGCAGCAGCCTGCGGTCGGAGCGCACCACCGCCGAGCACGGCACGTATTTGAGTTCGATGCCCTTGGCGGCGGCGAGCGGCGCGAATTCGAGCTCGATCTGCCGCATCAGTTCGTCGATGCGGAAACTGGCGAATTCCGGCCGCATGGCGCCGGTGTCCAGCCGCGACATATCGAGCAGCGCGCCGAAGATTTCCTCGACCGCCTCCAGCGAGGCATCGATGTTGTCGACCAGACGGCGGTCGTCGCGGCCGCCGCGCTCGATGAGGCTGGTGACATAGAGCCGCGCCGCGTTGAGCGGCTGCAGGATGTCATGGCTGGCCGCCGCCAGAAACTTGGTCTTGGAGATATTCGCTGCGTCGGCTTCGCCTTTGGCGCGGGCGAGCGCGGCGTTGAGCAGCGTCAGTTCCTCGGTGCGCTCGCGCACGCGCCGTTCCAGCGTCTCGTTGGAACGCTCGAGCGCCTCCGCCGCCTCGACGCTGGCGGTGATGTCGGTGAAGGTGGTGACGATGCCGCCGTCCGGCATGCGGTTGGCGCGCACCTCGATCACCATGCCTTCGGCGAAGCGTTCGAGGAACGGCACGCTGCCGGAGACGTAGCGTTCGATCTGGCTGAGCACGAAAGCCTCGATCGCGCCGGCGGCGATGCCGCCGCGCCGGCCGTTGAAGCGCAGAATGTCGGCCAGTCCGACGCCGACGCGGCTCAGGCTCGGCGGCAGGTCGAGAATGTCGCCGAACTGCTGGTTCCAGCAGATCAGCTGCAGGTCCTTGTCGAACACGGCGATGCCCTGGCGCACGTGGTCGAGCGCGGTCTGCAGGATTTCGCGGTTGTACTGGATGCCGGCATTGGCGTCGTCGAGGAGCTTCAGCGCCGCCTTGGTCGAGACCGTCCGCTTGCGCAGCAGCAGCGACACCACCAGCCGCGACGAGGCGCCGCCGATCGCCGACGACAGGATATGCTCGGCATGGCGCACCAGCCGGAAGTCGGCTTCGTCCGCGGGCTCGAGGCTGATGGCGTGGGTGGCGGCGAAGTTCTCCAGCGCCGAGCGGGTCCGCGCCTCGCCGAGATAGCGCGCCACCGTGGTGGTCAGTTCCTCCACCGTCACCGACGAACGCCACAGCCGGAAGCTCGGCGCGATCGGCGTCAGATCCGACGGCACGAAGGTATTGGCCTGGATCTGCTCGATCGGCGACGGCTCGCGGCGCAGCGAAAAGCCGATATAGCAGAGGATGTTGATCATCAGGCTCCAGACCACGCCATGCACCAGCGGCGACAGTTCAAGCCCGAACAGATGCTGCGGCCGCAGCATCGTCAGCCCGAACGGGCCTTCGGTCAGGAAGCGCTGGCCGAGGTAGCCGATATCCGCGAAGGTCGGCAGCAGCAGCGTATAGGCCCAGATCAGGATGCCCGCGGTCATGCCGGCAATGGCGCCGCCGGCGGTGGCGCGGCGCCAGAACAGTCCGCCGAAAAATGCCGGCGCCAGTTGCGCGATGGCGGCGAAAGCGAGAATGCCGATCGAGAACAGCTGCGCCTCGCCGGCCGAGCGGTAATACAGATAGGCCAGCAGCAAAATGACGAAGATCGCCAGCCGCCGCACCATCAGCAGCAGCGAGCCGATATTTTCGCGCCCGCTGATCAGCGCCTGGCGCCGCTGCAGCACCAGCGGCATGATCAGGTCGTTCGACACCATGATCGACAGCGCCACCGATTCGACGATCACCATCGCGGTGGCGGCCGACAGGCCGCCGATGAAAGCGGCGATGGTCAGCACGCTCGAGCCGGAATGCAGGGGCAGCGCCAGCACATACATGTCGCTGTCGACGGTGCCGGCCGGGAAGGTCATCATGCCGGCCAGCGCGATCGGCACCACGAACAGGTTGATCAGCACCAGATAGAGCGGAAACAGCCAGGCGGCGCGCTTGATCTCGCCTTCATTGTTGTTCTCCACCACCGCGACATGGAATTGCCGTGGCAGCAGGATGATGGCGACGAACGATAGCAAGGTCGTGATCAGCAGCGTGTCGAGCGGCGACTCGTAGGAGAACACGCCGGCCGTGGCCGTGTGATTGCGCGCCGCTTCGAACAGCGCGCCGGGCCCGCCGAACATCCAGAACGTCACGAAGATGCCGACCGCGAGGAAGGCGAACAGCTTGACGATAGACTCGGCGGCGATCGCCAGCATCAAACCGTCCTGGTGCTCGGTGGCGTCGATATGACGGGTGCCGAACAGGACGGCGAATGTCGCCATCGACAGCGCCACGAACAGCGCGATATCGCCGAACAGCGGCAGCGATCCGCCATCGATCGGGGACAGATGCGCGAGGATCGTCTCCAGCGATGCCGACACCGCTTTGAGCTGCAGCGCGATGTAAGGAATGATGCTGACGATGGCGATCAGCGCGACGGTGGCGGCAACCGCCTGGCCCTTGCCGTAGCGCGCGGCGATGAAGTCGGCGATCGAGGTGATGTTCTGCGCCTTGGCCAGCCGCACGATGCGGATCAGCAGCGGCGCGAACAGGCCGATCATCAGCACTGGACCGATGTAGATGGTGAGGAATTCGTAGCCGGTGCGCGACGCCGAGCCGACCGAGCCGAAGAAGGTCCAGGAGGTGCAATAGATCGCCAGCGACAGCGGATAGATCAGCAGGCCGGTGCGGCCGGCGCGGCTGAGACCCTGGCCATGGCCGCGGATGCGGTCCCCGTAGCTGGCTATCAGGAACAGCAGGCCGATATACGCAAGCGCCACCGCGATGACGACCCAGCCTTGCAGCATATTCGCTCCGGAGCGGGGTGAACCCCGACTTTGGAGGAATTTACCCGGCTTGTGGCGTCATGGATAGCATGTCACGGCTAGAAGCTGACATGCGGGTCCGCGGCAGGGGCCGCCGGCCGCACTCTAACAATGTCCGGCGATCCGCTTTAAAAAGGGCCGGCAAGCGGTTGTAGGCAAGGATCGGAAGCGACCATGGGCTTTTTCGACATGTTTCGGCGCGGCCAGCCGGTCGTCACCCGCACTGAACTGACGGATTTTATCGATGCCCAGGCCGCCTTTCTGGCGCAGAAGGGCATGTTCGAATATTCGCGTGCGCGGGCCGGCGTGTTCGGCAATATCCTGTTCGACGACAAGGGGTTTCTGGCGGAACTGGAACGGGCGCGCTGGATCGCCTTTGCGGTCACGCTCGGCATGGTGGCCGAGGCGGTCGAAGGCGAGTTGCGCCCGGCCGCCGGCGAGCAATCGGCGGCCGTGCGGGCCGCCGTCCACGCCGCCACGCTTGAAGCCTTCGATCGCTATCCGGTGCCGGCATCGCTCGAGCCCGGCATCTGGGCCAATTTGCGGGAGGCACTTGACCGCGATCTCAAATTGATGGGCCTGCATCCGGTCAAGCGCGTGATGGATATTCCGGCCCGCTTTGTCGATCGCTATCTGGCGGCGATGCCGATCCACGAGAAGCTGCGTGCCAAGGACGACGTCGCGATCCACAATTTCCTGAAGACGAATCTGTGCCACGCGCATGAGGCTTTCTCGAAGCGTGCCAATATTTCCGCTTTGATCAAGGTTCTCACCACCGCCTGACGCCAGGCAGGAGGCCGAACGCCATGGCGCCTGTGAGCAATGCAACGCCGCTGGTCGGGCTTGACGCCGCCGTCATCGATACCGAGACCACCGGTCTCGATCCGGCCAAGGCGCGCATTGTCGAGATCGGCGTGGTGCCGCTCAGGGCGGGCAAGCTCGACCGCGCGGCGGCGCTGCGCCGGCTGGTCAATCCGGGGGTGCCGATCCCGCCGGCGACCACGGCCATTCATCACATCGACGATGCCGCGGTGGCGGCGGCGCCCGGCTTTGCCGCAGCCTGGGCGGATATCGCCGCCGCGACGGCCGGCTCGGTGCTGATCGGACATACGCTCGGCTTCGATCTGGCGGTGCTGAAACGCGAATGCGAACGGGCCGGGCTTGCGTGGGCACCGCCGCGCACGCTCGACACGCGGTTGTTGGCGCAGGTGGCCGAGCCGCGGCTCGGCGGTTACACGCTCGAACATCTGGCGACCTGGCTGGGCGTGACAGTCGACGGGCGCCATTCGGCGGTCGGAGATGCCGAACTGACCGGCCGGATTTTCCTGGCGCTGCTGCCGAAGCTGCGCGAAGGCCATATCCGCACGCTGGCCGAAGCCGAACAGGCCTGCCTCGCGCTCACCGGCGTGCTCGACCAGCAGCATCGCGCCGGCTGGGAAGAGGCGATGGTGGCGCCGCAGGCGCGCGACCGCGAGGCGCTGGCGCGGATCGATAGCTATCCGTACCGGCACCGCGTCGCCGACGTGATGAGCGCGCCGGTGAAGTTCGTGACCGCCGATACGTTGCTCGGCGCGGCCCTGAACTGCATGGCGCGGGAAAAGATTTCATCGCTGCTGGTGACGCCGGCCGGTGCTGCGACGGCGGCGGGATTGCGCGCCAATGATGTCGCCATCATAACCGAACGCGACGTGTTGCGGGCGCTCAGCGAACGTGGCCCGACGGCGCTGGGGCAGAGTGTCTCAAACTTCGCCAGCACGCCGCTGGTAACGCTGCCGGCCGCCGCCTTCGTGTATCGCGCGCTGGGTCGCATGAGCCGGCTGAAGCTGCGGCATCTCGGTGTCGAAGACGAGAATGGCGGCATTTGCGGCATCGTCACCTCGCGCGATCTGCTGCGGCTGCGGGCGCAGGAAGCCTCGATCCTCGGCGACGCCATCGACCAGGCCGACGATGTGCCGGCGCTGGCGGCGGCCTGGGCGCGGCTGCCGCAGGCGGCGTCGGGGCTAGTGGCCGAAAGCGTTCCGGCGCGTGACGCCGCCGCGGTGATTTCGCGCGAACTGGGCGCGCTGACCCGCCGCGCCGCCGTTCTGGCCGAACGGCAGATGGCGGCGGAGGGAGCGGGGCCGCCGCCCTGCGCCTACGCGATGTGCGTGCTCGGCTCCGCCGGCCGCGGCGAGAGCCTGCTGGCCATGGACCAGGACAATGCGCTGGTGTTCGCGGAGGGCGCGCCTGGCGCCGCCGCGGACCAATGGTTCGCGCGGCTGGGCATCATTGTCGCCGATATCCTGCACGAAGTCGGGGTGCCCTATTGCAAGGGCGGTGTGATGGCGAAGAACGCGGCCTGGCGCGGCTCGGTAGCAACCTGGCAGGCCCGCGTGGCGGAATGGATTTCGCGCTCCAACCCGGCCGACCTGCTGTCGGTCGATATCTTTTTCGATCTGGTCGGCGTCCACGGCGATACGCGGCTGGCCAATCACCTGTGGCGCGGCGCTTTCGACGCGGCGGCGGGCAATGCCGCCTTCGCCAAATTGCTTGCGGACGCCTCCGGCGAGGTGCAGTCCGCCACCACTTTGTTCGGCACGCTGCGCACCGAGAATGGCCGCATCGACCTCAAAGCCACTGGCCTGTTCGGCATCGTCGCCACCGCGCGCGTGCTGGCGATCCGGCATCATGTGCTGGAGCGCGCGACGCCTGCGCGGCTTGCGGCGGTCGCCGCGCTCGCCCGCGGCGGCGTCCAGGATCTCGAGGCGCTGGCGCGCGCCCAGGCGCTGCTGCTCGATCTTATTCTCGCGCAGCAGATTGCCGACATCGGTATGGGCTTGCCGCCGAGCAACAAGGTCGTCGTCAAGCGCCTGAGCCGCAATCAGCGCAAGGCATTGCACGAATCATTTGCCGCGGTCGGTCACCTCGAAACGCTGACGCGTGATCTTTTATTTTGAGCGCGCGTGAATGCCTCACCGGGGTAGGGAAAAACCCACCCAATGATACCTTAAGTCATTGATTTAATTTTATCTTTTAACCCACCGGCATGATTTCTGGTGCACTATGAGGTGCCGATTGGTCACCCGCTAAGGATCCGACAATGGCCGCGCCGTTCTTGCCGACAAGCGATCTGTATATCGTCGACGATGATGTGGTGACGCGCGACGCGCTCTCGGTCGTGTTCACGCTCGCCGGTTACCGCGCCACGGTTTTTCCCGACGCCGAAACATTTCTCGGCGTGGCGCGCGCCCAGACCCCGGCCGCGGTGCTGCTTGATATGCACCTGCCGGACAAGTCGGGGCTGACCGTGCTCAAGGAGCTCAACGCAACGACCTATCCGGCGCCGGTGTTCATCGTTTCCGGCGACGGCGATCTCGCCAGCGCCATTGAAAGCGTCAAGAGCGGCGCCTTCGACTACATGCTCAAGCCGTTCGACGCCCGCGCTATCGTCGCCCGTGTCGGCAATGCCATTGCTCTTTACGCCAAACGCAACGCGCGTCTGCCGGCGCCGGACGGCATGGTGTTCGAGTTTTCCGGCCAGGCTTTGTTGACGCCGCGCGAGCGCGACGTGCTGGCGCAGATCGCCGCCGGCGCCTCCAACAAGGAAGCCGGCCGGCGGCTCGGCATCAGCCCGCGCACCGTGGAGGTGCATCGGGCGCGGATCATGGAGAAGATCGGCGCCCGAAATGCCGCCGACTTGGTGCGCATCGTGCTCGGCGGCGGCTGTTCCCGCAGCCCGGCGGCGCCGGTGCAAATGACGGCCTGACCGGCCGCCGCCCACGCAACGCCGTTATCGATTTGACGCCACGTCCCGCGCGCGGCATTGATCGGCCTGAACGGGCCGCGCGCGCCGGTGCGCATGTCGGTGTCGTGCAAAGCCGCCGCCCTTGTCCGCGCCCTCATCCAGCCATGCTCTGAAAGACGTCCGCGCTGTCGCGGAAACGCTGGTCATCGCCACCATCGGCGGCGTGTCGGTCGGCATGACCGGCTTTCCCGGCGGCTATATTTCAGGCGCCATTGTTGCGGTCGCAGTGGCGGCGCTGGCCCGCCGGCCGATGAAAATTCCGGTCTGGCTGACGCGCATCATCTTCGTGCTGATCGGCATCTCGCTCGGCTCGGTGGTGACGCCCGAGACGTTGCAGGGCATGGCGACCTATCCGCTCAGCATCGCCGTCTTGATCGTCGCCATGGTGGTGGTCGGTTACACCGGCGCACTTTACCTGCGCCTGGTGCATGGCTGGGACAATGCCTCGGCATATCTCGCCGCAGCGCCGGGCGGCATGTCGCAGGTGCTGGCGATCGCCGCCGACGTCGGCGCCGATATCCGTGGGGTCGCCATCGTGCAGACGCTGCGTGTGGTGCTGGTCGCGGTCGGCCTGCCGGCGGGCCTGGCGCTGCTCGGGCTGGCCGGCACCTCGACCGGCAGCATCGGCGGCCCGCTCAATCCGGATATGTTCGGCGAACTCGCCATCCTGGTGGTGGCGTCGTCAGCCGCGGCGGTCATCGCCTATTATTTCCGGTTTCCGGGCGGCCTGCTGTTCGGCGCCATGGTCACCTCCGCGGTGCTGCACGGCACCGGCTGGATCCACGCGGTGATGCCGTGGTGGGTGGCGAACATGGCGATGATCGCGCTCGGCGCCGTCACCGGCTCGCGCTTCGGCAACATGCCGCTGCGGCTTTTGTTGAACTTCGTCGCCGCCGCGTTCGGCTCGTTCGCGCTGGCGCTGCTGGTGGTGGCGGTCTTCGCCGCCGGCCTGCTGTCAGTGGTGTCGCTGCCGGTCGCCGAGGTGATGATCGCCTTTGCGCCCGGCTCGGTCGACGCCATGATGCTGCTGGCGCTGGCGCTGCACCTCGACCCGGTCTATGTCGGCGCGCATCACCTGACGCGCATTTTCTTTGTGTCGCTGATCATGCCGTTCGTCGGCCGCAGCGCCGCGCGCGAGCTCAAGCGGCCGGACGACAAAAAGGCGGCGCCCAGGGATCCCTTGCCGCCGCCCACCTTCCAGGATTGAGAAGCGCTTCGTCTATTCCGCCGCCATCGCCTGCGGGCGGGTCGGCAGCGCCAGCCGGTCCCAGACGTCGACCAATGCGGCCGCCAGCGTATCGATCAGCACGTCGTCGTGATACGGCGACGGCGTGATGCGCAGCCGTTCCATGCCGCGCGGCACGGTCGGGTAGTTGATCGGCTGGATGTAGATGCCGTGTTCTTCCAGCAGCAGGTCGCAGGCGGCCTTGCACTTCTCGGGATCGCCGACCAGCACCGGCACGATATGCGTGGTGCTCGGCATCACCGGCAGGCCGGCGGCGGTGAGAACGGCTTTGACGCGGGCGGCGCGATCCTGTTGCCGCTCGCGTTCCCAGCTCGACGTCTTGAGATGCTTGATGGCGGCGGTGGCGGCGGCGCAGATCGCCGGCGGCAGCGCGGTGGTGAAGATGAAGCCCGGCGCATAGGAGCGAACGGCATCGATCAGCGTGGCGCTGCCGGTGATATAGCCGCCGAGGCAGCCGAACGCCTTGGCCAGCGTGCCTTCCAGCACGTCGACCCGGTGCATCGCATTGTCGCGCTCGCAGATGCCGCCGCCGCGCCGGCCGTACATGCCGACCGCATGCACTTCGTCGCAGTAGGTCATGGCGCCGTAGCGCTCGGCCAAATCGCAGATCGCGTTGACCGGCGCGACGTCGCCGTCCATCGAATAGAGGCTTTCGAACAGGATCAGCTTCGGCCGCGCCGGATCGGCCGCCTTCAGCAGTTCCTCGAGATGGCCGATGTCATTGTGCCGCCAGATCTGCTTCTCGCAGCCGGACTGGCGCACGCCCTCGATCATCGAATTGTGGTTCAGCGCATCCGACAGCAGCAGGCAGTTCGGCAGCAGCTTGGCGATGGTCGGAATGCCGGTCTGGTTCGAGACGTAGCCGGAGGTGAACACCAGCGCGGCTTCCTTGCCGTGCAGGTCGGCGAGCTCTTGCTCCAGCTCGATAAGCGGGTGATTGGTGCCGGCGATGTTGCGGGTGCCGCCGGCGCCGGTGCCCATGCGGGCGGCGGCATCGACCATGGCGCCGATCACCTTGGGGTGCTGGGCCATGCCGAGGTAGTCGTTCGAGCACCAGATGACGACGTCGCGCTTGCCTTGGGGAGCGTGCCAGTGCGCATGCGGAAAGCGGCCGGCGATGCGCTCCAGGTCGGCAAACACCCGGTAGCGGCGTTCTTCCCGCAATCTGTCCAGGGCCGAGACGAAAAAGACGTTGTAATCCATGCGGTTCTGCTTCTTTGGGCGCCCCGTGACAGCCTATTTTAGAGGGGTTCCAGGGGGGTTGTCGAGCCAAGATTCGTCGAATTCCAATGTGCCGCATTGACCGGGATCAACGCGCCCGGCGGCATAAGCAGCCGGCCCCGGCGCTGTCATGCCCGACATCGGTCCGCCGGGGCAATTTTGATCTTGGGAAAACCGCTGTCGTTGGCGGCGCGGCCATGGCGAAATGGACTGGCTGTGACGAAGCGATCCGGATATGCCGGAGCGCTGCCCGTCCGTTTTCGCTATGGTTCTCGTTGCAACGATCGCGCCCGCAGAAAGCAACCCTCATGAACGACCGTCCCACCGGCATCGAGATCGGTCTCACCAATTACGGCGACAAGGATTTCTCGCTGTATCTGCGGCGCTCCTTCGCCAAGTCGATGGGCTACTCCAACGCGATGCTGGCCAAGCCCGTGGTCGGCATCGCCTATACGCCGTCCGGCTTCAACAACTGTCACCGGCATTTCCCCGAACTGCTCGAGGCGGTGAAGCGCGGCGTATTGGCCGCCGGCGCGCTGCCGATCGATTTCCCGACCATTTCGCTTGGTGAAGGCTTCCTCAATCCGACCAGCCTCAAGTTCCGCAATCTGATGTCGATGGACACCGAGGAGATGGTGCGCGCCCAGCCCATGGATGCCGTGGTGCTCATGGGCGGCTGCGACAAGACCGTGCCGGCGCAGTTGATGGGCGCGGTGTCGGCCGGCCGGCCGGCGGTGATGCTGATCGGCGGCCCGATGATGACCGGGCGCCACCATGGCGAGCGCCTTGGCGCCTGCACCGACTGCCGCCGCTTCTGGGCGCAGTATCGCGCCGGCAAGGTCGACGAAAAGCAGATCAACCAGATCGAAGGCAATCTCGCCACCACCGCCGGCACCTGCGCGGTGATGGGCACGGCCTCGACCATGGCCTGCATCGCCGAAGCGCTGGGCATGATCCTGCCCGGCACCGCGGCGATTCCGGCGGTCCATGCCGACCGGCTGCGCGCGGCGGAAGCCACCGGCGCGCTGGCGGTCAAGCTGATCGGCTCGAAACTGACGCCGGACGTCATCATCAACAGGAAATCGGTCGAGAACGCGCTGCGGGTGCTGCTGGCGATCGGCGGCTCGACCAATGCGATCATCCACCTCACCGCCATCGCCGGCCGGGCCGGCGTGCCGGTGTCGCTGGAGCGGCTCAACGAATTGTCAGACACTACGCCGGTGCTGGTGAACTTGAAGCCGGTCGGGAACGGCTACATGGAAGACTTCTATGCCGCCGGCGGCATGGGTGTGCTGATGCGCGAACTGAAGGACCTGCTGCATCTCGACGCCATGACCGTCACCGGCGAGACCTTGGGCCAGCGGCTTGAGGTCGACAGCGCCGACTGGATTGACCGCACTGTGATCGCCGAGCGCAAGGCGCCGCTGGAGCCGCAAGGCGGGCTGGTGGCGCTGTTCGGCAACCTAGCGCCGCGCGGCGCCATCCTCAAGCGCTCGGCGGCCGACTCGACGTTGTTCGAGAAGGAAGGCCGCGCCGTGGTGTTCACTTCGCTCGCGGACCTCGCCGCGCGCGTCGACGATCCCGACCTCGATATCCAGTCCGACGACTTCATGGTGCTGCAGAACGCCGGTCCGCATTCGGATTCGGCGATGCCGGAATCGGGCTACCTGCCGATTCCGAAAAAGCTCGCCACCAAGGGTCTCAAGGACATGGTGCGCATTTCCGATGCGCGCATGAGCGGCACCGCCTTCGGCACCATCGTGCTGCATGTCACCCCGGACTCCGCCTCCGGCGGTCCGCTCGGGCTGGTGCGCAACGGCGACCGCATCAGGCTGTCGGTGAAGGAGCGCAGCATCACGCTGCTGGTCGATGACGCCGAGCTCGCGAAGCGCGCCGCGGTCACCCATCTGGCGCCGGAGAAGCCGGCCCGCGGCTATGCCAATCTCTATGCGCGGGAGATCCTCGGCGCAGATCAGGGTTGCGATTTTGAGTTCCTGGTGCCGCGCTGACCTCGCGGCCGTTGATAAGGCTGCATAATTTGCGGTTCGGTGTTTACCGCTTCGTAGGTTTAACTGGCGATTAAACACTTGTGGCTCGCGGAAATTAACGCGGGCCCCAATTTCGTTCTTCAAAGTTGCGCGATCTGAAGGCTGCCGGCGATGGACCGGTGGTCCGGGCGCGGGACCATGGTTCGAGTTCTCAACTGCATCACCACGCAGCACGATCTGCAGCTTGTCGTATTGGCGGGCATTGTCTGCTTTCTGGCGAGTTTCGCGGCGATCAACCTGTTTCGCCGGGCGCAAGCGCTGCAGGGCCGCACCCGCATAATCTGGCTGCTGACCGCGAGCGTCGCGACCGGATCGGGCGTGTGGGCGACGCACTTCATCGGCATGCTGGCGTTCGATCCCGGCTTTCCGATTTCATTCGACATCCTGCTCACCGCCATCTCTCTGCTGATCGCCATTGGCGTCACGGGGATCGGGTTGGCCATCGCTGTTTACGGCAGCGGTCCCTGGAGTGGTGCCCTGGGTGGCGCTGTGGTCGGCGGCGGCATTTCGGTCATGCACTACACCGGCATGGCGGCGATGCGGATGGCGGGCGAGTTCGTCTGGGCGTCCGACCTGATTGTCGCTTCGGTGGCGTTTGGTGTCGGCTTCGGCGCGGCTGCCTTTGCGGTGGCGGCGCGCGACGACCGGCGGCCCACCACGGTCGCGGCCGCCGTGCTGCTGACGCTGGCGACCCTGATGCTGCATTTCACCGGCACCGGCGCCGCCGGCATCATCCCGTACAACTTCGTTGACGACGATACGCTGGCGCTGTCGTCCACTGCTCTGTCACTGGCGATCGCGGTCGTCGCGATTCTGGTGGTCGGCATGAGCCTGCTCGGGGCCTGGGTGGACCACCGCAACCGGCAGAAGATCGACGAGCAGAACATGCGCCTCGACGGCGCGCTGAACAACATGCTGCAGGGTCTGTGTATGTTCGATGCGGAGAACCGCCTGATCCTGTGGAACGAGCGCTACCGCTCGATGTACAACATCGACCCGCAGCACATCTGGCGCGGCTGCACCATCCGGGATTTGCTGGACGCGCGTATCGCCGCCGGCACCTTCCCCCTGAACCCGGAGCAATACGACACCGAGTTGCGCGCGGCGCTGAAAGAGGGCAAATCCTTCACGCTGCACATCGAACTCGCCGACGGCCGCAACATCCAGGTGGTCAACCAGCCGATCCCGAACGGCGGCTGCGTGGCAACTCACGAGGATATGACCGAACGCACGCAGGCCGAACGCGATCTCGAGCGAACCCGCTCCTTTCTCGACACCATCATCGAGAACGTGCCGTCGCCGATCATCGTCAAGGACATCCCGGGCCTGCGCTATATGCTGATCAACCGCGCCGCCGAGCAATATTTCGGCGTCGACCGGGGCACTATGATCGGCAAGACGGCGAGCGACGTCCTGCCGAAGATCAGCTCCGACGTGATCGAGGCCGAGGACCGGAAGCTTATCGCATCTGGCCAGCCGGCGTTCCTGAGCGAACATGCCGTGGTGACGCCGAAGAACGGCACCCGCATCGTCACCACCACCCGGCTGCCGGTGATGGGGCACGATGGCAAGCCGCAATACGTCATCAGTCTGATCCACGACATCACCGACCGCAAGCGCGACGAGCAGCGCATCGCCCATCTGGCGCGCCACGACCTGCTGACCGACCTGCCGAACCGGGCCGCGTTCAACGAATGCATCGCCGCCACCGCCAACCTGGCGTCGATATCGGGCGAAAGCTTTGCGGTAGTGGTGATCGATCTCGACCGCTTCAAGGCCGTCAACGATGTCTACAGTCACGCTGTCGGCGACGCGCTGCTGCGCGAAGTGGCGCGGCGGCTGGAAGGCGCAGCCCAAGGCGGCTTCCTGGCGCGCATGGGCGCCGACGAATTTGCGATCATCACGCCGACCGGGCCGCAGCCGGCGACGGCGGAGGCACTGGCCGAACGGCTTCGCGCCGCCTTCCGTTCGGAGATCGAGGTCGAGGGCCATATGTTGCGGGTCGGTCTGACCATGGGTGTCGGCATCTTTGCGCAGGACGGCGCCGACGCGACCACGCTGATGGCCAATGTCGACGCCGCGCTGTCGCACGCCAAGGAGGAAGCGCGCGGGTCGGTGCGGTTCTTCGACGTCGCGATGGACAATCAGCTCCGTGAAAAGCGGGCGCTGCATCAGGATATGCTCAACGCGCTGACCAACGACGAACTGGTGCTGCACTATCAGCCGCAGGCGCGCATCGACGGCAGCATCACCGGCTTCGAGGCGCTGGTGCGCTGGCATCACCCGCGCCATGGCCTGGTGCCGCCCTCGACCTTCATTCCGCTGGCGGAAGAGAGCGGCATTATCACCGCGCTGGGCGAATGGGTGTTGCGCGCGGCGTGCCGGGAAGCGGCATCGTGGCCGCGGCCGCTGAACATCGCCATCAACCTGTCGCCGGTGCAATTCCAGCACGGCGACCTGCCGCAACTGGTCCATGAGGTGCTGCTGGAGACAGGGCTGTCGCCGTCGCGCCTGGAACTGGAAATCACCGAAGGCGTCCTGATCGGCGACTTCAACCGCGCGGTGGCGATCCTGCGCCGTCTGAAAAATTTCGGTCTGCGCATCGCCATGGACGACTTCGGCACCGGCTACTCGTCGCTGTCCTACCTGCAGTCGTTCCCGTTCGACAAAATCAAGATCGATCGCACCTTCATCGCCAATCTTGGCCATAGCCAGCAGGCGGCGACCATCGTCCGCGCGGTCATCGCGCTCGGCCGCGGCCTCGATCTGCCGGTGATCGCGGAAGGCGTCGAAACCCAGGAGCAGCTCAATTTCCTGGCCAGGGAGCATTGCGGCGAAATCCAAGGCTACCTGATCGGCCGGCCGATGCCGATTGCCGATTATGCCGCGATGGTCGGCCGGGCCGCTCCGGCGCGCACCCTCAAGGTCGTGGCTGGCTGACGTTTCTTGTAGGGAACAAGGTTTAGGGTGGTCATCCGGAAAATAACTCCCGGCTCTTGCAGTCCCGCCCTTGCCCTCCATATACCATCCATCTGGATGGTTTATGGATGGTGGATATGACGGCGAGAACCGAACGGCTACCGGCCCGCACGGCCGACAACGAGAAAATCACGATCAATCTCGGCTTTGTCGATCTCGGCCATATCGACCTCCTGGTGCAGGACGGCTTTTACGCCAACCGCACCGACTTCATCCGCACCGCCATCCGCAATCGTCTCGACCGGCACGCCGACGCCATCGATCAGTCGCTGGCGCGTCACCGGCTTGAACTCGGCCTGCGCACGGTGACGCGGGCCGAACTCGAGGCGGCGCAGCGCGCCGGCGAGACGCTGCACCTCCAGGTGCTGGGGCTGGCGGTGATCGCGCCGGACGTGCCGGCCGATCTGGCGCGCGCCACCATTTCATCGATCCACGTCCTCGGCGCGCTGCAGGCCAGCGCTGCGGTGAAAGCCGTGTTGCATGACCGCATCCGCTGACACAGGAAGGCCGACATGAACGAGCGATTGAGGCCCGATTTCCTGGCGGTGGCGCGCCTGTCGCGCGCGGGCCAATTCAAGGAGGCGATGGCGGCCTTGCGCGGCATCGGCCTCGGCGGGCGCGCTGGCAATGCGGCGGAAGCGTTCAAGCAGCCGCATATGCCGGATGTGGCACGCGGTTTTCTGGAGCGCGCAATGGCAGCCGGCGCGCGATTGCCTGGCGCGGCACCATCGCCGGTCGTTCGTGTGCCGGACGGCGCACGATTCGAAACGCGCAATTACGCCAATGAACACGGCAGCCGGAGCTACAAGCTCTACATCCCGGGCGGCTACACCGGGCAGGCGGTGCCGCTGGTCGTGATGCTGCACGGCTGCACACAGTCGCCCGATGACTTTGCCGTTGGAACGCGGATGAACGCTCTCGCCGAGCGGCACAGCTTTGTCGTTGCCTATCCGGCGCAGACCCGCGCCGCCAATTCATCCGGTTGCTGGAATTGGTTCAACCCGGCCGACCAGCAGCGCGATCGCGGCGAGCCGTCGATCGTCGCCGGCCTCACGCGGCAGATCGCCGGCGACGTCCGTATCGACACCGCGCGCATTTATGTCGCCGGTCTGTCGGCCGGCGGCGCGGCGGCGGCGGTGATGGCCGATGCCTATCCGGACCTCTACGCCGCGGTCGGCGTGCATTCGGGACTGGCCTGCGGCGCCGCGCGCGACGTCGCATCGGCCTTCACCGCGATGCGCCAGGGCGGACCGGCCGGTGCAAGCCGCCGCGGGCGATCGGTCCCGACCATCGTGTTTCACGGCGACAGCGACCCCACCGTGCATCACGTCAATGGCGATCGCATCGTGGCGCAGGCCGCAGCCGGTGAGCTCGATGTGGCGACGCGATCGGAGGCGGGCGGGCTGCGCTTTACGCGCTCGATCCAGACCGATGCCGCGGGGCGAGTGGTGCTGGAGCAGTGGGTGGTGCATGGCGCCGGCCATGCCTGGTTTGGCGGCGATCCGGCGGGATCCTACACCGACCCGCGCGGCCCCGACGCCAGCAGCGAGATGGTGCGTTTCTTCGTTCAGCACAGCCTCGGGTAGGGCGAGGCCGGGCAGTTCTGGCGGTCCATGAGGTTGAATGGTGCTGCCACACAGGATCGAACTGTGGACCTCCTCATTACCAATGAGGTGCTCTACCACTGAGCTACGGCAGCGAGAACGCAAGCGGCCCTGAGGCGGGCCGGGGCGAACGCGGCGGAAACTGCCATAGGGGCTCCCGCAGTGCAAGGCAATGCGTGACCTTGCGAAGCCTGTATTCGGCCCGATATGAACGGCCATGACGACCAAGGACGCGGACGGCCCCAAATCCCGGAAAGTCGCGGCGCGCGAGGCGCGGCTGGCGGCGGCGCTGCGGGCCAATCTGCGCCGCCGCAAGGCCCAGGTGCGCGGCCGGGACACCGGGCCCGGCGATGGAACCGCGACCCGGCCCGAACCGGTCGCCGAAAAGGAGCCGTAACCGGCGTCCGACTTTTGCCGCATTCGGACGGCGAAGGTTGTTCACCCTGACCGGTTTCGGGATTTGCAGGTTGGGTGGCGCCGGTCCATAGATCGGCCGACCTCTTGAATCGCGGACGGGCGGGGCTCCATGGATCGGATACGGATTGTCGGCGGCCAGCGCCTGAACGGCACGATTCCGATTTCGGGGGCCAAGAACGCCGCTTTGCCGCTGATGATTGCCGGCCTGTTGAGCGATGAAACGCTGATTCTCGATAACGTGCCGCGGCTGGCGGACGTCATCCAGCTCCAGCGCATCCTCGGCAACCAGGGCGTCGACATCATGATCGCCGGCAGGCGCGAGGGCGACGACCCCAACAGCGGCCGCACCCTGCACATTTCCGCCAAGCGCATCGTCGACACCACCGCGCCCTATGAACTGGTGTCGAAGATGCGCGCGAGCTTCTGGGTCATCGCGCCGCTGCTCGGCCGCATGGGCGAGGCCAAGGTCTCGCTGCCGGGCGGCTGCGCCATCGGCACGCGGCCGGTCGACCTGCTGATCATGGCGCTGGAAGCGCTCGGCGCCGACATCGAAATCGAGGCCGGCTATGTGCTGGCCCGCGCCAAAAACGGCCTGCGCGGCGGCCAGATCAAATTCCCGAAGGTGACCGTCGGCGGCACCCATACCGCGCTGATGGCGGCGGTGCTGGCCCGCGGCACCACGGTGATCGACAATGCCGCGCGCGAGCCGGAGATCGGCGATGTCGCCGACTGTCTGAACAAGATGGGCGCCAATATCACCGGCGCCGGCACCTCGCGCATTGTCATCGAGGGCGTCACCAGCCTGCATGGCGCGCGCCACACGGTGCTGCCGGACCGGATCGAGACCGGCACCTATGCGATGGCGGCGGCGATGACCGGCGGCGACGTGCTGCTGGCCAATGCCCGGCCGGAACTGTTGCAGGCCGCGCTCGATGTTCTGGTGCAGGCCGGCGTCACCGTGACACCGACCAACGAGGGCATTCGCATTGCCCGCAATGGCAGCGGACTGGAACCGGTCGACGTCACCACCGCGCCATTCCCCGGCTTCCCGACCGATCTGCAGGCGCAATTGATGGCGCTGATGACGCGGGCCAAGGGCACCTCGCATATCACCGAGACCATCTTCGAAAACCGCTTCATGCATGTGCAGGAACTGGCGCGGCTCGGCGCGCGCATCCAGCTCAGTGGCGAGACCGCAACCATTGAGGGGGTGGCGCGGCTAAAAGGCGCGCCGGTGATGGCGACCGACCTGCGCGCCTCGGTGTCGCTGGTGATCGCCGCGCTGGCGGCCGAGGGCGAGACCATGGTCAATCGCGTCTATCACCTTGATCGCGGCTTCGAGCGGCTTGAAGAAAAACTGTCACGTTGCGGTGCGGCAATAGAGCGCCTGAGTTCCTGAGCGGAGCGACCCCGCTTTCGGCGCCCGATTTCATCGGCTATATTTCAGTTCCCGGACCCGAACAAAATACGGTCCACATTTGTTTGTCTAAAGGTGTGCCTCCTCGCAGGTGGGTACTGCCGTTGGCCGCCGGGCCAGCTCTGCCAAATATTTCATCATGAAGACCATCAAAGGAATCCCCAGTATGATGTCGCAACTCGTGTACACCCGTCGCGCGGCCTGCGCCCTGATCGCCGCCGTCAGCTTCAGCGCCATGCCCGCTCTGGCGCAGGAGCCCAAGCTCGACGTGATCTACGTGCCGACCCCGCAGGCGGTGGTGGATCGCATGCTGGAACTGGCTGAAGTGAAGAGCACAGATTCCGTGATCGATCTGGGTTGCGGCGACGGCCGCATGATCGTCACCGCGGCGAAGACATACGGTGCCAAGGGATTCGGCGTGGACATCAATCCGGTCCGGATCAACGAAGCCAACGAAAATGCCAAGAAGGCCGGAGTCACCGACAAGGTGACCTTCAAGGTCGGCAACCTGTTCGACGAGTCGGTGGCCAACTCCGACGTGATCACGATGTACCTACTCACCGAGCTCAATTTGCGCCTGCGGCCGAAAATTCTCGACGAAATGAAACCCGGTTCGCGCGTCGTGTCGCATGCCTTCAATATGGGCGAGTGGAAGCCGGACGTCGAAGAGGTGGTTGACGGCAAGCAGGTCTATCTCTGGCACGTGCCGGCCAAGGTACAGGGCAAGTGGGACGTCAAGGGCGAGCAGCCGATGACGCTTGAACTGACCCAGAGCTTCCAGATGGTCTCGGGCAAGGCCACCATCAACGGCAAGCCGGCTGAGGTCAGCGGCCGCCTGAGGGGCAAGGCCATTACCCTGACCGTCGACATCGATGGCAAGAAGCAGGAACTCAAGGGCACCGTTGAAGGCAACGAGGTCAAGGGTTCAGGCTGGAGCGCGACCAAGGCCTAACGGCCGCTGGCGCGACCGCGATGGTCTGATATCGTTCGCAACTAACGGCTCCGGTGCTTGTCGCCGGGGCCGGTTTTCACGTGCCACAGGCTGTGCGAAGGTCAGCCTTTGTATTGGTTTTCATCAGTCCTCCAGTCGGGAGGTCCATCCGAGATCAAAAATCCATGACAACCGCCGCCTCTAAGACGCCTCGCGCCAGCCTTTCTGTCATGGACGGCGCTTTGATGATGGTCGGCATCATCATCGGCATCGGAATTTTCCGGACCCCGCAACTGGTGGCGTTGAATGTCGGCAGCGAAACCGCCTTCGTCCTCGCCTGGGTCCTCGGCGGTGTCGCCACGCTGATCGGCGCGCTGGTCTATGCCGAACTCGCGGCCGCCTATCCCAGCACGGGCGGCGAGTACCGGTTTCTTGAGCGCGCGCTGGGCCGGCCGGTGGCCTTGCTGTTTGCCTGGGCGCGCACCACCGTCATTCAGACCGGCGCCATCGCCGCCGTCGCCTTCGTGCTCGGCGACTATGCGCAGTCGCTGTTTTCACTTGGCGATTACGGGCCGGCGATTTACGCGGCCATCGGATTGCTGGTACTGACCGCCGTCAATATCTACGGCACCTATCAAAGCAAGACCGCGCAGAACCTGTTCAGCTTTGTGCTGATCGGCTGTCTCGTGGCGATCATCGCGGTCGGCTTCATTTTCGGCGGACCCGGCACTGCGCCGGTGGCGGCTGGTTCCGGCGCTGGTGGCGCCTTCGGTCTGGCCATGGTGTTCGTGCTCCTGACCTATGGCGGCTGGAATGAAGCGGCGTACCTGTCCGCCGACGTCCGCGACGTGCGGCGCGACATGTTCCGGATTCTGATGCTGGGCACCGCAATCGTGACCGTGCTCTATGTGGTGATCAATCTCGCCTTTCTGCACGTCCTCGGTCTCGACGGCCTGCGCAAGTCCAGCGCCATCGCCGCCGACGTGATGCGCATGGGACTTGGCGACAGCGCCGCGACGGTGGTCAGCCTGATTGTCTGTGTCGCCGCGCTGAGCACCATCAATGCCAGCATCTTCACCGGCGCGCGGCTTTATCATGCGCTGGGCGACGACCTGGCCTTGTCGAAGCTGAGCAGCTGGAGCGACACCGGCAACAATCCGCGCAACGCCATATTGATGCAGAGCGCGATCGCGTTCGGCCTGGTGATCCTGGGCGCCTTGGCGCGCGACGGCTTCACCGCGATGGTCGAATACACCGCACCGGTGTTCTGGAGCTTCCTGTTGCTGGTCGGTGTGTCGGCGATCGTGTTGCGCCAGCGCGATCCAGGCCGCGACCGGCCGTTCAAGGTGCCGCTCTATCCGCTCGCACCGGTCCTGTTCTGCCTGATCTGCGCGTACCTGCTGTATTCGAGCCTGGTGTACACCGGCGCGGGCGCCTTCGTCGGCGTCGGGGTGCTGCTGGTCGGCGTGCCGTTCGTGGCCTATGCGCTTAGGCAACGGCCCAAGCGCGTCGTGCCTGCGGAATAATGCGGAGAAGTGCCAGTGTCTGACATCAAGGTTCTGAGCGCCGGTGCCGTCAAGGCGATGGTGGCGGCTTTGGGCGCGGAATTCGAACGCGCCGGCGGTGGCAAGCTCGATCTCGTTTTCAACACCGCCGGTTCGCTGCGCGAGCGGATCGAAAACGGTGAGGTGGCCGATCTGGTCATCCTGTCGGAATCGCTGATCGCCGCGCTCGACAAGCGGGGGCTCGTCGTCTCCGGCAGCATCACCGATCTCGGCCGCACCGTTACCGGCGTGATCGTGCGCGAGGGCGCCGCAGCGCCGGACATTTCCACGCCCGCCGCCTTCAAGCAGGCGCTGCTCGATGCGTCCTCGGTGGCCTATACCGACCCGAAGGCCGGCGGCTCCGGCGGCATCATGTTCGTCGGCCTGCTGGACAGGCTTGGCATTGCCGATGCGGTCAACAAGAAGGCCGTGCTGTGCAAAGGCGGCTTCGACGTCTCGGCCGCGGTCGCCGAAGGCCGCGCCGAACTCGGCACCACCTTCATCAGCGAGGCCTTGCCGGTGAAAGGCCTCACCATCGTTGGTCCGCTGCCGGGCGACCTGCACTACACGAATACTTATACTGCCGCCGTCCATGCCGGCAGCGCCAATCCGGACGGGGCGAGGGCGCTGTTGCGCGCGCTGACCGATCCCGCCACCCGCGACCGCTGGCAGGCGGCCGGACTGGAACCGGCATTCTGACCCTTGCGAGGCTGCACCGGCTTGCCTAGGTACGGCGGGACGGGAGCGATGCCATGGATAAGCAAAAACTGGATAAGCTGAAATTCGTGGTCCTCGACGATGAGGATCTGGAGGTCGTTTCGGCCCACCTCCAGGACGCCGTGGTCAAGGTCGCCGACGTGATATGGCGGCCACAGGAGAAGCGTCTGATCGTGGCGCTCAACCGGTTCGACTGGGAGGGGGCCCAGCTCAGCGACCCCCAATACCGCCGCCGCCGCTCGGCCCTGCGCTTCGAACGGGTCCTCGCCTGCAAGTGCAAGGACGTCAATCCGGCCGGCAAGGACGCCGTCCTGAATCTGCTGGCCGTCGAATTTGCCGAGGCCGAAGCCCCGGCCGGCGTCGTCACCCTGATTTTTTCCGGCGGCGCCGCGCTGCGCCTGGAGGTCGAATGCCTGGAGGCCGAACTGGTCGACCTCGGCCCGACCTGGACCGCCACCCAGTGCCCGTCCCACATCGTCGACGAAGTTGCGGTGCCGGTCGTCCCCGCCGAAACCGGGAAATCGCCGCCCCGGTAAGCGCCGGGTTGACGCCACGGCGCGCATCACCCATTGAACGGTCATGCCGCTTCGACTGGACCGCCTAGGCGCCGATTTTGACCAGCGTTTTCGCGCCTTTCTCGGCGTCAAGCGCGAGGCCGCGGCCGATGTCGAGCAGATCGTGCGCGATATCATCGCCCAGGTGCGGGCGCGCGGCGACGCCGCGCTGTCCGAATACACCGCCCGGTTCGACCGCATCGATCCGGCCAAGACCGGGATGCGGGTGACCGCGGCTGAACTTGACGCCGCAGCCGCCGCCAGCGATCCCAAGGCGCTCGATGCTCTCAAGCTCGCCCGCGACCGCATCGAGGCCTATCACCGCCGCCAGTTGCCGCGCGACGACCGCTTTACCGACGACCTCGGCGTCGAGATGGGCTCGCGCTGGACCGCGATCGAGGCAGTCGGTCTCTACGTCCCCGGCGGCACCGCCGCCTATCCCTCGTCCGTGCTGATGAATGCCGTGCCGGCCAAGGTCGCCGGCTGCGAACGCCTTGTCATGGTGGTGCCGGCGCCCGACGGCAAACTGGAGCCGCTGGTGCTGGCGGCGGCGAAGCTCGCCGGCGTCGACGAGGTCTACCGCATCGGCGGCGCGCAGGCGGTGGCGGCGCTGGCCTATGGCACCGAGAGCATCGCGCCGGTCGCCAAGATCGTCGGTCCCGGCAACGCCTATGTGGCGGCGGCCAAGCGGCTGGTGTTCGGGCAGGTCGGCATCGACATGATCGCCGGGCCGTCCGAAGTCCTCATTCTGGCCGACAGCACCGGCAATGCCAACTGGATCGCCGCCGATCTGCTGGCGCAGGCCGAGCATGATGTCAGCGCGCAGTCGATCCTTATCACCGATGACACAGAACTGGCGGACGCGGTCGAGGCGGCGGTCGCCTCCCAGCTCAAGACGCTGCCGCGCGCCGACATTGCTGCGGCCTCCTGGCGCGACTTCGGCGCCATCATTCTCGTGCCGTCGCTGGACGATGCCGTGCCGCTGGTCGACAGGCTGGCGCCCGAGCATCTGGAAATCGCCGCCGCCGATCCGGAGCGGCTGGTGGCGCGCATCCGCAATGCCGGCGCCATCTTCATCGGCGCGCATACGCCGGAAGCGATCGGCGATTATGTCGCCGGTTCCAACCACGTGCTGCCGACGGCGCGGTCGGCGCGCTTCTCGTCGGGCCTTGGCGTCCTGGACTTCATGAAGCGCACGTCCTTGCTCAAATGCGGGCCCGATCAGTTGCGCGCGCTCGGTCCCGCTGCCATCGCCTTGGGCGAGGCCGAGGGCCTGACCGCCCACGCCCGCTCCGTGGCCATCCGCCTCAACCTGCCATGAGCCCCGGCAAATCAGGGCCTGCCGGCAACAAGCGGCGACTGGTTTCCGTCGAGCTCGACGAGGCGTCGATCGGCCGCTCCAACCCCGACATCGAACACGAGCGCGCGGTCGCGATCTACGACCTACTGGAGATGAATACGTTCGCGCCGGTCAATCATGACGGCGGTCCCTATGCCTTGCACCTGAGCGTCAACGGCAACCGGCTGGTGTTCGACATCCGCCTCGAGGATGGCACGCCGGTGATGGCGCATCTGTTCTCGCTGTCGCCGCTGCGCCGGATCGTCAAGGACTACTACATGATCTGCGACAGCTACTATCAGGCCATCCGCACCGCCACGCCGGACAAGATCGAGGCGATCGACATGGGCCGGCGCGGCATCCACAACGACGGTTCGCGCATTCTGATGGAGCGGTTAAAGGACAAGGTCACGGTTGACATGGACACCGCGCGGCGGCTGTTCACGCTGATCTGCGTGCTGCACTGGAAAGGCTAGGGTGGTGGTCGACCCGCCCGAGCGCCGCTCGCGCCCGCAGGCGGTGCTGTTTGCCTGCGGTCTGAATTCGGTGCGCTCGCCGATGGCGGCCGGCCTGTTGCGGCAGTTCCTCGGCAAGTCGATGTATGTCGGCTCGGCCGGCGTGCAGAAGGGCGAGCTCGACCCGTTCGCGGTCGCGGTTCTGGAGGAAATTGGTATCGATATCGCCGGCCACAAGCCGATCGATTTCGAAGAGCTGGAAGACGTCGAAGGGCTCAACTTCGATCTGATCGTGACGCTGGCGCCGCCCGCGCATCACAAGGCGCTGGAACTGACCCGCACCATCGCCGCCGATGTCGAGTACTGGCCGACCATGGATCCGACCGCGATCGAAGGCAGCCGCGAGCAGCGGCTGGATGCCTACCGCGAAGTTCGCGACCAGTTGCTGGCGCGGATCCGCGAGCGGTTCGGTAAGGGTGGCGGGGGCGGCAACGAGTGAGCGGGGGGCAGAGTTTGCGAAAGCACCGCCGTTCCGCTAGTTTCCGCGCCCATTCGCTTATTCGATTTCTCGATCGCGGTACCGCCAACAGATGATCGGCCGCTCCAAGTTCGTGCTCGCCTCCGGTTCGCCGCGACGGCTGGCCTTGATCAACCAGGCCGGCATCGAGCCCGACGCGCTCAAGCCCGCCGACCTGGATGAAACCCCGCGCCGGGGCGAGATTCCGCGCGCCTATGCCAACCGGCTGGCGCGCTCCAAGGCCGAGGCGGCGCTGGAGAACGTCAAGCTCGACGACGAATTGCGCGGCGCCTATATCCTGGCCGCCGATACCGTGGTGGCGGTCGGCCGCCGCATTCTGCCCAAGGCCGAACTGCTGGACGAGGCGGCGCAGTGCCTGCGCCTGCTGTCCGGCCGCAATCACCGCGTCTACACGTCCATCTGCCTCGTGACGCCGCGCGAGGCCTTCCGCCAGCGGCTGGTGGAGACCCGCGTGCGCTTCAAGCGGCTGTCGACCGAAGACGTCGAGGCCTATCTCGCCTCCGGCGAATGGCGCGGCAAGGCCGGCGGCTACGCCGCCCAGGGCATTGCCGGTACCTTCATCGTCAAGATGGTCGGCTCCTATTCCAACGTTGTCGGCCTGCCGCTCTACGAGACCATGAGTCTGCTGGACGGCGAGGGCTATCCGATCCGTTTCGGCTGGCTGAACGCGGTCTAAAACCAGGCGAGGCGCCCATGAACCTGGCGCTGTGGCTGCACCGGGCCGGGCTCAGCCATCCGGGGCTCGCGGCAGTGGCGTCGGGCCCGCACGTGGTGGCGCGCTATGGCGATCTGGCGGAACGCGCTGCGCGCCTGGCGGGCGGATTGCGTAACCGGCTGAAGCTCCAGCCCGGCGACCGCGTCGCCATCGTCGCCAGGAACGCCCCCGACTACCTCGCGCTGTTGTACGGCATCTGGCATGCCGGGCTTGCCGCCGTGCCGGCAAATGCCAAGCTGCACGGCGCTGAGCTGGGCTACATCCTCGAGCATTCCGGCGCGCGCGTCTGCTTTGCCTCGCCCGGTCTCGACGCCGACATCGCGCCGCATGCCCCGGCAAGCCTCGAGCGGCTGACTGCGATCGGCAGCGCCGAGTATGATGCGTTGTTCAGCGCCGACGCCATCGCCGTGACGCCGCGCGCGCCGGACGATCTGGCCTGGCTGTTCTACACCTCGGGCACTACCGGCCGGCCGAAAGGGGCGATGCTCACCCATCGTAATCTTGCCGCTGCGAGTTTTGCCTATGCGTCGGAAGTCGATCCGATCGATCCCGGTGACGCCATCATCCATGCCGCCCCGATGAGCCATGGCTCGGGCCTCTACATCATGGCGCATGTGGCGCGGCTCGGCGTGCAGGTGGTGCCGGAGTCGGGCGGCTTCGAGCCCGACGAAGTGTTCGGCCTGTTCAGGGCCTGGCCGCGCGCGTCGATGTTCGCGGCGCCGACCATGATCAAACGGCTGGTCGAATGCCCGGCCGACTGCGCCGCCGAGAATATCCGCACGCTGATCTGGGGCGGCGCGCCGATGTATGTCGAGGACGCGCTGGCCGCGCTCGATCGTTTCGGGCCGCGGCTGGCGCAGATCTACGGGCAGGGCGAAGCGCCGATGACGATCTCGACGCTGTCGAAGCAGGATATCGCCGACCGCGACCATCCGCAGTGGCGCGCGCGTCTGGCGTCCGCCGGCCGGCCTTTCGCCAGTGTCGAGGTGATGGTGGCCGACAGCGAGGACCGGGCGCTCGATCCCGGCGAGGCCGGCGAGATTTTGTGCCGCGGCAATGTGGTGATGCCGGGTTACTGGCGCAATGAGGACGCCAGCGCGGTGGCCTTGCGCAACGGCTGGCTGCACACCGGCGACGTCGGCGCCTTCGACGCCGACGGCTACCTGCATCTCAAGGACCGCTCCAAGGACCTGATCATCTCCGGCGGCGCCAACATCTATCCGCGCGAGGTCGAGGAGGTGCTGTTGACCCACACTGGCGTGCGCGAGGTGTCGGTCATCGGCCGGCCGGACCGCGAGTGGGGCGAGGTCGTGGTGGCCTATGTCGTGGGCGAGGCCAGCGCCCCTGAGCTTGACGCGCTGTGCCTCGAGCGCATCGCGCGCTTCAAGCGGCCGAAAGATTATGTGTTTGTTGATGCGCTGCCGAAGAACAATTACGGAAAGATTCTGAAAACGGAATTGCGGGCCGCCGACGCGCGTCATGCAATTAGGGGTTGATGGGCGCTGCGCGGTGGCCTATGGATAAGGTCATAAATATGA
Source organism: Pseudolabrys sp. (assembly GCA_030684935.1). Lineage (GTDB taxonomy): Bacteria > Pseudomonadota > Alphaproteobacteria > Rhizobiales > Xanthobacteraceae > Pseudolabrys. Next base: position 51,490 of record JAUXXH010000011.1, on the reverse strand, counting down.
ACCAAGGAGCGTGCCGACATGGCCGACATCGTCCTGGGGATCGGAACGTCGCACAGCCCGCTGCTCAACAGCCCGGCCGAGGACTATCCCAAGCATGCCGCAATCGACGCCGCCGGCCGCAAGCTGCTCGACAGGAACGGCCGCCCCTGCACCTATGGCGAACTGCTGGAAAAGGCCGATCCGTCGATCAAGGCCCAGATCGAGCCGGCGGTGCTGGAGCAACGTGCGGCGCAATGCACCGCCAACATCGCGCGGCTGTCGCGCGAACTGGCCGACGCCAGGCTCGACGCGCTGATTGTCATCGGCGACGACCAGCACGAGCAGTTCTTCGACGACAACATGCCGGCGATCCTGATCTACTGGGGCGACAAGATCGAGAACAACCCGCTGCACATGGATGAGGATGCGCCGCAATTCTGGCGCAAGGCCCGCTCGCAGTATCATGTCGCGGCCCAATCGCGCGATTATCCGGTCGACGCCAAACTGGGCCTGCATCTGATCGAACGGTTGATCGACCAGGGCTTCGATATCAGCCAGTCGAAGCGGCTTTCCAAGGAGCACGGCGAAGGCCATGCCTTCGGCTTCGTGCACCAGCGCATGATGACCGACGACACCATCATCCCGATCGTGCCGGTGGCGCTCAATACGTATTTTCCGCCCAATCAGCCGCGCCCAAGCCGCTGCTATGCGTTGGGCAAGGCCATCCGCGCCGCGGTGCGCGGGGCCGATGGCGACGCCCGGGTCGGCATTCTCGCCTCCGGCGGCTTGAGCCACTTCACCGTTGACGAGGACCTCGATCGCGCTGTGCTCGACGCCTGCAAGCGCAACGACGGCGAGGCGCTGTGTTCGATTCCGGTCGAAAAGCTCAATTCCGGCTCGTCGGAAATCCGCAACTGGATCACCGTGGCCGGCGCCGCCGCCCACCTAAAATCGGATTGGCAGGATTACGTCCCGTGTTATCGTTCGGCGGCCGGCACCGGCTGCGGCATGGGTTTTGCCGTCTGGAAATAGTCGCCGGCCTCAAGAAGCGAAGCAAAAAGCTTTCGCAATAACAATGTTTCATCCAGGGAGGATACTCATGCTTCGCACATCGGCTTTCGTGCTTCGCACACTGACACTCGCCATCGGCGCGGCCTGCCTCGCCACCGCCGCGCAGGCCCAGAACATCGGCATCGCCGTCAGCAATCCCGGCTCGCTTTATCACAGCATCGGCACCGCGGTGGCCAAGGTCGCCAACGAGGCCGGGCTGAAAACGACCATTCAGCCGGCGACGGCGCCGACGCAATATCTTCCGGTGGTCGGCACCGGCGACATCGAGATTGGCCTCTGCAACCTTCAGGAACTGCGCGAGGCCACGCTGGGCGAATCGTTTTTCGCCGGCCGCGCCAGTCCGGACCTGCGGATGCTGGGCGTGCTGTTTCCCTTGAAGAACGGCGTCTGGGTGCGCAAGGATTCGCCGTACAAGACCGTGGCCGATCTCAAGGGCAAACCTGTCGCCTCGGGCTATACCGCGCAGAAGACGGTGTATCAGGTGCTCAAGGCGGTGCTGGCCACCGCCGGCATGACCACCGATGACATCCGCGAAGTCCCGGTCCCCTCCGTGGTTGCCGCCGCCGACGCGCTGGCGTCGGGCAAGGTCGAGTCATTCGTGTTCGCGGTTGGTGCCGCCAAGGTGCGTGAAGTCGACGCCGCGGTGGGCGGCTTGCGCAGCCTGCCGCTGGAGAACAATCCGAAGACGCTGGCGGCGATGCGCGAACACTTCCCGGCCGCCTATTTCTTCGAGCAGATGCCGGGCCCGGCGGCGCCGGGGATTCTGGAGCCAACCAACGTGCTGGCCTATCCGGCCGTGGTGTTCACCAGCGCCAAGACCTCGGACGAGGTGGTCTACAAGCTGACCAAGGTGCTGGCCGAGAACAAGGACGGCATGCAGAAGATCTTCGCGCCGTTCGCTGCGTTCGATCCGGCCAAGATGTATGCCGATGCCGGCCCGGTCCAGTATCACCCCGGTGCGATCAAGTTCTACAAGGAGAGGGGCCTGATCAAGTAATCGCATTGCCTCTCAGGCAGCGGAGACTCCGGTTGTGATGCGATTGCAGGATTCTCACGGCAGGATGGCCGCCAGCGTGCTGGCGACCATCCTGACCACGATGGCGCTGCTCTGGTCGCTCGACGTGCCGCAGATGCTCGGGCGGGCGTTCTATACCGAGCAGTTCATCGCGCCGCTGCTGGGCACGGCGATTGCGATCGCCTTCCTCACCATGCCGCCGCTGCGCGGCCGCAAGCGGCCGGGCATCGGCTGGTATGACGTGCTCGCCGCCGCCGCCGCGCTCGCGGTCGGCTGGTACATGGGGGTCCGTTTTCCGGACCTGATCAACCTCAATCTGATGCGCCCGCCGGAGGTGCTGATCCCCGGCCTCGTTCTGGTGGTGCTGCTGTTCGAGGCGACGCGGCGGGCAGCCGGTCCGGCGCTCACCATCATCATCGCGGTGTTCCTGCTCTACGGCCTGCTGGGAAACTTCATGCCCGGCGCCTTCGCCGCCCGCGCCCAGGCCTGGGACCGGCTGGCGGCCTATCTGGCCTTCGACGGCAACGGCATATTGGGAACGCCGCTGGCAATCGCCTCTACCGTGGTGGTGGCCTTCATTTTCTTCGGCAACCTGCTGGTCGCCACACGCGGTTCGCAATTCTTCACCGATGCCGCGGTGCTCGGCATGGGCCGTTTCCGCGGCGGCCCGATGAAGATCTCGGTGGTGGCATCGATGCTGTTCGGCTCGATCTCGGGCAGCGCCGTCGCCAATGTGGTGGCGACCGGCGTCATCAGCATTCCGATGATGAAACGCGGCGGCTATCCCGCGCACAAGGCGGCAGCCATCGAGTCGGTCGCCTCCACCGGCGGGCAGTTGATGCCGCCGGTGATGGGCGCGGCCGCGTTCCTGATGGCGGAATTCCTGCAACTTTCCTATGTCACCGTGGCGCTGGCGGCGCTGGTGCCCGGCCTCCTCTATTATCTCGCACTCTTCATTCAGGCCGACCTCGAAGCCGGCAAGCTCGGCCTGAAGCCGGTGCCGCGCGAGGAATTCCCGGCGCCGCGCATGGTGCTGACCGGGTTTCATTTCGTCATCGCCTTCGCGGTGCTGATCGTCGCGCTGTTTTCGTTCAACTGGCTGCCGGACCGCGCGGCCTATCTGGCCAGCCTGGTCATCGTCGTCTCCTCGATTGTGTTCGGTTACGGCAAGGCGCGGCCGACGCTGGCGGCGCTGTGGCAGGCCGTGGTGTCCACCGGCTACGGCGTGGTAGAAATTCTACTGATCTCCGGCGCCGCCGGCATCGTCATCGGCGTTCTCTCCATTACCGGACTGAGCTTCAACCTGACCTATGCGCTGATCACCATCGGCGGCGGCAATATTGTCGTGCTGCTGGTCCTGTGCGCGATCGTGTCGATTATTCTCGGCATGGGCATGCCGACGCTCGGCGTCTACGTGCTGCTGGCGACGCTGATTGCGCCGGCCATGGTCGAACTGGGCATCGACAAGCTCGCGGCGCATCTCTACGTGCTGTATTTCGGCATGATGTCGATGATCACGCCGCCGGTGGCGATCGCCGCCTTCGCCGCCGCGGCCATCGCCGGCGCCGAACCGATGCGCACCGGCTTCGCGGCGATGAAGTTCGGCTGGACCGCCTTCATCATTCCGTTCCTGTTCGTGGCCTCGCCGAGCCTGCTGATGAAGGGCGAGCCGATGCACATCGTCGCCGCCGTGACCACCGCGGTCATCGGCGTCTGGCTGGTCTCCGTCGGCATGGCCGGCTATTTCCTCGGCCATGTCGGCTGGCTGCTGCGGGCGCTGTTCATCGTCACCGGGATCATGAGTCTGATCCCCGCCAATGCCTTTGCCGCCGCCCTCTGGACCGACATCATCGGCCTGCTCGCCGGCGCGGGGCTGGTGGTGTGGCGGTTCCTGACCACCCGGGACGCACGGGCCGCCGCCAGATCGTCGGCGCCGGCGGCTATCGGCGCTTCAACGTCAACGCCAAACGCCTGATCACTTGCCTTTCGCCGGCGGCGCGGGGCGCGGCGTGCCGACGCCGTCCAGCCGGAAGATCGCGGCCAGCCCCTTCATCGTATTGGCGCCTTGCGGATAGGCGCTTTGCATCTGGAAATCGAGATCGGTCGCGGCGGCATACATGCCGTGGCAGTTGATGCAGCCGTTCGGCGCGACCGGCTGCTGCAGATAGGTTTCCAGCGTGGTATTGGCGAGGAATTTCGGCTGGTTCGGCTGGCCGATCGGCGTCGGCGACGCGCCCCATTGCGCGTCGACCAGTTGATAATACTGCCAGACATTGTCGGGCCGCAGCGTCTTCAGCGCGGTCTGGTACAGCGTGTTATTGGATGCCGCGACATTGTTGACCGGGATCACCCGCACCACCTGGGTCGGAAACTGGCTGCCTTTGCCGGGAGGCTGGTTGAGCGGGCAGCCGGCGCAGTCGGCGCCGAAGAAATTGTACGTCTTGCCGGAGAGCGGCCCGGTCGCCTGATCGGGCGCGTTGTCGACATGCTCGAACGTCGCCCACAGCCATTGCGGCAATTGCGCCGTCTTCATTACGATGTGCAGGCCGACGAGGCCGAGCAACTGCTTGCTGCATTGGCCGGTGGTGGGATCGAGCGCCAGCGCCTCGGTGGTGTAGAACTTCGCCGGATCGTCGGGCTGGCGGCTGCCGGGCAGGCCGATGACTTTCCACGCCGCCTTGACCTTGATGGTGGCGTCGCGCCCCGTGCTGTTCGACGAAACCGGGAAGGCGATGGTTTTGCCCTTCTGGTTGGCGCTGTTGTAGAAGCCGTTCGCCACCACGTAGTCGTAATAGACGCGGTTGAGCTTGATCTCGTACCAGACGTTCATGCGGTTCTGGTCGACCAGCCGGTTGCCGTCGGCCTGGATGACGCTGCTGACGATCTCGCCGAATTTCGATGTAAGGGCCAGCGTGCGCCGCGCCGCCGCCGGGTTCGCCGCCGCGAGGCCCTTGCAGGCCGGCGGGATCGACTCCGGTGTGTCGAACGGCGTCGGCCGCACCGGCGGATTGAGATAGATGTCGTTGGTGTCCTTGAAGGTTTCCCACACCACCGGCCCGGCCGGCATCGACGACGGCTTGCCGCCTTCGCCGCCGCCGGTGAGAAAGCCGCCGATGATGTTCTGCGGATCGGGCACGCCGCGCTGCACGATCGGGCTCGGCACCGGCCAGTTCAACGCGATGAAGGTCTCCCACGCCAGGATGTCGACGAAGGGCTGGAAGCCGATGGCGCCGACATCGTGCGTGACGATGTCCTTGGGCACGAAGGGGCTGAAGACATAATTCGGCGGCGTGTATTGCCGGCCCTTGATGTCCTGCGCGGCGGCGGCGCCGGTCAGGGCGAGGACGGCGCCGAATGCGGTAACGAAGCGGCTGATGGGGCCGGGCATGGCAGCGACCTCTGCGGCTGCATGGGAGACGAAAATGCTACCTGTGATTGAGAATAAAGATCACGCAACTCAGGAGTCAAGTGGGGTTCCGCGCCGCCGGTTTGGCGGCACGGCGCGGCTGCGTTATGGATTTGTCGTCTGCCTGCGCCGGCACAACGGGTCCGCCATGAACGAGATCGACCGCAGAATTTCCGCCGCGCCCTGTCCGATTTGCCGCAAGCCGATGGACGCGGCGTTTAAGCCGTTCTGCTCCAAGCGCTGCGCCGACATCGACCTCAACCGCTGGCTGTCCGGCGTCTATGCGGTGCCGGTGACGGAGGACGAAGACGAGGACGGCGAGCGCCCGGCCGAGCCGGGCGAGGGCGACCGCTCGTGAACGCCTCTGCCTTGCCCGCATGGCCCGACCAACTGTTCGACACCTTCAAGCGCGCCGGCATTCGCCAGGTCGGCTATGTGCCCGATGCCGGCCATGCCCGGCTGATCGACCGCTGCCGCGCCGACCCCGACATTCGCGACGTGGTGCTGACCACCGAGGAGGAGGGCGTGGCGCTGGCCGCCGGCGCCTGGCTCGGCGGCGAGCGCGCCGCGCTGCTGATGCAGTCGAGCGGCGTCGGCAACTGCATCAACATGCTGTCGCTGCCGCGCACCTGCCGGTTTCCGATGCTGATGCTGGTCACGATGCGTGGCGAGTGGGAAGAGTTCAATCCCTGGCAGGAGCCGATGGGTTCGATCGTCGAGCCGGTGCTGAAGCTCTGCGAGGCCGAGATCTACCGCGCCCGCACGCCGGACGAGGTGGAGGGCCTCGCCGAACGCGCCGTGCAGCAGGCCTTCGGCGACGAGCGCATCGTGGCGCTGATTTTGTCGCAGGAGCTGATCGGCAAGAAGGTGTGGACCAAATGAGCGAGTCCACCCCCAAGCTCGAACGCCGCGCCGCGATGGCGTCGCTGCTCGCCGGCCGCGGCGACGACCTGCTGGTGGTGCCGGGCCTTGGCTCGACCGCCTGGGATCTGGCCGCCGCGGGGGACAATGACCGCAATTTCTATCTGTGGGGCGCCATGGGCGGCGCCGCCATGATCGGGCTCGGGCTGGCGCTGGCGCAGCCCACCAAACGCGTCGCCGTCATTGCCGGCGATGGCGAGATGCTGATGGGCCTCGGCGCGCTCGCCACCATCGGCCTGCAGAAGCCGGCCAACCTCGCCATCATCGTGTTCGACAACGGCGTGTATGGCGAAACCGGCATGCAGCCGAGCCATACGCAGTCCAGCGCCGACCTGATCGGCGTCGCCGCCGCCTGCGGCTTCGGCACCTGCCTCGATGTGCGTGACGAGACCGGCCTTGCCGATCTCGCCGGGCGGCTGACCTGTTTCGGCGAGATGCTGTTTGCCCGGGTGCAGATCGCCGCCGACGAGCCGCCGCGGGTGCTGCCGCTGCGCGACGGCGTGGCGCTCAAGCAGCGATTCCGCGCCGCCCTGGGCCTCGACGCCTGAGCGCGGCGGCTGGGCCGGGTTCCGCCGCCGCCCGGCCCGAAACGGCCAATTTATTGAAGCCGTTGCGCGTTCTGGACAGCCCGGAATCGACCCTTTATAACGCGCGGCACTTGGACCGGCCGTCCCCTCGGGGGCGGCGCGGTCCGGGACGCGCCCCACCAACGGGACCGCGTGAAGGTTGCGAGCGGCATGCCGCTCGTCACTCGGCGCCCAGGTAGCTCAGTTGGTAGAGCATGCGATTGAAAATCGCAGTGTCGCTGGTTCGATTCCGGCCCTGGGCACCATTTACTGTCCACCCCCGTCCAGCACGATCTTTCGTCTCTGCTATTATCTTGAAAAATAAGCCAATTTGTCCGGCGTGGTCCACGTCGGTCCATTGGGCATCCAGCGATACTGAAGGTACAAGTCGCGGTACCGTCGTGTACCGTCAGGATGAGATACCGTCATGCCGTTACGGCGCACCTTGGGGTTGACCTGTTCGTCTGCCGTCGGGTTGAGGTGGCCGCCCAGGCTGTGCACGTAGCGGATCGCCGCGCAGCGGCGGCCGATGGTCGAGGGCTTTGTACCGCGGGCGGCTTCGTATGCCAGATAGGCCGCAACGGTGTCTGGGGCAGCCGGGAGCAAAGCCGCAACAGCATCCCCCACCGCCCGCTTTGATTCAAAGCGAGCCGCATCAGGCCGAATGGCGGGGGTCGATTGTGGACGCCGATAACCTCCCGTTAGGGAGAAAATTTGCACGCCGAATAACAGCCGACGTGCGTGCGGTGTCGATCGAACCGGCGAGGCAGTCCATCAGAAGTATTACTGGACGCGCAACGGTCCGCCGATTGCATGCGGCGATTACAGCGTTTTTCCTATGAAAAGTGCGGCCGTTTCGGCCATGGCGGCCCGGCGAGACGGGGTCGCCGGCAGGAACTCAATCGACGGCAGTAGCCGTACCGGCTGAGGGTAAAGCTGCATCAGTTTCATGATCGACCCGGGTATGCCGCTCTTTACGGGGAGCCCAAGTTCGATCGCTTCCTTTGCCGTCAATGCATAATCGTGCGTCCATTGGCCACCGGCGAGCTTGTCTACCAGTGTTGCGGCTTTCTCGGGTGGCAGATCGTCTCCGATCAGCTCTAGCGCACCCGATTTCACTTGCTTCAGTGCCTTTTCGCTGAGGCTAGCAAAAATCAGCGTCAGATCATTGATCTCGGCGATCGGCTTTAGATTCTTGACTTCGATAAGGCCGGTGGCAGGAAGGCCAATAATCTGAGGATCGATCGGTCCTAATACCGAAAAGTCCTCCATCACGATCTCGTCGGCGGCAAGCGCGAGCAGAGTGCCACCGGACATCGCGTATACTGGGACATAAACGGTGACTTTCGCGGGATGGGCTTTCAGTGCGCGCGCGATCTGCATTGCTGCGAGCAGCATGCCGCCTGGCGTGTGCAGGACCAGGTCAATGGGCTTGTCCGGTGGCGTTTGCTGAATGGCAGGTATGATCACCTGCGCGTCTTCAAGATCGATCATACGTGAAACGGGAATGCTGAAGAATCGCCTCGTTTCCTGCCGATGAATCATGGTGATGACGCGCGACCCGCGCTCTTTCTCGATTACGGCAATCTGCCGTGCGCGCTGCATCGCCTGATGTCGGACCTGCAACATGGGTTGCAGAGTGGACACGACCAGAAATAAGAGAAAGAGTGTGCTAAATAAGTCCATGCCCAAACTCCAACGCGTGGCGAAAAAATGAACAGATGGGCTAGGCGGCCAACGCTTCCTTGGTCAAAGCCCAGGCCTGGTTGAGTTTCTTCGAGCGCAATCCAAAATCTGTCTTGGCGTCGGCAATGCGTTTCGCGATCCGCTCCCTGGCGCGTTCGCTTGCGGCTTTGGCTTGGTCCCGCAGCGCAGTTACCCTCGCATCCATTTCGGCCCTGGCCTGATCAAGCCTGGCTATGGCTTGATCTTGCGTCGCTTTCAGGCGCGCCTTCGTCTGATCGATATCGCGTTGGATTGCTGCCCTATCCTGGGCCATCGCATGACTAAGTTCGTCCCGGAGGCCTCTAAGGCTCGCTTCGAGAGCAATTCCTTCACGGACTAGTTGATCTTCGACGACATCGACGCGGAACTGCCTGAAGACCGTGCCGCCCTGCTTGCGCAACCGCTCGTCCACCAGGCTCGTCCAGCTCTCCTGCACTTCCGCTAGCACGGCGGCCTTGCCGGCAGTGAGGGTTTTCGACGTATCGTCGAGAAGCGTTGCGCCAACAACAATCTTGTCCAGGTCAAACAGAAAGCCAGTGATGCCCCCGAGCGAGGCGCCCGCTGCCAAGCCAGCGGGCCCTCCCAAGATACCGAGGATACTACCCGTGAGCAGTCCCAGCGCTGTGCCGGCGGGCCCGTACTCGGCTTCCTGTTTGACGCGGACCCGCCCTGCCTTGTCCTTTACGACGACAGCCGATGCGTAGAGTGAGATGCTGCCTTGCTTGTGCAGCTCTCTCAAGGTGCTCAGCGCCTCGAATGCTGCCATCTCGGTATCAAAAACGGCAACCAGCATCTGGTTCATGAACCGCTTTCCTTTTCGACGACTTGCCGCTGACGGCGGTCACGCGGCCAGCGCTTCCTTGGTGAGTGCCCAGGCCTGGTTGAGCTTCTTTGACCGCACCTCGAAATCCGCCTTGGTGTCAGCAATGCGTTTCTCGATGCGCGCCTTGGCGCGGCCGGTCGCGTCTTTGGCCTGATCCTGGAGCGCCTTAACCTTGGCCTCCATTTCGGCCTTGGCCTGATCAAGCCGCGCTTTGGCCTGGTCTTGGGTCGCCTTGATTTGCTTCTTCACCTGCTCGATGTCCTTCTGGATCGCTGCCCGGTCCTCCGCGACCCCTTGCTTCAGATCGTCCTGGAGCGCTTTCAGATCCGCTTCGAAGGCGGCGCTTTCGCGAACAATTTGATCTTCGACGACCTCCGAGCGAAGCCGCCTGAAGACAATCCCGTTAAGCGCATGCAATCGGGTATCGACAGGTGTCGTCCAGCTTTCCTCCATGTCCGCCAGCACGGCCGCCTTGCCGGCCGTCAGCGTTTTCGACACATCATCAAGAAACGCCGCGCCGATGCCGCTCTCGTCCATGTCGAACAAGAAGCCGGTAAAGCCGCCGAGTGTGGCGCCTATGGCCACGCCGGCCGGCCCTCCGAGGATGCCGATCATGCCGCCCGTGAGAAGTCCGAGCGCGGTGCCAACAGGACCGTCGTCGGCGGTCTGCTTGATGCTGAAGTTTCCCGTCTTGTCTTTGACGATGACGGCCGATGCATACAGCGTGACGTCGCCGTTCTTGTGCAGCTCTCTCAGGGCGTCAAGACCCTCGAAGGCGGCGGTCTCGGTATCGAATACTGCAACCAGCATCTTGTTCATGGAAGGCACTCCTGTTTGGTGTTTGGCGCCTTCCGCGATGGTTGGCGCATGATGCGATCGGGCGTCGCGTATCAACTTGATCCATCTATCGTTGCATCCGACCTTCACACTGTTTGATTTCGAACAGTTGCGGCCATTATTTCTCGCCTTCCTGCGCTCAACGTCACGGCGTCCATGTAGCGCTGGCTCAGATGCCCTGCCTCTCTACTCAGGACGCCTCGCGTGTGAACGGTCGGGACCGCGGCGGCTGCAATAGTTGGATCTCTGATCGCTTGAAGAACGCCACCAAAGCCAGGCCGGCGACGAAGCCCCCGACATGCGCCCAGACGGCGACGCCCTCGGCTTCCGTAGTGCCGGGGCCGAGCGCATTCAAAAACTGAAGGAGAAACCAAATGCCGAGGACGATCGCGGCGGGGATTCGAAGAACCGTTACGAAAAAGCCGAGGAAGACGAGCGTACGCACGTTGGCGTGCGGGTAGAGCAAAATGTAACCGCCCAGAACACCGGCTATCGCTCCACTCGCGCCGATCATAGGCGCGGTGGCAGATGGGTTAGCCGCCGCCTGGGCCAGAGCGGCAGCCACTCCGCAGGCGAGATAGAAGACGATGAAACGAGGGCGGCCCATCGCGTCTTCGACATTGTCGCCAAATATCCATAGGAACAGCATATTGCCGCCAAGATGGAGCCACCCACCGTGCAGAAAGAGTGAAGTGAAGATTGTCAGCCAGGCCGGGATGGCAATGACACCCGCAGGCAAACCAAAGTCACCGAACAGCCGCGCCGGAATCATTCCTAGGGAGAGAACCGCTGCGTCACCGGTCTGGCCTGTCACCGAAACCTGCCAAATGAAGACCGAAATGCAAATGCCTATGATGGTCAGCGTAACGACCGGCACTCTGTGGCGAGGATTGTCATCGGAGAGCGGAAACATGAGGCGACCGTCTGACCGGTGTGTGGGACAGGACCGTGGCTTCAGAACCTGTCCAGACCAGGGACTGAGCCACACATTGCAGGGCAGAAGTTGCACCCCTGTGGTGGCGCGTACTGTTTGATTCCGAACACCCCAAGTCATTCTCCTGGTCGAAAAAGAGGCCAGCGGCCGCATTGGGAAACGGCCCACCCCCGCTGCGTTCCCAAGCTGCGGCGGACGCCGTCTCCAATCAGGGAGAGGCGCCATCCTGTTGTCCGCCACCGGTCTGCAGATACATCTCCCAGGCCGTCAGGAAGAGGGCCGCCAGCAATGGTCCGATCACGAAACCGTTGACCCCGAAAACGGCGAGGCCGCCAAGCGTCGACACCAGCACCACATAGCTCGGCATCTTGACGTCTTTGCCGACCAAGGCCGGTCGCAAGACATTATCGATCGTGCTGATCACCAGCGTGCCAAAGGCCAGGAGAATGAGGCCTTTCCATACGGACCCCGTCAGAAGCAGATAGATCCCTGCAGGAGCCCAGACCAAACCAGTGCCGAACGCGGGCAGCAGAGACAGCACCGCCATCACCGCGCCCCACAGCACCGGCGTGCCCAGGCCCAATACCCAGAAAATCAGACCGCCCAATGAGCCCTGGACCAGACCGACAACGAGATCGCCCTTGAGCACACCACGAACCGTATCCGTAAAGCTGCTGGCCAGGACCTGCCGCTGCTCCGGCGGCAGCGGAATGGCGCGCTGGCTATATGTGAGCAGCGCATTCCCGTCGCGCAGCAGGTAGAACAGCAGGTAGAGCATGACGAAGACGCCGAGAAGGAATTCCACCGTCACCTGGCCGAAGCTCAATATCTGGCGCGCAACGAGTTTGCCGCCTTCCATGAAGGCCGTCGAGAACTTGTCCCGCAGGGCGGCGATGCCGGTCGTCTCGAACTGCGTCAGCAGGTTCGCCGCCCATTCCGGCAGAGAGGTTCGGACATCGGCGAGCGGCTGCCGCACATCCAACTCTCCCGACTGCAATCGCCCCACCAGACCGGATACCTCCTGGACCAATACGGCCGCAACCAGCGTCATCGGAAGCACGACCAGGAGCGCGATCAGCAACACCGTCGCGGCGGATGCAGCGTTCGGCCATCGCGGCATCCACGTCAGCAGCAGCCGGTACAGCGGAGCGAAGATGATCGAAAGCAGCACGCCCCAGAGTATCGCGCCGGCGAACGGCCACATGATCCAGCCGAACGCAACCGATATCGCCACCAGCATGAACGCCAGAACGCCACTCTCTCGCTGATGTGTGCCCATGCTCATCGAAGCACGCTGACTGTTGCCGCCTTGTTTCTGGTGGTGAGATTTCTCAACTGGTCAGCCGGCCCCATCGTACGCTTGCTCTCTTGGAGATGACCTGGAACGAGTTGAGAGTTCACACAGGACGCCCGGCGTCACGCTGAATGCAGGGGGCGCCGGGCGTCATTCGCAGGAGCGGCGAGATCAAGCGACTCGCTTGAATCCCGGCCTGTCGAGAATTGCCTGCAGCTTGGCTTTTTGCTCACTGGTCAGCGTCGCCCAGAGCACTTTGCCGCCGTAGGGAGCCAACTGCTGAGCCACGTATTCGGGCTCGGCGGAACGGAGCAGCATGAAGATGGCGGAATCGCCGGTCCCGATCATCCGACCCACGTCGCGGACGAAGGTTTCGGAAATTCCGAACTCGTCCTTCCACCAGTCGGCATCGATCGCTCCGCCGACTGCACCGAGTGTGCCGCCCGTCAAGGCGCCGGCCGCCAGCGCGCCCCCCGCTGCCGCCGCGCTCGCCCCGGCGGTAAAGGGAATCGCCAACAGTGCCCCGATCATGGACCCCCAGAAGAGACCCAAGCCGGCGCCTTCGCCAGTGGTCATCTGAAAGCTCTGATCGAGCCTTAGTTCGCCGCGATAATCTCGGTAAACAGCGACCGCGTCTTTGAGATCGACGATCCAGCTGTCGTCCAGTGCGACCAGCTTGTCGAGAACCTGCGAGGCGCGAAACGACTCGTTCTTAAAACCGATAACGACGAGATTTGACATATCAACACTCCATTTCCTGGTTGCATTTTCCACACTCAGTAAGCAGCAGCGATGGCGATTTTTTTTCATCCGTCAGGCATTACGACATCGTTCGGCTGCGTCGAATTCCGGGAATTGTCAGCGCGTCGCGCTTGCCACACCGTTGACGAGGCCACGCCCGGCGAGTGCCGCCATCGTGATCGCCAAGCCCGAGGTGATGAGGTTGACGCCGACAATCAGTCCGAGAGCCCAGCTCGCGGTGCCCGGCCAGCCGCTGATGATGAGGGCGGCGAGAGCCAAGTCGGCGATCCCGCTCATCACCATCCATCCCCATGACTCAGGGAACGTGTCGCGATATCGTATCGCAGCCGCGATCTGAAAGATTCCTTCGACGATGAAGAGGGCAATAAGCGCCAGCGTCAGCGAGACGACGCCCGCGACTGGGTGCCAGAGAAGCAGGACGCCGACGATCAACGAGAGGGCTGCGGTAAGAAGTGACCAGAGAAACGCAGGTATGCTCGGTGCCCAGAACATCGTGACAAGCCCCACGATTCCGCTGAGCAAGAATAACCAGCCAATAAAGATATCGGCGGCGACAGTCGAGATCTGAGGCCATAGGACGGCGAGGACGCCGAGGATCATCATGATCGCGCCCTGGACCAGGAATAAAACCCAGTAGGACCGCAAGGTCTCGGTGAAGGCGTTCTGTATGTCACTTGGTGTCGAGGTACTCATCGGAAGTCTCCTTGTGCTCTGCGTGAGGGAAGAGGGCTCAGTTGATCGCGCGCTTGAACGCATCGGAGGCAGTCTGACTGGCGCGGTCGAAGGCGGCGCGGGATTCGGCCAGTGCTCCGGTCAGGGCCGTCCACGATTCCCTTCCTGACCGCTTCAATGCCTCCAGCGTGGCCTTGGTGACTTCCGCATCGGCGCGAATACCCGCGATGGCGGTGTCGATCTCGCGCTTGCGGTCTGCGGCGACGCCTTTCGCCGAAGCTTCCAGTTTGTCGATCATGTCCTGCCAGGCCTTGAGTTGGGCCTCGGCGCGAGCGACGAACATCTCGTTCTGGTCTGCAACACGGTCGCCGGTTGCGTCCACCCGGTTCTGAACGGCGGCCTCGAATGCGGTCCAGCGGGACGCGACCGTTGCCTTGGCCTGTTGCCACTCGGCTTCGCTCGATTGCCGTTTCTCTTCGATGACGGTCTTCAACGCCTCGCGATGATCACGCATCTCCGCGATGGCGCGCTCAGCCTTGACCTGGCTCTCCGATTTCAGATCGCCGAGCTTCTTCTCCAGCGACGCCAAAGTGGCGTCCATCTCATCGAGGCGCGACTTCGCCCAGTCAATAGAAAGGTGGGCGCTGCTGCGTGCTGCAACGCCGCTTCCGCTCGTGACAGGACCCGCGACCTGAGCCTGCGCAACCAGTGGCGCAATCAAAAGCGTGGAGCCCAGCAGAAAAAGATGAGAAAACTTCATGGCACCCTCCATGAGGAAGGCCCCGAATGCGAGCCTCTTCTGCCTCAATAAGGGTAACGCTAGCGTCGGCCGGCAATTTTGTTCTGTTTGAATCCGAACACTCGCGCCGTTTTGGCGGGTGGGAGGAATTCATCGAGTTCGTTTCGCATCTCGCGGTAACAGTCGCAGACTGCAGCTTCGAGGCCTGGCCGGTTGACAACGGTCACGGCCCCTCGCTTGTGCTCAATCAATCCGGCTTTCACGAGCGAATGCATGGCGATCGAAACGCCGGCGCGCTGGTAGCCGAGCATCATGGCAAGGAACTCATGGGTCACGGGAAAATCATCCGACAGGGCGTTGTCATGCGCGATCAACAGCCAGTGGCAGCACCGCTGCTCGATATGATGCAGCCGACCACACGCAATATGCCGGGCAAGTTCGCTCAGGCTGAAGCGCGCGTAATCTTGCACCACTTGGCGAAAGGCGGTGTCATTCTCCAGGTCGCGCCTCAGAACGTCACATCCCATGCGAAGAGCCGTTCCCGGAATTTGCACGATCACGTCCAGAATAGTCTTCTGGATGCCAACAAACGGCAGCAGGTTGGCAACACCTTCAATGCCAACGGCGCCAATTTCAACCGTGCGCCCGTCCTCCACAGTCTTGGCAATACAGACCAGTCCTCGATTGATGAAATGTATGTGCTTGATGGGCTGGTCGGCACAGTCGATCCGCTGCCCGCGGACTAGACTCACTGGTTCGGAGACCCGCAGTATCCGATCCAATGTTGCGGGCGGCAGTGCAAGCAGAAGACGATTATTGATGCCTTTGCGCTCGTGGAGCGGCTGGACCGAACCGATAGAGGGCACGTGCATGGCGGCATACCTTTGACAAACTGACTATCGGTTCGTCGCTGCGTAATATTCCCACCTGTAAGAGATGCATTGCAGACACCGTCTTTTCCCAATGAACGTACTTCACTGGGATCGAAGGCACTCCGATCAGCTAACTGCACAAAGCAAAGGTGCATACGGTATCAGGTTATTCATTGATGTACATCAAAAGGGCGGTCTCCTTCGACCCGGCACCGATGG
Organism: Pseudolabrys sp.; assembly: GCA_030684935.1. GTDB lineage: Bacteria > Pseudomonadota > Alphaproteobacteria > Rhizobiales > Xanthobacteraceae > Pseudolabrys. The sequence continues at coordinate 35,655 of JAUXXH010000011.1, read as the reverse complement.
TTCGAAATCGAACAGAACGGGGCGCGTCGGGCTGGCAGAAACAAGCCACGGTAAAGAATCACATTGGAAAGGACCTGTCATGCCTACTCAAACCAGCAGCGCTCACTTTTTTCTCAGTTGGGCCAAGGAGCGGATCGACGAGATGGATGCCACCTTGGCGTCGCTTGAAAACAAGTCCGCCCAAATGCAGGCTGAGACCCGCGTCAAGGCCGATAAATGTATTGCCGAGATGAAAAAGAAGCGGAACGAATTCGAAAGCACCGTCAAGGCACAGGCCGAGGCCGGCGAGGGCGCCTGGGACAGCGCCAAGGAGCGTTTGGAAACCGAGTTGAAAGGCTTCCAGGTCGAGACCGGGAAATACCTTGAGACGTTCGGCAAGGGGCTCGAGCAACAGCAGGCTGTCTTCCAAAGCCAGGTGACTGCTCAGCTCAATGCGTGGCGCGAAACCGCGGACAAGCTCAGTGCTGCCGGAAAGGAATTCGCCATCGAGCGCCGGCGCGAAATCGACGCGACCGTCTCGCGCATGATGGCCGACGCTGTCGTTGCCGAGAAAAAACTGCAAGACCTCGCCCGTGCGGGAACGGAGTCCTGGTCCGCCCTCAACGCCGCTTTGACTGAAACGCGCGCCAACTTCGACCGCGCCAATCAGGCTGCGCGGGAAGCGTTCAAGAAAGCCACCAGCACCAGTCAGGCCCAATAACCGTTTTGCGATCGCGTCGCGAGTCTCCCGAACGCTTCGGGTTTCGTCTCGCGATCGCAAACCACAATCGAGCGGGAGAACGTCGTGCCAGACTTGGTATTGTCGCGCGAGCTGAAGTCGCTCCACGAGGAGCTTGCAACGGCGCAGCGGCAGCGTCCCGCGCCATCCGCGGACAGGCCCGCAGAATCAGGGACGGTGACAGGGACAGCGGCGGGCGCAGCGGCGACCGCCGCCGCCAATGGCCGGCCGGAGGAGTCTGCCACCGCCCAAGAGACGCACAGCCAACTCCAAGATCTCATCAAGGAGATCACCGATTTCGTCGACGAGGCGGAGGAGAACATATCGGCCCATCCCGCTATGAGCATCGTAGGCGCCATACTCTTGGGAATAGTAATCGGCAGCTTGCTCGCACGTCGCTAGCGGCAACGGGAATACATCAGGAGCTATTGCATGATCGACAATATTGTCCGTGATCTCCAGGTACTCGGCAAGGCGGACTCCCTGATCGGGAGAATCTGGCTCAATGTCATGGCACGCCGGTTCGGGCTGTTCGCGCTTGCGGGCCTGGTTGGGGTGTTTGGCCTCGGCATGGCCAATGTGGCGGGCTTCTATGGATTGCAGCAATCCTGGGGGCCTGTTTGGGCGGCAGCGATTGTTGCCGTCGCCGATCTGATCATCGCGCTGATCATCGTGTTCCTGGGCAGGAGCATTCGGCCGGGGCCGGAGATCGAGCTTGCCTTCGATGTTCGCAAAATGGCCCTTGACGCCATTCAAGCAGATGCCCGCGACATCAAAGGCACCGTCGATTTGTTCGGCGAGCAGATCCGGCAAACCAAGGATACCATCTCGGGTTTCGTGCATCGCCCGTTGGACACGGCAGCCGAGCACCTGCTCGTTCCTGCTGTTCTGTCCATCGTCCGAGGTCTACGATCGAAAAAGGAGAAGGCGTGAGGGTGGGGCTTTCCCCCGCATAGCCTAGCGCATATCTGCGATGCGTCTTAGTCCGTCCTGATCGAGCAGCGTTAGTGAGCGGTTGCTGATGGTGATGAGACCACCGCGGCGAAATTCCCTGAGCACCGTGCTGACATGCACCGGCGTGAGGCCAGTCGCATCGGCGATATGGTGCTGGCGTAATGGAAAGTCGATCTCAACGGGTTCGCCGCGCACCAATCCCCGTCTTGCGAGGCGGTCGACCAGGTTGAAGATCATGCGCGCAATGCGTTCCTCTGCCGTACGGCGACCGAGATCAGCGATGAGTTCGTCGGCCCGTACCTTTTCGTCAGCCCAAGTCTTAGAAAAGCTCTAGTAAGTTGGGTTGCTTGCAAAGCCGCGCTCGAAATTCGACACGGTTGAAAACGCGGTAATAAACATCTGCAATAGCTTCGATTCGGCAATTGGGCTGCGAATCAATCAGAAATGCCGCCGAAATGATATCGCCGGGGAGCAGGAATGAAGTGATCTGGCGGCGGCCGTTCGACAGAGACAGGAAAGTTGTGCCCCAGCCGCTGCAAATGAATGGGACGACGTCGTGCAGATCCCGTTCACGCCAGAGAATGTGCCGCGCCGGCACTACATGGCCGGACTGCCGTGGGCCTTTTGGTTCGTCAGCGGCCGCATCGCATAAACTGGGTTCAAACGCGATACAAAATCTGCACGTGCTCTCCGGAATGCACCAGCGAGGGTTTCCGTGCGAAGGCGCGGATTGGGCATTCATTGGTTTGTTTGCTGAAACGTAACGGGATCGTCGAACAGGGTCTTCAGGTGCTGAGCCGCGTCCGCAAGCTCGACGCTGAGATTCTCAAATTCCTGTCCCAAGCGACCGTCGTTAGAGGCGCGGCTTAGGTGCGCACACAGCATCGCTGCGTCACATAGGAGCAGAGCCATCTCGTCTGGGGCGACGTCCTCTGGCACTGGTGAAGCCGCTACGCTGGGGAGCACCCGCAAAGACTCTCTTTCAAGGACGGTCCGCAGCAACATCGTACTTTCGCGGACGGCCCGCAGAATGGCGATGCCTAACCGGACGGTCAGCTTGCGCAGCTCATCGTTCTCTTTCTGCAACCGAGTTTCGGTTGAACTTGTCATGGCATGACAACTGAAGTGGGCATTGGAAAATATCCGGCTTGTGACGAAGATACGTTTCCAGCGACCTTGGCGTCGGTTCGCCAACCTGCTGTTGCCAAAACCATTTTGAAGCACATTGCCGATACGATTCCGTTCCAAGCATCCCTGTGGTCGGGAGATGGCGAACGGCGGCGCACTTGTCCAATATCTCGATGCGGCCATTGCGGTATCTTTTGCGTATGGCTGCGAGGTAGGCTACCATCGTCGCGACGATGATGACCTCTAATCGATCTCTTGGCGGGAGACGATCGATGGAATTGCGCCACCTCCGATACTTTGTCGCGGTAGCTGAAGAACTGAACTTCACGCGCGCGGCCACCAAGTTGGGTATCAATCAGCCGCCGCTGAGCGCCCAGATTCGGCACCTGGAAAAAGAGCTAGGTACCCAACTGTTTCGGCGGCTGGCGCGCGGCGCCGAGCTCACCGATGCGGGAAAGCTCTTGCTGGAACAAGCCCGCATCATCCTCAAACAGGTCGAGGAGGCTGCTCTTGGGGTGCGGCGTCGCGGTCGCGGTGAGACAGGGCGCGTTATCGTCGGCATCAGCGGGGCTTATTTTCACCCGCGGGTCATGCGGGTTCTTCACGAGGGCAAAATACGTTATCCCAACATTGCGATCGCTACGGAAGTGGCTGTGAGCAATACTTCATTGCTTCTTGCGTGGCTTCGGACCGGGCGGATCGACGCGTGCATCCTCTCGATCCCGATTGAAGACAGTGAAGGGATTGCGATCGAGCCGATTGTCGACGAGGATTGTGTGATGGTGTTGCCGCACGATCACGCTTTGGCCAATGCGGCATCTGCGCCGCTGGCGAGCCTCGCCAAAGAAAAATTCGTTAGCTTTCACCGCACTTTCAGCCCTGCGACCTATGATTCGATATTTCTTGCATTTCGCGCGGCAGGATTCACTCCCAAGCTCGAACAGGAAGTCCCGACGATGCTGACGATCATCCCCCTGGTGGCTGCGGGTTTCGGGATCTCGATCCTTCCGCGTTCGTTCAGCAACATTACATTTGCCGGAGTGAAGTATGTCGATATCGAGGAAGACGCGCCGCGTTCTTATATCGGGCTCGCCTGCCGGCGCGATGAGCGCTCCGCCGCCATCAAGAATGTCATGAAGGCAGCTCGCATCGCCAGGCTCGGTCCCTGAATAGCGGGATCAGGTGAGTCCGGCCCCGCAACTTCGACCGGCCGATTGTCAACTCGCTTGCGGGCCGACCCAGGTGCCAGGCGGCAACACCGGCAATTCGGCCGCCAATCCGTCGAGAATACCCTGCACGAGTCTGCCGATCAGCGCGCGGGGCAGGCGGCCTGTTCTGCGAAATGTGTGTCGGATTGCGGGAGGTGGCCATCGCCCGCACTTTCATTGATCGATTGAACGCGACCGCCGCGCGCGGCGCCAGCCGCTGAAGGCGCGCCGTCGCCTTTGGCTCTCCGAGCCGGGACACAGTCCTGTTTTCACCTTGCCGAAAAGTCTTCCGCTGTCTGCGATGAAAATCGCAGTTGACGGTGGTCTGCGTCTGCCGTCTAATTTGTTGCAAATAAACTTCGCAATCCGAAAAAATATTTGGAAGCGATAGGGACGATGACGACAAGCCGGGTCACCAGCAAAAGCGCCGCCAGCGGCGCGCCGAAGCGCGCCGGCCGTGCTGTGGCGCTGTCCGCCGTAGCCGAGCCCGACGACGACTCCCGCAACATCGTGAATTCACTGGCCAAGGGCTTCCGCGTGCTGGAAGCTTTCACGGCGGAGCGATCCGAATTGACGCTGACGGAAGTCGGCGCCCTGGCGAATCTTGATCCGGGCACTGCCTTTCGCATGCTCAATACCCTGGTGATGCTGGGCTATGTCAGCCGCGTGCCCGACAGCCGGCGTTTCCGCCTCACGCTCAAGGTCACCGATCTCGGACTTCACGCCATCGGCCGCGCCGACTTGCGCGAGACCGCGCGTCCGATCCTGCGCTCCATGGTTGGCGAGCTCAACGAAGCCGCCAGCCTCGGCGTGCTCGACGGCAGCGATGTGCTTTACATCGATCGGGTTCGCGCCGGCCTGACCCGTATGGGCGTCGATATCCGTATCGGCACCACGATCCCGGCCTATTGCAGCGCCATAGGCCAGGCCATCTTGGCCTATCTGCCGCCGGCCGAACTGGCCCGGCTGCTGGCGCTTCCGCCGCGCGCCGGACATCTGCCGACCAAGCCCATGAGCAAGGAGGAGATCAAACGCGATCTTGCCGATGTGCGTGCGCACGGCTACGCCTTGCGTGATTCCTATTTCGGCAGCGGCCTCCGGGTGCTGTCCGCCCCGGTGCTCGACATCGACAATTATCCGGTGGCCGCGGTCAGCGTGGCGGCACCGGCAGTACGTATGCCGGCAAAGGAGTTCAAGGCACGCGCACTCGAGCCGGTGCTTCGCGCGGCCAAGGATATTGCGCGCGCCATTCAGGCGAGCGGAACCGTCTCTGCGACAGCGTAAGAGCGACGAAAACTAAAAACTCAAAAACTGGAGGAAGCAAATGGGAATGAACAAGTGGATCGGCCTGGGCACGATCGCCGTGTCCCTGGCCTTTGCCGGCGGCGCAACCGCGTCGGAAACCCTGCGTATCGGCGCGATGCCGGTAGGCTCCGGCTGGTACGTGGCCGCGGCGGCGATGGAGCAGGTGCTCAAGCCTGCGCTCGGCGGCCGCAATGTTGAAGTCATCGCCCGCGGCGGCGGTGTCGCCAATCCGATGGTGGTGGAGCAGGGCAAGGCGGAGATCGCCATGTCCAACGTCGCCACGTCGGTTTGGGCAATGAATGGTCAGGCGCTCTATGCCGGCAAGAAGGCGAGCAATATCCGGTCGCTGATCGGCGGTCTTAATCCGGTGTACATGGCGATGCTGGTCCGCAACGACTTCATCAAGAAGTCCGGCCTCGACACCATGGACAAGATTTTCACGTCCGGGAAGCCGCTGCGCATCGTCATGAAGCCGCAAGGCTCGAACGTGCCGCCGACCGTCGACATGATCCTCGAAGCCTACGGCCTCGATCGCGCCAAGATCAGAGCCAACGGCGGCGAAATCATCCAGGTAGATACCGCGCAGATCCCGGACGTGATCCGCGAGGGCCGCGCCGACATCCTGCTGGATACGGTGCTGAAAGGTCACCCGATGATCACCGAGGTGTCGCTGACCGGTGACATCAGCTTCGTTGACCTGTCGGAAAAAGCGCGCGCTGCGCTCGGCAAGAACGGCGTCAAGCCATCGCAGTTTCCTCAGTGGTTCAAGGGCCAGAACGGTCCGACCTGGGGCGCCGATTTCGGTACGCATCTGATCGCGCGCGCCGACGTGCCGGACGATGTCGCTTACGCCATCGTCAAGACTTTCATGGAGAAGCGCGCGGATCTGGTGAAGGCCTATCCTGCCTTCGGCGCCTTCGATCCGAAAGAAGCCGCCAAGCCGGAAAACAACGGCATCCCGATGCATCCGGGCGCGGCCAAGTACTACAAAGAGCAAAAGATGATGTAGGCGGCGGCGCGGCGGGCGGCCATCCGGCTGCCCGCCACCCTCTCTTTGTGGTGAGCGGCGATGCCCTTGGATTTTCGGTTACTGCGCGACATCCGGCTTTGGGCCGGCTTGGCGCTGGTCGTTTTCCAGTATTACATTTTAACGCATCCGCAGCCGCCGCTGGTGGCGCGGCCGATCCATCTCATTCTCGCGCTGCTGCTGGTCTTTCTGTGGAATCCGCTGCAGAGCGCCAAGCTGCCGCAGTGGCTGTGCCGCGCCATTGACGCGGCCATCTACGCCGGTGTGATTGGTTTTGCGGTCTATTACTGGCAGACACTGCCGCGGATCGAAGAGCGGATCGAAAACGTCTCACCGGTCTTCAGCCAGGACGTGATCTTCGGCATCATTTTCGTGCTGCTGCTGCTTGAGGCCGTTCGCCGCACCACCGGCTGGATCCTGGTCTGGGTGATCCTCGCGTTTCTTGTCTATGGCTGGCTGGGCTTCCTGCTGCCGGTCGGCGGCTTCCGCGGCTTCGGGCTGGAGGAATATGTCGAGATCCTGGTGATGACGACCAGCGGCATTTTCGGCGTCACCACGGAAACCTCCGTCTCCTTCGTCTTCTATTTCATCGCCTTCGGCGTGGTCTATGCCGCGATCGGAGGCGGCCGGTTGTTTATCGATCTGTCGATCAAGCTGGTGGGGCGCGCGACGGGTGGCAGCCAGAAAGTCGCGGTTATCGGCTCGAGCCTGATGGGAACGATCACCGGCAGCGCCGTCGCCAACGTGGCGGCGGTCGGTGTGTTCACCATTCCGCTGATGAAGCAGTCCGGGGTGCCGCCGGAACGGGCAGCGGCGACCGAGGCGATCGCATCGACCGGCGGGCAACTGATGCCGCCGGTGATGGGCGTTGCCGCCTTCGTCATGGCCGAACTGCTGGGCGTCCCCTATGCGCAGATCGCCCTGGCCGGCGTCATTCCGGCGCTCGCTTACTATGTGGCGCTCTACATTCTCGTCGATCTCAATGCCCGCAAGACCGGCACCGGCACGCTGCCGGCGCAGGCGGTCGACGTTGTGGATCCGTTGTTACCGCGGCTGCATCTGCTGCTGCCGCCGATCCTTCTGGTCGTCTGCCTGATGCTCAATTACTCCGCCCAGACCGCGGCGATGTACGCGACGATTGCCTGCTTTCCGGTGGCGTTCTTGCGCAAGGCCGACTGGTTCGGGCCGGGCCGCGTGCTGCAGATGATCCGCGACACCGGCCGGCAAGCCTCGGAAATCGCTGTGCCGATCGGCGCCATCGGCATCATCATCGCCATCGCCATCCAGTCGAACCTGGCGCTGAAGTTTTCGTCGGGGCTGATTTCGATGGGCGGCGGCACGCTGGCGGGCTCGCTGATCCTGATCATCATTGGCTGCATCATCATGGGCATGGGCCTGCCGACGGTGGCGGCCTACATTATCGGCGCAGTGCTTTATGCGCCGGCGCTTCAGAAGCTCGGCGTGCCGCAACTCAGCGCGCATTTCTTCGTGATGTATTATTGCGTGCTGTCGATGGTGACGCCGCCGGTGGCGCTGGCGGCCTATGCGGCCGCCGGACTGGCGCGCACCAGTCCTTGGACGACGGGCTGGATCGCCTTCAAAATGAGCTTTGTCGCGTTCATGATCCCGTTCGCCTTTGTGGTCGACCCGGCGCTGCTGTTCCAGGGGCCGCTACTCGGCGTTCTGATCGCGTCGCTCGGCCTGTTCATTCCCACCGGCCTGTGGGCGGTCGGGATTACTGGGTTCCTCCGGCGCGATCTGAGCTGGCCGGATCGCATTTTGCTGATGGCCTGCGGCGCGGTGGCGATCGTGTCGCCAACCGCCTCGACTTACTGGTTGCTTGGCAACGGCGTTGGCGTCCTGTTTCTGGCGATGAACTGGCGGTTTCCAGCCTTCAGCCTGGGCGTTCTGGTCCCCGGCGGAGCGGCGCGCATCGCCAAGTCCAGCGGTGAGCGTCCGTGAAGGGAGAACGGCACAGGCCGGAAGGCCGCGTCTTGACGGACCCGCGATCGGCGCGGCGTATCCGGCAGGTGACGGACCACCCGAGCATTCACCACCATCCGTTCTTTTTCGTGCCGGCCTACGACCAGGCCGGCAAACGGCTGGTGTTTGTGTCGCATCGCTCCGGCGCGCCGCAGATTTTCTTCGAGGACAGGACTAGCGGCGAACTTGTTCAGGTCACCGATCGCAGCGATCTCGCCGAATGGTCGATCTATCCGTCGCCGGACGGGCGTTACGTCTACTTCACGGCCGGCACCGGCGCATGGCGGGTCAATCTCGATGACTTCGCGGAAACGCAACTGGCGGATTTCGGCAGCGTCGAGATGCGCGAGAAGGGAATGGTCGGCGCTGCCATGGGCACCACGGCGCTGTCCGCCTGCGGCCGCTGGTGGGCGATCCCGGTCAAGGCCGGCAATCTCAGCCGCTTCATCGTCATCGATACCCAGGAGAAGATCAGCCGGGTCATTCTCGAGCGCGACACCATCGGTCACCCGCAGTTCTGCCCCGATGACAGCAACCTCATCCTGTATGCCGGGCCTCTCACCGACCGGGTCTGGTGCGTCGACCGCGATGGCGGCAACAACCGCCGCGTTTACAGGCGCGAAGACGATCAGCAGTGGGTCACCCACGAAGTCTGGCTGCCGGGCCAGCGTGCCATCGCCTTTGTCGATTGGCCGCGCGGCATGCGGCTGATCGATATCGACACCGGACAGGCCGAGTGGCTGCACCGCTTTCCGGCCTGGCACGCGGCGCCGGACCGCGACGGACGGCGCTTTGTCTGCGACACCAATTTTCCGGATCGCGGGCTCCATGTGATCAAGGTCGGCGGCGAGCCGATGTTTATCGGCGCGAGTGAGGCAACCTCCGAAGGCGCGCACTGGGCCGGGCCGTTTCCCTACAATAATGGTCCGGTCGCGGTCGAAGCGCGCCAGCATACCCATCCGCACCCGCGGTTTTCACCCGACGGCACGCGCGTGGTGTTCACCTCCGACCGCAGCGGCCACGCCCAGATCTATGAAGTCGAACTCGAAGGCGGGGCGGCATGAACGCGTCCGGCATGCTCGAGAGCCAGCGCATCCGTCAGGAAATCCGCGACGGCCGCCATACCGGGTCCAGCCGCGGCGTGGCGCATGGCTTTGTCCAGTGCAATCTGGCAATCCTGCCGAAGGCCTATGCGTTCGATTTCATGCTGTATTGCCAGCGCAACCAGCGCGCCTGCCCGGTGCTCGAAGTGACCGATCCGGGCGATCCGGTGCCGCATAAACTGGCGCCTAACGCCGATCTGCGCACCGACTGCGCCCGCTATGCGGTCTTTGTCGATGGCGCGCGGCAGGACGACGTTACCAACATCAGCCATTTGTGGCACGACGATCTGGTGTCGTTCCTGATCGGCTCCGGCATCACCTTCGACGGTCCGCTGGAGCGCGCCGGCGTCCCGACCGGCAAATATCGCTGGGTGCTGCGCACCGACCGTCCGACCGAACCGGCCGGGCCGTTCCGCGGCGACCTGATCGTCACCATGCGCTGGCTGACGCCGGAACAGGCGATTACCGCGGTGCAGGTGTCGGCGCGGTTTCCGTTCAATCACGGGGCCCCGATCCATATCGGCGATCCGGCCGGCATCGGCGCCGATCTGGCCCATCCGCTGTTCGGCGGCGCGGTGCCCGCAATGCCCGCGGGCCTGACCGCGGTATTCTGGGCCTGCGGGGTCACGCCGCAATCCGCGGCCGAGCAGGCCAGGCTGCCGCTGTTCATCGCCCATGCGCCGGCCCACAGCTTCATCACCGACCTGCCGGCCGATCGCCTGATGACCGGCTGATCAATCAGACAAGAGAGTACGGAGTGACTTCAGTGGACATCAACAATACCAGTCAGGGCCCGTTGCGCCTGTCGGCCGACGTTGGCGGCACCTTTACCGATGTCGCCGCCTTCGACGAGCGCACCGGTCGGCTGCGCCTCGGCAAGACGCTGACGACGCCAGCGCGGCTGGTCACCGGCATCGACACCGGCGTCGGCAAGGCCGGCGCCAGCTTCGGCGCCGCGCAACTGTTCCTGCATGGCACGACGGTGGCGATCAACACCATCCTGGAGCGCAGCGGCGCGCGCTGCGCGTTGCTGACCACGCAAGGCTTTCGCGACATTTACGAGATCGGCCGCGTCAACCGGCCGGAGTCCTACAACCTGTTCTTCCAGAAACACAAACCGCTGATCGACCGCGACCTGCGCTTCGAAATCCGCGAGCGCATGGATGCGGAAGGCAAGGTGCTGATTGCACTCGACGACGACGAGGTCCGCCGCGTGGCCGGTGACGCCGTCAAGCGCGGCGTCAAGGCGATCGCCATTCTGTTTCTGCACTCCTACCGCAACCCGGACCACGAGCGCCGCGCCAAGCGTATCGTCGAGGAGGCGTTCCCGGACCTGTTCGTCACGGCCTCACACGAACTGTCGCAGGAATACCGCGAGTATGAGCGCACCTCGACCACGGCTGCCAATGCCTATGTCGGTCCGCGGGTGCGGACCTATCTCACCGAGATGGACAGCCATCTGAAGGACACCGGCTTCGACGGCAGCTTCCTGGTGGTTCAGTCAACCGGTGGCCTGTTCGATATCGAGGAGGCGCAGTCGTCCTGCATCCGGATGCTGGAGTCGGGGCCGGCGGCCGGCGTCATCGGCAGCAAGACTTTGTGCAGCAACATCGGCATTCAGAGCGCCATCGCCTTTGACATGGGCGGCACCACCGCCAAGGCCGGGGTGATCTATGAGGGCGAGGTGCTGATGACCGGCGGCGCGCTGGTCGGCGGCTACGCCACCGGCCTGCCGCTGCAGATACCGATGATCGATATCCAGGAAGTCGGCACCGGCGGCGGCAGCATCGCCCATCTCGAAGTCGGCAACGCGCTGCGTGTCGGCCCGGAGAGCGCCGGCGCGCAACCGGGGCCGGCCTGCTACGGCCAGGGCGGCACCCAACCGACCGTGACGGACTGCAATTTGCTGCTCGGGCGGCTGGCCTCCGACCGCTTTCTCGGCGGCGAGATGAAGCTCGACCTGGCGGCGGCCACGGCGGCGATCGAGAGCAAGATCGCGACGCCGCTGGGGCTGTCGGCGGTCGAGGCGGCGGACGGCATCCTGCGGATCGCCGCGACCAAGATGGCGCATATGGTGCGCTGGGTGACGACCGAGCGCGGGCTCGACGCCGCCGACTTCGCCATGATCGCCTATGGCGGGGCAGGACCGCTGCACGCCGCGATGATCGCGCGCGAACTGCGCATCGGCAAGGTCATCATCCCGCACGCGCCCGGCCATTTCTCGGCCTACGGCATGCTGTTTGCCGATCTGCGCCGCGATTTCGTCAACACCTGGTTCAAGCCGCTGGCCGAGGCCTCGTTCGAGGACATGGAGGCGCTTTATGGCCGGATGGAAAAGCAGGGCGCGGATGATCTGGTGCGCGGTCAGGAAATGACCGTCGGCATTGTCGTTCAGCGGGGCGCCGACATGCGCTACGTCGGCCAGGAACATGCGGTGACGGTTGAAATTCCGACCGAACTGTTCAAGTCCCAGGACCGCGACGGCATCAAGCAGCGCTTCGATGCCGTGCACGAGACGCGCTACGGCTATTCGGCGCCGAAGGAAAAGGCCGAAATCGTCAGCCTGCGTTCGGCCACCATCGGCCTGATGCGCAAACCGTCGCTGGAGCCGGTCGAGAGGGGTTCGGCGTCGCCCGATGCCGCGTTCCGCGGCAAGCGCCCGGTCTACTACTCGGACGGCGGCATCATCGACACGCCGACTTACGACCGCACGCTGCTCAAGGCCGGCAACCGCATCGAAGGCCCGGCGCTGATCGAAGAGCATGCCTCGACCACCGTGGTGCATCCGAAGGATATTCTTGAGGTCGACGCCTTCGGCAACCTGCATATCGACATCTGGAGGAACTGAGCATGGACGCCATCACCAAAAAGGGCGCGGCCCAGGCTTCCGCCATCAACCCGGTTGTTACCGAGATCGTGCGCAATGGCCTCATCGCCGTGACCGAGGAGATGAAGACCAACCTGATGCGCACCGCCTACAACATGATCATCTACGAGGCGCTCGACTTTACCGTCGGGCTGTTCGATGCCCAGGGCAACACGGTATCGATCGGCCTCGGCCTGCCGATGTTCATCCGCGGCATGAGCGACACGGTGAAGGCCAAGCTGGCGCACTTCGGCCCAGAGAACATCGAGCCGGGCGATATCCTGCTGACCAATGACGCCTATATCACCGGCAGTCATCTCAACCACATGACCTTCACGGTGCCGATCTTCCATGACGGCGAACTGGTGGCGCTGTCCTGTTGCATGGCGCACTGGCCCGATGTGGGCGGCACGCTCGACGGATCGACGACGGACATCTACTCCGAAGGCCTGCAGATGCCGATCGTCAAGATCTATCGCAAAGGCGAGATCAACGAGGAGCTGGTCTCGATCATCAAGACCAACGTGCGGCTGCCGGAGCGGGCGATGGGCGATTTCCGTGCCCAGGTCGCTGCGGTCAAGACCGGCGAAAAGCGCTTCCTCGAAATGATCCGGAAGTACGGCCGCGACGACGTGCTCGGCAGCATCGAAGCGATCATGGACCAGAGCGAGGCGATCACCCGCGAGCGCGTGCGCAACATTCCGGACGGAATCTATGAGGCGGAATCCTTCATGGACGACGACGGCATCAGCGTCGGCACCAGGGTTCCGATCCGCGTCCGCGTCGAGGTCAGGGGCGACCGCATGACGGTCGATCTGACCGAAGTCTCGAAGCAGGTCGGCGGCTTCTACAATTCCGGCGAAACCGCAGGGCGTTCGAGCTGCCAGGTCGCGTTCAAGTGCATCACCTCGCCGCTCGACCTGCCGATCAATGACGGCCAGTTCCGCTCGCTCGACATCATCCTGCCGCCCGGTCGCGTCGTCAGCGCGGTGAAGCCCGCGGCGATGCGGATGTGGATGACCTATCCGATGACCGTGGTCGACACGATCTTCAAGGCGCTCGGGCCGGCGCTGCCGGAGCAGGTGATCGCCGGTCACCACGCCGATCTGGTGGTGGCGCGCATCAACGGCCGCAAGCCGAAGGACAATGCATTCTATCTATATACCGGCGGGCTGATCGGCGGCGGCTGGGGCGCGAAATACAACAGCGACGGCATGAACGCCACCATCGCGATCAACGATGGCGACACCCATAACGGGCCATCCGAGCAGGTCGAGGCGAAATATCCGCTGCTGATTGAACGCTACACGTTGCGCCAGGATTCCGGCGGCGCCGGGCATTATCGCGGCGGCCTCGGCACCGAACAGGTGGTGCAGGCCCGGCACGACATCCGCTTCTCCTCGCAAATGGACCGGGTGAAGTGCAAGCCGTGGGGTCTGTTCGGCGGCCATTCCGGCGCCGGCAATTCGGTAGCGCTGCACCGCTTCAACGCCGACAAGGAAACCCACTTCCCGAACGGCAAGGCCTTCAACCAGACGCTCAAGTCCGGCGACGCCTATATCCTGCGTTCCGGCGGCGGCGGCGGTTTCGGCTCGCCGCTGGAGCGCGGTCTCGATTCACTGGAGCGCGACGTGCGCTGCGGCTATGTCAGCCGCGATTCCGCCGAGAACGTGTATGGCGCGGTATTCACCGCGGACGGCGTTATCGATCCCAAGGCGACGGCGGTGCGGCGGACGGACATGCTCAAGCAGGGACTTCCTGTCGATCAGCCGATTTCCGAGGCCCTGGTCCCGCCGCCGCAACCGCACGACCATGCCCACCCGGAGCCGATGGAAAAACTGACCGATGAAGAGCGCGTCGCCATGGCGATGAATTGCCGATGTTGCTCATGACCAAGTCCCATAAATTGGGCACCCGGCCTCTAATCAGGATGATGCCAAACCCAATATTGCGCAGTTGATGCCGTATATAATCGTGGGGAGACGGGCAGCGTGGGCAGAAGTCTTCGCAGACGTGAGGATGACTATTCTCAGCAGATTGCCCCAAATCAACAAAATCTATTCTGGCGCGGATAACTCACAAGACCGGATCCTTTGATAACTCATCGGCTAGAAAGCGCCGTATCTCACTTTAGCGCGTACCAAGGGAAAGAACTTCTATTGATCGATGAGGCTGTTCGGCTTGGCGAATTGTCTAAGCGCGGCAATATCGTCGATGGCCAGGTCGGCTCCCGACTTGCTGACGCCATGCTTTGAGAGCTGAGCCAGGTTGCGGGAGAGGTTCTCCGGTGTCATTCCCAAACGTGAAGCCAGCGTGCGCTTGTCGATCTCCAGACTGACGCGGCGGTTGTTTCCCTGGTGCGCTTCTTCCTGCAGCAGCCAGTTCGCCAGCCGCTCGGCGCTATTGCGCAGCTTTTCGTTCTTGAGCGAGCGTACGACGCAACGGTAGCGAACGGCCAGTTCGTTCACCAGCGCGCGCGCAAATGCGGCGTCGCGGTCGAAGGCGTTGCGCACCGCCGGGGCTGGGATCATCAGGATCTGCGCGGGCGTCAGCGTGCGCGCCGATTTGAGGTAAACGTCGTCGCGGATCACCGCAGCCAGGATGAATGTCGTTACCGGTTCGAGAATATCGAGCGCAGTTTCGTGCGAGTCGTGGCTGGCGAATAGCTCGACCGTGCCCTCGACGACGATATGCAGGAAGTCGGGCAGGTCGCCTTCGCGGATCAGGGTAACGCCTCGGGGGAATCGCTGCAGGAATGCTGTGCTCATCAACTCGTCGAAATGCTTCTCGCTGACATTTTCGAAGAGCGGCAGCGCGCGGACGAGATCGGATTCAGCCTGACGCATGTTCTACCCCCGGCCAGATGCAGCTGTATCGTAGTTTAATCGCACGCCTGCGCTGCCAATTGATAATAATCAATCCCCCAAATAACAATAGAAAAGAGATGAGTTGCAAATAATCAATACTTGGGTTGCTATAGTATAAAATAGAATCCGCAAGTAATTAAATACCAGTTTTGATCGATCTCAAAGCAGAGCGGCCGCCGACGCGCTTAGGTCGCCTCACGCCGTCCCAGGGGACGGGACGAGGGGCCGACCATGCAAGACCACCCGGTTGCCAGCGTTGCGGGCCAAAGCCGTGCGCTCTGGATGTCCACCATTGCCTTTACCGTCTGCTTTGCCGTGTGGACGCTGTTCGCGATCATCGGCATCCAGATCAAGGAGGATCTCGGACTCAACGAGACGCAATTCGGTCTTCTGGTCGGCACGCCCATCCTCACCGGCTCGCTGGTGCGCATCTTCCTCGGCATCTGGACCGACCAGTATGGCGGCCGCCGCGTCTACACCGTGGTCATGCTGGCGGCGGCGCTCGCTACCTTCCTGTTGACCTACGCGGAAACCTACACCCAGTTCCTGATTGCGGCGCTCGGCGTCGGCATCGCCGGCGGTTCTTTTGCAGTCGGCATCGCCTATGTGTCGCGCTGGTACCCGCCGGAGAAGCAGGGCACCGCGCTCGGTATCTTCGGCGCCGGCAATGTCGGCGCGGCGGTGACCAAGTTCATCGCGCCCTTCGTCATGGTGGCCTATGGCTGGCAGGTCACCGCGCAGGTCTGGGCCGTGGCCATCGCGCTGATGGGCATCGTCTTCTGGTTCGTCACCAAGGAAGACCCGGTCGAGATGGCGCGCCGCGCCAAGGGCGAGCGCCCGCGCAGCGCCTGGCTCGAACTCGATGCGCTCAAGAACATTCAGGTCTGGCGCTTTTCGCTTTATTATTTCTTCGCCTTTGGCGCCTTCGTCGCGCTGGCGCTGTGGCTGCCGCGCTACCTGATCGGCGTCTATGGGCTCGACGTGACGACCGCCGGCATGATTGGCGCCGCCTATTCGATCCCCGCCAGCATTTTCCGCGCCTATGGCGGTCATCTGTCCGACAAGTACGGCGCCCGCCGCATCATGTACTGGATGTTCGGCGTCTCGGTGCTGGTCACCTTCATCCTGTCCTATCCGCCGACCACCTACACGGTCGAGGGCATCAAGGGCCCGATCACCTTCCATATGGCGACCGGCGTCGTCACCTTCACCGCGCTGATCTTCGTGCTCGGTTTCTTCATGAGCCTGGGAAAAGCCGCGGTCTACAAGCACATCCCGGTCTATTACCCGCAGAACGTCGGCGCGGTCGGCGGCCTGGTCGGCATGATCGGCGGCCTCGGTGGCTTCATCCTGCCGATCGTGTTCGGCGTGCTGAACGACCTCACCGGCATCTGGACCAGTTGCTTCATGCTCCTGTTCCTGGTCGCCGCAATCTCGCTGGCCTGGATGCACGTCGCCATCCGCCGCATGGAGCGCGAGGCCTTCGAACCGGCCCTGAGCAAATTGCCGCAGTTTCCGGAGATGCAGCCGATCCACGAGGAGAAGCACATCGGCGCACTCTCCGGTCATGTGCTGGAGGAGTGGAAGCCGGAGGATCCGGTGTTCTGGGAGAGCAAAGGCCGCGCCATCGCGCGCCGCAATCTGTGGATCTCGATCCCGGCTCTGCTGCTCGCCTTCGCGGTCTGGATGGTGTGGTCGGTGGTCGTCGCCAAGCTGCCGGCGGTCGGCTTCACATTCACGACCGACCAGTTGTTCTGGCTGGCGGCCATACCCGGCCTGTCGGGCGCGACCTTGCGCATCTTCTATTCCTTCATGCCGCCGATCTTCGGCGGCCGGCTGTGGACCTCGGTCTCGACTTGGTCGCTGATGATCCCGGCGGTCGGTATCGGTCTGGCGGTCCAGAGCCCGGATACGCCCTACATCTTCTTTCTGGCGCTGGCGCTGCTGTGCGGCTTCGGCGGCGGCAATTTCGCCTCGTCGATGGCCAATATCAGCTTCTTCTTCCCCAAGGCGGAGAAGGGCAACGCATTGGCGCTCAACGCCGGGCTCGGCAATCTCGGCGTCAGTGTCGTGCAATTCGTGATCCCGCTGGTCATTGTCGCCGGCGTGTTCGGCTGGCTCGGCGGCGAACCGCAGGTGGCGAACGACGGCACCCGGCTCTGGGTGCAGAACGCCGGATTCATCTGGGTGCCGTTCATCGCGGCCTCGGCCACGGCGGCATGGTTCGGCATGAACGACATCGCCGACATGCGGGCGTCGTTCGCCGATCAGGCGGTGATCTTCAAGCGCAAGCACAATTGGCTGATGTGCTGGCTCTACACCGGCACCTTCGGCTCGTTCATCGGCTACTCGGCGGGCTTCCCGCTGCTGGCCAAGACCATGTTTCCGCAGGTCGACTCGCTCAAGTTCATCTTCCTCGGACCGTTGATCGGCGCGCTGTCGCGCTCCGCGACCGGCTGGCTGTCGGATCGCTATGGCGGCGGCCGCGTCACCTTCTGGGTCTTCACGCTGATGATCGCGGCGGTCGGCGGCGTGCTGTACTTCCTCGGCATCAAGGATCAGCCGCACGCCTTCTGGGGCTTCTTTGCGATGTTCATGCTGTTGTTCTTCGCCACCGGCGTCGGCAATGCGTCGACCTTCCAGATGATCCCGGCGATCATGCGCGCCGAGCTCCTCCGGCTCGAGCCGGGCATGAGCATCGGCGTCCGCCAGAAGCAGGCCGAGATGGAATCGGCGGCGATCATCGGCTTCACCTCCGCGGTGGCGGCCTACGGCGCCTTCTTCATCCCGAAGAGTTACGGCACCTCGATCTCGCTGACGGGCGGACCGGAGATGGCGCTGTGGGGCTTCATGGGCTTCTACGTCACCTGCATCGCCATCACCTGGTGGTTCTACACCCGGCGCGGCGGTCTGCTGCACGACATCGAGCGTGGTGGCTCGCTGCCGCCCGCCGCCATGCAACCCGCCGAATAAGGGACAGGAAACATGAGCCATTTTCTCGATCGTTTGACGTTTTTCAGCCGCGCCAGCGAGCCGTTCTCCGACGGTCACGGCGTCACCACCAGCGAAGACCGGCGCTGGGAGGAGGGCTACCGCAAGCGCTGGCAGCACGACAAGATCGTGCGATCGACGCACGGCGTGAACTGCACCGGCTCATGCTCGTGGAAAATCTACGTCAAGGGCGGCATCGTCACCTGGGAAACCCAGCAGACCGACTATCCGCGGACGCGGCCCGATTTGCCGAACCATGAACCGCGCGGCTGCGCGCGGGGCGCCAGCTACAGCTGGTACCTCTACTCCGGCAACCGCGTGAAATACCCTCTGGTGCGCTCGCGGCTGCTCAAGCTGTGGCGCGAGGCGCGCGTCCTGATGACGCCGGTCGCCGCCTGGAAATCGATCGTCGAGAATCCGGAAAAGCGCGCGGCGTATGTCGAGAAGCGCGGCCTCGGCGGTTTTGTCCGTTCGACCTGGGACGAGGTCAATGAACTGATCGCGGCGGCGAATGCCTATACCGCCAAAACCTACGGCCCCGATCGTATCTTCGGCTTCTCGCCGATCCCGGCGATGTCGATGGTGAGTTACGCCGCGGGCTCGCGCTACCTGTCGCTGCTCGGCGGCGTCTGCATGTCGTTCTACGACTGGTATTGCGATCTGCCGCCGGCGTCGCCGCAGACCTGGGGCGAGCAGACCGACGTGCCGGAATCGGCCGACTGGTACAATTCGGGGTTCCTCATTCTGTGGGGCTCGAACGTGCCGCAGACGCGCACGCCCGACGCCCACTTCTATACGGAGGTCCGCTACAAGGGCACCAAGAGCGTCGTGATCTGCCCGGACTATTCCGAGGCCTCCAAATTCGCCGACCTGTGGATATCACCGAAGCAGGGCACCGACGCCGCGCTCGGCATGGCCATGGGCCACGTCATCCTGCGCGAATTTCACATCGACCGGCAGGCGCAGTACTTCCAGGACTATGCCCGGCAGTACACCGACATGCCGATGCTGGTGCGTCTGGTGAAGCAGGGCGATCACTACGTGCCCGAGCGCTTCCTGCGCGCCTCCGACTTCATCGAAGGCTGCGGCGAAGCCAACAATCCGGAATGGAAGACGGTCGCCTATGACGAAACCACCGGCGCCGTGGTGGTGCCGAAGGGTTCGGTCGGCTTCCGCTGGGGCGAAAAGGGCAAGTGGAATTTGCAGGAGCAGGCGTCCGACGGCCAAGACACGAAGCTCCGCCTGTCGCTCAATGACGTGAAGGACGGCATCGCCGCCGTCGGCTTCCCCTATTTCGGCAATCGCGAGCACGACCATTTCCAGGGCACCGATCATCCGAGCGTGCTGGTACGCAATGTGCCGATGAAGAAGCTGCACCTGGTCGAAGGCGAGGCCGTGGTGGCGTCGGTCTATGACCTGTTCGTCGCCAATTACGGCGTCGATTGCGGTCTCGGCGGCGAGCATCTCGCCAAGAGCTATGACGACATGCAGCCTTATACGCCGGCCTGGGCGGAAAAGATCACGGGCGTGCCGCGCGACCAGATCATCATGACCGCGCGCGAATTCGCGCTCAACGCCGAGAAGACCAAGGGCCGCTCGATGGTGATCGTCGGCGCCGGTCTGAACCACTGGTACCACATGGACATGAACTACCGCGGCATCATCAACATGCTGGTGATGTGCGGTTGCGTCGGAAAGTCCGGTGGTGGCTGGTCGCATTATGTCGGCCAGGAAAAGCTGCGGCCGCAATCGGGCTGGCTGCCGCTCGCCTTCAGTCTCGATTGGGGCCGTCCGCCGCGCCAGATGAATTCGACCTCGGCCTTTTACGCGCACACCGATCAGTGGCGTTACGAAACGCTCGACGTGTCGGAAGTGCTGTCGCCGACCGCGCCAGCGGGTCCGTGGGATGGCGCGCTGATCGACTACAACGTGCGCGCCGAGCGCATGGGCTGGCTGCCGTCAGCGCCGCAGTTGCAGACCAACCCGCTTGAGGTGTCCAAGCTCGCCGCCGCCGCGGGCATGGAAGCGAAGGACTACGTCGCCGCGAACCTGAAGTCGGGCAAGCTGAAGCTCGCCTGCGACGACCCGGACAATCCGGCCAACTGGCCGCGCAACATGTTCATCTGGCGCTCCAATCTGCTCGGCGCGTCCGGCAAGGGACACGAATATTTCCTCAAGCATCTGCTCGGCACCAAGCATGGCGTCATGGGCAAGGATCTCGGCGAGGACGGCAAGAAGAAGCCATCCGATGTCGTCTGGCACGACAAGGCGCCGGAAGGAAAACTCGACCTGCTGGTCACGCTCGACTTCCGCATGTCGACCACCTGCATGTACTCCGACATCGTTCTGCCGACCGCGAGCTGGTACGAGAAGAACGACCTCAACACCTCCGACATGCACCCGTTCATTCATCCGCTGACGTCGGCGGTGGACCCGGTGTGGGAATCGCGCAGCGACTGGGACATCTACAAGGGCATCGCCAAGGCGTTCTCTGCCGTCGCGCCCGAAGTGCTCGGCGTCGAGAAGGACGTGGTGCTGACCCCGATCATGCACGATACGCCGGGTGAGATTGCGCAGCCCGTCGATGTCAAGGACTGGAAGATGGGCGAGATCGATCCGATCCCCGGCAAGACCATGCCGGCGGTCACGGTGGTCGAGCGCGACTATCCCAACGTCTACAAGCGCTTCACCTCGCTCGGGCCGCTGATGGCCAAGCTCGGCAACGGCGGCAAGGGCATGGCCTGGAACACCGAGCATGAGGTCGACTTCCTGAAGCAGCTCAACGGTGTCGTGCTGGAGGAGGGGGCGACCAAGGGCTTTGCCCGCATCGATAGCGACATCGACGCCTGCGAAGTCATTCTCAGCCTGGCGCCGGAAACCAACGGCGAAGTCGCGGTCAAGGCCTGGGCTTCGCTCGGCGGCTTCACCGGTCTGGAGCACACCCATCTCGCGATCCCCAAGGAAGACGAAAAGATCCGCTTTCGCGATGTCGTGGCGCAGCCGCGCAAGATCATCTCGTCGCCGATCTGGTCGGGGTTGGAGTCGGAAAAGGTCTGCTACAACGCCGGCTACACCAACGTCCATGAACTGATCCCGTGGCGCACGCTGACCGGCCGTCAGCAGCTCTATCAGGATCATCTGTGGATGCGCGCCTTCGGCGAGGGCTTCTGCGTCTATCGCCCGCCGATCGACACCAAGTCGGTCAATCCGGTGATCGACCGCAAGCCGAACGGCAACGACGCCGTGGTGCTGAACTTCATCACGCCGCACCAGAAGTGGGGCATCCACTCCACCTATACCGACAATCTGCTGATGCTGACGCTGTCGCGCGGCGGCCCCTGCGTGTGGATCAGCGAGATCGATGCCAGAAAGGCCGGCATCGTCGACAACGACTGGATCGAGGCGTTCAACGCCAACGGCGCGCTGGTCGCACGCGCGGTGGTGTCGCAACGCGTCAAGCAAGGCATGTGCATGATGTATCATGCACAGGAGAAGATCGTGAATGTGCCGGGCTCCGAGATGACCGGCCAGCGCGGCGGCATCCACAACTCCGTCACCCGCGCCGTGCTCAAGCCGACCCACATGATCGGCGGTTACGCGCAGCAGTCCTGGGGCTTCAACTATTACGGCACCGTCGGATCGAACCGCGACGAATTCGTCATCGTACGCAAGATGTCGAAAGTCGACTGGCTCGATACGCCGACCCCCGGTCAACCCGAAGAGTTACCCGTCGCGACCAACACCACGAACACTTTGGAGGCCGCAGAATGAAGATCCGCGCTCAAATCGCGATGGTGCTCAATCTCGACAAGTGCATCGGTTGTCACACCTGTTCGGTCACCTGCAAGAACGTGTGGACCAGCCGCGAAGGCATGGAATACGCCTGGTTCAACAACGTCGAAACCAAGCCCGGCATCGGTTATCCGAAGGACTGGGAAAACCAGAAGCGCTGGAACGGCGGCTGGAAGCGCAAGAAGAACGGCAAGATCGAGCCGCGTATCGGCTCGAAATGGCGGGTGCTGGCCAACATCTTCGCCAATCCCGATCTGCCGGAAATCGACGACTATTACGAACCCTTCACCTTCGACTACGAGCACCTGCAGAAATCGCCCGAAATGACGGCGATGCCGACGGCGCGCCCCCGCTCGCTGGTTTCCGGCGAACGCATAGAGAAAATCGAGTGGGGCCCGAACTGGGAGGAAATCCTGGGCGGCGAATTCGCCAAGCGCTCGCAGGACTACAATTTCGAAGGCGTGCAGAAGGAAATGTATGGCGAGTTCGAAAACACTTTCATGATGTATCTGCCGCGGCTGTGCGAACACTGCCTCAACCCGACCTGCGTCGCCGCCTGCCCCTCCGGCGCCATCTACAAGCGCGAGGAGGACGGCATCGTCCTGATCGACCAGGACAAATGCCGCGGCTGGCGGATGTGCGTGTCCGGCTGCCCGTACAAGAAAATCTATTACAACTGGTCGAGCGGCAAGTCGGAGAAGTGCATCTTCTGCTATCCGCGCATCGAAGCCGGCCAGCCGACGGTATGTTCGGAGACCTGCGTCGGCCGCATCCGCTATCTCGGCGTCGTGCTCTATGATGCCGATCGCATCGAGGAAGCCGCCAGCACGCCGGACGAGCAGGATTTGTACGAGGCCCAGCTCGGCATCTTCCTCAATCCGCACGATCCGGCCATCATCGAGCAGGCGCGCCGTGACGGCATTGCCGATAGCTGGCTGGAAGGCGCCCGCCGCTCGCCGGTCTACAAGATGGCGATTGAATGGAAGGTGGCGTTCCCGCTGCACCCGGAATACCGCACGTTGCCGATGGTCTGGTACGTGCCGCCGCTGTCGCCAATTCAATCGGCTGCCGCCGCCGGCAAGATCGGCCATGACGGCGAAATGCCGGACGTGCGCTCTTTGCGCATCCCGCTCAGGTATCTCGCCAACCTGCTGACCGCCGGCAAGGAAGAGCCGGTCGCGCTCGGCCTGGAGCGCATGCTCGCCATGCGCGCCTATATGCGGGCGAAAACGGTCGACGGCCTGATCGACGAGAAGATCGCCCAGCGCGTCGGCCTGACCGGCGCGGCGATCGAGGACATGTACAAATACATGGCGATCGCCAACTACGAGGATCGTTTCGTCATCCCGACCGCGCACCGCGAAACCAGCGAAGACGCGCTCGAATTGCGCGGCTCGTGCGGCTTCTCCTTCGGCAACGGCTGCGCGACCGGCAACACCGAAACCAATCTGTTCGGCTCGAATAAACGCGCCCGGAACCCGATGGAGATCGTGTAATGGCCAAGACCTTCAAGGTCCTCTCGGCGCTGTTGAGCTATCCGTCGGTCGAATTGCAACAGGCGACCGCCGACCTGCGCGCCGTCGTCGCAACCGAAGCGCTGGTGCCGGCGGCGATCCGCCGCCAGCTCGACGTGCTGATCGCCGACATCGCCAGCGGCGACATTTACGATCTGCAGGAGCGTTATGTCCTGCTGTTCGACCGCACCCGCTCGCTATCGCTGCATCTGTTCGAGCACGTGCACGGCGAAAGCCGCGATCGCGGGCAGGCGATGGTCGATCTGCTGGCCATGTACGAGGACAAGGGGCTCGCGGCGGTCAAGAACGAACTGCCCGACTATCTGCCGCTGTTTCTTGAGTTTCTCGCGACGCTGCCGCAGGCCGAAGCCTGCGATCTGCTCGGCCAGCCGGCGCATATTCTCGGGGCGCTCGCCGAACGGCTGCGCAAGCGCGGGTCACCCTATGAAGCGGTGCTGCGCGCGCTGGTCGCGCTCTCGTCGGTCAAGCCTAAGGGCGAGGAGGTGTCCGCGCTGCTGGCGCTGCCCGATCCCGATCCGCTCGATCTCGCGGCGCTCGATGCCGCCTGGGAAGACGAACCGGTCCAGTTTGGACCCGGCGCCGCCGACAACTGCAAGGATGGGCTGATGGCTCATGTCCGCGGGGCGCTGCGTCCCGCGCCCGGCATGCCGTCGTCCACCCGCACGCCGCCACGCCAATAAGGAGACGGTCATGCGCGAAGTCGTCAACTACCTGCTTTTCGGCTGGTACCCTTACGTCTGTATCACCGTACTGATCCTCGGCAGCATCATCCGATTCGACCGCGAGCAATACTCCTGGCGGGCCAAATCGAGCCAGTTTCTTCGCCGGCGGCAGATGATGTGGGGCTCGAACCTGTTCCATGTCGGCATTCTGGTCTTGCTGGTCGGGCATTTCATCGGTCTGCTTACGCCGATCGGGGTCTTTGATGGGCTCGGCGTCACCCATGATTTCAAGCAGATCATGGCCCTGGTTGTCGGCGGCATAGCGGGTGTGATGGCGTTCATCGGCTGCACCCTGCTGTTGCATCGCCGGCTGATCGACCCGCGCATCCGAAAAACGTCCTCATGGGCCGATCTTGCGGTCCTTGCGCTGCTGTGGGTGCAAATCGGCCTGGGGCTGATGACGACGGTCTGGACGATCGACCACCTCGACGGCACGGAAATGTTGAAGTTCATGGGTTGGGCGCAGGGCCTCTACAGCCTCAACCCGAGGGCCGCGGATCTGATCCTCGACGCGTACTTCATCTACAAGCTGCACATTGTGCTGGGGCTCACGCTGTTCCTCATCACGCCGTTCACCAGGCTCGTGCACATCTGGAGTGCGCCGATCTGGTATCTCGGGCGCAGTGGCTACCAGATCGTGCGCAGCACCGGGCGCCGGGGCCAGCCGGCCGCGGAAAGCCAAGGTCGCCCATCCACACGGACCACCCCGGCGGAGTATCCCCGATGAGCTGTTCGGTTCACGCACAACTGCCCACCGGGCGGCCCGTCAATGTCACGGTCAACGGTATCGCCATCGCGCGCGACGAGATCGTACGCGAGATGCAGCACCATCCGGCCGGCAAGCCGATCGCGGCCTGGCAACAGGCCGCGCGGGCCCTCGTCATTCGTGAGCTTTTGATGCAGGAAGCGCGCCGCCTCGGCATCGCGCCGCAGCCGCTCACCGAGGATGGCCGCCGCGAGACCGACGAGGAAGCGATCATGCGCGGGCTGATCGATCATGAGGTCGTTGTGCCCCGGGCCGACGACGCCACCTGCCGGCGCTATTATGAAAGCCATCAGGCCCAATTCCGCTCGCCCGACATTTACGAAGCCGCGCATATCCTGTTTGCGGCTTTGCCCGCCGACAAGGAAGCCTACGCGCGGGCACGCGCCGACGCAGAAGGCGTGCTGGCCGCCTTGGACGAACGGCCGGAATCCTTTGCGACCATGGCCGAGGCCTATTCGGGCTGCGCGTCGGCCGCGCAGGGCGGTAATCTTGGACAGATCACGACCGGGCAAACCACGCCGGAGTTCGAGCAGGCGCTGGTCGCGCTGTCGCCCGGTGAGTTCTGCGCCGAACCGGTGGCGACGCGTTACGGCTTCCACATCATCCGGCTTGACCGCAAACACGACGGCAAGCTGCTGCCTTACGATCTCGTCGCCAGGCGCATCGCCGACTACCTGAACGAAAGCGTGCGCCGACGCGCCGACGCCCAATACATCGCGCGGCTTGTATCGGCTGCGACGATCGAAGGCATCGACCTTGCCGGTGCCGATGCGCATCGCGTTCACTAGGGATCAACACCATGATGCTCGGTGATCTCTTGGCTTCACTCGGCGACGAAGCCGCCGCCACCGAAGCCATTCTCAGCGTCAACGATCTGCCGATGCTGGCGGCGATGCGTGAACAGGCAAAGGCTGACGGTCTCGACCTGCCGGCTTATGTCGCCGGGACGGTGCGGCGTTACGCCTCCGAGGCCACCGACGAAGAGTGGATCACCTTGATGGGCCTGCTCAACCGCTCGCCCGACCCCGGCGCGGTGTGTCTCAAGCGCGCCTTCGAACACGCGCTGCGCCCGTAAGCCGTTTGCCCGGAAATGCCATGAACGCCGTTCCCCGCCTGAAGACCTACGCCGGCCCGGTCTTGCTGTCCTACGGTTTCCGTCCGTTCTTCCTGCTCGGCGCGATCTACGCCGGACTCGCGGTGCTGGCCTGGCTGCCGATCTTCCACGGCGAACTGCAATTGCGCACGGCCTTCGGCGCCATCGACTGGCATGTGCATGAAATGCTGTACGGCTATCTGCCGGCGGTGGTGACCGGCTTTCTGTTGACGGCCATTCCCAATTGGACGGGACGGCTGCCCATTCAAGGCATGCCGCTCCTGACGCTCGTTCTGGTATGGCTGGCGGGCCGCATCGCGGTCACGTTGTCTGCTGAGATCGGCTGGCTCGCCGCGGCTCTCATTGACACCGGCTTTCTGGCGCTGCTGATCGCGGCGATCACGCGTGAGATTCTTACCGGCAAAAACTGGGGGAACTTGAAAGTCGTCGGGCTGGTGAGCCTGCTGCTTGTCGGCAACATCGCCTTTCATCTCGAATCCCATTTCCACGGCAGCGCCGAATACGGCGTCCGCATCGGCATCGCCGCCATGGTGCTGCTGATCTCGGTGATCGGCGGCCGTATCGTGCCGAGCTTTACGCGCAACTGGCTGGCGAGGGAAAACCCCGGACGGCTGCCGGCGCCAATGGGAAGTATCGATCTGAGCGTCATCGCGTTCAGCGCCGCCGCCCTGGCGCTATGGCTGATCCAACCTGTGGGGCCCGAGACCGCCGCCGTGCTCTGCGCCGCAGGCCTGGCGCAATTGTTGCGGTTGTCGCGCTGGGCCGGGGACCGCACCGTGCGCGATCGCCTGGTTCTCATTTTGCATGTCGGCTACGCCTTCGTGCCCCTTGGTTTTCTGCTGTCGAGCGCGGCCGCGCTCGATCTCGTCGCGGCGAGTGCCGGTAATCATGCCTGGACGGTCGGCGCCGCCGGCACGATGACGCTGGCCGTGATGACGCGCGCCAGCCTCGGCCATACCGGCAATGCGCTGGTCGCTTCCGTGATGACGCAAATCATCTATGCGGCTGTCGTCGCCGCCGCGCTGGCGCGCATCGGCGCTTCGCTATTCCCGGCCTGGAGCGAGCCGCTTCTGCAACTCACTGTGCTGGGGTGGTGCATCGCGTTTTTCGGCTTCGCCGCGTCATTCGGGCCGCTGCTGGTGGGCCATAAACGCACGACGGCGAGCCACTAGTTCGCTAAAACGGGGGGTTGAAATGCAGACTCAATCGTCGAACATCCTGGCCGTCGTCTATACCGACGGGCTTGCGGCCGACAAGTTCCTCGCCGGCTGGGGATACGCGCTCCGCGACGCCGGATTGAGCGTCGCCGGCCTTGTCCAGCTCAACACGTTCGAACGCGATCCGGTCAAATGCGACATGGCGGTCGAGGAGCTGTTTTCCGGAACGGTACTGCAATTGTCGGAAGACCGCGGCAAGGAAGCGCGCGGCTGCCGGCTGGATCGCAGCATTCTGACGCAAGCCGCGGGTTTGTTGCTGACCGCGCTGGATCAACAGCCCGACATTCTCGTCCTCAACAAGTTCGGCAAGATCGAGGCGGAAGGCGAGGGGCTGCGCGACGTGCTGGCCAAGGCCGTCGAATTGGACGTGCCGATCGTCGTCGGCGTGCCGTTCCGCAACCTCGATCAGTGGCGCATCTTTGCCGGCGAATTGGCCGAGGAGTGTCCGGTCGACTCGCCGCGCATCCGCGACTGGCTGGCTGCGCGCGATCTTCTGCGTGGGGGCGAGCGGGATGCCAGCGAAACGCCGCATGCTTCGAGCACCCATTAGCATCAAAAGGGGCCGGCGATGAGTCTCGATCACCTGTTCGATCGCAACGTGGCCTGGGCACAGGCCAAGACCCGCAAAGATCCGAATTTCTTTTCGCGCATGGCCGGTATTCAAGCGCCCAAGCTGTTGTGGATCGGTTGTTCGGACAGCCGGGTGACGGCCAATGACGTGCTTGGCCTGGACCCCGGCGAGGTCTTCGTTCAGCGGAACATTGCCAATGTCGTGCACACCAGCGACATGAACCTGCTGGCGGTGATGGAATTTGCCATCGAGATTCTCAAGGTCGAGCACATCATCGTCTGCGGGCATTACGGATGTGGCGGCATTCAACGGGCGCTGGGCAACGACCGGTCGGCTCTGGTCGATCACTGGCTGCAGCCGATCGTCATGTTGTATCGCAAGCACCGCCCGCTGTTCGACGCGATCGCCGACGCCGACGCCCGCGTCAACCGGATGTGCGAACTTAACGTCGAAATGCAGGTTCGCCGCGTTGCTTCGATCCCGACCGTCGAGAATGCCTGGATCCGCGGGCAGAGGCTTCACGTGCACGGCTGGATCTATGGCGTCGATGACGGCCTGCTGCGCGATCTCGGACCCACCATCGGCTCGACCGCCGAACGCGATGCTTTGGTCAGTATTGACGACCGCGTGCGGCAACCGTCTGAGCCGACCAGCGGCGTGCGCCGGCATGCCATAGAAGCATTTGGCGCCCCGATTGCCGGAACATGCTGCTAGCCGGCAAAGTTGTGGCGGCGACCCCCGCCAGCCAACGCAGAGGCTCTTTGTCGGCATCGCGTGCGCAGGCGGCGTCCGCCGTTGACGAACTCAAACCCGCATCCTCGCCGCGATAGGCAAGCCGCTCGGCGATTCTTCCGTTCACCATCCCTCGAACCGTATATTGTGTATAGAGAACAAGACGTTCGGCTTGTGCGAGCCGACGCCCATTCCGCCTCGAGGCCGGGCGAGGCGGAATGACGACATTCTACGCCCGCAATGCCGGTGACCATGCCGCTCCCTGCCGCGCTTGCACCATTTCGTGTCCGCAGTTTCCGTTTCCAGTGGCCCGCTGATCTGCTGACGTCCTGGGCGATCGAGATGGAGATGCTGATTCTGGGTTGGTACGTTCTCGTCGAGACCGGATCGGTGCTGCTGCTGACACTCTATGCCTCGCTGCTCTACCTGGGCACGCTGGTGGCGCCGATGATCGGCGTGGTCGGCGATCGGATCGGACACCGAATGGTGCTGTTCGGCACCCGCACCAGCTACATGGTCGTCTCTGCCATTATCATGACGCTCGCGTTCACCGGTAACTTGACCCCGGTGTATGTGTTTGTCGCTGCCGCGTTCACCGGTTTGGTGCGCCCCTCGGATATCGGGGTCCGCAGCGCGTTGGTGGCCGCCACCATGCCGTTGAACTATCTGGTCAGCGCCATGAGCATTTCCCGCATCACTGCGGATTCCGCCCGTGCCATGGGCGCGCTCGCCGGTGCCGGATTGTTCGCAGCTCTCGGCATGGGGCCGGCTTATGTAGCGATCGTGATCTTCTATGCCGCCGGCGCGCTGCTGCTGCTCGGATCGGGGCCGGAGGCGGTGCAACCGTCATCCGACGGCGCGGTGCGCCCGTCGCCATGGCGCGATCTGATTTTGGGTATGGCTTACATCTGGAATTCTCCGCGCCTGCTCGCCGGGATGGCGCTCGCTTTCCTGGTCAATCTTTGTGCCTTTCCCCTGGTGGCTGGCGTTCTGCCCTATGTGGCCAAGGATATTTACGGCACGGATCAAACCGGCTTCGGTTACCTGGTCGCAAGCGTTGCGGCCGGCGCTGTCGTTGGCTCGGTCGTCCTGAGCATCGTCGGTGAGCGGATGCGGGTCGAGCGCATCATGATCGCGTCGATGATCGTCTGGTACGTAATGCTGCTGGTGTTCGGGCAGGTGCAGAGCATGAGCGTCGGCATGATCAGTCTGTTCCTCATCGGCACCACCCAGAGCGTGAGCATGGTGACATTGGCGGTGATGCTGTTGCGCGCTGCGGAGCCGCAGTATCGCGGCCGTGTCATGGGTGTGCGCATGCTGGCGATCTACGGCAATCCGGTGGGGATGCTGGCCGCCGGCGTGCTGATCGAGTCCATCGGTTACCCGGCGACGGCGATGATCTATGGCGGGACCGGCCTCATGTTCACCGCGCTGATCATCCTGCGCTGGCGTACCGCCGTGCTGCCGCGGCAGCCGGCCGGGGTTTGACCGGCAACGCCTCTTCGCTGTCAGGGACACTCAACGTTTGCTGCCTTTGACACCGCTGTCGTCGCAACTCCCTCACGCTCGCCTTCGGCCGGCAATCCTTGCCGCAAGTTCGCTCACTTTGCGGCAACAGTGCAACTTATTTGGGCCGCCGGCGTTGGGCTGGACTCAATGCTGCGCAGGAGGTGTCGATGCATTCGGTGATTTACATCATCGGTCTGATCGTCGTGATCATGTTCATTCTGAGTTTCTTGGGGCTTCGGTAAGGAGATAAGCATGACCGACACAACAACAGTGGTTGCCATTCCAACGGATCAACCCACGACCAACTTTGACTGGGGTGCCATTGTCGGGGGAGCGCTGCTCGCCTCCGTTCTGGGACTGGTCCTGCTCTCGTTCGGCGCGGCGGCTGGTTTCGCGTCGTTTTCGCCCTATAGCTGGAACAATCCGTCCGCGACCACGCTCTCGATCATCGGCGTGGCGTGGTTTTCGCTGGTGATGATGGGCACTGCCATTGTCGGCGGTTACTTCACCGGCCGGTTCCGCCGCCGCTCCGGCAGCGTGCCGCTGGAAGAGCGTGAGGCCCGCGACGGTGCCCACGGCCTGCTGATGTGGGCGATGAGCTTCGTGTTCGGCGTTGCCATCGCCTATGCGGTGGCGTCCGGCGCAGCGCAGGGCATTGGCTCCGTGGCTGGCGGCGCGGCTTCGGTCGCGGCGCAGAACGTGCCGCAGGACCGGGCCTCCGGCATCGTCAGCAACATGCTGCGGCCGGCCGGCACCGAGCCGGCGCAGGTTGAGAACCCGCAGGCTGAAGTCGGCCGGGTTCTGAGCAACAGCGCGTTGCGCGGTACCATCACCGAAGAGGACCGCAACTACGTCGCTCGCATCGTCGCCACCGAGGCGAAGATCCCGCCGGACGAAGCCCGCAAGCGGGTGGACGCGACCATCGAGCAGGCCAAGGCGGCGGCGGAAGCCGCACGCAAGGCGGCCGCATGGCTCGCCTTCCTGATCGGGGCCGTGTCGGTGCTGGCGGCCGGCGGCGCCTTTGCCGGCGCGCGCTATGGCGGTCACGAACGTGAAGAAAACATCTGGCGCCGCTAGCGCCAGCCAAGGACGAAAGCCAAAGCACGAAGAGGCTCGGCGGTTGCCGGGCCTCTTTATTATTCCGCTGGTCCTGGAGCCTTGTCGATAAGGTCAGTTCGGGCCCAATTCGCAGACGGCGGGTTTGCACAGCAAAAAGCCCCGGATGAAATCCGGGGCTTTCAGCGCTATGGGTGTCAGCGGCGCGTCGTGGCTACCATTTCTGGCTGCCATACCAGTCGTCGACGTCCTTTTTCACCTCATCCTTGGCCTTGCCATACCGCTCCTGGATCTTGCCCTCGAGCTGGTCGCGCCGACCATTGATCTTGTCGAGATCATCGTCCGTGAGATCGCCCCACTTTTCCTTGATCTTGCCTTTGACCTGCTTCCAGTTTCCTTCAACCCGGTTCCAGTCCATGGGATACTCCTTGTTGAGAACCGGGTAATGCGCCGCGCGGCCAGTTGTTCCAGCGGCCAATGGAACGCACTCGCTTTTGCACTGCGGCACCTTCGACCGAGTCGCCGCCCCGCACGCGACGCAATGATGGCCTTCGCCGACGCCGCATGGACTGCATCGTACGCACAGACCGCGCATGCGGGAACACCTCGCGGCGTCAGCCGTCCCCCGCCACCCTCCTCAAATACGCCCCATACCCCGACTTGCCATAGCGCTCCGCCGCGCGCATCAGCCCGTCGCCGTCGATGAAGCCCTGCCGGTAGGCGATCTCCTCGGGACACGACATCTTCAGGCCCTGGCGGCGTTCGAGGATTTCGACGAAGGTCGCCGCCTCCAGCAGGCTGTCATGGGTGCCGGTGTCGAGCCAGGCAAAGCCGCGGCCCATGATGGCGACGTGGAGCAGGCCGCGCTCCATGTAGACGCGGTTGACGTCGGTGATCTCCAGCTCGCCGCGCGCCGACGGCAGAATCGCGGCGGCGATGTCCAGCACGGCGTTGTCGTAGAAATAAAGCCCGGTCACCGCGAGGTTCGAGCGCGGCGCGGCCGGCTTCTCCTCGATCGACAGCGCGCGCCCGGCCGCGTCGATCTCGACCACGCCATAGCGCTGCGGGTCCGACACCATGTAGCCGAACACGGTCGCGCCCTCACGCCGCGCCTGCGCCGCCGTCAGCAGTTCGGGCAGGCCGTGGCCATAATAGATGTTGTCGCCGAGGATCAGCGCCACCGGGTCGCGGCCGACGAAATCGCGGCCGATGATGAAGGCCTCGGCCAGGCCGTTCGGTTCCGGCTGCACCGCATAGGACAGCCGCACGCCGAAGCTCGCCCCGTCGCCGAGCAGGCGCTGGAAGGCGGCGCTGTCGTGCGGCGTGGTGATGATCAATATGTCGCGGATGCCCGCCAGCATCAGCGTGCTCAGCGGGTAATAGATCATCGGCTTGTCGTAGACCGGCAGCAACTGCTTCGACTGCACCAGCGTCAGCGGATACAGCCGCGTGCCGGAGCCGCCGGCCAGAATGATTCCCTTCACGGTGCCCCTTCCGGTGTGCCGCGGGCGGCGGGGCCGCCCAGCAGGATGTCGATGGTCTCGCGCATGCGCTCCGGCCAGGGTTTGGCGCGGAAGCCGAATGTGCGCGCAAACAGCGTGGAGTCCAGCGCCGAGTTGGCCGGCCGGCGCGCCGGCGTCGGATAGTCGGCGGTGGCGATGGCGTCGACCGGCGGCCGTTTATGGGTCCATCGCGCCTGGTGATCGACGATGGCTGCGGCAAAGCCGTGCCAGGTGGTGACGCCGGTGCCGGCGACGTGGAAGGTGCCGCCGGTGGTGACGGCGGTGGTGTTGGTGGTGGCGGTGATGCCGTCCGTCAATGTCGTCAACGTCGGCGTCGCCGTCAGCGCCGACGCCACCGTCAGGATCGCCTCGGCGATGTCGGCGGTGGCGGTGGGATTGCCGTGCTGGTCGGCCACCACCCGCAACCGCTCCTGGCTCGCCGCCAGCCGCAGCATGGTCTTGAGGAAATTGGCGCCGTAGGGCCCGTAAACCCACGCGGTGCGCAGAATAATGGCGTTTGGGCAGGCTTTTCGCACCAATTCTTCGCCTTCGGCCTTGCTGCGGCCGTAGACGCCGAGCGGGGCGAGGGGGTCGGTCTCGATGTAGGGGCCGGTCTTGGTGCCGTCGAAGACGTAGTCGGTCGAGAGGTGGACCAGCGGCACCTTCGCGCCCGCCGCGGCGCGGGCGATGTTCTCCGCCCCCACGGCATTGACGGCGTGGGCCAGATCCGGCTCCTTTTCGGCCCGATCAACCGCGGTATAGGCTGCGGCATTGACGATCAGGCACGGTTTGGCGTCCGCCACCGCCGCGGCGACGGCGTCGGTGGCGGTGATGTCGGCAATGTCGCGCGTGACGCCGCGCAGTTTGACTCCCCGCGCCTGCGCCAGCGCGGTCAGTTCGCGCCCGACCTGGCCGGCCGCGCCGAAAAGGAGGATCGGCCCGCTCATGGCCCGCGGGCCTGGCCGAGGCGCTCGCCGGCGTAAGTACCGGAACGGATGGGCTCCCACCAGTCGCGTCTGTCGAGATACCAGCGCACGGTCTTGCGCAGGCCGGTCTGAAACGTCTCGACCGGCTTCCAACCCAGTTCGCGCTCGATCTTGCTGGCGTCGATGGCATAGCGGTGGTCGTGGCCCGGCCGGTCGGCAACGAACTTGATGAGCCCGGCGCGCGGTCCGATCGCCGCATCCGGCGCCATGTCGTCGACCAGCGCACAAATTTCACGCACGACGTCGATGTTCGCCATCTCGTTCCAGCCGCCGACATTGTAGCTCTCGCCGGTCACGCCGGACTGCGCGATCAGCACCAGCGCCCGCGCGTGGTCCTCGACATAGAGCCAGTCGCGCACGTTCTTGCCGTCGCCGTAGACCGGCAGAGGCTTTCCTTCCAGGGCATTCAGGATGACCAGCGGGATGAGCTTTTCCGGGAAATGATAGGGGCCGTAATTGTTCGAACAGTTGGACAGCACCACCGGCAGTCCGAAGGTGTGGTGCCAGGCGCGGACCAGGTGGTCGGCGCTGGCCTTGGAAGCCGAATAGGGCGACCGCGGTTGGTACGGACTGGTCTCGAGGAAAAAGCCTTCGTTCTCCAGCGAGCCGAACACCTCATCCGTTGAGATGTGGTGAAAGCGAAAATGCTTGTTATCGTCGCCCAGGCCGCTCCAGTAGCGGCGGGCCGCTTCCAGCAGGACATAAGTGCCGACAATGTTGGTCTGGATGAATTGTCCCGGCCCGTCGATCGACCGGTCGACATGGCTTTCGGCGGCCAGATGCATGACGATGTCGGGACGGAAGCTGTCGTAGACCCGGTTCACCGCCGCGGCATCGCAGATATCAACGCGCTCGAATGAAAATCGCGTATCGGCTTTGACCGGCGCCAGATTGGCGAGATTGCCGGCATAGGTCAGCTTGTCGAGCACGCAGACCTGATGTCCCGTGGCCTCAATCAGATGGCGCGCCACCGCCGAGCCGATAAACCCGGCCCCGCCCGTGACCAGAAAGCGGCGGCCGTCGCTCATGACGGGAACACGAAGGGCGATGTGAAGTCGCGCAGGTACGGCAACGTCGCGTCCTTGTCCGATACATGAACGTCCGCGGCGGCGACCGGCCAGTCAATGGCGAGATCCGGATCGTCCCAGCGCAGGCCGCCTTCGCAGTCCCGTGCGTAATAGCCATCAACCTTGTAGGCGACGACCGTATCCGGCGCGAGCGTGCAGAAGGCATGGGCAAAGCCTGCCGGCACGAAAAGCTGCTGGCCTTCCTCGGCCGACAGCGTCGTCCCGCACCAGCGGCCGTAGGTCGGACTGCCCCGGCGCAGATCGACGGCAACGTCATAGACAGAACCGTGCAAGACGCGGACGAGTTTGGCCTGGGTGTGCGGCGGCGCTTGGAAATGCAATCCGCGAATGGTGCCGCGGCGGGTCGAGAGCGACTGGTTATCCTGGACGAAGGTGCAATCGATGCCGGCTTCAGCGAACGCGCGCCGATTGTAGGTTTCGACAAAATGGCCGCGCTGGTCACCGTGTTTCTTGGGCGTCAACAGCATGATCTCGGGTACGGAAAGCGCCAATGTCTGCATGGGTGTGAGAGCTGTCTATTGAAGGCCGAGGAAAACACAACGATGATCGGCATCAAGGCGGCTAGTGTCAATTGCCGTAGTAAAGCAACGCTTTGCGCTTAAATGCGCAACGTGCGCCGGGCGCGTCTCGAAGCATAAGCCGCGGCTCCTCACAGGATGAGGCGGCGGCTGAATGTAGGAGAATAATCTCTTGACATGATTCCTATAATGGGCTTAACGTCCACGCATCCCGCCCCTGCTGCCGAGGGGTTCTGATCAGCGTCTCGACACGCTGGGGCGGGAGCGGCGCCCGACAATGGCGCCGCGGTGGAGCGCCGGGAGGCGCCGCCCCCTCCGTCAATGGGGGCGCGTGCCCCCGAAGCGGTCGCCCCGGGTAACCGGGATCCGGCCGTGGGCGCGCGGCGGGCTCCGTCAA
>JAUXXH010000053.1 GCA_030684935.1 Pseudolabrys sp. | reverse complement strand
GTGTAGCGCGGGCGGTCCCGTCGATAGTGTGCGCGAGTGGTCCCAGTCCAGGCCATCGTGATCTCCCTCGAATCTTTGCAAATCCGATGGAATCACAGCCCGCTGGGATCACTCACCGCTTTTTCAGTCAGGCTCTGAGGTCCGGGCTACGGATACGGTACTTGAAACTGTCATCCTGAGGCGCGAGCGCGGAACGCGCGAGCCTCGAAGGATGAACGTGTCTTTCTGATATTGGCCGTCGACCCTTCGAGGCTCGGCCTGCGGCCGAGCACCTCAGGGTGACGGCGAGAGGATAGCGCTCTCATCTCCGTTCGTCCCCGCGAAAGCGGGGACCCAGGGCGGCAGGCTCAGTGCATGCAGCCCTGGATTCCCGCTGGCGCGGGAATGAGCGGAGTTTGACTTACCGCCGCTTCTTCTTGCTCGCCGTCTTGCTGGCAGACTTCGCCGGCTTGGCTTTCGCCTTCACCGCACGGGCCGTGGCCGGCTTGGCCTTCGCCACAGCCTTGCGGGCCGGGATGATGGGCAACAGCAGGAAGCTTTCCGTGCCGCCGCCGAGGTGCAGCGTGGTTTCGCCGCCGTAGATGTCCATCGGCCGGTCGCGCGGATCGTCATGCAGGAACGGGCCGTTGCCGGTGAACTCGTTCTTCATGTTCGACAGCTTGCCGCCCGAACCGCCCGGGTAGACGTAGTCCTTGCCGCGGATGCTCAGGGCGACGCGGTGGCCCTTCGGCACCACGATGCAGGTCGGGATGATCTCGATGTCGAGCTCATAGACCTCGCCCGGCGTGAGCGGCTGCTTCTCGTCGTGGCTGTGATAGGGCCGGAACGGCAGCGTCAGCTTCTTGTCGAGCTTGCGGTGCGAGGCGCGCAGCCAGCCCTGGCCGATCGGCGTGTGCGGATCGAGTGCGCCCTGGAACACGATCTCGTTCATGTCCGGCGAGAACACCCGCAGCACCAGAAACAGGTCGGCGTCCTTGGTCGACGACGACACGTGCAGCTTGGCGGCGACCGGACCGGTGATTTCGGTCGCTTCCGTCATCGGTTCTGTCATGAAGGTGACGCCGTCACCCATGGCATCGAAACTGACCTTGGCCGAATCCTTCGGCGCCTCGGTGACAAGCTTGTGCGCGCCGGTGGCGAGGTGGAACTTGGTCCACTGCGTGCTCGGCAGCGGCCAGGCCTCCTCGTGCCGCAGCACGAACTGCTCGTCCGGATGACGCACATTGAGCTGCACCTTCGGCTGCTTGTCCCAGCCGTTCTTCTTGCCCTTGAGGAAGTAGTCGAAGAACCGCCGCTGCAGGTTGACGCCGTAGTCGGTGTAATAATGCGTCCAGTGCTCGATGCCGTGCACTTCGAGCCATTTCTGCTTCGAGGCGGCGCGGAAGAAGCCTTCGAAATTGCCGCGCGGGTGCAGCGGCTGGCCGCCCCAGTTGGCGGCCGACAGCAGCGGCACGGTCACCTTCGACCAGTCCGGCAGCATCGCCTTGTAATAGTCGTCGTCCATGGGGTGCGAGAACAGCACCTTTCCCATGTCGTAGCGGTTGGCGCCCATCTCCATGGCGTTGAGCGTTTCCGGCCCCGACACCCAGTCGCCATTCATGCGGCTGCGGTGGCCGTTGGTGCCGAGACCGTATTGCACGGTCTTCACCTGCATGTCGTACCAGTTCTGCGCGAAGGTGTTGTAGATGCCGCCGTTGTGGCTCAGTTCGCGGTAAAAGTCGGCGAAGCCCTCCCAGACGCAGATGGCGGCGAGGTGCTTCGGCTGCAGGCTGGCGACCTGCCACTGGTTGACGGCGTAATAGGAGATGCCGCTCAAGCCCACCTTGCCGTTGGACCACGGCTGCACGCCGGCCCATTCGATGCAGTCGGCGAAGTCCTTGGTTTCGCGCGGCGACCAGTGTTCGACATAGCCCGGCGAGCGGC
This sequence comes from Pseudolabrys sp., assembly GCA_030684935.1. GTDB lineage: Bacteria > Pseudomonadota > Alphaproteobacteria > Rhizobiales > Xanthobacteraceae > Pseudolabrys. The sequence goes on along the minus strand of JAUXXH010000053.1, from coordinate 30,106 downwards.
CGCAGCCGCGCGAGTCGACGCGGACGCAGACATAGCCATCCGGCACCCATTTCTCGGGGTCGCAGACTTCCCAGCTCTGGTACTTGTTGGTGGAGCCCGCCATCACGTCGGGCTGCTTCTCCTCCATGCGCTTCCAGGCGGTCTTGTAACCGTCCTCGAAGTGCAGCCACTTGCCGTAGGGGCCGTGGCTGAGCAGCACGGGATAGCGGCCCTTCTTGACCGGGCGGAACACGTCGCAGCGCAGCACGACGCCGTCGTCCATGGTGATCGGCATGTCCCAATCGATCTGCATGCCGTCGCGGACTTCGCTGACCTCACGATAACCCATAACGTCCAACTCCTGAAAATTGCTTTGGCGGCCTGTGCGGCGGTTTATGTCTTCGGGATCACGGGCAGCAGCACAAAGGCCTGCCGGTCCGGTCCCGCGTGCAAGGTGACGTCGCCGCCGAACACGGCGGGCGGCCGGTCGCGCGGATCGTCATGGGTGAAGGGGCCGACGCCGGTCCACACCTTGCCCAGCGTTTCCACGCCGGCGCCGGGCTCGCCCGGATAGACATAGTCCGTACCGCGCACCGACAGCGCGATGCGATAGCCTTTCGGCAGCGCAATGCAGGTCGGCCAGACTTCGACGTCGACCTCATAGACCTCGCCGGGGGTGAGCTTCTGCTCCTCGTCGTGGCTGTGATAGGGCCGGTAGGGCAGCGACAGTTCCTTGTCGAGCTTGCGATGCGATACGCGCAGCCAGCCTTGCGCCAGCGGCGTGTGCGAATCCAGCGCGCCCTGGAAGGTGACTTCCTTCAGGTCGGGCGAGAAAGCGCGCACGATCAAAAACAGATCGGCGTCTTCGGTCGCCGACGACACCCAGAGCTTGGCGGCGATCGGGCCGGTGAACTCGACATCTTCCTCGAGCGGCTCGGTCAGGAAGGTGACGCCGTCGCTAAAGCCGCCATAGGTCACGTCGGACGCCGCTTTCGGCGCGTCGGTCGACAGCGACAGGTCGGCCGGATCGATGAAGAACTTGGTCCACTGCGTGCGCGCCAGCGGCCATTCGTTCTCGTGCCGCTCGACGAATTTCTCGCCGGGATGACGGATCTGGAGCTGCACCTTGGGCTGGCTGTCCCAGGCGGCGTCGTCGCCCTTGAGGAATTTGGCGAAGAAGCGCTTCTGTAAATCGACGCCGTAATTGGTGTAGAAGTGGGTCCAGTGCTCGATGCCGTGCACCTCGAGCCACTTCTGGCTCGACGCCGCGCGCACGAAGCCCTCGAAATTGCCGCGCGGATGCAGGCCCTGGCCGCCCCAGTTGGCCGAGGACAGCAGCGGCACCTCGACATTGTTCCAGTCGGGCATGCGCGACTGCCAGAACGCGTCGGTGTCGAGTTTGCGGGAGATGCAGTCCTCGTAGAAATTGTTGCGGTTCTTGCCGAGCTGTTCTTCCGACAGCGTCTCCGGTCCGGACACCCAGTCGCCGGTCATGCCGCTCTTGAAGCCGCGCGTGCCGCGGCCGTTCTGCAGCGTATAGACCTGCGATTTCGACCAGCCTTCGACAAAGCCGCGGTTGAAGATGCCGCCGTGGTGCGCCATGTCGCGATAGAAATCGGCGGCGCCTTCCCAGGCGCAGATGGCGGCCAGATGTTTCGGCTTCAGGGCGGCGGTCTGCCACTGGTTCTCGGCGTAATAGGAAATGCCGTTGAGGCCGACCTTGCCGCTGGACCACGGCTGCACGCCGGCCCAGTCGACGCAGATCGCCTGATCCTTGGCCTCGCGCAGCGACCAGATGTCGATGACGCCGGGCGAGCGGCCGGCACCGCGGCTATCGACGCGGATGCAGACATAACCATCCGGCACCCACTTTTCCGGGTCGACCACTTCCCAGGCCTGGTATTTGTTGGTCGAGTTGGCCGGCACGTCCGGCTGGTCGGCGCACATGCGCTCCCACTGATCCTTGTAGAGGTCCTGGAACGACAGCCATTTGCCGTAGGGCCCGTAGGTCATGATCACCGGGTATTTGCCCTCGGCGATCGGCCGGTAGATGTCACAGCGCAGCACGACCCCGTCGTCCATCGTGATCGGCATGTCCCAGTCGATCCGCATGCCGTCGCGGATCTCACTCTTTTCACGATAGTCCATGTAAACCTCGACGTTCGGTTGCTTGAATTGGATTCAAAGAAGTCCGGCGCGCGCAGCCAACCACTGTTACGCGCCCGTGTCGATCCGTCGCCCGTCCGACTCGAACAGATGAATGCGAAGCGGGTCCAGCGTCAGCGGTATGCGCTCGTCAACTTTGATCTCGGCCATGCTCAGGCCTTCGGTCACCGCGACAAATGCACGTTCGGTGCCTGCGTCGAAATACAGCAGGGTGTCCTTGCCGAGCGGTTCAACCAGCCGGACCGGCAGTTCGATGTCGCCTTTGGCGCCGATCGCCACGCCGACGCTTTCCGGCCGGATGCCCAGTGTCGCGGCGCCGGGTTTGGCGGTGCCGAAGCGGGTCGGTAGAGCGATGTCGAAATGAGGCGCGCGAAAGCGTGTGCCGGCGGTGCCCTGCACGATCTCGCCGGCCACCAGATTCATCGACGGCGAGCCGAAGAAGTCAGCGACGAAATAATTGACCGGATTGGAATAGATCTCCATCGGCGAGCCGACCTGGACGATCTCGCCGTTGCGCATCACGACGATGCGGTCGGCCAGCGTCATCGCCTCTTCCTGGTCGTGGGTGACGAAGATGAAGGTGCGCTTCAGCGCCTGGTGCAGCCGGTCGCATTCGGCGCGCAATTCGCGGCGCAGCTTGGCATCCAAGCTGGACAGCGGCTCGTCGAGCAGGAAGGTCGAGGGATTGGTCACCAGCGTGCGGGCCAGCGCGACGCGCTGCGACTCGCCGCCCGAACACTGCGACGGCATCTTGTCGAGCAGATGGCCGATGCGCACCATGTCGGCCACTTCGCGGACGCGCCTGACGCGCTCCTCGGCCGGCACCTTCTTCATGCGCAGGCCGAACTCGATGTTCTGCGCCACATTCTTGTGCGGAAACAGCGCGTGGCTCTGGAACACCATGCCGAGGCCGCGGTCGCGCGGCTCCAGGTCGTTGACCACCTTGCCGTTGATGCGGATTTCGCCGCTGGTCGGGTCCTCGAATCCGGCGATCATGCGCAGCGTCGTGGTCTGGCCGCAGCCGGACGGGCCGACGAAAACGATGAATTCGCCGTCCTCGATGGTGAAGGTGAGGTCCTTCACCGCCTTCACCGCGCCGAAGGATTTCTCCAGATTGACCAGTTCGATACGCGCCACTGTGTCTATCTCCGTACCATGCCGAAACTGAAGCCGCGGGCGAGATGCTTGCGGATGATGACGCCGACGATCATCAGCGGGATTGTGATGCCGACCGCGAGCGCCGCCTGCCGGCCGTAGACGCGGCCCTCGGTCGAGCCCTGGTATTTCGACAGTTCGATCGGCAGCGTGGCGACGTTCGTCTTGGTGATGATCAAAGCGAGCAGATATTCGCTCCAGGTCAGGATCAGAATGAACAGGAAGGTCGCAACCAGGCCGGAGCGGATCAGCGGCAGGACGATCTCGAACACCGTGCGCCAGCGCGACGCGCCGAGGATTTCGGCCGCCTGTTCGACCTCGCGCGGCACCTCGTCGATGAAGCTCTTGGTCATCCATACGGCGTAGGGCAGCGTCGTGAGAAAGTAGACCAGGATCAGGCCGGTGCGGGTGTCGATCAGGCCGACCGCGGTGTAATAGAGCGACAGCGGCGCGACGATCACGATCGGCGGGATCATGCGCAGCATCAGCAACTGGAACATCCGGAGGTCGGACAGCACCCGGTAGCGCGACACGCCGTAGGCGATGATCGAGCCGAACAGGACGGCCAGGAATGTCGAGCAGGTGGCGATCACCGTCGAATTCCAGAGCGAGATCAGCGGCTTTTGCGACGAAATCGCGTATTGCGTCGAGGTGTATTCCTCGGCCCCGAACCAGACGTTCATGTAATTGGAAAACGTTGGCGGGTTCGGGAAATAGAACGGCGGCCAGGCAAACCACTGGGTGTCGATCTTGAACGAGGTCGAGACGATCCAGTAGATCGGGAAGAACGCGATCAGCGCCCAGACGCTCAGCACCGCATAGCGGATGATCATGGTGATGCGGCGGCGGCGCGATTTGGTCATCGCCATGTCAGCCCTCCGCCTTGCTGGGCTGTTCGTACATCTTGTCGAGCGACTGCTTTTCGCGGCGCAGCAGCCGGATGGCGAGCAGCACGATGACGATCATCATCAGCATGACGATGTAGGACATCGCCGCGCCCTTGGAGATCTGGAAATACTGCCAGGTGGTCATGAAGATGTAGATCGGCAGCGTTTCGGTGGCCGATCCCGGCCCGCCCTGGAACAGCGCCCAGGTCTTGGGAAACTCCGCCATCGCTTCGAGGAAGCGCAGCACCAGCGCCAGCAGGATCACCGGCCGCAGCAGCGGCAGCTGTACTTCCCAGAAAATGCGCCACTTCGAGGCGCCGAGAATCTCGGCTGCCTCGATCGGCTCCTTCGGAATGGCCGAGAGGCCGGCGAGCATGATGATGAAGGAGAACGGCGTCCAGTTCCAGATTTCGAGCAGGCCGACGGTGGCCAGCGCGATGTTCGGGTCGCTGAGCCATGCCGGCTTGAACTCGGTACCGCTCAGACGCGACAGGATGTCGTTGATCGGGCCGCTCTGGTACAGCATCATTTCTGCCGTGTAGGCGACGACCACCGGAACGGTCAGCATCGGCAGGATGAAGATGATGTAATAGACCGCGTTGCCTCTGAACGGCTCGTACATCAGATAGGCGAGCAGGAAGCCGAACACGAAGCAGCCGATGGTCGAGCCGGTCGCGAACAGCAGCGAGCGCACGATGGCCCAGCCGAAACGCGGATCGGTCAGTACCTCCTGGAACAGGTCGAGGCCAACGAACTCGGCATCCCACCAGGTGCCGAGATAGACCGTCCACTGGTGAAACGAGAAGTAGAGTTGCAGCAGCAGTGCCGGCATCAGCACCAGCGCGAACATCACGATCAGCGGCGACAGCAGCGATATCTTGAACAGCCGGATGGCACGGCGCCGCGATACGACGCGGGCCGGCGGTGGCGGCAATCCGGCAGCCGGGGCAGCGGCGACAGCCATTCCTCACCTCGGGTGGAGATACTCCGGACGAGCGCGATGCTCGTCCGGCCGTCGATCGAGCGGGCAGGGCGCCCGCGCAGGCCGCGTCAGGCCGGAACGAGGCGCTTCGGCATCACCGCCTTGTAGCTCTTCAGATCGCTTTTCAGTTTGTTGCGCCCGATGCGTCCGATGATCGCGTTCCATTCGTTCTCGGTCTTGGACAGAACGTCCTTGGCCGGTAACTGTCCGACATAGGCTTCCGACAGGTTCTTGCCGAGCGCATCCTGGAACTCGAGGAAGCCGGTCAGGTAGATTGGCGGCGAAACGACCTGGAAGTTTTTCTCGATCGCCTTGACGCCGCCCGGGCTGTAGGCCTTCTGAACCAGCGGCGACGCCATGTGCTCTTTCGCCCACGGATCGTGGAACGTGTTCACCGCATCCGTCACGATCGGAATGCTGTTCTTGCCGGAGCCGAGCCACAACGCCATGTAGGCGGCCTGCGCCTTTCGCGGGCTGTACTTGTTGATCAGGATCGCCGCCAGCGGCGACGAGATCGAGCGGTGGATGCGCTTGCCGGAAAAGTCCGAACCGGGAACCAGACCGTAGACCCACTTGCCGGTGGTCTTCGACTTGGCCGCATTTTCGTTCAGCTTGGCGGTGCCGTCCCAGTACTGGCAGCTGACCACATGGCCGTTGGCAATGCGGGGGATCATCTGCGGCGTGCCCCAGGTGTTGGCCTCCGGGTGGTTGACCTTCTTGTCCTGCAGATAGAGGTCGACGGCGTATTGGCCGGCGGGGGTATTCAATGTCGGCTTCATGTCGTCGTCGAAGGGGAAGCCGCCGGCGCTGTAGTAGATCATGTACCACCAGGTCACGCCGTTGGCCCGGTTGCGCAAATTGCCGGAGCCGTACAGGTCCTTGGACGGATCCATGAGGAATTCCTGCAGCCGCAGGTTTTCCTCCCAGGTCTCGGGGAATTTCAGTTCCTGGCCGAATTTGTCGGCGAACCGCTTTTTGTTGTCCGGATCCTCGATCAGATCCTTGCGCACATACTGGATGTGCACGTTGCCGTCGGTCGGAATGCCGTAGGTATTGCCGCCGTACGTCATGAAGTTGCCGTAGTCGCCGACGGCGTCGATCTTGAAGTTCGCCTTCTTCATGTAGTCGTCGAGCGGCTCCAGATAGCCGGCGGAGGCCAGCGACGGAATCATGTTCGAATCGATATGGATGAAGTCAAACTGCGCCGAACGCGACAGCGCTTCGGCCATGGCGCGTTGCGGGGCGTCGAAGATCGAGATGTCCTGGACGCCGCCGATGGTGATGTTGGTCTGCTTGGAGAATTCGGCGATCACCGGCTGCATCGGCACCAGATAAGGCGACCAGATCATGCCGTTGACGGCGGCCGGTCCAACCGCTTTTGCCGCGGCAATGGTGCTTTCTTCCATCGTCGCCGCATGAGCGAACGGCGTTGTGCCGGGCAGAAAGTTGGCGACGGTGAGCCCGACGCCGCCTTGTACGAATGTTCGTCGCGAAAAATCCAATTTGGCCATGACGTCCTCCCTGGATGTTTTTCAGGCAGTGCTCACATAAGCGCTGCTCCAACCGCGGTTGATCCGGCGTCGCTGGACGGCGGATTGCGGTATTGCTGTGATGTCGATCTTGAATGCGGGCAACGGCGCGCCCAACGCTGCCTGCGGCGCTCACGGAGCAGGCAAAGCTCTACTGCACGCTCAAGAGAGGAGAAGCGCATACACCCTCCCGATCCTGAATCGACGCGTCAGCCGTGCGGCATGACATGCGCGATGCAAGAAAGTCTCTGACGTTTCGTCCCTAAACTCCGCGTCGTGACTGCGCGGTTATGTCTCATGCTATGTTGATGATCGTCGGACCGCAACATGGTTCTGACGATTCACGCGCGAATTGTTTTCCGTTCGATGATGCGAAAGAGATGCAACGCCCGCGAGTATTTCAGGCGGCGTCCTTTGAATGCTGCCGCTTCGTTAGGCAACCGTCTCGACGTCCTCCACATCCCACACCGGCGCGCGCTCCTTGGGATCGGCAATGCGCAGCTTGCGGCTGCGCAGCGCGAAGATCTTGCCCATCTCCTGATCGGTGAGCGTGAAGTCGAACACGTCGATATTGTCGTCAATATGCGCGTCCTCGAGCGCGCGCGGCACCGCCGCCACCATCGGCTGCTGCACCAGCCAGCGGAGCGCGACCTGCGCCGGCGACTTGCCATGCGCCCGCGCGATCTCGACGATGACCGGATCGCTCAGCAGTTCGCCTCGCGCCACCGGGCAATAGGCGGTCAGGATCATGCCGTGTTTCTTCAGCGCGGCGATCATGCGGCCCTGCGGCAGATAGGCGTGGTACTCGATCTGGTTGGTGACCAGCGGCTCGGGGCAGACGCTCACCGCCTCGTCGAGCATCGCCACCGTGAAATTGGAGACGCCGATGTGACGCGTGAAGCCGCTGCGCTTGGCCTTGGCCAAAGCGCCGAGCGTTTCCTTGAACGGCACCTTCGGCTGCGGCCAGTGGATCAGCAGAAGGTCGACATAATCGAGCTGAAGCGCCTTCAGGCTGGTCTCGACCGACCGGAGGAAATCGCTCTCGCGCGCATTCTCCTCGGTCACCTTGGTGGTGACGAACAGTTCGCCGCGCGCGATGCCGCTGGCCCGGATGCCTTCGCCGACCCGCTCCTCGGTGCCGTATTTGCGCGCCGTGTCGATGTGGCGATAGCCGGCGGCAATGGCGTGCGCCACCAGTTCGACCGGACGGTGCGGCAGTAGCATGGTGCCGTAGCCGATCGCCGGCATAGCCGCGCCATGCGCGGTCAGGATTGGGGCTTTAGGCGATTGCATCGAGTATCTCCGGAACGGCCAGCAAGGCCGCGGGATACTAGTGCCGCCGTGCCGCCGGAGCAAACCCGCTGTGCGCTGCACATTTTCATCCTGCGAACACTAGTTCGGTCATCGAGCGCTTGCGCATCATTCGAATACGGGCGCGCCACACGCGGTGGCTGGTTGCAACGCAGCCGGATTGCGATAATGAAAAAGAACGACGCTTCAAACAAAACAAAAGCACGGAGGAAATACCATGGTCAGACTTGCTTCCCTGGTTGCGCTGACGCTGCTGTTCGCGCCGGCGGCGCAGGCGCAGCAGTACCCCGAGCATCCGGTGCGCATGATTGTCGGCTTTGCCGCCGGCAGCGGACCGGACATTCAGACACGCACCATCGCCGCGCAGCTCAGCACCAGCCTCGGCCAGCAATTCATCGTCGAGAACCGGCTGGGTGCAAACGGCACCATTGCGGCGCGCTCGGTCGCGACGGCCAAGCCGGATGGCTACACGCTGCTGTTCTCGTCGTCTTCGATCACGCCGACGCCGCACATCTACAAGAACCTTGGTTACGATACGCTGGAAGACCTCAAGCCGATTGCCACCGTCGGCATTCTCGACGGCCTGTTGATGCTGGTCGACGCCAAATCGCCGATCAAGACTGTGCCGGAGTTTATCGAGCACGCCAAGAAGGAGCGGGTACTCTACGGCTCGCCCGGCGTCGGCAATATTTTGCATCTGGCGACCGAAGTGTTCAGCCAGAAGGCCGGCGTCACCCTGCAACACATTCCCTATAAAGGTGCGTCGGAAGTGATGACCGCGCTGCTCGGCGGCAGCGTGCAGGTGATGTTCGTGACGCCGCCGTCGGTGATGGGGCTGCTCAATGACGGCCGGGTGCGGGCGCTGGCCTTCACCGGCACCAAGCCGTTTCCGCCGTTCCCGGACGTGCCGCTGATGAAGGACGTGCTGCCCGGCTACGTGCCGATGGGCTCGTGGGGCATGTTCTTTGCGCCCGGCAAGACGCCGGACGCCATCGTCGACAAGCTGAACGCGGCGATCCAGGAGGCGTTGAAAGTGCCGGCGGTGGTCGCCGTCATGCAGCGCGACGGTTACGTTCCCGACGGGCGCAACGCGGCGCAGGTCGGCGCATTCTTCCGCGCCGAGGTCGAGCGCATCGGCCCGGCGGTGAAGGCGGCGGGAATCACGCCGCAGTAGACTTTTCGCCGTCATTCCGGGACGGCGTTCTTCACGCCGGGCCCGGAATCCAGCCGCCCGGACAGCGCCAAAGGCGCCTTGACATTAATCCTATATCAGGCTTAACGTCCGCGCATCCCGCCCCTGCTCATGAGGGGTGTCTGATCAGCGTCTCGACACGCTGGGCGGGAGCGGCGCCCGACAATGGCGCCGCGGTGGAGCGCCGGGAGGCGCAGCCCCCTCCGTCAATGGGGGCGCGTGCCCCCGAAGCGGTCTCCCCTGGTAACAGGGATCAGACCGTGGGCGCGCGGCGGGCTCCGTCAATGCCCGCCAAAGGGCGGCCTAGCACCACCGCCCTGGCGCCTCCCGGCGCTCCATTCCCTCATCCGAGGGACGGAAAAAGGGCACGTCGGCGCTCCCCGCGTCACCAACAGGGGCAGCGGAGCGTTGGCTGGTTGATAATTGAATTCGAGATTGAAGGCCTGCGCCACAAATTCTGCGTCATGCCCGGGCTTGACCCGGGCATCGATGATGAGACGCACCACGCCCAAGCCTTACGTAAGCCTGCCGATGAAGCACCGCCCCATGGATCGCCGGGTCAAGCCCGGCGATGACGGCGGTTGCTGTCGCTAGCCCACCGCGGTCAGCGGCTTGCCATTGGCGGTGACCGGTTTGCCGCTGATCAGCACGAAGGCGATGACGCAGTCTTCGGTGCCGTTGTTGACCCAGTTGTGGATGGTGCCGCGCTGCACCAGCGCGTCGCCGGCCTTCAGCGTCACCACCACGCCGTCGTCCAGCTCCATGTCGATCTGGCCAGAAATGACGATGGCATAGTCGATCGAGTCGGTGCGGTGATTGCGCGGCGTCACGCCCGGCTCATAGCGCACGATGCGAAACACGGTGCCATTCTCGACCGTGGTCTTGAAGGAGCCGGTGGTCGGATCGTCGAACCCGTCATTGTCGACCGGAAAACCCTTGGTCGACCACAGCACGCAGGACGACGCGCCGGGACGGTTGGAAATCACGTTCTTGGCGATTTCGTCGATCTCGACCTTGGCATGGCCGTCTTTGGTGTGACCGGTGACGACGCGGCGGATGGTCAGGCTCATGGTGTTTCTTCCCTCGTGCTGTTTGTTGATTGCGACCGGCGCTTAGGCGCGCTCGGCCTTTTTGAGGAACGCGGCAAAGATCTCGGCGATGCGCGGCTCGGCATCCCGCCATTCCTTGCGGTCCCATTCCTTCAGCAGATTGTCGTCGGCGCGCTTCTCGACGACGTCCTCGTGCAACTCGTTGTTCGGCAGGATGCTGGCGACCTTGCGCGCGGTCGCCGGTGTGTGGATCACGTCATTGCCGGCGATCAGGCAGGCCGGCACTTTCATGGCCTTCAGGTCGGCCTCGGTGGCGCCGACGATCGGCAGCTTGGCGGCGGTGAGGAAGGCCTCACGCCATTTGGTCATGACCTTGATGAAGTCCTTTACGTCGGTGCGCAGGATGCGTTCGCGGTTCGACGGCCGCGCCGCGATGCATTCGGCGAAATGCTCGGAGTTGGCGACCGCTTCCATGCCGCCGGCCTCGGCCAGCTTGATAAACGCGCCGTAGTAGTTCTCCGCCAGACGGTCGACCGCTTCCTGGCCGCCGGTCAGGCGCCACAGCAGCAGGCCGCGCAGCGCGTCCGGATGCCGGACCGCGAACAAAATCGCCAGCCGTGCGCCGGCCGACGAACCGCCGACATAGAGCGGGGCGGCGTTGAGTTGCTTCGCGAGTTCATAGAGATCGTCGGCCCAGATCTCGTGCTCGGATGCCGAGCCGTCGAAAGCGACATCGGACGCGCCGCAGTTGCGGCGGTCGTGCAGCAGCACGCGATAGCCCGAGGTCGCAATCGACTTCGCCAGATCGACCAGTTCGCCATAGGGGCGGCGGCTGCCCGGCGTCAGCGCGATCCACGGCCCGGCAGTGCCGAAGATCTCGTAGTTGATGGCGACACCGCGAATGAGGGCTTCAGGCATGTCGGCTCCCTTGAAATTTTTTCAGGAAGCGTTTTGCAGCAATGCCGGCAGGCCGGCAAGCAACTGGCGCGGGTTGGACGGCAAAGCGTCAATTGCCGGGTCGGCCGGCGCGACGGTCTTCACGCGCGTCAAAAAGGGGCCGCTTGGCGATTACCCGCGCTTCTTCGTCGCCAGCTTGGCGTCGATGCGCGCCATATCGACCACCATGCGCTCGTGCGTGCCGCTGCCGATGGTTTCCATCTCGTCTTTCGCCGTCACGGTGAACTCGATGCGGCGGCCATCGACCTTGGTGACTTCGGCCTCCGCGGTGACCCAGTGCCCGACCGGCGTCGCCGCCAGATGACGGACATTCACCACGGTGCCGACGCAGCTTTCGCCCGGGTCCAGATAGTCGCGCACGGCGTTCAGCGCCGCGTTCTCCATGATCGTCACCATCATCGGCGTGGCGAACACCTGCGGGAGGGAGATGTCCTTGAACTGGTTGGCAAGATGCGCCGGCATCACGCGGAGCCTGTAGCTGCCTTTGGCTCCCACCGGGATCGGCTGCATGTCTTTGTTCCTTGTCCCGGACCGGCTAGCGACAAAATGCTGGTTTATTCGCGGCTTGGATATCATAAATTGGCAACCGATGCAGCAAGCGCAGGCCGCCGCCTGATCTGATGGAGGAGACGACAATCCCGGACCAGGTCAGCCGTCTCTACGTCATCGGTGATATTCACGGCCGGCTCGATCTGCTCGACCGGATCGTCGAGGCGATCGGTCGCGATGTCGCCGACGGTGGCGCGGATGCGCTGACGGTCACGCTCGGCGATTATGTCGATCGTGGCCCGGCGTCATGCGGCGTCCTCGACCGGCTGATCGGCAATCCGTTTCCGACGCCGCATGTCGCGCTCAGGGGCAATCACGAGCAGCTGTTCGAATCCTTTCTCGAGGATCCCGGCGTCGCCGATCACTGGCGCCGGCTCGGCGGCCTCGAGACGCTGCATTCCTATGGCGTGCCGGTGAGCGACATGAGGGCCGGCAGGAACTACGACGAGGCGTGCGCGCGCCTGCGCGACACCTTGCCGGCCGCGCATCGACGCTTCCTGCAATCGTTGAAGACGTCTTTCAGCCACGGCGGCTATTTCATGTGCCATGCCGGGGTGCGGCCGGGTGTGCCGCTGGATCGTCAGAGCGATCAGGACCTCATGTGGATTCGCGAGGAATTTCTCACCAGCACGTTGGATTTCGGCAAGATCGTCGTGCATGGCCACACGCCCAGCGACGCGCCCGAGGTGCGGCGAAACCGCATCAACATAGACACCGGCGCCTTCGCGTCCGGGCGCCTCACCTGCGTGGTCCTGGACGAGCGGGGACACCGCTTTCTCCAGACTTGAACAGGCGCCGAATACGCGCATAGATTGCAGTGTCGGCTCGAATGTGGCCGGCGCATCGAACGCGCTGGGCGGCAGCGATGGGTGGGGAGACGCCAGAAAATGTCCGGCCGCTGGCCACAGACTTGCGCGTGTTCCTGCGAGACTTTGTCGAATTTGCCGGCCGCAAGGGGATCGTTGCCGCGATCTTCGTCGCATTGGGAGCGGTGGTCGAAGGCGTCGGCCTTCTTCTCGTCGTCCCGTTGCTGGCCATCGTCATCGGCTCGAGCCTGACCGGCGGCAGACTGGAAGCCGCGGCCCAAGCCGTGTTTGAGCTGTTCGGCCTGACGCGTCCATTCGGACAACTGGTTCTGCTGCTCGGTCTGTTCGGCCTGCTGATGCTGGTCCGGGCGATGGTCATTTCGATACGCGATGCGGCTGTTGCCGAACTGCGCACTGGCTTCATCGACTCGTGGCGCCTGCGCATTGCGCAATCCCTCGCCGCTGCGCCATGGGACAAGGTGGTACTGCTCCATCATGCACGCGTGACCAATGTCATGGCCGCCGATGTGCAACGGATCGGCGCTGCCGCGCATTTCGTTCTGCAGTGCACGGTCGCCGGCGTGCTTTTGTTCGTCCAGTGTGCCCTGGTGCTGATGCTGGCGCCGGCATTCGCGCTGGTCGCGTTTGTGGCGCTGGCCGCCGGCGCCTTCGCCTTCATGCCCGTGCTCCGGCGCGCGCGCCGGCTGGGAGGCCATCAGACCGGCGCCAATCTGGCGCTGGCCAGTACCACCGCGCAGTTCCTCGGCGGACTGAAGCTGGCCATCAGCCAGAACATGCAGGCGAGCTTCGTCGACGAATTCCGCGATACCGTGCGCATGCAGAGCCGCCGGCAGATCGACTACGTGCGTCAGCAGACCAACATGCGGCTGACGCTGGCGATGCTGTCGGCGCTCGCCGGCGGGTTGCTGGTTCTGATTGGATTCGGCGCGTTCGACATTGCACCGCCGACGCTGATCGCCCTGCTGCTGATTGTCGCCCGCATGGGTGGGCCAGTCGGCCAGTTCCAGCAGGGCGCGCAGCAACTGGCCCACGCGCTGCCGGCGTACGAGAATGTCAGGCAGCTCGACCGCGACCTCGCCGGCATCGGCACGGGTCCGCCCGAACTGACGAAGCCGCAAACGCTGCCAGACGGGCCGATTGTGTTCGACAACGTCTGGTATCTGTACAGCGGCGCTACCGGCGATGACCACGGCGCGCGCGGGCTACGCGGAGTCAGCCTCACCATCGCACCCGGCGCCTTTATCGGCGTGACCGGAGCCTCCGGGGCTGGCAAGACCACATTGGCCGACCTTCTGGTCGGCCTTTTCGAACCGCAGCAGGGACGGATCACCGTCGGCGGGCAGCCGCTGCAGGGCCCCATGTTGGCCGCCTGGCGCACCTGCATCGGCTACATCGCTCAGGATCCATTCGTGTTTCACGACACGGTCCGCCGCAATCTCTTATGGGCCAGGCCGCAGGCCACCGAGCCGGAGATGTGGGATGCGTTGGCGTTGGCCGGCGTCGCCGATCTGGTGCGCCACCTGCCGCGCGGTCTCGATACGGTGGTCGGCGAACGCGGTGCCTTGCTGTCCGGCGGCGAACGTCAGCGTCTGGCGCTGGCGCGGGCGATCCTGCGCAAACCGCGCCTGCTGGTGCTGGACGAAGCCACCAGCGCCATCGACGTTGCCGGAGAGCGTGATCTGCTCGGCCGCTTGCGTGGACTGGCTCCGCGGCCCGCCATGGTCATCATCGCCCACCGCGCCGAAAGTCTGGCGCTGTGCGATTACGTTTTGCGTCTGGAAGCCGGGCGGGTGGTCTAGCCGGGCGGCTGCGCCGCGATTTCCCGGCGCACCACGTCGACCAGCGACTGGTCGCCGGAATTGAACTTGATGCCGCGGATCCCGAACGCTTTGGCGGCGGTGACATCATCGTCCCTGTCGCCGATCATGAAACTGCGCGCCGGATCGATCGGCCAGTCGCGGGCCGCCTGTTCGAGCATGCCGGTGGCCGGTTTGCGGCAGCGGCAGCGGATGGCGAGTTCCCGGACGGCGCCTTCGGGATGATGCGGGCAATAATAAAAGGCGTCGATATGGGCGCCATGCGCCTCCAGGCCTTCTTGCATCGCGGCGTGAAACAGCTTCACCGCTGCTTCAGGAAAGTAGCCGCGGGCGACGCCTGACTGGTTGGTGACGACGACAACGATATAACCGGCCTCATTGAGCAGACGCACGGCCTGGGGTGCTCCGGCGACCCAATCGAGCTGGTCGGGGCGGTGGGCGTAGCCGTGGTCGATATTGAGGACGCCGTCGCGGTCAAGAAACGCGGCGGGACGCCGGTCCTGGCCGTTATGCAATATCGTCAACTCCATCTTTCTCTGGCTGGCGATTTCGCTATATAAGCGGCAATCGACGACCGGGCAAAAGCCAGCCTTGCGCACAAAGAGAGCCCATGGTCCAGCCGTTATTGTTCGATCTGCGCGGCAAACGCGTTTACGTCGCCGGTCATACCGGCATGGCCGGCTCGGCCATCATGCGGCGGCTGGCCGGCGAAGGCTGCGAGATTCTGACGAGCACCCGGCGGACGCTCGATCTGACCCGGCAAGCCGAGACCGAAGCCTGGCTTGCGCAGACGAAGCCGGATGCCGTGATCGTTGCCGCCGCCCATGTCGGCGGCATTTTCGCCAACAATGCATTTCCGGCAGACTTCATCACCGACAATCTGGCGATCGGCCTGAACGTCATCCACGGCGCGCACAAGGCCGGCGTGAAGAAGCTGTTGGCGCTCGGCTCGTCCTGCATCTATCCGAAGCTGGCGCCGCAGCCGATGTCCGAAGACTCGCTGCTCACCGGTCCGCTCGAGCCGACCAATGAGTGGTACGCCATCGCCAAGATCGCCGCCATCAAGCTGTGCGAAGCCTATCGCAAGCAGCACGGCGCCGATTTCATCTCCGCGATGCCGACCAATTTGTACGGCATTGGCGACAACTACCATCCCCAAAACAGCCATGTCCCGGCAGCGCTGCTGCGACGTTTCCACGAGGCCAAGCAGGCCAATGCGCCGTCGGTGACGGTGTGGGGCAGCGGCAAGCCGCGGCGGGAATTTCTGTCCTCCGACGATCTCGCCGACGCCTGCGTGTTCCTGATGAAGCATTATTCCGGCCTGGAGTTTCTCAATGTCGGGACCGGGGAAGACATCACGATCGCGGATTTTGCCGCCGAAGTGGCCGGGGTCGTTGGGTTCACCGGCAAGATCGAATTTGACACAACGCGCCCCGACGGTCCGCCGCAAAAGCTGCTGAATGTATCCCGGCTGCGCAAGCTCGGCTGGGCGCCAAAGATTTCGCTGCGCGAGGGTCTGGCCAGTGCCTATGCCGATTTTCAGGCGGGCGGTGGCCGCTCACGGTAAATGCGTCCGGCAGGGCGCGGATGCGCCAAATCTCTGTCTGTGGCGAAACCGCCACAGGTCGAACCTCGCCACCAACACTTGCTAATGGCCGCCCAAGGCGATAGCTAAGCGCTGGTTCCGGCGCTCGTTTTTCGAGCGGCGGTTTCGGCGCCCGTAGCTCAGCTGGATAGAGCACCAGACTACGAATCTGGGGGTCAGGAGTTCGAATCTCTTCGGGCGCGCCATTTCTCCAGATTGACGAAAAATGCGCCGGTAGCTCAGCTGGATAGAGCACCAGACTTCGAATCTGGGGGTCGGGGGTTCGAATCCCTCCCGGCGCGCCATCAGCGTCAACACCGATGGCGCTTTTGCCGGTCATGGACTAAAGCAAACCCAGATCCATCAATCTGTGGACCTTTCGGGCGCTAAATGGCGCGGGCATGCACCCGTGTCCCATCCGACCCGTGCTCCATCAATGCGACAGACATTTTAAGGCCGACACCTCGTGACATTCCTGCCCGCCAGTCCGCCGCTCGCCAAGGCTCTCGCCGAGCGTAACTACACCGATCCAACGCCGGTCCAGGCAGCCGTGCTGGATGATGCCGCTCGCGACCGCGATCTGCTGGTGTCGGCGCAAACCGGGTCCGGCAAGACCGTCGCCTACGGGCTGGCGATCGCAAAAAATCTGATGGGCGATACCGAACGCTTCGCCAACAGCGCCCGGCCGTTGGCCCTGATTGTCGCGCCGACGCGTGAGCTTGCCTTGCAGGTGCAGCGCGAACTGGCCTGGCTCTATCAATTCACCGGCGCGCGCGTTGTCTCCTGCGTCGGCGGCATGGATCCGCGCCGCGAACAGCGCGCGCTGGCCGACGGCGCCCACATCGTGATCGGAACGCCGGGGCGTCTGTGCGATCATCTGCGGCGCGGTGCGCTTGATGTCTCGGCCTTGAAGGCTGTCGTGCTTGATGAGGCCGATGAGATGCTCGATCTCGGCTTCCGCGAAGATCTGGAGTTCATCCTCAAGACCACGCCGGAGACGCGCCGCACGTTGCTGTTTTCAGCGACACTGCCGCGCGGCATCGTCGCGCTGGCAAAACAGTTTCAGAAGAACGCGTTTCGTGTCGAAGTCGCTGGCGCCGAAGGCGGCCATGTCGACATCGAGTATCGCGCGATCCGGGTTGTCGCCCAGGATATCGAGCATGCCGTGGTCAACGTGTTGCGATACTTCGAGGCTCCCAGCGCCCTGGTGTTCTGCAACACCCGCAATGCCGTGCGGCACTTGCAGGCGGCGCTGCTCGAACGCGGCTTCTCCGTGGTCGCGCTGTCCGGGGAGTTGACCCAGGGCGAGCGGACCCACGCGCTCCAGGCGCTGCGGGACGGGCGGGCGCGCATCTGCGTCGCGACCGACGTTGCCGCCCGCGGCATCGATCTGCCCAATCTCGGCCTCGTCATCCACGCCGACCTGCCGAACGATCCGGAAGTCATGCAGCACCGCTCAGGCCGCACCGGCCGGGCGGGGCGCAAGGGTGTCAGCGTTCTCCTGGTGCCGCCCGCGCGGCGGCGGCGAGTTGAAATGCTGTTGGGGCAGGCCGGCATCGACGCGATCTGGGGCACGCCGCCGCAACCGGAGGAGATCCGCAAGCTCGACCAGCAGCGCATGCTGCAGGATACGTTGTTCACCGAGGCTCCGACCGAAGACGATCTGGTCCTGGCGCGCGCCCTGCTGGCCGAGCGGTCGTCCGAGGACATCGCCGCCGCGCTGGCGCGGCTCTATCGCTCGCGGCTGCCGTCGCCGGAAGATATCCTCGATCCCGGTCCGGATCGCGGCAAATCGCGCGACGTTCGTGGCGACACGCGACAGGGCAGCCGTGGTGGCGAAGAATCCGGCCAGCCGCGTCAAAAGACCGGTTTCCGGCGCGGCATGCCGGATGGCAGCGTGTGGTTCAGCGCCAGCATCGGACTTCGCCAGAAGGCCGAAGCGCGCTGGCTGCTGCCGATGATTTGCCGCCGCGGCGGCATCGGCAAGCAGGATATCGGCGCCATCCGGGTTTACGACACCATCACCGAGTTCGAGATATCGGCGAAGGCGGCGGAGTCGTTTGCCGCCAAGATCAAGGGGCCCGACAAGGAAGAGGCGATCCGCATCGAACCGTTGCCGGGCGGGCCGCGCGGGCAGGGTGATACGCCAGCCGCGGACAGCGGTCCGCCGCCGCGTGACTATGCGCGCAAAGGCGCGCACAAATTCAGGAAAAAGCCGGGATTCGATAAGAAGCGCCAACATGAGCACAAGCCTGCCGAGGCAGGTCCGCCGCGCCAGGGCGATGCCGCGCCTTTCGCAAAGCCGGGCTTTCACAAGAAGCCGAAGAAGCAAAAGTATCGCGGCTGAGGCTATGCGGCCGGGCCGGTCGGCGGCCGCCGCTACTTGAGGGTCGTGATCTTGGGGCCCGGAGCCGGCGACCAGGCGGCCAGATCGCCCAGCGGATAATCCGCCAAAGCGTAACCGATCCGTTTCAGGCGGCCATGAGCCGTCCCGCGCGGAAATGTGGTCTCCGCCGGTCCCGTCGCGCTGGCGCTGCGCGCCTTGGACAGAAAATCCCGTTTGAATTCTGCCTGGGTGATTCCCCATTTCATCACAAAAGTGCGTCCGCCCTTGTTCTTGCGCACGCGGCCAGTGCTGCTTTGGGAGAAATGGTAGATCCGGCTGGCGCCGACGATGCGGAAATCGCGGCAGCCGACCACCCAGAATTTCATCAGCAGATCGTCATCGCTGCTCATGCCGGGGCCGAATTCGACGCTGTAGCCGCCGACGATCTGCCACCACATGCGGTGCACCAATGTCGGCTGCGATCCCTGGCCTTCGATGTCGGGACCTATGTCGGACGCAAAGTTCGCCAGCATCCGCTTTTCATCGAATTCGGCGGGTGTGCGGCCGAAGTTCTGCACCGACACCAGCGGATTTCCGCTTCCGGTCGGCTCTATCAGGGACGAGAAGAACATGGCCAAGTTTGTCGGCGTGGCGCGGATGGCGTCGGCGAGCGCGACATCCCAGCCCGGGCAGCACACCATGTCGTCGTTGAGGTAGAGCAGCCAATCGTTCTTTGCTTGCGCCGCCAGATAATTGGTGGCGATGCAGACGCCGACATTGTCGCTGGAGTGCGAATGCGGGATCGACTGGGCCTGCAGCCAGTCGCGGGTGCCGTCGGCGCCGTCATTGACGTGCACGAGGATCTCGTGGTCGTAGGCGGAATGCGCCTTGATGCTGGCGATGCAGAGCTTCAGATAGTCGAGGTTATTCCAGCTGGGAATGATGATGCTAAACATGAGCGGGCTGCGCCGGTTCGCGTCCCATCGCGGCCGCCAGCAACATCGCGACGGTCAGCGCGCAAAGCGCCGCTGTCATCCTGAGATCGAATGTCTGACTCGTGCCCATGCGGTGGCTTGACCTGCCGGCTGCGGCAGGCGAGCCGGTCCCGCTGCGGCCATCGTTTCGGTGTCGTTTCTGGCTGTGCACAGAAGTCCATGCAGTCGAATCGAAGTCAAGCTTGCGTGCGCGCAGCCAGCCTTTAGTCCGTTCCGCCGCAGTGTGTGAGGCAAGGCCGCTATGGCCGCTCAGCCGTGGGTCAAATCTGGCAGGCCAGGCTTGATGGCCTGCGGGGCTTCGAAATTGCGGGAGATTGGTGGGCGCACCAGGGCTCGAACCTGGGACCCGCTGATTAAGAGTCAGCTGCTCTACCAACTGAGCTATGCGCCCGGATCGCCGCGCGGGAAGCCCCGTCAGGCGCGCGTCACTTAGCAAAGGCGGACCGGGCTGTCCAGCGGCGCGCTACCAGGGGATATCTCAGGCGAAAGCGGTGCGAAGGTGGACGGAAAGCTATGGATAGAGAGGAGGCTTTGCCGCTTTCGTATTGCCTGGAAAGGCTGTAAACGGCTGGTTTCCGGCCGTGTTCCCTGTCATCACCTCAGAAAGTCCGGCTTTGATTCACCTATCGGCCTTTACAGTGCATCTGGGGAACCGCTCTGGAGGGGCCAGACTGCGGCGGAACGCTGGCTGTTTTCAACAGAGGCCGGCCGGCCACATCACGCTGCATTCGTTCGGGAAGGCTGCACCGTGATACGGCGGCCGAAACTGACCCCCCGACAGATATTGATCGTGCTGCACGATCTGCTTGCGACGGTGGCGGCGATCGGACTGACATTGCTGATGCGCTTCGAGGGCTACGCGCTGACCGAGCGTTTGCCGGGTATTCAGCTGATCCTGCCGTTGTTTGTGCTCTATGCCGCCGCGGCCTATTTTTTTATCGGGCTGCATCGCAATAAGTGGCGCTTCACCTCGATCCCCGACCTTTACGCGATCTTCAAGGCATCGACGGTGCTGGCGGCGTTCCTGCTGGTGCTCGACTACGTGCTGCTGGCGCCGAACCTGTTCGGTACTTTCTACTTCGGCAAGATCACCATTCTGCTGTACTGGGTCTTGCAGATGTTTTTCCTCGGCGGCTCGCGCGTCGCGTACCGCTATTTCCAGTACACGCGCACGCTCCAGCGGGTCAAAGTCGCGGACTCGGCACCGACGCTGGTGCTCGGCCGCGCTGCCGATGCCGAAGTTCTCTTGCGTGGCATCGAGAGCGGTGCGGTGAAGAAAATCTGGCCGGTCGGCATCCTGTCGTCGTCGCCCGCCGACCGCGGGCAGTCGATCCGCGCGGTTCCGGTCATGGGCGACATCGACGATCTGGAAAGCGTGGTCGCCGATCTGGAAAGCCGCGGCACAAAGGTTACTCGGCTTATCTTGACTCCCTCCGCTTTTACCGACGAAGTGCGGCCAGAGTCGATTTTGATACGTGCGCGCCGGCTTGGAATAACGATTAGCCAGTTGCCTTCCCTCGATGCTGCCGGGCCGGCGGTGCAACTGGCGCCTGTCGCAGTCGAGGACCTGCTGTTGCGGCCAAGCGTTCGCATTGATTATGAACGTCTGGAGACGTTCGTGAGAGGGAAGGCGATCGTCGTCACAGGCGGCGGCGGTTCGATCGGCGCGGAAATCTGCCGTCGCGTGGTCGATTTTGGGGCGTCCCGTCTTCTGGTGATCGAAAATTCCGAGCCTGCCTTGCACGCAGCGCTGGAGGCGCTTCGTGCGAAGCAGAGCCAGGCCGAAATTTCCGGACGGCTTGCCGATATCCGCGATAGACCGCGGATCATGAATTTGATCGCGCAGTTCAGGCCGGACATCGTATTCCACGCCGCTGCGCTCAAGCACGTTCCTCTGCTGGAACGGGACTGGGACGAGGGGATCAAAACGAACGTGTTGGGTTCGATCAACGTCGCGGACGCAGCCGCCGCGGCCGGCGTCACCGCCATGGTGATGATCTCGACCGACAAGGCGATCGAGCCGGTGTCGGTGCTGGGGGCTACCAAGCGGCTGGCGGAGATATATTGCGACGCGCTCGACAATGATTTTGCGCGGCGGGCAGGTCCCGGCGGCCGCGCCATGCGATTAATTTCGGTACGGTTCGGCAATGTCCTGGCGTCGAACGGTTCGGTGGTGCCGAAATTCAAGGCGCAGATCGAGGCTGGCGGGCCAGTGACCGTGACGCATCCAGACATGGTTCGCTATTTCATGACGATCCGCGAAGCCTGCGATCTGGTCGTGACCGCCGCCAGCCATGCGCTGACCGCCGACAGAAGCGACGTTTCGGTGTATGTCCTGAACATGGGCCAGCCGGTGAAAATCGTCGATCTTGCCGAGCGGGTGATCCGTCTCAGCGGTCTTGAGCCGGGCGTCGACATCAAGATCGAGTTTACCGGCATCCGGCCGGGCGAGCGCTTGCATGAGATATTGTTCGCGCGCGAAGAAGAAATGACGGAAACAGGCATTCCCGGTATTGTCGCCGCCAAGCCGAGGCAGCTCTCATTGGAGGCCGTCCGCGGCTGGGTAACGCTGCTGGAACAGGGGTTGGCGCGCGACGAACGCACTGCGATTTACACCGTTCTCCGTGACGCGGTGCCGGAGTTCCGCGGCGAGACGCCGTGAAAGCCAGTATTGCGGTCTGGGAACGAGCCAGATCCGAAGGGAAGCGATCGTGGATGTAGTTTCATTCTACAAGGCCGAGTTCGCCGAGCATCACGATGTTGCCCGGCGCACCGAAGCGGCTTTGGTGCAGGCCTTCGCGGGCCTCCTGACGGCATGTGTTGGTTCGGTCCGCGCCGGTGGCAAGCTGATGCTATTTGGCAACGGCGGTAGTGCCGCCGACGCCCAACACCTGGCGACCGAACTGACCGTCCGTTACAAGAAAAATCGTGCCCCTGTCGCCGCCATCGCGCTGACCACCGACACCTCCGCGCTGACTGCGATCGGCAACGATCTTGGTTTTGAGCAGTTGTTCGCACGGCAGATCGAGGCGCTGGCCCGGCCCGGCGACGTGGTGATCGCCATTTCCACTTCGGGGAAGAGTCCGAATGTCATTGCCGCACTCAAGCAGGCCAAGACCATGGGGCTCGTCACCGCGGCCCTGAGCGGCAAGGACGGCGGCGATCTGCCCGGGCTGGCCGATCATCTGTTGGTGGTGCCATCCGACACCACCGCGCGCATCCAGGAAATGCATATCACGCTCGGGCAAATGCTGTGCGGGGCGCTTGAGATCGAACTCGGGATGGCGGACTAAGGAGCGCCGTCTGTTTCTGTCGCTGGCGCTTTCTCCGCCCCGGAAATGTGCCGGCGCCGGATCCGGCGCACCAGCCACCATATCCCCAGCACCGCAAACGGCACGAACACGGCCGTGGCGAGCGACACGTTCACCGGCAGACCTTCATCGTGCAGGCCTTTCACGAGGTAGGCGAACAGGCCGACGACATAATAACTGACCGCGGCGACCGACAGGCCTTCGACCGTGGTCTGCAGCCTGAGCTGCAGACGGGTCCGTTCGTTCATCGATTTGAGCAGGTCGCGGTTCTGCCGTTCGACTTCGACGTCGACCCGGGTGCGCAGCAGATTGGCGGCACGCGACAGCTTCATCGACATGTCGCTCTGCCGCAATTCGGTGGCGGCGCAGGTCCGCATCGCCGGCGACATGCGCCGCGCCAGAAACGATGACAAGGTCGGGAAGCCTTCGACCCGGCGTTCGCCGATCGTGCTCAGGCGAAGCTGGACCAGTTCGTTGTAGGCGCGGCTGGCGCCGAAGCGGAACTGGCTGGCGGCGGCGCCGGCCTCGAGCTCGGCGGCCAGCGCCGTCAGTTCGTTAAGCAAGCGCTGATTGTCGGCCAGCCGGCCGCTGCGCCGCATTTCCTCCGCCAGTTCGGGCAGCCGTTCCTCGATGCGCACGATCGACGGCAGCAGGCGTTGCGCCTCCGGCAGGCCAAGCAGAGCCAGCGTGCGATAGGTCTCCAACTCCACCACGCGCTGGACCAATGCGCCGGCCCGCTCGGGTCCCAGCCCCCGGTCGAGCACCAGAATGCGGATGAAGCCGGCCGGGTCGGGCTGGAAGTCGGTGGCGAACAGGGCGTCGCCTTCGGCATTCTCCGCCACCGCCAGGCTGGCGCGATCGAACAGGCGCTCGGAGGGAAGGGCGGTTTCCTTGTCGGCCAGAAGGTGCAGGTCGACCGCGACCAGCACCGGGCCTGGCTGCGGTACGCTGCCCATCGGCGTGGCCAGCGACACGGCGGCGGGGTGGAACGGTGCGCCGGCCTCTGACGGCATCTCCCAGGTATAGGTGGTGAATTCGGCGTGTTGCTCCCAGCGCAAGGTCGTGCCGCCGAGCGCAATGCGGTGGTGCTTGGCGCCGGTTTTCGGACCATCCAGCCCGCGCCGGGCGCAAAAGTCGGTCAGGGCCGCACGGTCGGCTTTGGCGGCCTCGCCGACAGTGGCGAAGGCGAAATGCAACAGCCGGCGTGGCGTCTGGATCGCGGTGAACGGCCGCGCGTGCACCTCGCCCAGCACCGCCGCCCGCAGGGGATGGGCGGCGAGGCGCGCCCCGTCGCCACTGCCGATGGAAACCTCAGCGCTCATCAGATTTTGGTCGCACGGATCGGTGAAAAAGTCACCGCCATTCCGGACCCGCCCGCCCCCGTAATCTTGGACAGCGGACCGGGACAGGAGTGCGTACCAGGCAAGTGCGTGTGGTGTTACCGCATCACCGGCGCGCGGCGCGCAGACCGATGTATTCCAGCGCCGTAAGCGCGGCGACCGCGCCGGCCTGGGCGACGACGAAAGCGATACCCCATCCGGTCGGCGCTATCCATCCGCCGACAAGCAGAGCCAGGCTTTCGGCGACCCACACCACGTTGCAGACGATCACGGCAATAACGCCGGCGCGCGGCGGGACAGGGCGGGTCGCCAGCCATGCGAGAACCAGGCCAAAAGGTATCAGTGCCGCGCCTGCCGTCTGCAACAGGGAGGCCGGCAGGCCCAGCACATCACTAATAGTTCCGGCGCCGGCAAGCATGAGGGTGCCCATGCCGATACATGACGCGGCATCGACCGCGAGCACACGGCGAAGAAAAGTCGGAGAAGCTGAAAGTGCAAGATCAGACATTGGAATACTCCGGTTCAGGTGTCCTGCCCGGCCACGGCGAAAGTGCTCAGGCCAGGCTTGCGCGTAATCTGGCGGGTGTGACGCGGCCGGTCGATTACGCCGGAGGTAATGGAGCCAGACCGGGAAGCATTTATAGTCGGTGCCATGGATATCGGTTCCCACTTGCGCGAATGGCGGCAGCGGCGGCGCCTGAGTCAGCTCGATCTCGCGGTGTCCGCCGAGATATCGACGCGCCATCTGAGCTTCATTGAAACCGGCCGATCGCAGCCGTCGCGGGACATGGTGTTGCGTCTCGCGGAGCAACTCGAAGTGCCGCTCCGCGCGCGCAATGCTTTGCTGGTCGCGGCCGGTTTTGCGCCGGTGTTTTCCGAGCGGCCGCTCGACGATCCGGCGCTTGGCTCGGCGCGTGCGGCCATGCAGCAGGTGTTGCGGGGGCATGAGCCTTATCCGGCGCTGGCGGTGGATCGTCACTGGACCATGCTTGCCGCCAACGCGGCGGTCGGCCGGCTGGTTTCTGGCGTCGCGCCGCATCTGCTGGCGCCGCCGGTCAACGTGTTGCGTCTCAGCCTGCATCCGGAGGGGCTGGCGCCGCGCATCGCCAACCTGGCCGAATGGCGCACGCATCTGTTGGTGCGGCTGCGTCGCCAGATCGATGTCAGCGCTGACCCGGTACTGGAGTCGTTGATGCAGGAACTGGCCGCTCTCCCGGCACCGAAGTCGCCCCGTCCGGCGCGTCCGGTCGGACCTGAAGCCGCGGTGGTGGTGCCATTGCAGTTGCACAGCGATGCCGGTCTGCTGATGCTGATCAGCACGACCACGGTGTTCGGCACGCCGCTCGACATCACAGTCGCCGAAATCGCACTGGAAACCTTCTTCCCGGCCGATACGTCGACCGCTGAAAAGCTGCGCCAGTTGGCCGGTCCATAAGCCTATATCCGCTGCTCCGCGCCTGAGCCGCGTTCGAAGCGGATGCCCAGCGTCTTGATGCGCGAGGCCAGCGTGGTCGGCTTGACGTCGAGCATCTCGGCGGCGCCGCCACGGCCGAAGATCTTGCCGCCGCTTGCTTCCAGCGCCGCCATGATGTTGACGCGGTCGCGTTCGCGACGTTCGTCGTCGGTGAGGATCGAGGACCGCGCGCCGGCCGCCTGGCTGCGCCGTCCCGCGGTGTTGGCTGGTCCGAGGTCAGGCAGATCGATACGCACCCGGCCATTGCGGGCCAGAATGGCGGCGCGTTCGATCACGTTCTGCAATTCGCGCACGTTGCCCGGCCAGCTGTATTGAGCAAGGCGGCGCGCATCGCCTTCGGTCAGGCGCAGCTCGCCCGTATTGAGCTTCTTGCAGGCCGCGCGCAGCAGATGCAATGCGAGAAGAGGGATGTCATCCGTGCGTTCGCGCAGCGGTACCAACTCAATCGGAAACACATTGAGTCTGAAGTAAAGATCCTCGCGGAAGTGTCCCCGACGTGCCAGTGCTTTGAGGTCGCGGTTGGTGGCGGCGATAACCCGCACGTCGACATGCCGGGTGCGGGCCTCGCCCACGCGCTCGAACTGTCCCTCCTGCAGCACACGCAGCAGCTTGCCCTGCAGCGCCAGCGGGATTTCGCCGACCTCGTCGAGGAAAAGCGTGCCGCCATCGGCCAGTTCGAACCGGCCGATACGGTCGCGCAGCGCGCCTGTGAAAGCACCTTTGGCATGGCCGAAGAATTCGCTTTCGAAAAGGTCGGCCGGAATTGCCGCGCAATTCACGCGGATCAGCGGCCGGTTCGAGCGCCGGCTGTCGTCGTGAATGGCGCGCGCCACCAGTTCCTTGCCGGTGCCGCTCTCGCCCGCGATCAACACGGTGGCGTCGGTGGGGGCCACCAGCGCGACCTGGCTCAGAGTTTTCTGGATCGCGGCGCTGCGGCCGATGATGCCGTGATGATTGCCGTCGATACGGATCTGTTCCTGCAGATAGGCATTCTCCAGTTCGAGCCGCTTGCTCAGCCGGTCGACTTCCTCGTGCGCAGCCCGCAGTTTCTCGTCGGCATCGCGGCGCTGGCTGACGTCGCGGAACACGATCACCGCGCCGATCAATACGCCGTGGTCGCGGATCGGCGTCGAGGTGTATTCGACCCAGAACGACGTGCCATCCTTGCGGAAGAACATCTCGTTCTCGACGTGATGGACCGAACCGTCGCGAAACGCCGCATAGATCGGGCATTCGTGATCGTGATAGTGAGAGCCGTCCGGATGGGTGTGATGCACCATAGAGTGCATGTCGCGACCGACCAGATCTTCGGCTTTCCAGCCCAGCATGCGTTCGGCTGCCGGATTGACGAAGGTGGTCCGGCCCTCGGCGTTGACGCCGTAAATACCTTCGCCGGCGGCGCGCAGGATCAGTTGGTTCTCGCGCTCGATGCGACCGAAAGCGGCATCTGCGCCGCCGCCTGCCTGATCTCGATGCACACTCATGACGCCGACCCTCCGATGCGCCGAATTCCCGTCACCGCAGCTACGAAAATTCGTGGACTACGAAATATCGTAAGCAAGAAGTGGGCCAATGGCAGGGGTTTCCAAGCGGCCCGCGGCGGCGTCGTCGATTTCCCCGGGAGTTGGCACCGAAGTTGCTCTGTCACCGGTGAACAGCGACGCACAGATGGGAGAGCCTGATGTCCACCTTCGACAACCCTTTCGACCCGTCCCGGCCCCTGAACAGCACCGGTTGCGCCTGCGGGCGTCATGCTTCCGACGCCGAGCATGCGCGCGATGCCGCTGCGCAAATGCAATGCGTGCCGGTTGAGAGCGAGGGCAAGCGGTACGAGAATGTCGTCGCCTCCGCGGTGCTGCGCGCGATTTTTCCCCAGGACGCGAGCCGACGCGCCTTCCTGCAAACGCTTGGTGCCTCGACCGCGCTGGCGGCCGTTTCGCAGTTCTTCCCGCTGGCGACGGCGACCGATCTGTTCGCGCAAGGCGGTCCGCTTGAGAAAAAGGATCTCAAGGTCGGCTTCATTCCGATCACCTGCGCCACCCCGATCATTATGGCCAAGCCGATGGGCTTCTACGAGAAGCACGGGCTCAATGTCGACGTGATCAAGACCGCGGGCTGGGCGGTGATCCGCGACAAGACCATCAACAAGGAATACGACGCCGCCCACATGCTATCGCCGATGCCGATTGCCATCACCATGGGCATCGGCTCGAATCCGATTCCCTACACGATGCCGGCAGTGGAAAATATCAACGGCCAGGCGATCACGCTGGCGATGAAGCACAAGGACAGGCGCGACCCGAAGTCCTGGAAAGGCTTCAAGTTCGCGGTGCCTTTCGACTTCTCGATGCACAACTACCTGCTGCGGTATTATCTCGCCGAACACGGCATCGACCCGGATCAGGACGTGCAGATTCGCGCGGTACCGCCGCCGGAAATGGTCGCCAACCTGCGTGCCGACAATATCGACGGCTTCCTCGGTCCCGATCCGATGAACCAGCGTGCGGTTTTCGACGGCGTCGGCTTTATCCATATCCTGTCGAAGGAAATCTGGGATGGTCACCCGTGCTGCGCCTTCGCGGCGTCGAAGGAATTCGTCACGGGAATGCCGAAGACCTACGCGGCGCTGCTCAAGTCGATCATCGACGCGACCGCCTACGCGCACAAACCGGAAAATCGCAAGCAGATCGCCGAGGCGATCGCGCCGGCGAACTATATCAACCAGCCGGTCACCGTGCTCGAGCAGATTCTCACCGGAACCTATGCCGACGGCCTCGGCAGCGTGAAGACGGATCCCAATAGGGTCGATTTCGATCCGTTCCCGTGGCAGTCCTTTGCGGTCTGGATCATGACTCAGATGAAGCGCTGGGGTCAGATCAAGGGCGATGTCGACTACAAGGGCGTGGCCGAGCAGGTGTTCCTGGCGACCGACACCGCCAAGCTTATGGCCGAAGTCGGCATGACCCCGCCAAAGGCGACCACCAAGTCGTTTTCCGTCATGGGCAAGGCCTTCGATCCGGCCAAGCCGGAGGAGTATCTCGCCAGCTTCAAGATCAAGAAGGCTTCGTGACTACACAAATGTGTCGTGGCCGGGCTTGTCCCGGCCACTCACGCCTTCGCCTTTCCAAGTGTGGCGAGGCTTGGATTCCCGGCCCAGGGCCGGGCATGGCGGAGAAGGCCGGACGACCCGTATGACTCAAAGTCTCACACTGCGCGCGGCGATTGTCTCCGTGCTGTTGTTCGTCAGTTTCATCCTCGCCTGGCATCTGGCCACGCGCGGGACGGGCGCCGTGCAGCAGATGAGCCCGGAATACGCCAAGCTGATGGGGCTGACGGCGACGCAAGGCAAGTCGGCGATGCCCGGCCCGCTGGAGGTTGGCGCCAAGTTGTGGGAGCACGTCAGCGATCCGTTCTACGACAAAGGGCCGAACGACAAGGGTGTCGGCATTCAGATTGCGTACTCGATCGGCCGCGTCTTCATCGGCTACGGCCTTGCGGTCCTGTTCGCCATCCCGATCGGCTTTGTGATCGGCATGTCCCCGCTGATGTACAAGGCGCTGGACCCCTTCATCCAGGTTCTGAAGCCGATCTCGCCGTTGGCCTGGATGCCGCTGGCGCTTTACACCATCAAGGACTCCAACCTGTCTTCGATCTTCGTGATCTTCATTTGCTCGTTGTGGCCGACCTTGATCAACACGGCTTTCGGCGTGGCGCAAGTGCGCAAGGAATGGCTGAACGTCGCCAGGACACTTGAAGTCGGCACCTTCCGCCGCGCCTTCACAATCATCCTCCCTGCCGCCGCCCCCACCATCCTGACCGGCATGCGCATCTCGATCGGCATTGCCTGGCTTGTCATCGTCGCTGCAGAGATGCTCGTCGGCGGAACCGGCATCGGTTACTTCGTCTGGAACGAATGGAATAATTTATCGATTACGAATGTGATTGTGGCGATATTGGTGATCGGGGTGGTGGGGATGGTGCTGGACCTGATGCTGGCGCGGGCCACCAAACTGGTGACGTTCCCCGAATGACCGGCTTCATCTCCATCGAGGGCATTTCGCGCCGCTACGGCACCGCCGCGCCGGTGTTCGAGGATCTGTGGCTGTCCATGCAACGCGGCGACTTCGTCTGCGTCATCGGCCACTCCGGCTGCGGCAAGACCACCGTTCTCAACATCCTCGCCGGCTTAGATGCGCCATCCGCCGGCGTCGTCATCGTCGACGGCCAAGAAATCTCCGGCCCCTCGCTCGACCGCGCCGTCATCTTCCAGGGCCACTCGCTACTGCCGTGGCGCAGCGTGCTCGGCAACGTCGCCTACGCCGTCGCCGCGCGCCACCGCGACTGGTCGCGCGCCGCGGTCGAAGCCCACGCGCGCATCTTCATCGACCGCGTCGGCCTCACCGGCGCCGAACACAAGCGCCCGGCCGAACTCTCCGGCGGCATGAAGCAGCGCGTCGGCATTGCGCGTGCGCTCTCCATCGAGCCGAAGATCATGCTGATGGACGAGCCGTTCTCGGCGCTCGACGCGCTCACGCGCGGCACGCTGCAGGACGAGGTGCGCCGCATCTGCACCGACACGGGGCAGACCGTGTTCATGATCACGCACGACGTCGACGAGGCGATCTATCTCGCCGACAAGGTGGTGCTGATGACCAACGGCCCCGGCGCCGTGCTG
>JAUXXH010000052.1 GCA_030684935.1 Pseudolabrys sp. | reverse complement strand
GTCGAAGATCATCATCGAGCGTCCGCACAAGAAGTGCCGCGTCACCGTTCACTCGGCCCGTCCGGGCGTGGTGATCGGCAAGAAGGGCGCCGACATCGAGAAGCTGCGCAAGTCGGTCGCCAAGCTGACCGACAGCGACGTGGTCATCAACATCATCGAAATCCGCAAGCCGGAGCTCGACGCGCAGCTGGTCGCCGAATCGATCTCGCAGCAGCTCGAGCGCCGCGTCGCCTTCCGCCGCGCCATGAAGCGCGCCGTGCAGTCGGCCATGCGCCTGGGCGCCGAGGGTATCCGGATCAACTGCTCGGGCCGCCTCGGCGGCTCGGAAATCGCGCGCATGGAATGGTACCGCGAAGGTCGCGTGCCGCTGCATACGCTGCGTGCCGACGTCGACTACGGCGTCTCCACCGCTTTCACCACCTACGGCACTTGCGGCGTCAAGGTCTGGATCTTCAAGGGCGAAATCCTTGAGCACGATCCGATGGCGCAGGACAAGAAACTTGCCGAAGGCGACGCCGGCCGCCCGCGCCGCGAAAACGCCTAAGAGGACGCAGAGTTAGTCATGCTGCAGCCGAAGAAAACCAAGTTCCGCAAGGCCTTCAAGGGCCGCATCAACGGCGTTGCCTCCAGCGGCGCCACGCTCGCCTTCGGCCAATACGGCCTCAAGGCGCTCGAGCCGGAGCGCGTCACCGCGCGCCAGATCGAGGCCGCGCGCCGCGCGCTGACCCGCTTCATGAAGCGCGCCGGTCGGGTGTGGATCCGCGTCTTCCCGGACGTTCCGGTGTCGAAGAAGCCGATCGAAGTCCGCATGGGTAAAGGCAAGGGCACGCCCGAGCTTTGGGTCGTGCGCGTCAAGCCAGGCCGCATCCTGTTCGAGGTCGACGGCATTCCGATCGCCGTCGCCAAGGAGGCGCTGACGCTCGCCGCCGCCAAACTGCCGGTCAAGACCCGCTTCATTGAACGTATTGCCGAGTGATGGACATGAAAACCGCCGACGCACGAGCGCTGACGCTCGACCAGCTGGACGACGAAGTCCTCAAGCTGAAGAAGGAGCAGTTCAATCTGCGCTTCCAGCGCGCCACCGGGCAGCTGGAAAACACCTCGCGCGTGCGCGTCATTCGCCGCGACATCGCCCGTATCAAGACGGTTGCCGCGCAGAAGCGCGCCGCCGATTCGCCGACGATCGTCGCCACCAAGTCGCCCGCCGCCAAGCGCGAGGCGACGCCGAAGGCGAAGTCGCGGGCGAAGGCTAACAAGCCGAACAAGTCCAAGAAGGTGAGGGATTAAGATGCCGAAACGTACCCTCCAGGGCGTCGTCGTCAGCGACAAGCAGGCCAAGACCGTGGTCGTGCGTGTTGATCGGCGCTTTGCCCACGCCACCATGAAGAAGACCATCCGCCGGTCGAAAAAATATCACGCCCATGACGAGACCAACGCTTATGCGGTCGGCGACAAGGTGTGGATCGAGGAACGCAGGCCGCTGTCCAAGCTGAAGTGCTGGGAAGTGATCCGCGGCGAGAAGAAGCAGACAGTTCAATAAGCGCAATGTCCTTCAGGAACTTGCGCGTAATTACACTTTGCGCTGAGCGCACAACGAGAATGAGAGCCGCATCATGATCCAGATGCAAACCAACCTCGACGTGGCGGACAATTCCGGCGCGCGCCGTGTCATGTGCATCAAGGTGCTGGGCGGCTCGAAGCGGAAATACGCTACCATCGGCGACGTCATCGTCGTTTCGGTGAAGGAAGCGATCCCGCGCGGCCGCGTCAAAAAAGGCGACGTGATGAAGGCCGTGGTGGTCCGCATTTCCAAGGACATCAAACGTGCCGACGGTTCGGTCATCCGCTTCGACCGCAACGCCGCCGTGCTGATCAACCCGCAGATGGAGCCGGTCGGCACCCGTATCTTCGGGCCGGTGCCGCGCGAGCTGCGCGCCAAGAACCACATGAAGATCATTTCGCTCGCCCCGGAGGTGCTGTGATGGCCGCAAAAATCCGTAAAGGCGACAAGGTGATCGTGCTGACCGGCCGCGACAAGGGCCGCACCGGTGAAGTAATCGAAGTGCGTCCGGCGGAAGCCCGCGCCCTGGTGCGCGGCATCAATATCGTCAAGCGCCACCAGCGCCAGACCGCGCAGCAGGAGGGCGGGATCATCTCCAAGGAGAGCGCGATCCACCTGTCCAACCTGGCGCTCGCGGACCCCAATGACGGCAAGCCGACCCGCGTCGGCTTCAAGATTATCGGCGAAGGCGAAGACCGCAAAAAAGTGCGCGTCGCCAAGCGTTCCGGAGCAGAAATCGATGGCTGATACACAGCAGAATACCGAGCCGAAAAAGGCCAAGAAGCCGCCGGCGTCCAAGGACGACGCGCCGAAGGTCAAGAAGGCGCGCGTGGCGTCGGACTACAAGGCGCGCCTGCGCGCCCAGTTCGATGAGGTCATTCGGCCCGAACTGACCAAGCAGTTCGGCTACAAGAATCACATGCAGGTGCCGATGATCACCAAAGTGGTGCTCAACATGGGCATCGGCGAGGGCGTTGCCGACCGCAAGAAGGTCGACCAGGCCGCGGGCGATCTGTCGCTGATCGCCGGCCAGAAGTGCGTGATTACCAAGTCGCGCAAGTCGATCGCCAACTACAAGCTGCGCGACGGCCAGGCCATCGGCTGCAAGGTCACGCTGCGCAAGACCCGCATGTATGACTTTCTCGACCGCCTGGTGAACATCGCGCTGCCGCGCATCCGCGACTTCCGCGGGCTCAACCCGAAGAGCTTCGACGGCCGCGGCAACTACAGCCTGGGCATCAAGGAGTACACCATTTTCCCGGAAATCGACTTCGACAAGGTCGTCGACACCTGGGGCATGGACATCACCGTTTGCACGACGGCGCGCACCGACGAAGAAGCCCGCGCGCTGCTGGCTGCATTCAACTTCCCGTTCCGGCAGTGAGGGACGTTTCCGTCACCTCAAACGCGGAAATAAGGAGCTAAGGCATGGCGAAGAAGAGTTCGATCGAGAAGAACAACCGGCGGCGGAAGATGACGAAGCAATTCGCCAATCGCCGCAGCAAGCTGAAAGCGATCGCCTACGACAAGAAATTGCCGATGGAAGAGCGTTTCGCCGCTACCCTGAAGCTCGCCGAATTGCCGCGCAATTCGTCGGCCACCCGGATTCGCAACCGTTGCGAACTGACCGGCCGGCCGCGCGCCTTCTATCGCAAGCACAAGCTGAGCCGTATCGCGCTGCGCGACCTCGGCAACAAGGGCCTGATTCCCGGCCTCGTGAAATCGAGCTGGTAAGGGGGCCGCCATGGTGAACGATCCGATCGGCGACATGATTACCCGCATCCGCAATGCGCAGATGCGTGCCAAGTCCAAGGTCTCGATGCCCGGCTCCAAGCAGCGCGAGCGCGTTGCCGAGGTGCTCAAGACCGAAGGCTACATCCGCGGCTACGCCAGCGTGGCGCATGCCAGCGGCCGCAGCGAGCTCGAGATCGAGCTGAAGTATTTCGACGGCGAGCCCGTCATCCGCGAAATCGCGCGGGTGTCGAAGCCCGGCCGGCGTGTCTACGCCTCGGTCAAGGCGCTGCCGCGCATCAACAACGGCCTCGGGGTCGCCATCCTGTCGACGCCGAAGGGCGTGATGGCCGACCACGCGGCGCGCGACGCCAATGTCGGCGGCGAAATCATCTGCACGGTGTTTTAATGTCTCGAATTGGCAAAAAACCAGTCCTCGTCCCGTCTGGCGTCACCGCCAGCGTGGAAGGCCAGACCGTCAAGGTGAAGGGCCCCAAGGGCGCCATGCAGTTCATTGTCGACGACGATGTCGTCGTGAAAATGGACAAGGGCGGGGTCAAGCTCGATCCCCGCGACGCGTCCAAGCGGGCCCGCTCGCTGTGGGGCACGTCGCGCACTCTGGTCTCGAACCTGATGAACGGCGTCACCAAGGGCTTCGAAGAGAAGCTCGAGATCGTCGGCGTCGGTTATCGTGCCGCGGTCCAGGGCAAGCAGCTCAACCTGCAGCTCGGCTTCAGCCATGACGTCAGCTTCCCGATCCCGGAAGGCATCGCCATTGCCACGCCGAAGCCGACCGAAATCGTCATCACCGGCATCGACAAGCAGAAAGTCGGCCACGTCGCCGCCGAGATCCGCGCTTTCCGCCCGCCTGAGCCCTACAAGGGCAAAGGCGTGAAATACGCCGGCGAGTACATCTTCCGCAAGGAAGGCAAGAAGAAGTAGAGGGCCAGAGAGCCATGACCAAATTACGAGATCGAACTGCCCGGCGGACGGCCACGGTGCGGCGCAAGGTAAAGCTTGCGGCCGGCACCAGCGGGCGCGCGCGCCTGTCGGTGTTCCGGTCCTCGGAGCACATTTACGCCCAGCTGATCGACGACGAGAAGGGACTGACGCTGGTCTCCGCTTCGACGATCGAGAAGCCGATGCGCGAAGGCAAGAAGACCGGCGCCAACATCGATGCCGCCAAGGCCGTCGGCAAGCTGATTGCCGAACGCGCCAAGGAGAAGGGCATCAAGGATGTAGTGTTCGACCGCGGCGGCTATCTCTATCACGGACGCATCAAGGCGCTGGCCGACGCTGCGCGCGAAGGCGGACTGAACTTCTAATGACGCAATTGCACAGATCGAACGGATTGGTTTGAAGATGGCACAAGAACCTCGACGAGACCGCCCCCGCGGCGGCCCAGGCGGTCGTGAAGAGCGCGACAGCGAGTTCACCGACAAGCTGGTGCACATCAATCGCGTCGCCAAGGTGGTCAAGGGCGGCAAGCGCTTCGGTTTCGCAGCGCTGGTGGTCATAGGCGACCAGAAGGGCCGCGTCGGCTTCGGTCACGGCAAGGCGCGCGAAGTGCCGGAAGCCATCCGCAAGGCGACGGAAGCTGCCAAGCGCTCGCTCACCCGCGTCGCGCTGCGCGAAGGCCGCACGCTGCATCACGACGTGTTCGGCCGCCACGGTGCCGGCAAGGTCTATCTGCGCGCGGCGCCTCCCGGCACCGGCATCATCGCCGGCGGTCCGATGCGTGCCGTGTTCGAAACGCTCGGCATGCAGGACATCGTTGCCAAGTCGATCGGCTCGTCCAACCCGTACAACGTCGTGCGTGCCACCTTCGACGCGCTGAAGCACCAGGATTCGCCTCGCTCGGTTGCGGCCCGCCGCAACCTCAAGGTTTCGGCGCTGCAGTCGCGCCGCCGCGAAGGCGGCGATTCCGAACAGGCGGCTGACTAAGGAACGCGATGATGGCCAAGGCACAGAAGACAATGAAGGTCGAGCAGGTCGCCAGCGCGGCGCGGCGTCACCATGACCAGCGCGAGACGCTGATCGGGCTCGGTTTGAACAAGATCGGCCGCTCGCGCGATCTGCCGGACACCCCGGCGACGCGCGGCATGATCGACAAGGTGCGCCACCTGGTGCGCGTCGTCGACGACGCCAAGTAGGACTTAAAGGACCGCTCCAATGAAACTCAACCAGATCGCCGACAATCCGGGCGCCCGCAAGAACCGCATGCGTATCGGCCGCGGTATCGGCTCGGGCATGGGCAAGACCGGCGGCCGCGGCGGCAAGGGCCAGACCGCGCGCTCGGGCGTGCGCATCAAGGGCTTCGAGGGCGGCCAGATGCCGCTGCACAGGCGCCTGCCGAAGCGCGGCTTCCGCAACACCTCGTTCCAGGTCAAGCTCAACGAGATCAACCTCGGCAAGCTGCAGGCGGCGATCGACGCCGGCCTGCTCGACACCAAGGCGCCGATTGATGTGGCGGCCATGGTCAAGGCCGGGCTGATGCGTCGCGCCAAGGGTGGCGTCAAGCTGCTGAGCCACGGCGAATTCAAGGCCAAGGCCGACTTCGCCGTCTATGGCGTGTCGAAGTCCGCGCTCGAGACCATCGAGAAGGCCGGCGGATCGGTCAAGATCCTGAAGCCGAAGGTCGAAGAAGACGAAGTGCCGCGCGGCAAGAACAAGCGCAAGGCGCTGGAAGCGGCCGCCGGCGACAAGGGCGGCGCCAAAAAGCCCGCCAAGGGCAAAAAGAGTGAAGCCAAGGCGGCGCCGCAGGCCGAAGGCGAAGAGTAGGCCCGCACTACCGGTTTGGATGGGCGAGCCTATCTAATGCGGAACGGGCGGGTGTCGGGGCGCGGCGGCAGGAGCGACTGATGGTTTCGGCGGCAGAACAACTGGCAGCCAATCTCAACTTCGGCGCTCTCGCCAAGTCCGAGGAGCTGAAGAAGCGCATCTGGTTCACGATCGGTGCGCTGCTGGTCTATCGCGTCGGCACCTATATCCCGCTGCCCGGGATTGACCCCGCCGCCTGGGAACAGATCTTCCGCAGCCAGGCCGGCGGCATTCTCGGCATGTTCAACATGTTCTCCGGTGGCGGCATCAACCGGATGGCGATCTTCGCCCTGAACATCATGCCGTACATCTCGGCATCGATCATTATTCAGCTGATGACGACGGTCTCGCCCCGGCTCGAAGCCTTGAAGAAGGAAGGCGAGTCCGGCCGCAAGATCATGAACCAGTACACCCGGTATCTGACCGTGGTGCTGGCGACGTTCCAGGCCTACGGAATTGCCATTGGCCTCGAAGGCGCGGGCAATGCCGTGACCGAGCCAGGTTGGTTCTTCCGCATTTCGACCACGATCTCGCTGACCGGCGGCACCATGTTCCTGATGTGGCTGGGCGAGCAGATCACGGCGCGCGGCATCGGCAACGGCATCTCGCTGATCATCATGGCCGGCATCGTCGCCGAACTGCCGTCGGCGATCGCCGGCATGCTTGAACTCGGCCGCCAAGGCGCGCTGTCGACCGGCCTGATCCTCGTCATCATCCTGATGGCCGGCGTGGTCATCGCCTTCATCGTGTTCATGGAGCGGGCCCAGCGCCGGCTGCTGATCCAGTATCCAAAGCGCCAGGTCGGCAACCGGATGTTCGAGGGTCAGTCCTCGCACCTGCCGCTCAAGCTCAACACCGCCGGCGTGATCCCGCCGATCTTCGCCTCGTCGCTGCTGCTGTTGCCGACCACGGTCGCCAGCTTCAATGCGAGCGGCGGCGGCTCCGGCTGGCTCACCACGGTCACCGCGCTGCTCGGCCATGGCCAGCCGCTGTTCCTGATTCTGTATATTACGCTGATCATCTTCTTTGCCTTCTTCTACACCGCGATCGTGTTCAATCCGACCGAGACTGCGGATAACCTGAAGAAGCACGGTGGCTTCGTCCCGGGCATCCGGCCGGGCGAGCGCACCGCCGAGTACATCGATTATGTGCTGACGCGAATCACGGTGGTCGGCGCGATCTATCTCGCCATCGTCTGTCTGATTCCCGAGATCCTGATTTCCTACGCCGCCGTGCCGTTCTACTTCGGCGGCACCTCGCTGCTGATCGTGGTCAGCGTGACGATGGATACCGTGGCCCAGGTGCAGGGTTATCTGCTGGCGCATCAGTACGAAGGCCTGATCAAGCGTTCGAAGCTGCGGGGGCGGCAGCGATGAGATTGATCTTGCTCGGCCCGCCGGGGGCGGGGAAGGGCACGCAAGCGCAGCGCCTGGTCGCGAAGCACGGCATCGTGCAGCTTTCGACCGGGGACATGTTGCGCGCTGCGGTCGCGGCCGGCTCGCCGGTCGGTCTGCGCGCCAAGGCGATCATGGAGCGCGGCGAACTGGTGCCGGACGAGGTGGTGGTCGCGATCATCGCCGACCGGATCGGCCAGGCGGACGCCAAGAACGGCTTCGTTCTGGACGGTTTTCCGCGCACCGGCCCGCAGGCCGAGGCCCTGGACAAGCTTTTGGCTGAGCGCGGTCTCAAGCTGGACGCCGTGATCGAGCTGAAGGTCGACGAGGGCATCCTGCTCAAGCGAATCGAGACCCGGGTGGCGGAAACGGCCGCCCGGGGCGAGACCGTCCGGGCCGATGACAAGCCGGAGGTCCTCAAGGGCCGGCTTGGCGCCTACCGGACGCAGACGGCCCCCTTGATCGATTATTACGGGAAAAAGGGAACTTTGAAGTCCGTGGACGGCATGGCCCCGATCGACGAGGTCACTGCCGCCCTGGACCGGATCCTCAGCCC
Organism: Pseudolabrys sp.; assembly: GCA_030684935.1. GTDB lineage: Bacteria > Pseudomonadota > Alphaproteobacteria > Rhizobiales > Xanthobacteraceae > Pseudolabrys. The sequence goes on along the minus strand of JAUXXH010000052.1, from coordinate 231,020 downwards.
CGCCGGAGCCGGCAGCCAGAAAGGCGGAGGTTGACGAAGGCGCGATGAATCCCTTAATAAGCTCCGTATTCAGAAGTTTGACGCGATGCCGGGCCCCAGATAGGCGGGGACAGGTGTCGTGTTACGCTTTGCGCTAACCCCCTCATGGGACACAAGAATTCGGCGCGTCGAACGCGGCCGACCGATAACAGGAGAGCATTCGTGGCTCGTATTGCAGGTGTCAATCTACCGACGAACAAGCGCGTTGTGATCGCGCTTCAGTACATCCATGGCGTCGGCCAGAAGATTGCTGGGGAAATCATGGAAAAGGTTAACCTGCCGGCCGAGCGGCGGGTGTCGCAGTTGACCGACTCGGAGGTTCTGCAAATCCGCGAACTGCTCGACCGCGACTACATGGTCGAAGGCGACCTGCGCCGCGAAGTCTCCATGAACATCAAGCGCCTGATGGATCTGGGCTGCTACCGGGGCCTGCGCCACCGCAAGGGCCTGCCGGTCCGCGGCCAGCGCACGCACACCAATGCGCGCACCCGCAAGGGACCTGCCAAGACCATCGCCGGCAAGAAAAAGACCACGACCTGAACGTTTTACCGAATGGACTGGCCTGCTGCGCATTGGGCGCGCCGGCCGCGAAAGGACTTAAGTAATGGGCAAGGAAGCCACCCGCGTCCGCCGGCGCGAACGCAAGAACATCGCCTCCGGCGTGGCGCATGTGAACGCATCGTTCAACAACACCATGGTCACCATCACTGACGCGCAGGGCAACACCATTGCCTGGTCGTCGGCCGGCACCATGGGGTTCAAGGGCTCGCGCAAGTCAACGCCGTATGCCGCGCAGATGGCCGCCGAAGACGCCGCCAAGAAGGCGCAGGATCACGGCATGCGCACGCTGGAAGTTGAAGTGTCCGGGCCGGGTTCGGGTCGTGAATCGGCGTTGCGCGCGCTGCAGGCCGCCGGCTTCACCGTGACCTCGATCCGCGACGTGACCACGATCCCGCACAACGGTTGCCGGCCGCGCAAGCGTCGTCGCGTATGACATTTCCATCGAGCGGACCGGTTACGGAATCCGCTACCGCTGAACTTCCCCCCACAACGGCGGGTGGGGTGCGCGGGCCCGGCTCGCGCCGCTCAATAGGTGAAGACGTGATCCAAAAGAACTGGCAGGAACTGATCAGGCCGAACAAGCTTCAGGTGGCCGCCGGGTCCGACCCCGCGCGGATCGCCACGGTCGTTGCGGAGCCGCTGGAGCGCGGCTTCGGCGTGACGCTCGGCAACGCGCTGCGCCGCATTCTGCTGTCGTCGCTGCAGGGCGCTGCGGTGCAGTCGGTGCATATCGACGGCGTGCTGCATGAATTTTCCTCGATCGCCGGCGTGCGCGAGGACGTCACCGACATGGTGCTGAACATCAAGGACATCGCCATCAAGATGCAGGGCGAAGGCCCGAAGCGCATGGTGGTGAAGAAGCAGGGCCCCGGCACCGTGACCGCCGGCGACATCCAGACCGTCGGCGATGTGGTGGTGCTCAATCCGGACCTCGTGCTCTGTACCCTCGATGAGGGCGCCGAGATCCGCATGGAATTCACCGTCAACACCGGCAAGGGCTATGTGCCGGCCGAGCGCAACCGTCCGGAAGACGCGCCGATCGGCCTGATCCCGGTCGACTCGCTGTATTCGCCGGTGCGCAAGGTCTCGTACAAGGTCGAGAACACCCGCGAAGGCCAGATCCTCGACTACGACAAGCTGACCATGACGATCGAGACCAACGGCGCGGTGACCCCTGACGATACGCTCGCTTACGCGGCGCGCATCCTGCAGGACCAGCTCAACGTGTTCGTGAATTTCGAAGAGCCCCGCAAGGAGCAGGCCGCCGAGACCATTCCGGACCTGGCCTTCAACCCGGCCTTCCTCAAGAAGGTCGACGAGCTCGAGCTGTCGGTGCGTTCGGCCAACTGTCTGAAGAACGACAACATCGTCTACATCGGCGATCTCGTTCAGAAGACCGAAGCGGAAATGCTGCGGACGCCGAACTTCGGCCGCAAGTCGCTCAACGAGATCAAGGAAGTGCTGGCGCAGATGGGCCTGCATCTCGGCATGGAAGTGCCGGGCTGGCCGCCTGAGAACATCGAAGAGCTCGCCAAGCGTTTCGAAGACCACTACTAGCGATCATTCGGACCGGGCGACGCCCGGTTCGAGCTTTTAAGCCGCCTTCCGCGGCGTGCCGGGGATTGTCCCGGGCATAAACAGGACAGAGGCAGGGAGTTACGCGATGCGTCACGGTAAAGTCTATCGCAAGTTGGGGCGGCATTCGTCGCATCGTATGAGCATGTTCGCCAACATGGCGGCCTCTCTGATCAAGCACGAGCAGATCGTGACCACCTTGCCGAAGGCGAAGGAGCTTCGCCCGATCGTCGAGAAGCTGGTGACCATCGGCAAGAAGGGCGATCTGGCGGCGCGCCGCCAGGCGATCTCCGAGCTGCGCGACGTCACCATGGTCAAGAAGCTGTTTGACGTGATTGCGCCGCGCTACAAGGATCGCCAGGGCGGCTACACCCGCATCATGAAGGCGGGCTTCCGCCACGGCGACAACGCCGCGGTTGCGGTGATCGAGTTCGTCGATCGCGATGTGGATGCCAAGGGTCTCGACTCCGGGCCGGTGCAGGCCCGCAAGGTCGACGACCAGGAAAACGCAATGGCCTAAGGCCAAAGCGCTCCAGCGAATTCAAGGGCGGCCTCCGGGCCGCCTTTTTTTATGGCCGGGCGGTAGCGGCGTATTGTCGCTGCGGTATAATTCTCCCGGGAATCGGGGGACTCTCATGTTCAGGTTTGCAACGCTTTGTCTCGCGTTGGCGGGCGCGCTCATCGGCGGCGCCAACGCACAGTCGCCGCTGCTGCAGCGCGGCGACTATCTGGTCAACACCATCCTGGCCTGCGGCAATTGCCATTCGCCGAAAGGGCCGCCGGCGGCCATCGCCGGCAAGGAGTTTTCCGGCGGGCTCGAATTCGACGAGCCCCCGTTCAAGGTGACGGCGTCCAACATCACCATGGACAAGGACACCGGCCTTGGCGGCTGGACCGACGCGCAGATCAAGACGCTGATGCGCACCGGCGTGCGGCCGAACGGTGTGCGGATCGCCGGCATCATGCCGACGGCGTTCTACGGCATCCTCACCGAGCGCGATATGGACGCTGTCGTCGCCTATCTGCGCACGCTCAAGCCGGTCAGGAACCAGGTGCCCGATCCGGTCTACAAGATCGCGCTGCCGCACGAGTCGTTTCCCGGCGGCGAGAAGCCCTATACGGAAGCAATGCTGGCCGACAAGGTGAAGAAGGGTTTCTACCTCGCCACCATTGGCCACTGCATGGAATGCCATACGCCCATGGGGCCGCGCGGCCGCGACTTCGTCGGCACGCTGGGCGCCGGCGGCTTCGAATTCAAAGGGCCCTGGGGCGTGTCGGTGGCCCGCAACATCACCCAAAGCAGGACCAAGGGCCTCGGCGACTGGACCGACGCCGAGATCAAGCGCGCCATCGTCGAGGGCAAGCGCAAGGACGGCAGTCCGCTGAAGCCGCCGATGGCCTATCCGCTCTACGCCAAGATGACGGCCGACGACCTCGACGCCGTGGTCGCCTATCTGCGCACCGTGCCGGCCAAGGATTGAGGGACCGGCCGGACCGGCGTCAGACGACGGCCTTCATTTGGTCCCAGCGGCGGCCTATATCTTGGGCCTATCGCCAGGATTCGAATAATGCGCCCTGTGACCAGCCTGACTGCCGCCCTGACCGCGTCCCTCATTGTGGTGGCGATGGTGGACGCCGCACCGGCGCAGGAGCGGCGGGTGGTGCCGACGCTGCCCGACCTGCGCATGTCCTATTCGCCGGTGGTGCAGCGGGTGTCGCCGGCGGTCGTCAACGTCTATGCCGCCAAAATGGTCCAGAATCGCAATCCGATGCTGGAAGATCCGATCTTTCGCCGTTTCTTCGGCATGCCCGACGGCCCCGGCGGCGGCGGGCAGCTGCAGCGCTCGCTCGGATCCGGCGTGATCGTCGACGAGTCCGGTCTGATCGTCACCAACAACCACGTCATCGAAGGCGCCGACGAGGTCAGGGTGTCGCTGGCCGACAAGCGCGAGTTCGCGGCGACGCTGGTGCTGACCGACCAGCGCACCGACCTCGCGGTGCTGCGGATCACGGATCCGCGCGAGAAGTTTCCGTCGCTCGACTTCGCCAATTCCGATGCTTTGGAAGTCGGCGACGTGGTGCTCGCGGTCGGCAACCCGTTCGGCGTCGGGCAGACGGTCACCAGCGGCATTGTCTCGGCGCTGGCGCGCACCCAGGTCGGCATCACCGACTACCAGTTTTTCATCCAGACCGACGCCGCCATCAATCCCGGCAATTCCGGCGGCGCGCTGGTCGATCTGGCCGGCCGCTTGGTCGGTATCAATACCGCGATCTTCTCGCGCTCGGGCGGATCGCAGGGCATCGGCTTTGCCATCCCAGCCAATATGGTGCGGGTTGTCGTGGCGTCGGCCCGCAGCGGCGGCAGCGCGGTCAAGCGCCCCTGGCTTGGCGCCAAATTGCAGGCGGTGACGCCGGACATCGCCGAGAGCCTGAGCCTCAAGCGCCCGGCCGGCGCCTTGGTCGCCGACGTGATGCCGGCCGGCCCGGCGGCGGCTGCCGGGCTCAGGCCGGGCGACCTGATCGTCTCGGTGGATGGGCAGCCGGTCGACGATCCCAATGCCTTCGACTATCGCTTCGTCACCCAGCCGCTCGGCGGCAGCGCCAAGCTTGGCGTGGTGCGGGCCGGGCGCGAATTTACCGCCGCCGTGGCGCTGCGGACCGCGCCGGATGCGCCGCGCGACGAAATCGTCATCCGGTCGCGGTCGCCGTTTTCCGGCGCCAAGGTCGCCAACCTGTCGCCGGCGCTGGCCGACGAGTTGCGGTTGCCGAATGTCGACGGCGGCGTGGTCATTCTCGACGTCGACAATGGCTCCTATGCCAGCAACCTCGGGTTTCGCCGCGGCGATGTGATCCAGGAGGTCAACGGCGTGAGCGTCGACAAGACGCGCGATCTCCAGCGGTTGACGGCGGTACAGAGCCGGAGCTGGCGCGTTGTGATCCTGCGCGGCGGGCAGAAGATTTCCGCGGTCTTCGGCGGATGAGCCGCGCGCCCAAAAATGCCGGTCCCAGCCTGTTCGCCGCCGCGGGGTTGGACCGCCATGCGCCGCGTCCGCTCGCCGACAAGCTGCGCCCGCGGAGACTGGACGAGGTGGTGGGCCAGGACCATCTGCTCGGGCCTGACGGCGCGCTGACCCGGATGCTGGCGACGCGCTCGCTCGGCTCGATGGTGTTCTGGGGCCCGCCCGGCACCGGCAAGACGACGGTGGCGCGTCTGCTGGCGCAGGAGACCGATCTGCACTTCGAGCAGATTTCGGCGATCTTCACGGGCGTCGCCGATCTGAAGAAGGCGTTCGAAGCGGCGCGGGCGCGCCGCGACGGCGGGCAGGGCACGCTGCTGTTCGTCGACGAAATTCATCGCTTCAACCGGGCGCAGCAGGACTCGTTTCTGCCGGTGATGGAAGACGGCACCATCGTGCTGGTCGGCGCCACCACCGAGAACCCGTCGTTCGAGCTCAATGCGCCGCTGCTGTCGCGGGCGCGGGTGCTGGTGTTCCGGTCGCTCGACGCGGCGGCGATCGAGAAGCTGCTGACCCGCGCCGAGCAACTGGAAGGCAAGGCGCTGCCGCTCGATGCGCAGGCCCGCCAGGCGCTGGTCGGCATGGCCGATGGCGACGGCCGCGCCTCTTTGACGCTGACGGAAGAAATCTGGCGCGCCGCACGCGCCGGCGAGGTGTTCGATTCCGCCAAACTGCAGGAAATCGTGCAGCGGCGTGCGCCGATCTACGACAAGGCGCAGGACGGGCACTACAATCTCATCAGCGCGCTGCACAAGTCGGTGCGCGGCTCCGATCCCGACGCGGCGCTGTATTACCTGTGCCGCATGCTGGATGCCGGCGAGCCGCCGCTCTATGTCGCGCGCCGGGTGGTGCGCATGGCGATCGAGGACATCGGGCTGGCCGATCCGCAGGCGCTGGTGATCGCCAATGCCGCCAAGGAAGCCTACGATTTTCTGGGCTCGCCCGAGGGTGAACTGGCGATCGCGCAGGCGGTGATCTATCTGGCGACGGCGCCGAAATCGAATGCCGGCTATGCCGCCTATGGCGCCGCCATGCGCGCGGCCAAGCAGGGCGGTTCGCTGCTGCCGCCCAAGCACATTCTGAATGCGCCGACCAAGCTGATGCAGTCGGAGGGCTATGGCCGCGGCTATGCCTATGACCACGACGCCGACGAGGCCTTTTCCGGCCAGAACTATTTCCCCGACGCGCTGCCGCGCCAGCAGTTCTACGATCCGCCGGAGCGCGGCTTCGAGCGCGAGATCCGCAAGCGCTTGGACTACTGGGCGAAGCTGCGGAAGGAGCGGGAGGGGTCATGAGTCTGGCGGCCCGCGCCGCGATGGTGGCGGTTCTGACCGTCCTGGGCGCAACCTCGCTTTGGGCCGCGGAGACGATCCACGGCCGCTGGGCCGCCGATCCAGCGCATTGCTGGGGCGATGGCGCGACTCCGGCCCTGTCGCCGCTGGTCGTAACCAGCTATGCCGTGCGCTGGCTGGGCGATACGTGCCGGGTCGGACGCATGTATAAGACCGGCGAAACGGTCCATATCCAGGCCTTTTGCTGGGGTGCGGAGGGCGAACGCGCCATTCCGGTGTCGATGCAGCCGGTGCGCGGCAGGCTCCAGGTGACCTGGAACCGGGCAACGCGGGCCGATCTGCGGCGATGCCCCTGAGAAATCGAGGCTGACGATGAGAATGCGCAAAGGCGGTTTTGGCGGCGGCAAGCCGGGCTCGAAAGCACGCACCGGCAGCCGCAAGGACCGGCAGCGTTCGGCCGACGAGGGCCGCAGTGCGGCCGCGCGTCCGGGGCGTGGCAAGGCGCCGGCCCGCGCCGACAACCGCGGCGATTTCCGCCCGGGCAAGCGCGGCGCCAAGCCGGGCCCATCGCGCGGACCCCGCTCCGATGCCGGGGCCGAGAAGAAGTTCGGCTCGCGGCCGGAGTCCAAGCCGATCGCTGCCAAGCGCGGCACCCGGTCCGGCGCGCCGCGCGGCAATCGCAGCGGTGACAAGGGCGCCGGTTTCGCCAGCCGTTCGCGGCACGTCGAACCGGCTGTCGCGGCGCCGGCACCGGCGCCCAAGGCCGTGCCAAAGCCCGTGCCCAACCCGGCCAATTATTCCGCCGGCGTGCAGAACGTCACCGTGACGGCGGACGAGAACGGCATGCGCGTCGACCGCTTCTTCGAGGCGCGCTTTCCCGGCCTGTCGTTCGGCCATATCCAGCGCATCATTCGCAAAGGCGAAGTGCGCGTGAACGGCAAGCGCACCGAGCCGAAAAGCCGGCTCGAAGGCGGCCAGGTGCTGCGCATTCCGCCGCTGCAACTGGAAGCGCCCAAGGTGCGCGACGACGCCCCGCAGGCGCTGCGCGACCGCGAATTCATCCGCTCGATCACGCTGTCGGAAGACGATGACGTGCTGGTGCTGAACAAGCCGATGGGGCTGGCCGTGCAGGGCGGCAGCGGCATCACCCAGAACATCGACGACATGCTGGAGGCGCTGCGCGGCAACTACGCCGACGCGCAGCGGCCGCGGCTGGTGCACCGGCTCGACAAGGACACCGCCGGCTGCCTGCTGGTGGCGAAGACGCGCTTTGCCGCGGCGGCGCTGGCCAAGACCTTCCGCACCCGCTCGGCGCGCAAGATCTACTGGGCGCTGGTCGCCGGCGTGCCGAAGCCGAAGCAGGGGCGGGTCTCGACCTATCTGGCCAAGCAGGAGGACGAGGAAGATTCCTACATGCGCATCGCCAAGCACGGCGAGAAGGATGCCGTGCACGCGGTGACCTATTACGCCGTGGTCGAAACGGCGGGGCAGAAGCTGTCGTGGATTTCGCTCAAGCCCGTCACCGGCCGCACCCATCAGCTGCGCGCGCACATGGCCCATGTCGGCAACCCGATCATCGGCGATCCGAAATATTTCAATATCGAGAACTGGGAGCTGCCGGGCGGCATCCAGAAGAAGCTGCATCTGCTGGCGCGGCGCATTGCGGTGCCACATCCGCGCGGCGGCACCATCGACGTCAGCGCACCGCTGCCGCCGCATATGGAACAGTCGTGGAACCTGCTTGGCTTTGACGCCAAGCGCTACGATCCGATCGACGACGCGCCCGAGGAGGAGTAGCGGCCAGGCGGGGCGCTTCCTATCTTTGGAAGATGCCGCGCCGGATTGGCCTGATCGCGTTCCTTGTCATGACGACCCTCGTGCCGTCGGCGCCTCTCCATGCGCAGTTCGATGACGGCCTCTCCATCATGCAGCCGGAGCCCTATCAGCCGGGGGTGGGGCCGGCCTACCGCTCGCCGCCGGAGCTGAACCGGATGCAGCCGACGCCGCGCATGCCGTCGCTGCCGCAGCGGCCCTCCGCGCCGCCGCCGCCGATCGCCGTGCCGCAGACCGGCGCGGTGCTGCCGAACATGCCGACGATTTCAGGGTCCGGCCCGGGCGGCACCGAAACCGCGCAGGACCGCGCGGTGCGCTGTGCGCACCAGGCCGGTGCCTATGGCGACGCCGCCGGCGACCGCAACGCCTATATCGGCAGCTGCGTGACGCAGTAACTAACGCAGCGCGGCGTTGAACTTGTCCAGCGCCGCCTGACCCGGGCAGAGGTCCTTTTCGTCCAGCGCATTGAGCGGGCTTTCGACCGTGTGCAAATGCGCGTGCAGGTCCTCGGACTCGGTCTCCATGTAAAGTAGCCCGGTGACGATCTGCCCCTTGGCGGCGTGGTGCTGCAGGAAACCCATCGCCGCGGTGCGGTCGTGCAGATCGTAGTCGGCGGCCAGCTTGCGCAGCGCAATCTTCGAGCCGTCATGCTGCTCGACAATCTCCACCGTGCCGGGATCGTATTCGATCTCGATCGGCATCCGGCTGGAGATGTAGTCGAGCCGGTTCACCGCCTCGTTGTGCTCGCGGACGAAATCGAAGCTCTTGGTCGAGCCGGCGTGGTTGTTGAACGCGACGCAGGGTGAGATCACGTCGATGAACGACGCACCCTTGTGCGCGATCGCCGCCTTGATGATCGGCACCAGCTGCTGCTTGTCGCCCGAGAAGGAGCGGGCGACGAAGCTGGCGCCGAGTTGCAGCGCCATCGCCGCGAGGTCGATGGAGTTGTCGGTATTGATGACGCCGCGCTTGGACTTCGAGCCGCGGTCGGCGGTGGCCGAGAACTGGCCTTTGGTCAGGCCGTAAACGCCGTTGTTCTCGACGATATAGGTCATGTTGACGCCGCGGCGCAGGCTGTGCGCGAACTGGCCGAGACCGATCGAGGCGCTGTCGCCGTCGCCGGAGACGCCGAGGTAGATCAGGTCGCGGTTGGCGAGGTTGGCCCCGGTCAGCACCGACGGCATGCGGCCGTGCACCGAGTTGAAGCCATGCGAATTGCCGAGGAAATAGGTCGGCGTCTTCGACGAGCAGCCGATGCCGGAAATCTTGGCGACGCGGTGCGGCTCGATCGACAGCTCGAAACAGGCCTGGATGATCGCCGCCGTGATCGAGTCATGGCCGCAGCCGGCGCAGAGCGTCGAGACCGTGCCCTCGTAATCGCGGTGGGTGTAGCCGAGCGTGTTCTTCGGCAGGTCCGGGTGATGGAATTTCGGCTTGGCGAGATAGGTCATGCTGCGACATCCTGACTCAGACTTGTCATGGCCGGGCTTGTCCCGGCCATCCCGCTCAGGATGGCAAGGCATTGCGTCCCTAAGCGGGATGCGCGGGTCAAGCCCGCGCATGACACGAAAACGACAGAGCTCACGACGACACCTTCATCGGCTTCACCTTCATGCGATCGAGATGGTCGCCGATGGCCTTGTCGATGAAGCGGGCCGTGATCGGCGTGCCGTCATAGTGAAGGATCGGCACCAGGCGCACCGGATCGATGCCGCATTCGTTGACGATCAGCGAGCGCAATTGCGCGTCGCGGTTCTGTTCGACCACGAAGACGAAATCGTGGTCGGCGACAAAGCTGTTGACCGACGAATGGAACGGGAAGGCGCGCACGCGCATCCGGTCGAGCGCATGGCCGCGTGCTTCGATCATGTGAATCGCCTCGTCCATCGCCGGGGCGGTCGAGCCGTAATAGATCACGCCGTATTTGGTCGGCTTGCCGGCATTGGCCTGGACCGGGCGCGGCACCAGGTCCTTGGCGGTGTCGAACTTGCGCAGCAGCCGCTGCATGTTGTCGACATAGGGCGCAGCTTCTTCGGTGTATTTGGCATAGCGGTCGCGCGAGGTGCCACGGGTGAAGAACGAGCCCTTGGTCGGGTGCGTGCCGGGATAGGTGCGGAACGGGATGCCGTCGCCGTCGACATCGAGATAGCGGCCGAAGTCCTTGCCGGCATCCAGATCGGCGGCGGTCATCACCTTGCCGCGGTCATAGGCGCGCGCGTCGTCCCACTTCAGCGGCCGGGACAGATGGTGGTTCATGCCGATATCGAGATCGAGCATGACGAAAATCGGCGTCTGCAACCGGTCGGCGAGATCGAAGGCCTGCGCGCCGAACTCGAACGACTCCGTCGGGTCTTCCGGAAACAGCAGCACGTGCTTGGTGTCGCCGTGCGAGGCATAGGCGCAGGAGATGATGTCGCACTGCTGGGTGCGCGTCGGCATGCCGGTCGAGGGGCCGGCACGCTGCACGTTGAACAGCACCGCCGGGATTTCGGCGAAATAGGCAAGCCCGATGAATTCCTGCATCAGCGAAATGCCGGGGCCGGAGGTCGCGGTGAAGGCGCGGGCGCCGTTCCAGCTGGCGCCGATCACGATGCCGATCGAGGAGAGTTCGTCCTCGGCCTGGATGATGGCGTATTTCGCCTTTTTCGTCTCGGGATCGACGCGCAGCTTCTCGCAATGCCGGGTAAAGGCGTCGGCCAGGCCCGAGGAGGGCGTGATGGGATACCAGGCGCACACCGTGGCGCCGCCATAGACCGCGCCAAGCGCCGCCGCGGTGTTGCCTTCGATGAAGATGCGGTCGCCGACCTTGTCACAACGGTTCAGGCGCAAGCCGATCGGGCATTGCAGATTGAGAACGGCGTAGTCGCGGCCGATGTTGAGCGCCTTGATGTTCGGCGCGATCAGCTTGTCCTTGCCCTTGTACTGTTCGCCGATCAGCTGCTCGACCACCTTCACGTCCATGTCGAGCAGCGCGCTGAGCGCGCCGACATAGATGATGTTCTTGAACAGCTGGCGCTGGCGCGGGTCGGTGTATTCGCGATTGCAGATCGCGGTCAGCGGCACGCCGATCACGCTGATGTCGTCGCGGAATTTCGAGGCGGGCAGCGGCTTGGTCGAGTCGTAGAACAGGTAGCCGCCGGGCTCGATCGAGGCGATGTCCTTGTCGAAGGTTTGCGGGTTCATCGCCACCATCATGTCGGTGCCGCCGCGGGCGCCGAGATGGCCGGCCTCCGACACCCGCACCTCGTACCAGGTCGGCAGGCCCTGGATGTTGGACGGGAAAATGTTGCGCGGCCCGACAGGGATGCCCATGCGCATGATGGCGCGGGCGAACATCTCGTTGGCACTCGCCGATCCGGAGCCGTTGACGTTGGCGAACCGGATGACGAAGTCGTTTACGCGGCTGATCGGGCTGGCGGTCGGCATGAAGTCCCTGCGTAGGTCATATCGAGCAAGAATTTCTGCATGTCCCATGCGCCGGTCGGGCATCGCTCGGCGCAGAGACCGCAGTGGAGGCAGACGTCTTCATCCTTGACCATGACGCGGCCGGTCTTCAGGCCGTTCTGGACATAGAGGTCCTGGCTCAGGTTGTTCGCCGGCGCGGTGAGCCGGGTGCGCAGTTCGGCTTCTTCGCCGTTCTGCGTGAAGGTAATGCAGTCCATCGGGCAGATGTCGACGCAGGCATCGCACTCGATGCACAGCGGCGCGCTGAACACGGTCTGCACGTCGCAGTTCAGGCAGCGGCCGGCTTCCGCCAGCGCCAGCTTCGGATCGAAGCCGAGCTCGACCTCGGCCTTGATGTCCTTCAGCGCCACGGCGGTGTCGCGGTGCGGCACCTTGTAGCGTTTGTCGAGTTCGATGGCGTTGTCGTAGGACCACTCGTGGATGCCCATCTTCTGGCTCATCACCTGCACCGCCGGCATCGGCCGGTCGGCGATGTCCTCGCCGTTGAGCAGCTTGTCGATTGACACCGCGGCCTCGTGCCCGTGCGCCACCGCCCAGATGATGTTCTTCGGACCGAAGGCGGCGTCGCCGCCGAAGAACACTTTCGGGTTGGTCGAGGCAAAGGTGACGGCATCGACCTTCGGCATGTTCCATTCGTCGAAGTCGATGCCGGCATCGCGTTCGATCCAGGGGAAGGCGTTCTCCTGGCCGACCGCCACCAGCACGTCGTCGCAGGGGAAGTGCTGGTCCGGCTCGCCGGCGGGCACCAGCTTGCGGCGGCCCTTGGCGTCGAGCTCGGCCTTCACCTTCTCGAAGGTGACGCCGGTCAGCTTGCCGTTGTCGTGGGTGAAGGCTTTCGGCACCAGGTAATTGTGGATCGGAATGCCTTCGTGCTGGGCGTCTTCCTTTTCCCAGGGGCTGGCCTTCATCTCGTCGAAGCCCGAGCGCACCACCACCTGCACCTCGTCGCCGCCGAGACGGCGCGCCGAGCGGCAGCAGTCCATCGCGGTGTTGCCGCCGCCGAGCACGATGACGCGCTTGCCGATCTTGGTGACGTGGCCAAACGACACCGACGACAGCCAGTCGATGCCGATGTGAATGTTGGCGGCCGCCTCCTGGCGGCCGGGCAGGTCGAGGTCGCGGCCGCGCGGCGCGCCGGAGCCGACGAACACCGCGTCCCAGCCTTCGGCCAGCAGCGCCTTCATGGAGTCGATGCGCTTGCAGGCGCGGAAGTCGACGCCGAGGCCGATGATGTAACCGGTCTCCTCGTCGATCACGCTGTCGGGCAGGCGGAATTTCGGGATTTGGGTGCGGATCATGCCGCCGGCTTTGGCGTCGCCGTCAAACACCGTGACGCTGTAGCCGAGCGGGGCGAGATCGCGCGCGACCGTCAGCGAGGACGGGCCGGCGCCGACCAGCGCGACGCGCTTGCCGTTCTTGCGGGCGGCCGGCTTCGGCAGCCGCGCCGTGATGTCGTCTTTGTAGTCGGCGGCGACGCGCTTGAGCCGGCAGATGGCGACCGGTTCATCCTCGACGCGCACGCGCCGGCAGGCCGGTTCGCAGGGGCGGTCGCAGGTGCGGCCGAGAATTCCGGGAAACACATTCGAACGCCAGTTGATCATGTAGGCGTCGGAATACCGGCCCGCGGCGATCAGGCGGATATATTCGGGGACGGGCGTATGCGCGGGACAGGCCCACTGGCAGTCGACGACTTTGTGGAAGTAATCAGGCGCCGTTATGTCCGTGTTCTTCATATCGTCCTCGAAACGCGCCCCGTGCGCTTGAAGCGCGCCGGTCGCGTCACAGCCGTTGCGGCTGGCATTTCCACCCGGGTCCGGCCTTGTTTCCGGCTCGGCTCCGCAGCAGATACTATGGCTTAGAATGGCTCAAGGCTACTAGCCTTCCGTCGTGTCCGACCCGTTTCAACCGCAAGCCGGGACTACATTTTTCGCTCCCTGAAAGCGGCGCGACCAAGGCCGAGGGAAGCCCTCGCTATCGGCCCTGAAGATTAATAGCTTGGTGTCGGAAACAGCCTGTTTTGCGGGTGACATCGCTGCGGCAATAAGGTCTTGTGCGACGCAATATGATGGTACCTCCATGCGCGACATTTTGACTGACGTTCTGGCCCATCAGCCGCTCGATCCGCAGGAGTCGGCGCGGCGCGGCGGGCGGCCGGCGTTGCGGAAGCGGTTCTACACCCAGGCCCAGGTCGGCGACGCAGCGGCGGACGGCAGCTTCCCCTTGTTGCTCGACGGCAAAGCGGTGCGCACGCCGGCCAGGCGGTTGCTGGCGGCACCGAACCCGGCGCTGGCGGAGAAGATCGCTGCCGAATGGACCGCACAGATCGAGGCGATCGACCCGTCGACGATGCCAGTCACCAGGCTGGCCAATGTCGTGATCGATGCTTTGGTGACGGCGCCGCAGCCGGTCATCGACGAGGTGACCAAGTATCTCGGCTCGGACTTGATCTGCTACCGCGCCGGCACGCCGGCCAGTCTGGTCGAGCGCCAGGCGCAGGCCTGGGATCCGGTGCTGGTGTGGGCGCGTCAGGCGCTGGGCGCGCGCTTCGTGCAGATCGAGGGTGTGGTCTATGCCGAGCAGCCGCCGGCGGCGATTGCCGCGGCCCGCGCCGCGATCCCGGCCGAGCCGTGGCGGCTGGGGGCGGTGGCGTCGATGACGGTGCTGACGGGATCGGCGCTGCTGGCGCTGGCGGTGGCGCATGGCGCCAGCGACGCCGACGCCGCCTGGACCGCCGCGCATGTCGACGAGGACTGGCAGATGCAGCAGTGGGGCCGTGACGAGGCTGCGCTGGCGCGGCGCGCGCTCCGGCAGACCGAAATGCAGGCCGCGGCTATGGTTCTGGCCCTGCGATGAAAATCACGCTCGATCTGTCCAAACTGGTCGAGGACGGCAAGCTCACGCCGGCCGAGGCCGAGCGGCTGAAGGCGCTGGCCGCGCACGACATCGGCTCGCTCGGCATCAACATCCTGATCGCCTTTGGCGTGGTGGCGGTTGCGCTCGGCGCGGTGGCGCTGGTGCCGACGCCGTTCACGGCGCTCCTGCTCGGCGCCGCCGTCTTTGCCGCCGGCCTCGCCATCGTTCTCCGGGATGTGCGGCCGTGGGGCGTGCTCGGACAGATATGTTTGGTGATCGGCGCGCTGCTGTTCTGCGCCGGCGTCATCGCGCAGGGCGAGGGGTCGTTCGGGTCGATGCTGGTCGTCACCGGTGTGCTGGCGGTGGCGGCGGTGGCGGCGCGCTCGAGCCTGCTGACGGCGCTCGCCGTCCTGGCGGCATCGGCCTGCCTCGGTGCTCGCACCGGCTACAGCCATGCCACCTATTCGCTGGCGATCTTCGAGCCGGCTTTGACCATCGTGCTGTTCTCAGGCCTCGCCCTGGTGACGTATCTCGCATCGCACCGCCTGTCGGCCGATTACGAGCGCATCGCGCTGATGGCGGCGCGCACGTCCGTTGTCCTGGTCAATTTCGGCTTCTGGGTCGGCTCGCTGTGGGGCGATCCGCTGGCGTTGCTGCGCGGCATTGATGACAGCAACTATGCGCGGCTGGCGAACATTGTCGTGCCGCCCTGGGTCTTCAGCGTCGGCTGGGCGGTGGCGCTGATCGCCGCCGGCGTCTGGGCCGCCAAGGTCAACCGCCGCTGGCTGGTGAACACGGCGGCGGCTTTCGGCGCCATCCACTTCTATACCCAGTGGTTCGAGAAGCTCGGCGCCACGCCGGTCTCGGTGCTGCTCGGCGGGCTGGCGATGCTCGGCATTGCGCTGGCGTTGTGGTGGTTCAACCGCCGCGCCAGCGCTGCCAAGGCCTAGTGCCCTGACGGCTCGGCCTTGCGGCTGGTCTCGTACAGGAACCAGACGCGCTTCTCGGCCGCGTCGATGAAGTTCTCCAGCAGACTCGCCGTGGCGACATCCTTGTGCTCGTCGCACAGGTCGTGCGCCTCGCGCATGGTCTCGATGGTGCGCAGATTGTCCTCGCGCAATTCGTTCAGCATCTCGTCGGCCGAGACGTAAGGCTTGTCGTTGTCGGCCAGCGTCTGGTGGCGGGCGATGTCGCCGATCGAGCGCAGCGTGTTGCCGCCGATCTTGCGCACGCGCTCGGCCAGTTCGTCGGTGGAGGCGAACAGCTCGGCGGCCTGCTCGTCGAACATCAGGTGGTAATCGCGGAAATTCGGCCCGCTGACGTGCCAGTGGAAGTTCTTGGTCTTGAGGTAGAGCGCGAAGGTGTCCGCCAGAACAACGTTCAGCGCGGCGCCGATGTCCTTGGTGGCATTGGAACTGAGGTCGGTCGGGGTTTTCAGGCGCGGCGCGGTCTTGGGGGCGGTCGTCATGGGGGATTCCTTTGTTCCGGGTTCCTGCATGCAATCCGGAGCGTGCCACTAAGTTCCATGTTGGAACCGGACCCCAAAAATCAAGAGCCCCGCACCGAAATCAGGGGTCCGGCCGCTGCGGAGGGGGGCCTGCGGTCGCCGCCGACTTCTCAAGGCTGGTTTTGGCCTCATCATGCCGGCCCATCGCCTGGAGCACGAAAGCGCGGCCTCTGTGGGCATCGGCAAAGTCCGGCGCCAGCTCCAGGGCGCGGTCGGCGCTGGCCAGCGCCTCGTCGAGCCGGTCCAGGTTCTGCAGAACCTGCGCCCGGCCGAGGTGGGCGTGCGCCATATCGGGAGCCAGTTCGATCGCGCGGCCGTAGCCCTCAAGCGCCTCATCGAAGCGCCCTCGGCTGTTCAGGGCACTGGCGCGGTTGCTGTGGCTTGGGATGAATTCGGGGTCGATCGCGATGGCGCGGTCGTAACTGTCGATCGCCTCGTCGAGCCGGCCAATGCCCTGCAGCGTGGCGCCACGGTTATGCCAGTCCATCGCCGAACCGGGATTGAGCGCCACCGCCCGGTCGAAGCTCGACAGCGCCTCGGGCGCGCGGCCCAGTTCGCTCAGCATGTTGGCGCGGTTGCCATAGGCGTCGGCGAAATTGACGTCGCATTCGAGCGCGTCGTCGAAGCTCGCCAGTGCATCTTTCACCTGTCCCAGCCGGTACAGCGCCTGACCGATCAGATTGTGGGCGCGCGCCTGGCGGCCGCGAAACGTCAGCGAGCGGCGGGCGAGGTCGATGCCCTCCTTGAACTGGCCTTCGGCGCAGGCAACCACGGCGATGTAATAGAGCGCATCGGCATTGCCCGGGTCGCGGCGCAGCACTTCCGTGTAGCGGTCCATGGCCAGCGCGATCTGGCCCTGGCGGTGGTGGAGAAGGCCTTGCTCGATCAGGGTGGCGGCGGTCGGGGCGGTGTTCATGGAGGTGGGTTCTAAGCAGGGATTGGCCGCCTGCCAAGCCGACGGCAGGGGAAAATGCCTCGCCCATGGTATGCGTTTTGCAGCATATTCGGCTATGGCGGGGCTTCGGACGATCAAGAGGCAGGGGCAAGGACGACCATGAAGGACATCCTCGACAGGCTGGCGGACCGGCGGGACGAGGCCCGGCTCGGCGGCGGCCAGGCCCGGATCGACGCCCAGCACAAGCGCGGCAAACTCACCGCGCGCGAGCGCATCGAATTGCTGCTCGACAAGGGCTCGTTCGAGGAGTTCGACATGTTCGTCGAACACCGCTCCAGCGATTTCGGCATGGAGAAGACGAAATTCCCGGGCGACGGCGTGGTCACCGGCTGGGGCACCGTGAACGGGCGCGTCGTCTATTTGTTCTCCAAGGACTTCACCGTGTTCGGGGGGAGTCTCAGCGAGGCCCATGCGCAGAAGATCATCAAGGTGCAGGACATGGCGATGAAGGCGCGCTGCCCGATCATCGGCCTGTTCGATGCCGGCGGCGCCCGCATCCAGGAGGGCGTCGCCGCCCTCGGCGGCTATGGCGAGGTGTTCAAGCGCAACGTCACCGCCTCCGGCGTCATTCCGCAGATCAGCATCATCATGGGGCCCTGCGCCGGCGGCGACGTCTATTCGCCGGCCATGACCGACTTCATCTTCATGGTGCGCGACACCAGCTACATGTTCGTCACCGGCCCGGACGTGGTGAAGACCGTCACCAACGAGGTGGTGACGGCGGAAGAACTGGGCGGCGCTTCGATCCACACCACCAAGTCCGGTGTCGCCGACGGGTCGTTCGACAACGACGTCGAGTGCCTGCTGCAGATGCGCCGGCTGATCGACTTCCTGCCGTCGAATTTCCAGGCGGGGGCGCCGTCATGGCCGACGCTCGACGACAGCGACCGCATCGATGAATCGCTCGACACGCTGATCCCGGACAATCCGAACAAGCCCTATGACATCAAGGAGCTGATTACCAAGGTGGTGGACGAGGGCGATTTCTTCGAGATCGCCTCGGCCTATGCCCGTAACATGGTCACCGGCTTCGGCCGCATCGCCGGCACCACCGTCGGCTTTGTCGCCAACCAGCCGATGGTGCTGGCCGGCGTGCTCGACAGCGACGCCTCGCGCAAGGCAGCGCGCTTCGTGCGCTTCTGCGACGCCTTCAACATTCCGATCGTCACCTTCGTTGACGTGCCCGGCTTCCTGCCCGGCACCGACCAGGAATATGGCGGGCTGATCAAGCACGGCGCCAAGCTGTTGTTCGCCTACAGCCAGGCGACGGTGCCGCTGGTGACGGTGATCACCCGCAAGGCCTTCGGCGGCGCCTATGACGTGATGGCGTCAAAGCATGTCGGCGGCGATCTGAACTATGCCTGGCCGACCGCGCAGATCGCGGTGATGGGCGCCAAGGGCGCGGTCGAGATTATCTTCCGCGCCGACATCGGCGACAAAGACAAGATCGCGGCGCGCACCAAGGAATACGAGGACCGGTTTTTGTCGCCCTTCGTGGCCGCCGAGCGCGGCTATATCGACGACGTCATCATGCCGCATTCGACGCGGCGTCGCCTGGCGCGGGCCTTAGCGATGCTGAAGAACAAGACGGTCGAGATGCCGGCGAGGAAACACGATAATTTGCCGTTGTGACCTTTCTTGACCCTCCCCTTGGGGGGAGGGTCGCAAGCGAAGCGAGCGGGGTGGGGGGATGCCGCGTTTCTCTATCCGTCATCCTGCGGTGCGAGCCAAGCGCGCCTCGAAGGATGGGCGGCCAAGATGGCCAGAACGAAGCGAGACAACCTTCCGGTGCAGGTTGTCGCGTGCTCGTATTATGGTTACAATGGAAAGATGGGCAAGACGGTCCAGATCGACGACGACGTGATGCGCGCGGCCGAGCGTTTAGCCGCCGAACGCGGGGTTTCGCCGGGGGAAGTCATCTCTGAAGCGGCCCGCAAGGCACTCACCGGGCAGGTCACGCCTGAGGAGACAGGGCCAGCCGGCGCTGTTTTTAGAAACGGCTGGTGGGTGCTGCCGCATCGCGGCGACCCGCCCATGAGTGCCGAGGCCATCGAGCGTCTCATTGAAGAAACCGAGCTGGAAGATGCGCGGCGCGGCGGTGGGGCGTAGGCGTGCGCGCGCTGCTTGACGTTAATGTCCTGCTGGCGCTTTTTGATCCCGATCATCCGCACCACACAGCCGCAGACCTGTGGCGGACGGCGGCGCATGCGGAAGGCTGGGCCAGTTGTCCGCTGACGCAAAACGGATTCGTTCGCGTTATCTCGGCCCCAAGCTATCGCCGGCCATTGCCAATCGTGGAGGCGATCCATTTGCTGCGGCGGCAATTGCTGAAGCCGGGGCATGTGTTCTGGCCGGACGATATTTCACTCAGCGATCCAGCGCTATTTGATCAGGGCCAATTGGTCGGTTCGAACCAGATCACCGATGCCTATCTGCTGGAGCTTGCGGTCAAGAACGGCGGTCGATTGGCGACATTCGATCGGGGCATTCCGGTCGCTGCGGTCCGGGGAGCCGAACCGCGTCATATGGTTTTGCTGTGAATGCAAGGCACTCCACCGCCGAGCGCGGCTATATCGACGACGCGATCATGCCGCACGCGACCAGGCGGCGCCTGGCGCGGGCCTTAGCGATGCTGAAGAACAAGGCGGTCGAGAGGCCGGCGAGGAAGCACGATAATTTGCCGTTATGAGGTAACATGGATTGGCTAACCTTTGTTTCAAATGTAATAAGCGCAATCTCCTGGCCCACTGCATTTGTAATCGCATCTGTTGTTTTTCGTCGCCCTCTTGTGGATTTAATTGACCGGATAAATGCTCTCAGGTGGCCTGGAGGATTGGAGCTTGGGCTTGGCCCGTCTCTCGAAAAAGGGCAGGAAAAATCCGAGCTTGTCGCACTAGAGCGCGCCGAAAAGGACAATGACACGACGCCGCCAGTGCTAAGTGCCGTAGAATCGCGTCTCGCAAACGAGTTTCCTGCGGCAGCGCTCGAGAAGTTTTATAAAGATGCGGAGTCGAAATTATTGCAGATACGAGCCTTAATTCCCGACAAGAGGCGCGGCCGATCACTGAACGAAGTGGTCAAATGGTTGTATGACCACGGGCACATCACTGAAAGCGCCAACCTATTGTGGTTATCGATCAAGAGATCTCGCAACGACGCGCTTCACCATGCCAGAAATGGGAATATCTCGGCATATGATGCGGTGACATTTGGTACCCAAGTGAAGCAATTTCTTGATGCGGTTCACTCTGTAAAATTTGCTGTCTAATGTGCTTGCATTGGCTCTAGAGCCGTAGCCCGGCAGCCGCACAGCGCAATCCGGGAAGGTCGTCCCCGCATTCCGCTGCGCTCCATGCGGGCTACGGCGCCTACAGCGCCCTGACCTCAACACCCTTCAATTTCTTCCCCGCCGCCAGCAGCCGCTTGTCCGCCGTCACCAGTGGACAGCGCTCGCGCTCGGCCAGCGCGAGATAGAAGCAGTCGTAGATCGGGTGATCCAGGTCGATCGCGATGTCGAGCGCGCGGTGGCGCAGGTCTTCGACCGGCACGAGCGCGTCGAACGGGATGAGGATGGCAGCCATTGTATCGAGCGCCTCGGTCCGGGCAACGGCGCCGCGTCTGACAGCCTTCCACAGAGCGTTGCCGATTTCGGTGGCGATCAGTGACGGAGCAATGAGGTTCTCTTCTTCACGCAAGGCGAGGGCGCGTGTCGTGCCGGCTTCGTTGAGGGCCCACTGCACCGCGACACTGGCATCGACAACAAGCGTCACCGATAGCGCTCGTCGTTGTCCCGGTCTTCGCGAATGTCAGCGGTGGAGTCGCCCGAGATCGGACCGATCTTTTCGCGGATGCGCTTGAGCTCGTCCCACGCCTCTTCCTTGCTCGGCTTCACGCCTTGCGTAAGCAGTTGCCGCGCCGTTTCATTGACGGAGACGCCGTTGGCTTTCGCCTTTTCCTTGAGGCGGCGGGCAACGTCGGCGTCGAGATTGCGGATCAGAATGTCGACCATGGCGACCTCATGTGTGATATCAAAATGATATCACTAAAGCGCCGAGGCCGCAACGGGCCGATCTGCTAGTCTTTCGCGGGCATTCACCAGGGTCCCCATGTCACCGCCACCACTTCCTTACGACCCCGTGCCCGAATCCTTCACCCTGCCGCCCGGCATGAACTTCGGCGGCACGTCGGCGGTGGCGTTCACGTCGAAGGGCACCATGTTCGTCATTCATCGCGGGCCGATGCCGCTGATGGAGTTCGACGCCGACGGCCATTTCATCCGCGGCTTCGGCGACGGCCTGTTCGAGCGGCCGCACGGCCTGCGCATCGACGGCGACGACAACATCTGGGCGACCGATGTGGCGTCCAACATGGTCTACCGGTTCGATCCGTCGGGGCGGCTGACGCTGGTGCTCGGCGTCAAGGGCCAGACCGGCGACTGGCATCCGTACGGTCACCTCCGTCTGTTCCACGAGCCGAACGAGGCGGTGGTCGGGCCCACCGGCGACATCTACGTGCTGCAGGGCCACGGCAAGGCGGAGTCGCTGGTGCTGAAGTTCGACCGCCACGGCGACTTCATCAAAAGCTGGGGCGGCACCGGCAAGGGGCCGGGCCAGTTCGACCTGCCGCATTCGCTGGTGTTCGATGCGCAGGGGCTGCTCTACATCGCCGACCGCAACAATGCGCGCATCCAGGTGTTCGACGCCGACGGCAATTACATCCGCGAGTCGTCGCATCCCGGCACGCCGTGCGGCCTGTTCATGGATGCCGGCCAGCACATCTGGCTGGCGCACGGGCATACCGGCCAGATCATGAAACTCGATCTGAAGGGGAACGTGGTCGGTGTGATGGAAGGCGCCGGGCAGGGCAAGGCGCTGGGCCGCTATGGCGAGGCGCATTACATCGCGATCAGCCCGCGCGGCGAGATCTTCGTCGCCGATACGCTGAACTGGCGGGTGCAGAAATACGTCAGGCGGTAGCGCGCGCTCGTCGGCGCATAAAAAACCACCGGCGGCCTCGTCAGAAGCCACCGGCGGCCGTGTTCGTCAAAGTGGGAGCGTTACTTCTTCGCCATCCCGAGGATCTTCGCCACCTTGGCGGTGTTGGCGGTCTGCTTCTTGATGGTCGCCGTCAGGTCGTCCGGGCCGCCCGGGCGCATGTCCTGACCGGTGGCGGAGATGCGTGAGACGATGGTCGGGTCCTTGGCGGCTTCGATGACGTCGTTGCCGATGCGCTTGCGCAGCGCCAGCGGCATGCTCGAGGGGCCGTAGAAGCCGGCCGTCGTCTCGACCACCAGGCCGGGGAAGCCGGCTTCGACCACCGACGGCACGTCCTTGTACAGCGGCGAGCGCTGGCTTGAGCCGATGGCGATGATGCGCGCCTTGCCAGACTGAACATGCGGCACCATCACAGCCATCGACGACAGCAGGAACTGGATGCGGCCTTCGGCCAGATCGCGCGCGGCCTGGACAACGTCGCGGTAGGGCACGTTGGTGGTCGTCAGGCCCTGGTCCTTGACGAAGGCCTCGACGGTGAACTGCGGCAGGCCGGCGGCGCCGGCGGTGTTGTATTTCTCCGGGCTCGCTTTCGCCGCCTTGACGAAGTCGGCGATGGTCTTGATGTCGGTCGTGGCCGGCACGCTGATCGACAGTACGGTATCGGTGACCTGCGCGATCGGCGCCAGATCGCGCTCGAGATTGTAGGTCAGCTTGTCCTGCGTGTACGGATGGGCGAGGAACGACGCGCTCGAGGCATAGAGCAGCACGTGGTCGTCATTGGCGGTCACGAAGGCATTGATCGCCACCAGCCCGTCGCCGCCGGGCCGGTTTTCGACGATCACCGGCTTGTCCCATTTGGCCGACAGCTTGTCGCCGATCAGGCGCGCGGCGATGTCGGTGGCGCTGCCGGCGCCGAACGGCAGGATCAGTCGTACGCTGCGTTGCGGCCATTCCTGCGCCGCCGCCGGCGTGTGCATGGCGAAGGTGGAAACCGAGGCGGCGATCAGGCCGCAGGCGAGTGCGCGAAATTTATTCATGGCAGATGTCCTCCCTGAAGATGTTTGGTCGTTTCTGATTAGAGGCCGAGCAGGCGGCCATATCCGGTCATTCGGTCCTGAAGACCCATGGTGCGCAGCGAATGCCAAACCGCGACCTGGTTGCTGGTGACGACCGGAACGCCGAGATCGCGCTCCAGGTCCTCGATCACTTCGAGCGAACGCACCGCCGTGCAACTGATGAAATAGGCGTCGGCATCCTTGCGCGCCTTGGCGCGCACCAGCCGGTACCACTCGCCCGGCTCGACCGCGAGCATGTCCTTGGCCTGCGGAATGTTGAGACCGGTGGCCGACAGCACATTGATCTGCTGCGCCTCCAGAAAAGCCGTCTCGCGGACATTGATCGCCTCGATGTAGGGCGACACCATGACAATGCGGCGTACGTCCAGGGTGCGGAAGGCGGACAGAAGCGCGCGCGAGGTCGCGGTCGCCGGTATGCCGGTGGCGGCGGTGATGCGCTCCGGCAGGGCGCGGTCCATGTCGGCGTCCCAGGTGGACACCGCGGTGCAGTGAAACAGGATCAGGTCGGCGCAGGCATCGGCCAGCAGCGATGCGCCGTCCTCGACGCGCTCGGCCATCGCCAGCAATTCGGCGTCGGTGCTGCCGGTGAGTTTCAGCCGCGTCGTGTGCAGGCTGACGCCGGCCGGCAACATGGCGTTGAACTGCGCTTCGGCGGCGACATTGCCGGACGGCAGCAGCATGCCGAGGCGGGCGCGCGAGCCGTAGCGCGGCAAGGTGGCGCTTGCCGGACTCATGATGCGAGGGCTCCCAGTTTGCGCAGTTCCTGGGTGTGGTCGGCACGCGTCAGCCAGATGGTGAGGTCGCGCGCGGCGGCATCGATGCGCTTTTCCAGCAATTCCGACTGCACCTGGCCGTCGACGAAGTCGAGCCCCGACGCATAGATCGAGGTGGCAATGGTGTGCGCGCTGAAGAAGCCGAACAGCGGCCGCAACTGGTGCTCGACCACCAGCGCATGCCGGTCGCCGCCGCCGGTCGCGGTCAGCACCACCGGCAGTCCAGCCAGCCGCTGCGGCTCGACCAGGTCGAACAGATGCTTGAACAGCCCGGTGTAGGAGCCTTTGTAGACCGGCGTTCCGACCACCAGCGCGTCGGCGCTGGCGATGCGCTCGATCAGCGTCTCGATTTTGGCGGGCAGGGGGCTGCCGAGCGCCAGCCCGAGGTCGGGCATGACGTCGAGCATGTCGAATACGTCGGACTTGATCACGGTGGCCGGATGGCGCGCGGCGATGCGGGCGATGACCGTTTCGACCAAGGTGCGCGTGCGCGACGGGCGATGAACGTTGCCGCTGAAGCCGACGATATTGAGCGTGCGCGCGGAGGCCTGGATCATCAACGGAACTCGTCTGTGGGCTTACTTGCGGAGTACCACCGGCGTGCGGCCGGCGGCGGAATGGTCGGCGGGGTGACCGCCGACGTGGGACGACAGATGCGCCGCCGCCTTCAGCAAGGTCTGGATCGGCACGCCGTCGGGCTTCACGTTCAGCACACCTTCCATGCCGACCAGGGTCAGCGCCGCGACGATCTTGCCGGTGTAATCGAACACCGGCGCGCTGGCGCCGACGATGCCGCGGTGGTGCGTGCCGCTGGCGACGGCAAAGCCCTGGGACCGCACCGCGTCGAGCATCGCTTCGACATCGCGCAGGCTGCGCAAGCCGGCGCGGGCGGCGAGGCCCTGCGGGTCGGCGAGCTCGGCTTCGATCAGCGGGCCGGTCAGTTCCTTGGCCAGATAGGCGGAGAACACGCGGCCATTGGACGACGTCAGCATCGTCATGACCGCGCCGAGTTGCACCACCAGCGACACCGATTGTTCGTGCACCGAGCGGCGGATGATGGTGGGGCCGCGATTGGCCCAGATCGTCAGCGAGGTCACGGTCTGCAACCGGTCGCGCAGATCGTCGAGCGTCTCCTGCGCCAGTTCGACGACGTCCATGTTGCGCAGCGCGGCGAATCCCAGCTCGACCGCCAGCGGGCCGAGGCCATAGCGCCCGGCCGGCCCGGTCTGCCGCACCAGGCCGCAGCGCAGGAAGCTCGCCAGATATTTATGCGCGCGGCTGCTCGACATGCCGGCGGCGCCGGCCAGATCGGTCAGCTTCATCGGCCCAACGCCATCCGCCAGCACCCGCAACAGCGCGGCGCCGACTTCGATTGAATGCACGCCGGCGTTGTCTTTAAGGCCGGGCTCCGGCTTCGGAGCGCCTGAAGTGGGGAGCACGATATTTCCTATTGCGCAAATCGTTTCTATTGGAGAAAATGTGCCATAGAGACCGCGCGCCTACAACAGAAATCGGCTCAATCAGGGTCAAGGCCAAAAGGTCGCGGCGTCCGCTGCGGTCGCTGCAGCCCGACCGATTCCAGCCAGGGAGCCAGGCTTTGCAGTCGATGAAGTCGTTGCGTGACCGCGCGACCATGAACAACGCCAATGAATTCAAGCTCGGACTGTTCGGGGCGAACTGCTCGTCCGGCCGGGCCGTCACCCTGGTTCCCGAGCGCTGGACCGGCGGCTGGGCGGACAATCTCAAGATGGCGAAGCTGTCGGACGAGGCCGGTCTCGACTTTCTGCTGCCGATCGCCCGCTGGAAGGGCTACGGCGGCGACACCGACTATCAAGGCGCGACCTTGGAGACGATCACCTGGGCGGCCGGCCTGCTGGCCTCGACCAAGCGGATCACGGTGTTCGGCACCGTGCACGCGCCGCTGTTTCATCCGGTGATTGCCGCCAAGCAGTTCGTCACCTGCGACCAAATCGGCGAGGGCCGCTTCGGTCTCAACGTCGTGATCGGCTGGAACGAAGACGAGTTCGACATGTTCGGCGTCAAGCAGCGCGACCATGAGGACCGCTATGTCTACGGCCAGGAATGGGTCGAGGCGGTGAAGATGATGTGGTCGGACAAAGAGGACTTTGCGTTTGACGGCAAGTTCATCAAGCTCAACGCGGTGCGTTCCAAACCGAAGCCTTATGGCGGCTCGCGGCCGCTGCTGATGAATGCCGGCGCCTCGCCGGTCGGCCGCGAATTCGCGCTGCGCAATTGCGACGCCTTCTTCACCAGCGCGCCGAAGGACTCGCTGGAGGCGCTGACCGCGCATGTCCAGGCGGTGAAGACCGAAGCGCGGCAATACAACCGCGACATCGACGTCTATACCGTCGGTGTGGTCACCTGTCGCGCCACCAAGGCCGACGCGGAAGACTATTACCGCCATTGCATCATCGATAATGCCGACTGGTCGGCGGTGGACTCTATTCTGGCCAAGCGCAAGATCACGGCGGAAACCGTCGGCGCCGACGAGTTCGCCGCGCGGCGCAAGCACCAGGCCAACGGCATGGGCGGATTGCCGATCGTCGGCGATCCGGATTCGGTCGCCCAGCAACTCGCTCATCTTTACAAAGGCGGGATGAGGGGGGTCGGCCTCTCCTTCATCAATTACAACGCCGAGCTGCCGTTCTTCTGCGACGAGATTTTGCCGCGGCTGGAACGCATGGGACTGCGTGCGCCGCGCAAGGCTGCCGCCTAGGCAAGCGCAGGCCGCGGTCGCGGCGTGATATCGTCGGCTGGACACCTACCAGCCGAACGATTCGCCCGACATGCCCGGCCAGACCCGCAGACTGCTGAAAGACATCCGCGCCGAATTGCCGGTGCTGGCCGGCGTTGCGACCACGGTGGTTTTCTTTACTGTCGGCAGGGCCTGGACCACGGACATCGTCAACCTCGTCGGCGCGGGGACGATGTTCGTCTGGCTGTTCGCGATCATGATCTGGTGCGCCTTCGGGGTGGTGCGTCATGCCGAGGTGCTGGCCGACCATCTGGGCGAACCGTTCGGCACGCTGATTTTGACCATCGCCGTGGTCAGCATCGAGGTCACCATCATGGCGACGGTGATGCTGGGTGGCGGGCCCAATCCGACGCTGCCGCGGGACACCGTGTTCGCCGTGCTGATGATCGTGCTCAATGGCATGATCGGCGTCTCTATTGTTATCGGCGCGTTGCGCCACCGCCAGCAGCAATACAATCTGCAGGGCGCGGTGGCGTTTCTGGCGGTGATTTCCTGCCTGTCGCTGATCGCCCTTGTGCTGCCGGACTTCACGACCTCGACCAAGGATCAATCCCTGAGCCCGTTGCAGGCGGTGGCGTTCGGCGTGCTGACGGCGCTGCTATACGCGGGTTTTCTGGTCATCCAGACGGTGCGCCATCGCACCTTCTTCACCGACGCGGCGGGGCAGCCGGTGGCCGGCGCTGCGCCGGCGGCAGCGCACGCGCCGCGCCACGGCCCCACCCATTCGCTCGGCTATCACACCGTCATGCTGCTGGCGACGCTGCTGCCGGTGGTGCTGCTGGCCAAGCCGCTGGCGCGGCTGCTGGACCACGGCATCGAGGAACTGCACGCACCGACCGCGCTGGGCGGCATTCTGATCGCCATTCTGGTGCTGTCGCCGGAGGGCCTGACGGCCTTTCAGGCCGCCAAGCGCAACCAGTTGCAGCGCTCGGTCAATCTGTCGCTCGGTTCGGCGCTGTCGACCATTGGCCTGACGATACCGGTGATGCTGGCGATCAGTCTGATGACCGGCATCCCGCTTGAACTCGGCCTGCCGCCTGCCGAGGCGATGCTGCTGGTGCTGACGCTGTTTATCGCCAACATGACCTTCTCCGGCGCGCCAACCAACATCCTGCTTGGCGGCGTTCACCTCGTCCTGTTTGCGACCTTCATCGTGCTGGTGTTCAATCCCTAGCCTGATGGATCGGCCATCAGAAGCGTGAGCGGCGGGCCCCCCATGCCAACGATCATCTTTTTTGTGCTGATTGGCCTGATCGTGGCCATCATGGCCAACGAGTACGCGTTTCAGGGCACGCTGTTCTCCAGTCAGATGGTCGGTGGTCTTGGCGCCTTGGGCGTCCTGGCGGCGGTGTTCGGCATGCCGCTGCTCGGCCGCTACCAGGGGCGGGGCACCCAGGCGCTGCTGCATATCGCCATCTGGCTCGGCATTATCCTGGTGCTGGTGGCCGGTTATCGGATGTTCGGTTAGCCTCGGCGGCACCACAGCAGAACGGGAGCCGCCTGATGCCCACACCGCCGCCTGTCGAATATGCCGATGCCTCGCCCGCGGTGCGCGCGGTCTATGACGACATCAAAGCGTCCCGCAACGTGCCGGACGTCAACAATTTCTGGAAATATCTGGCGCGCGATCCCGATACGCTCAAGCGCACCTGGGATAGCATCAAGCAGGTGATGGCGCCGGGCGCGCTCGATCCGCTGACCAAGGAAATGGTCTATCTGGCGGTGTCGGTGACCAATGGCTGCGCCTATTGCATCGCCAGCCACAGCGCCGCCGCGCGCAAGGCGGGCATGACCGAGGCAATGTTCGGCGAGCTGATGGCCGTCACCGGCATGGCCAATGAAACCAACCGCCTCGCGAATGGATATCGCGTGCCGGTCGACAAGGCGTTTGAATCGTAGAGCCCGGCGCCATGGACGCCGGGCTCGTGATGTCGATTGCTCTTACTGCGCGGTGTTGGGCGCAGGGGCTGCCGGAGCCGGCGTTGCCGGTTCGGGCGAAGCCGCCGGAGCCGGGGGCGCCGGTTCGGGCGATGCCGCAGGCGGGACTGTGTTCGCCGGCGGCGGCGAGGTCACACCGGAGCCCGTCGTGGTCGGCGACGTCACGGTGCCCGGCGGCGGTTCGGAAGCCAGCGGCGGCGGCGCCATGTTGCTCGCGGTGTCGGTGCTGCTGTTCATGCCGGCAACGACGACAAACGCCACCAATGCGAGCACGGCAAAGCCGACGACCCAGCCCCACATGCCACCGCTGCGGCGGTCGGCTGTCACTGGATCCCGCGGGCGCGGGGTGCGCGGATCCTGCAGCGACGGATCGCTGAGGCGCGGGTCAGACAAATTCGGGTCGGTATAGCGGGGATCGGACATGAGGCCTCCTCGGGGTTCCGGTGGTGCTCGCGACCGAACGCGCGCACCTTCCCCGAGACAACCCTCTTGCCGCGCCGTCAGTTCCCCAAAAAAATCCGTCTTGTGCGATGCAATCAGGCGGCGCGACGTGGCGCCGTCGCCATCACCGCCAGCTTCCAGGCGATGCCAAAAACCAGGAAGAAACAGGCCAGAAACACCGGCAGGCTCGCCGTGGGCGACCATTGTTCCACGGTCCGGCCGACGACGTAGGCGCCGATTTCACCGATAATCACGAAGACGGCATAGGTCAGAATAAGCTGCATTTTTCGTTTCCTCGGCGAAGCTTTGTCTAGGTTCTATCACAAACTCGGGACGGCGCCATGCTTTTGCGGCAAGTCGCTCTCACCGGCCTGCAAATTGCCCTAGCGCCGCGACACGCAGGATGCGAGTGAGATGCCGGAAATTGCGTCCTGATATTGCCGGGGAAGACATGCGCCTGACCGGAGTGGCGATCGCCTTGGCGCCTGTTCTGTTCGTATTGCTGTGGAGCACCGGCTTCATCGGCGCGCGGTACGGGCTGCCTTACATCGAGCCGCTGACCTTTTTGTCGGTGCGCATGGTTTTTGTGGTGTTGATCCTCGGCGCCATCGCGCTGCTGTGGCGGGTGCGCTGGCCGGGGGCCGCCGATACAGGCCACAGTCTGGTGGCCGGCTGGCTGGTGCACGGGCTTTACCTGGGCGGCGTGTTCACCGCCATAAGCCAGGGTGTGCCGGCCGGCATTTCGGCGCTGATCCCCGGCCTGCAGCCGATCCTGACCTCGACGATCGCCAACCGGTTCATGGGCGAGACGGTGACCCGGCTGCAATGGTTCGGCCTGGCGCTGGGCCTCGTCGGCGTGGCGATGGTGCTGCATGACCGCACCATGCTGGCCGCAGCGTCGCCGCTGGGGTGGGCCGCCAGCATCGTGTCACTGCTCGGCATCACGCTTGGCTCGCTGTATCAAAAGCGATTCTGCGGCGATATCGACTGGCGCACCGGCAATCTGGTGCAATATATCGGCGCCGGCCTGCTGTTTGCTCTCGGCGCCTTTGCCTTCGAGACGCGCGAAATCCGCTGGAGCGGCGAACTGGTGTTCGCGCTGGCCTGGCTGGTGATCGTGCTGTCGATCGCCGGCATCGGCCTGATGTACTGGCTGATCCGCCGCAGCGCCGCGACCAGCTTTGCCAGCCTGTTCTATCTGGTGCCGGCGGTGACGGCGCTGATGGCCTATCTGCTGTTCGATGAGCGGCTGGACGCGCTGTCGGTTGCCGGCATGGTGGTCTGCGCGGTCGGGGTGGTGCTGGTCAACCGGGGCGGCCGCATGGCGCCGGCGGCGGCCAATGCGGCGGCATTGGTAACCCGGAACGGGCCGGCCGGGACCGGCGGGTCTCGCCGGGAACCGTAAATCGGCCTCTCGACGGCCGCGAAATCTGCTAGTTTGTTTTCGGTCGGGGACGGCTGTGTTACATGCCGTCGTGGGGGCGTTAGGCGCTTCAAGCCTGCGATAGTGGGATTCGAATGGGAAGGCGTGTTTTCTGGACTGCGCTCGGGGCGGTCTCGCTGATTGCCGCCGGCGGCTGGGCTTTTGTTCAGTATCCCCAGTCGTTTGCCAACATCACGACCATCACCGCAGCGCGCACGCCGACTGCGGGTGCGCAGGCGCAGCCGCCGCGCGGCGGCGGAATCGCCGTCGAGACGGCGCCGGTCGCGCTCGACACCGTCGTTGAAGACATCCGGGCGATCGGCACCTTGGGGCCGAATGAATCGGTGGTGATCTCGACCGAAATATCCGGCCGGATCGTCCGCATCGGTTTCCAGGAAGGCGAGAAGGTCAAAGCGGGCGACGTCCTGATCGAACTCGATTCGACCATGCTTCAGGCGGAACTGGACAAAGTTCGCTCCGACCTGTCGCTGGCGAAAGCCAATAATGATCGGGCGCTGACGCTGGCCAAACAGGGAATTGCCACCACCCGCGCCCGCGATGAGGCCGAGGCCGCCTATCAGGCGGCGCAGGCCAATATCGCGCTGGCCGAAGCGCGGCTCCAGAAAACCACGCTGACCGCGCCGCTGACCGGGATTGTCGGACTGCGCACGGTCAGCACCGGCGCCTATGTCACCCCCGGCCAGCGCATCGTCGAACTGGTCGAGGTCGACCCGCTCAAGGTCGATTTCCGTGTGCCCGAACTGTTTGCGTCCCAGCTTCGCGCCGACCAGACCATTCTGGTCTCGGCCGATGCGGTGCCGGACAAGACATTTGAGGGCAAGATCACCGCGATCGATCCGATCGTCGACGTCAACGGCCGCGCCATCCGTCTGCGTGCCCGCGTGCCGAACCCCGACGGCCTGTTGTCGCCCGGCTTCTTCGTCCGCATCCGCATCATCGTCGACCGGCGAGAGAATGCGATGCTGGTGCCGGAGTCGGCGATTTTCCCGCTCGGCGGCAAGACGCTGGTCTATCGCGTCGTCAATGGCCGCGCGGTGCAGACCGAAGTCGTTCTCGGTCAGCGGCTGCCGGGGCAGGTGGAAATTCGCAAGGGACTGTCGGCCGCCGATGTGGTGGTCCGCGCCGGCCAGCAGCGCCTGCGCGAAGGCGTGCCGGTCCGGGTGGTCGCCTCGCCGGGAGGCGCGACGTAAATGAACTTTGAGTTCTTTATCCGTCGGCCGGTCTTTTCGACGGTTCTGAGCCTTGTCATTCTTCTGTGCGGTATTGTCTCCTATGGTTCACTGACCGTTCGCGAATACCCCAACATCGATCAGCCGGTGGTCAACGTCACCACCGAATATCTGGGCGCCAGCGCCGAGATCATCGAGAGCCAGGTGTCGCAGGTCCTTGAGGCATCGATCGCCGGTATCGCCGGAATCGAAACCATCTCGTCCAATAGCCGCTCGGAGATCAGCCAGATCACCGTGCGCTTCCGGCTGGGCACCGATGCCGACGTCGCCGCCAGCGATGTCCGCGACCGCGTCGGTCGCGTCCGCAAGCAGCTTCCCGCCGAGATCCTCGAGCCGATCATCGCCAAGGTTGAAGCCGACGCACAGGCGATCATCAATATCGCTTTGACCAGCGACCGCCACAAGGCGATGGAGATTTCCGACTACGCCGACCGCTACATTCGCGATCAGCTACAGAACCTGCCGGGCGTCTCCGAGGTCCGCATTTTCGGCGAGCGCCGTTATTCGATGCGGATCTGGGTCGACCGGGCCCGGCTGGTGGCGCACGACCTGACCGTTCAGGACGTCGAAATCGCGCTGCGCCAGCAGAATGTTGAAGTGCCGTCAGGCCGGATCGAAGGGCTGGACCGCGAATTCACCGTGCTGTCGCGCACCGGTCTGAAGACGCCGGAAGAGTTTCGGCGCATCGTGGTCAAGGACGTCGACGGTTTCTCGGTGCGCCTCGGCGATCTGGCTAAAATCGAGGTCGGACCGCAGGACGAGCGGCGTTCCTCCACCTTTAATGGCGAGACCGCTGTCATTCTCGGCATCGTCAAACAGGCCACGGCCAATCCGCTCGACGTCTCGCTGGCGCTGCGCAAGGTGTTGCCGCAGGTTCGCCGCGACCTTCCGGCCGGCATGGACATCACCCTCAGTTACGATCGATCGGTGTTCATCGAGGAGTCGATCAAGGAGGTCTACAAGACCATCGCCGAGGCGGTGGTTCTCGTCGTCATCGTGATCTTCATTTTCCTGCGCACCTTCCGGGCGACATTAGTGCCTCTGGTTACCATTCCGGTGTCGCTGATCGGTGCCTTCGCCATCATGGCGGCGCTTGGATTCTCCATCAATTCGCTGACGCTGCTCGCGATGGTTCTGGCGATCGGTCTTGTCGTCGACGACGCCATCGTGGTGCTGGAGAATATCCACCGCCATATCGAGGAAGGCATGCAGCCGGTGCGCGCCGCCATCGTCGGCATTCGTGAGCTGTCGGGCGCGGTCATTGCCATGACGCTGACGCTGGCCGCCGTCTATGCCCCAGTGGCGTTCTCGCCCGGGCGGACCGGCAAGCTGTTTGCCGAGTTCGCGCTGACGCTGGCCGGTGCCGTGCTCGTTTCGGGCTTTGTGGCGCTGACGCTAAGTCCGATGATGTGCGCGAAATTGCTGAAATCGCACGAGAAGCACGGACGCCTTTATAACCTGATGGAGAGCGGGCTCAACGCGCTGAACCGCGGCTACCGCCGGCTTCTGGTTGTGACGCTGAAGTTGCGGCCGCTGGTCGTTCTGGTGGCCCTGGGCGTGGCCGGCTCCAGCTATTTCCTGTTCATGTCGCTGAAGTCCGAACTGGCGCCGATCGAGGATCGTGGCGTGCTGTTCACCAGCGGGCTGGCGCCGGAAGGCTCGACCATCGACTTCACCAACCGCTATTCCAGTCAGATCCAGGCGCTGCTGAAGCAGATACCGGAGGTGGAAACCTATTTCGTCATCACCGGATCGCGCGCCGTGAATGAGTTGATCTCGTTCTCGCGGCTCAAGCCGTGGAGCCAGCGTGACCGCAGCCAGATGCAGATTGCGGCTGAACTGGCACCGAAACTCGCCCAGATCGCCGGCATTCGTGCGTCGGTCAATAACCCGGGCTCGTTCGGGCAAAGCCCGCGCGCCCGGCCGATCGAGTTCGTCATCCAGACCGCGGAAGACTACAGGAAACTGGACGAGTACGTGAACCGGGTGGTGACGGCGGCGCAGGCCTATCCGGGGCTGACCAATGTCGACAGCGATCTCGACCTCAACAAGCCGCAGCTTCTGGTCGACATCAACCGCGACCGCGTCGCCGACCGCGGCGTCAACGTTCTGACCGTCGGGCAGACGCTCGAAACGCTGCTGGGCGGGCGCCGGGTGACCCGCTTTATTCAGAATGGCGAACAATACGACGTGGTGGTGCAGGTTCAGGCCGATGGCCGGCGGACGCCGGGCGATCTGGCCGACATCTATGTGCGTGGGCGCAACGGCACGATGATTCAGCTCACCAGCATCGTGCGCACGGAAGAAACGGTGGCGCCGAAAGAACTCAACCGCTTCAACCAGTTCCGCTCGGCCACCATCTCGGCCAATCTGGCGCCGGGATACGCACTCGGCGAGGCCTTGGCCGCGCTTGAGAAGATCGCCGGCGAGGTGCTGCCTGACACCGCACGCTATGACTATTCGGGTGTGTCACGCGAATTCAAGGAGTCCGGGTCGAGCCTGTACTTCATATTCCTGCTGGCGCTATGCTTTATCTTTCTGGTCCTGGCCGCTCAGTTCGAAAGTTTCGTCGACCCGCTGATCATCATGTTCACGGTGCCGTTGTCGATGACCGGCGCGCTGTTGGCGCTCAATCTCACCGGGACCTCGTTGAACATCTACAGTCAGATCGGCCTTGTGACGCTGATCGGCCTGATCACCAAGCACGGTATTCTGATCGTCCAGTTCGCAAACCAGTTGCAGGACGAGGGCAAGAGCCTGCGGGATTCGGTGGTCGAAGCCGCGTCGCTGCGGCTGCGGCCGATCCTGATGACGACGGGCGCGATGGTCGGCGGCGCGGTGCCGCTGGCGATGGCCAATGGCGCCGGCGCCATGGGACTGAAGTCGGTCGGCTGGGTGATCGTCGGCGGCATGACCTTCGGCACGGTGCTGACGCTGTTCGTGGTGCCGACGGCCTATACGCTGCTGGCGCGCGATCGCTCGAAGCGGCGGGCTGAGGAGGATCTGGCGCCCGCCGCGAGCCATCAGCCAGCCGAGTAGCGCTGCCGTCGCTAACCGTTTGTTAACCAAATCTTAACGGCAAAAAAACTGCTGGCGGGATAGAACGGTCGTCCCTGTGGATGCCGGAACATCTGCCGATGTATTTTTCGCTGTCGCTCAGGCGCGCAACCACGTTTGTCATCCTGGCCGGATGTCTCGCTTTCGTGGTGAGTTTTTCGGCTTTGGCGATAATCGCGCCGGGCTGGATCGCCGCCGCCATCCCGTCGCTCTCGGAGACCGCGACCCACGCTGTCCTTGCCGCCGTGCTCGCTCAGTTGGCGATGAGCGTGGCCGGCATCTTGATCGTCCGGCATCAAAGCTGGGAAGTGGCGCAGCTTCGCACGGCGATCAACAGCATGCCGCAAGGACTGTGCATGTTCGATTCCGCGGAGCGGCTGGTCGTCTGCAATTCCCAATACTACGATATGTACAAACTGACGCCGGCCGACGTTGCGGCCGGGGCGACGCTGTCCGAGGTTCTGGAAAAGCGGGTCGCCAAGGGCACGTTCTCCCGCGATCCTCAGCAATACCGCAGGGAATTTCTGGCCTCGGTCGCGCAAGGGCGGACCATGGTGCACGAGGTCAAGGCCGAGAGCGGCCGCCTGTTGCGCGTCACCAACCTTCCGACCCCGCGCGGCGGGTGGATCGGTACGCACGAAGACGTCACCGAGCGCCGGGAAGCCGAGCAGCAGCACGCCGCCATGCAATTGCAGGAGCAACGTCGCGCGGCGATCGATAACGCGATCGCGGCGTTCCGCCAGCGGGCGGAAAGCCTCTTGCAGAAGGTGTCGAACAGCGCCGGGCAGATGCGCGCCACCGCCGCCAGCCTGTTCGATGCGTCGGGCCACACCTCGCAGCGCGCCGAGCGGGCGGTGAAAACGTCCAACGAAGCGTCGAACAATGTTGAAAGCGCCGCTGCTGCCGCCGACGAGCTGTCGAATTCGATCGCCGATATCGCGCAACGGCTCAGTCACAGCGCCGATGTTGTGCGCTCCACGGTCGGTGAAGCGCAGGCGACCAATCGGGACATCGAAGTGCTGGCCATCGCCGCGCAGAAGATCGGCGACGTCGTCAAGCTGATCCGCAACATTGCCGGGCAAACCAATCTGCTGGCGCTGAACGCCACCATCGAGGCCGCGCGCGCCGGCGAAGCCGGACGGGGGTTTGCCGTGGTCGCGTCGGAAGTGAAATCGCTCGCGGTCCAGACCGCCAAGGCGACCGAGGATATTTCCAGCCAGATTCTGGAAGTGCAGAACTCGACCGACAAGACGGTCGAATCGATCGGGCGCATTACGCAGCGGATGGGCGAGATCGACACCTACACCTCCGCCGCCGCGGAATCGGTGCGCGAGCAGAACATCGCCACCAGCGAGATTTCGCGCAATGTCGCCAGCGCCGCCGACGGCACCAAGCTGGTGGTGTCGGTGCTGGACGAGGTGGCCGGCGCCACCAGCAAGACGCAGCATTCGGCGCAGACGGTGCTGGCGGCGTCCGA
Source organism: Pseudolabrys sp. (assembly GCA_030684935.1). GTDB lineage: Bacteria > Pseudomonadota > Alphaproteobacteria > Rhizobiales > Xanthobacteraceae > Pseudolabrys. Next base: position 194,718 of record JAUXXH010000052.1, on the reverse strand, counting down.
ATCCGTCGAACAGGCCGCGGCCGATCTGCGCAACGAAGTCGAGAGCTTCCTCAGCGAAGTGGCGGCTTAGGCCTTCTTCTCGCGCGTCATCACCAGTTGCGTCTGCGTTACCAGCGCGCAAAGCCTGCCGTCGCCGCGGGTAATGCGGGTCTGCCAGACCATGGTGGTGCGGCCGCGATGCAGCGGCGTGCATTCGGCGCGCGCGATGTCGCCGAGCGGGATGGCGGCGAAGAAGTTGGTCTTGCTCTCGATCGTCGTCGTCGACTGGCCCGGCTTGAGATTGGCCGAGGTCGCGGTGCCGCCGAGATTGTCGGCCAGCGCCATGATCGCGCCGCCGTGCATGATGTCGAAGCGATTGTTGAGGTCGTCGCGCATCGGCAGTTCGGCGGTGACGCGGTCGGCTGAAATGTGCAGGATCTTGATGCCGAGATATTCGGCGAAGGCGGGCTGTTTGAAAGCCAGTTCGTTGGTCTCGCTCATGTCGGGTCTTCCAGCTTGAATGTCAGGTCAGGGTCTCGAGCCATTGCGCGGCCAGCGCGAGGTCCTGGTGGGTGAGGCCGTGGCCGGCTGGAACCACCTTGTGAGTGACGGCCGCGCCGGTTTCGCCGAGCACGGCGGCGAGCCGCGCATGCGATGCGGCCGGCACCATTGGGTCGGATGCGCCTGAAAGCAAGAGCACCGGCGTGTTCTTCAGATCGGGAACGGCGGCCGGCTCGAACGGCAGCATGGCGCGAACCAGCACCGCGCCGGCGAGTGCGCCGGGCTGCGTCAATAGCAGCGAGGCGGCGATATTGGCGCCATTGGAAAAGCCGAGCGCCACCGGGGCGGCCAGCCCATAGGCCTTGCGTGCGGCGGCGATGAAGGCGGCCAGCTCCGCCGTGCGCGCCTTGAGATCTTCGAGGTCGAACACGCCTTCCGCCAGCCGGCGGAAGAAACGGGGCATACCATGCTCGAGAACCTTGCCGCGCGGCGACAGCAAGGCGGCGCCCGGCGCCACCTGCTGACCAATGGGAAGGAGGTCGTTCTCGTCGCCGCCGGTGCCGTGGAGCAGCAAAAGCGGCGGACGGTCCGGCCGGGTCGCCGGGATAAAGCGGTGGATGAAGCCGAGATCGGTCATGGTGGCAATTCCAAAAGCGGAAAGCGCGGACCAACGGCCCGCGCCCTCATCATACACAGGCTTTGCCGGATTATTTCGGCTGCGGCGCGATGCGGATATAGGGCTTCGGCTGCTTGTATCCCGGGTGAAGCGCCTTGGCCTCCTCATCGCTGATCGCGGCGGTGAGGATGACGTCCTCGCCCTGTTTCCAGTTCGCCGGCGTTGCGACGCGATGCTTGGCGGTGAGCTGAAGCGAGTCCAGCACGCGCAGGATCTCATCGAAGTTGCGCCCGGTGGTCATCGGGTAGACCAGGATCAGTTTGATCTTCTTGTCCGGCCCGACGATGAAGACGTTGCGCACGGTCTGGTTGTCGGCCGGCGTGCGGCCCTCCGACGTGCCCCCGGTCGACGCCGGCAGCATGCCCCAGGCCTTGGCGATCTTGAGATCGGTGTCGCCGATCATCGGATAATTCGGCGCGAAGCCGACCACGTCCTTGATGTCCACCGCCCACTTCGTGTGGTTGGCGACCGGATCGACCGACAGGCCGATGATCTTGGCGTTGCGCTTGTCGAATTCTGGCTTCAGGCGCGCCATGGTGCCGAGCTCGGTGGTGCAGATCGGGGTGAAATCCTTGGGGTGCGAAAACAGCACGCCCCAGGAATTGCCCAGCCACTCGTGAAAGCGGATTTTGCCTTCGGTGGTCTCGGCTTCGAAATCGGGGGCGGTGTCGCCAATGGCCAGTGTCATGTGAAAATCTCCGGTCGCGTTATTCGGGTCGCGCTGTATATAGGGCCGCATGCCACACCCCGGAATAGGGCGAACCGTAAAGCGTAGCGGCGGTTTGCACGGGCGCGTCAGGCAGAATAGAGCTTCCACGGAACGCTGGCGCACGGAATAATATTCCTGCGAGACTTCGTGAGGCCGGAACCCCTTTGCAAAGCCTCACGTTGTTTCTGATGCCGGGACGCACACCTTGATGGATTTCGACCAAATTCTTGCGCGGCTGGCGGTGGCGCTCGGTATTGGCCTGCTGATCGGTCTCGAACGCGGCTGGGCGACCCGTGAAGCCGCGCCGGGCAGCCGCGCCGCCGGCATCCGCACGTTTTCGCTGTACGGACTGCTCGGCGGCATCGTGGCCGCCACGGCGCAAGCCACTGGCTCGCCGGCCGGTGCCGGTCTGGTTCTCGGTTTCGCCTTTGCCGTCTACGCTGTGATTGTGGCGCTGTTCGAACGCGAGGCGAACCGCGCCGCGCAGACGTATTCTGCGACGACCACGATTGCCGCGCTGCTGACGTTCATTTTAGCCGCCTATGGGGTGATCGGCGACATGCGCGCCGCCGGTGCCGCGGCGGTCGCTGTCGCGGCGATACTTGCGGCGCGCCAGGGCATCCACGACCTGGTCGAGCGGATGACGTGGCCCGAACTGCGCTCGACGCTGGTGCTGCTGGCGATGTCCGTGATCGTGCTGCCGATCGTGCCGGACACGCCGATCGGTCCCGGTGGCGGCGTCAATCCGCGCGAGGTTTGGCTGATCGCGGTCGTGCTCGCCGGTGTGTCGTTTCTCGGCTACGGCGCGGTCAAGCTGTTCGGCACTGAGCGCGGCCTGTTGCTGGGGGCTCTGGCCGGCGGTCTGGTGTCGTCCACCGCGGTGACGCTGACCAGCGCCAGGCGTGCCGCTGCGGGCGAGGCGACGCCAAGGCTGTTGGCTGCGGCCGTATCGACCTCCACCGCGATCTCATTCATGCGCGTAATGGCTGTTGCCTCGGCCTTGAACCCGACTCTGCTGGCCTGGGTTGCGCCGCCGCTGACGGCAGCGGTGATGGTGGCGGCGGGTCACGCGGCGGTGGCATTCCTGTGGGCCGGAAAACAGGGCGAGAAAGCCTCGCCGGCGGAATTCAACAATCCGTTCAGCTTCTGGCCGGTGGTCGGTTTTGCCGTATTCCTTGGCCTCGTAATCCTGTTCGGCCGTTATATCGGCGAAACCTTCGGTGCCCAGGGCGCGTTGATCGGTGCCGCCGGGCTGGGGCTGGCCGATGTCGATGCCGTGACGGTGTCGATGGCGCGGCTGGCGCCGGCGCCGTTGAGCGAACTGGCCGCCAGCGCCGCCATTCTGGTCGCGGTGCTGAGCAACACGGCCAGCAAGCTGGCGATCGCCGCCTCCGTCGGGCGTGGCGCTTTCGCGGTCCAGGTCGCGGTCATGACCGTGGCCTGCTGGATCGCCGGCGCCATCGGGCTGTGGCTGGCCACGGTGGTCTGGGCCGTCTGAGTCATTGACTTTTACGCTGCAACGCCGCAAAGCGGAAGAAGCCGGCCTCTGGGGTGCTTAGCGCGCGCATGTTCAAGCGTATCCTGATTGCCAATCGCGGCGAGATCGCCTGCCGGGTCATCAAATCCGCACGGAAAATGGGGATCGAGACCGTCGCCGTCTATTCCGACGCCGACAAGGACGCCCTGCATGTGGAAATGGCCGATACCGCCATCCACATCGGCCCGCCGGAAGCGGCCAAAAGCTACCTGGTGATCGACAAGATCGTCGCCGCTTGCCAGGCGAGCGGGGCCGAGGCGGTGCACCCCGGCTACGGCTTCCTGTCCGAGCGCGAGGCCTTTCCCGTCGCGCTGGAAGCCGCCGGCATCGTCTTCATCGGGCCGAACCCCAAGGCCATCGCCGCCATGGGCGACAAGATCGAGTCCAAGAAGGCGGCCGCCGCCGCCAAGGTCTCGACCGTGCCCGGCCATCTCGGCGTCATTGCCGATGAGAAAGAGGCGGTGAAGATCGCCAACGACATCGGCTATCCGGTGATGATCAAGGCCAGCGCCGGTGGCGGCGGCAAGGGCATGCGCATCGCCTGGTCCGAGTCCGAAGTGGCGGAAGGTTTCGCCCGCTCGAAGTCCGAGGCGAAATCGTCGTTCGGCGACGACCGCATGTTCATCGAGAAATTTATCGTCGACCCGCGCCATATCGAAATCCAGCTGATCGGCGACAAGCACGGCAACGTCGTCTATCTCGGCGAGCGCGAATGCTCGATCCAGCGCCGCAACCAGAAAGTCATCGAGGAAGCGCCGTCGCCGCTGCTCGACGAGGCGACGCGCCGCAAGATGGGCGAGCAGTCGGTGGCGCTGGCAAAAGCCGTCGGTTACGACAGCGCCGGCACCGTGGAGTTCGTCGCCGGGCAGGACAAGAGCTTCTTCTTTCTGGAGATGAACACGCGGCTGCAGGTCGAGCACCCGGTGACCGAACTGATCACGGGCGTCGATCTGGTCGAACAGATGATCCGCTCGGCCGCCGGCGAAAAACTGTCGATCAAGCAGAGCGACGTGAGGCTGACCGGCTGGGCGGTCGAGAGCCGCGTCTATGCCGAGGACCCGTACCGCAACTTCCTGCCGTCGACCGGGCGGCTGACGCGCTACCGCCCACCGCAGGAGCGCACCGCCGGCGGCATCACCGTGCGCAACGACACGGGCGTCTACGAGGGCGGCGAGATTTCGCTCTATTACGACCCGATGATCGCCAAGCTGGTGACGCACGGGCCGACCCGCGCCGAGGCCATCGAGGCGCAGGCGGAAGCGCTGGATGCCTTCGTCGTCGACGGCATCCGCCACAATGTCCCGTTCCTGTCGGCGCTGATGGCGCATCCGCGCTGGCAGTCCGGCAAGCTGTCGACCGGTTTCATCGCCGAGGAGTTTCCCGAGGGCTTCGCCGCCATCAAGCCGGACGGCGACCGCGCCGAGGTTTTGGCGGCGGTAGCGGCGGCGATCGATCACGTGCTGGGCGAGCGCAAGCGCCAGATATCCGGCCAGATGACCGGGCGCACCGTGACTCGCGAAAGCGCGCGTGCGGTCTGGCTGGGCGACACCGAATACAAACTGGAAGTCAGCCGCGAGAACGGCACCATTCTGGTGCGCTTTCCGGAGCAGGGCAAAGCCGGGCTCCGGCATATCGCCAGCGAGTGGAAGCCGGGCGATCCGCTGTGGACCGGCACCATCAACAGCAAGCCGGTGGCGGTGCAGGTGCGCACCATCCTCAACGGCTTTGCGCTGTCCTATCGCGGCGTCGAGGCCAAGGCCTATGCCTATACCGCGAGCGAAGCGGCCTATGCGCGGCTGATGCCGGTCAAGCAGGCGGCGAATACCGCCAAGTTCGTGCTGTGCCCGATGCCCGGCCTGGTGATGTCGATCGCCGTCAAGGAAGGCCAGGAGGTCAAGGCCGGCGAGACCGTCGCGGTGGTCGAAGCCATGAAGATGGAAAATGTTCTGCGCGCCGAGATCGACGGCACGGTCAAGAAGATCAACGCCAAGCCGGGCGACAGCCTGGCGGTCGACGCGGTCATTGTCGAGTTCGCCTGACGGTTTTCTCCCTGTTCCATCAGGAACTGGCCACGGTCCCGTGCGTTCGCTTCCCGTCACAGAACGGAGAAGCGTCATGGCCGCCGAGACGATGCCCGCCCAGCATCAGGACCACCAGCCGGGCATCGAAAGTGAAATGCGGCCGCGGCCCGACTACACGCCGAGATTCGAGGGCAGTGGCCGGCTCGTCGATAAAGTCGCATTGATAACCGGCGGCGACAGCGGCATCGGCCGCGCGGTCGCGGTGGCCATGGCGCGCGAGGGCGCCCGGATCGCGATCGTTTATCTCGACGAACACAAGGACGCCAACGAGACCCGCGCGCTGGTGCAGGAGGAGGGGACTGACGCGCTGCTGCTGCCCGGCGATGTCGGCGACGAGGCGTTCTGCGACGCTGCGGTGGCGGCGACCATCGAGCAGTTCGGCCGGCTCGATATTCTGGTCAACAACGCCGCCGAGCAGCACGAAACCGATGACATCCGCGATATCGATGCCGCGCAGATCGAGCGCACCTTCCGCACCAATGTGTTCAGCTTCTTCTACATGGCCAAGTACGCGCTGCGCCGGATGGGCAAGGGCGGCTCGATCATCAACACCACGTCGGTGACCGCCTATCAGGGCCACAAGACGCTGCTGGATTATTCCGCCACCAAGGGCGCCATCGTCACGATGACCCGCTCGCTGTCGGAGGCGCTCGCCAAAGACGGCATCCGCGTCAACGCCGTGGCGCCGGGGCCGATCTGGACGCCGCTGATCCCGGCGTCGTTCTCGCCCGGCCATGTCGCGCAACATGGCGCCAGCGTGCCGATGCAGCGGCCGGGTCAGCCGAACGAGGTCGCGCCTTGTTACGTCTTTCTCGCCAGCGACGACGCGTCCTACATCAGCGGTCAGGTGCTGCATCCGAACGGCGGCAACGTCGTCGGGTCTTAGGCGGCGACCAAAGTCTTCACCTATCGACGGGGCTTCGATCATCGGCTAATTCGGTGAGCGATGACGCTCTATTTCGCCTATGGCTCGAACATGAACCGCGCCGCCATGCAGCGCCGCTGCCGCGGTGCGCGGGCCATCGGCCCGGCGCGGCTCGACGGCTACGGATTTTTCGTCGGCATCGACGGCTGGGGTTCCGTCAGGCGCAAGGCCGGCGCCACCGTGCACGGCGTGCTGTGGCGGCTGACGCCGCGCGACGTCGCGGCGCTGCATGCCTATGAACTGCTGCACAAGGGTCTCTACGACGTGCGCCAACTGCCGGTGCGGTTGGGCGCCGGCCGCGTCACGGCGATGCTCTACCTGCTGCGCCGCCGCGCCATCGGCAAGCCGCGGCCCGGTTATGCCGAGCTGATCGCGGCCGCCGCGCGCGGCTGGAAATTGCCGGAGCCTTATGTGCGCTCGGTTGAGCGCTGGTCGACGTCACGCTGGACCGGCGCGCGCATCATCGACGTCGGCGATATCACATGACGGCGCGTGTCATCCTCCACATCATGGTGCGCGGCCGGGTGCAGGGCGTCGGCTACCGCGCCTTCGTCGAACGCGAGGCGATCAAACGCGGCATCGAGGGCTGGGTGCGCAACCGCCGCGACGGTTCGGTCGAGGCGGTCATGGCCGGCGACGATGCGGTGGTGGCGGCGGCCATCGAGGCCTGCCGGCTAGGTCCCTTCGCCGCGCGCGTCGATGCGCTCGATCAGCGCCCGGGGACCGAGGCCGAGCTGGCGCTCCGCGGGCCGGGCGACTTGTTTTCCGTGCTGCCGACGGTCTGACCGCCGAACAGCGCCGCAAACTCGCGCCGCAGCACCATGTCGACTTCGGGTATGGTCACAGGGATGCCGAGATCGACCAGGCTGGTGACGCCGTAGCGCTGCTCGCTGACGCCGCAGGGCACGATGCCGGTAAAGTGCGACAGGTCCGGATCGACGTTGAGCGCCATGCCGTGCAGCGTCACCCACTGCTTCACCCTGATGCCGATGGCGGCGATCTTGTCCTCGAAGCCGTCACCTTTGTCGGGGCGGCGCACCCAGACGCCGATGCGGTCCTCGCGCCGTTCGCCGCGGACGTTGAAGGCAGCCAGAGTCTGGATGATCCATTCCTCGAGCGAGGCGACGTAGCGGCGCAAATCCGGCCCGCGCCGCTTCAAGTCGAGCATGACATAGGCCACCCGCTGGCCCGGCCCGTGATAGGTCAACTGGCCGCCGCGGCCGGTCTCGAACACCGGGAAGCGGGCGTCGACCAAATCGGCCATGTCGGCGCTGGTGCCGGCGGTGTAAAGCGGCGGGTGTTCGAGCAGCCAGACCAGTTCCCGGGCCTGACCGGTGACAATGGCCGCCACGCGCGCTTCCATGGCGGTGACGGCCTCGGCATAGGGGACCGGGGTGTCGCTGATGCGCCATTCCACCGCCGCCGATCCCGCAGGTGCCGCCAGTCCCAATGTCAGTCCGTCGCGCGCATTAATCATCGGTTAACCATAGCATGGTGACCTGAAGCCCACCCGCACCGGCGCGGGGCAAAAGGGAAGTGGCACCGTTGAGCACATTCGACAAGGTTTCCGTGGACATATCGGTGGTGCTGGGCACCGCCATGATGCCGATCCACCAGGTGCTGCGGCTCGGCCGCGGCGCGGTCATTGAGTTGGAAACCGCCGAGGACGATGCGGTCCAGATCCTGGCCAACAACCTGGCGGTCGCCAAGGGCAAGGTCGTCATCAACGGCAACAAGATCGCGGTCGAGATCGGCGACCTGCTGCCGCGCCCGGCGGACATGCGCTGAAGCCTGCCGGTTCACAGGTATATTTGTGCCCTGGTCCGGCCCCGGGCGCGGACGCCCCGCATAAGGGGTTGATCGGGCTTGAAAAAAATCCGGCGCGACGGCGAATTCCGCCGCTGCCGGGCCTTGTCGCTGACAACCCTATTTGTTACACGGTCCGCTCTTGACGGGACGGGCAGGGATTCAAAAGCTTTCCGTTCTATTCAATGCGGCCATGGCGGAATTGGTAGACGCACTGCCTTGAGGTGGCAGCGGGGCAACCCGTGGAGGTTCGAGTCCTCTTGGCCGCACCACGTTTCAGATCACCGAAACGTCGTGACGAAGAGCATGTCTTCAGACGAGGCAGCGGTTCCTCATGTCCGGGCGGTATCGGCGGCCGAGCAGGCGCGCGCCGTTGCCACCATTGTGCTGGCCTTCGGCACCGATCCGATGGCGCGCTGGAGCATGCCGGATCCCGACGTCTACCTGACGCATTTCCCTGGACTGGTGCGGGCCTTTGCCGGCAACGCCTTTGAGACGGCCAACGCCCACGTTGTCGCCGATTTTGCCGGGGTGGCTGTCTGGCTGTCGCCGGGCAGCGAGTCCGACGGCGATGCGATGGTCGCCATCATGGAAAAGGCCATGGCCCCGGCGCGCTTTGCCGAAGGCGGTGCCGTCTTCGAACAGATGGCGGAGTTTCACCCGGCCGAGCCGCACTGGTACCTGCCGCTGATCGGCGTCGATCCGGCGCGGCAGGGCAAGGGCCTCGGCAGCGCGCTGATGCGCCACGCGCTCCGTGAATGCGACCGCACCGGCGTGCCGGCCTATCTGGAATCCAGCAATCCCGGCAACGTGCCGTTCTACCAGCAGCACGGTTTCAAACTGATGGGCGAGATCCAGGCCGGCTCGTCGCCGGTGCTGTATCCGATGCTGCGAAGGCCGCGCGCGGCCGACTGACGTTTCAGCCGACGCGCTCGGTGGTGCGCTTTTCGATCTCCAGCAGCCGGTCGAGACCTGTGGTGGCGTGCGCCCGCTTCATCTCGGCGGTGGCGCCGCCTTTGCCGAGGAACGGGTCGGGCTCGTTGCGCGCCAGGCACTCGTAGGATTGCCGCACCGCCTTGTACATCGCCGCAAAGGCCGAGCCGGACGACGCCGCCAGCCGGTAGCCCATCTTGGCCAGTTCCGCCGCCGAGGCGCCGAAGGCCGAAAAGCCGTCCTGCGGCGCGAACATCATCAGCGGTGCGGGAAGGCGCTCGGCGATCTTGCGCAATTCCTCGGCGTCGCGGGAATGGATGAACAGCATGTCGGCGCCGGCGCGGTGATAGATTTCGCCGCGGCGCAAAGCCTCGTCGAGGCCGTGCAACCGCCGCGCATTGGTGCGGCCGATGATGATGAGGTTCGGATCGGTGCGCGCCGCGACTGCTTCCTTGATCTTGTGTACCATCGCCTCCGGCGGGATCAGGTTCTCCTCGCCGATGTGATGCTGCACGCGGCGGGGCAGGTACTGATCCTCCAGTTCGATGGCGGCAAAGCCGGCCACCTCGGTCAGCGCAATGGTGCGGTGCATGTGCACCGGTTCGCCCCAGCCGCCGCCGGCGTCGAGCACCAGCGGGATCTTGCTGACAGCGCGGATGTCGATGCCGACATCGCACATTTCGGTCAGACTCAGATTGGCTTCGGTGACGCATTTGAGCCAGCCGAGCGATCCGCCGCTGAGATAGGCCGCCTTGAAGCCGGTGTCTTCCGCCAACCTCGCCATCATCGGGTTGAGCGCTACCGGCGCGACCACCAGGTCATCGCCTTTGATCAGTTCCTTGAGCGTCTTCATCGCCAGCCTCTCGGGTGGCGGCGCCGCCGGACTGGCAGCGCCGCGCGTGTGATGGTGCGTGGTGTTACTGGCCGATCTTCAGGCCGGTTTCGGCGACGAGCTTTTCCAGTTTCTCGATGTCGCCCTTCATGCGCCTGGTCCAATCCTCCGGCTTGCCACCGGCGGCCGGGGTGATGCCGTGCATGGCGAGTTGCTTGTGCACCTCATCGCTCTTGAGCGCCTTCTGCAGCGCATCGGCGAGCTTGGCGATGCGATCCGGCGGCGTGCCCTTCGGCGCAACGAAGCCCGACCAGATGCTCATGTCGATCGGCTTGACGCCGGCTTCGACGAGGGTCGGCACGTCCGGTGTATCCTTCTCGCGCTGCGCGGACGTCACTGCCAGCGCCACCAGCTTGCCTTCCTTGATCAGGGGCAGGGCGGTCGAGATCGGCGAGAACATGATCTGCACCCGGCCGGCCAGCAGATCGTTCATCGCCTGCGAACTGCCTTTATAGGGCACGTGCGTGAGCTTGATCTTTTCCTCATAAGCCAGCATTTCGCCGGCCAGCCGCGACACCGCAGCGGCTCCCGACGAGGCGTACATGATCGCGCCCGGCTCGGCCTTTGCCTTGGCGATCAGCTCTTTCATGGTTTTGACGTTGGCGGAGGGGTGCGCCACCAGGATGCTGGGTGAGGTGATGGCGATGCCGACCGGCTCAAAGTCGGTCAGGATATCGAATGGCGGCTTCGGCGTGGCAATGGCGTTGACGGCATTGGCATTGCCAGCCTGAAACAGCATGTAGCCGTCCGGCGCCGCCTTGGCGACGGTGTCGCCGGCGATCGATGTGCTGGCGCCTGGCTTGTTTTCGATGACGATCTGCTGGCCGAGATACTCGCCCATCTTCTGGGCGATGACGCGCGCGGCGACGTCGCTGGCGCCGCCGGCGGCGAAGCCGACGACCAGCCGGATCGAATGGGTCGGAAAGTCCTGAGCCTGCGCTGCGCCGGCAAGGCCGACCATGGTTGCGGCGATTGCCGTCGTGCGGGCGAGGCCCCGAAGTGCATTGAACATTGTTGTTGTCTCCCTGTCGTTTTGTTTGATCGCTGGTATCGAAGGCGCTCAGGCGCCGTCGGGAAAAATTTTTTCGAGCGTTTCGCCGGCCAGATTGAAGGCGGCGAGGCCGCGGAACAGCGCGGCGATGCCGGCGGCGGCATGCAGTTCTTCGAGCGTGGCGCCGGCCTTGACCGCGGCTTTGCCGTGATTGACGGCGGCTTCCGAGGTCTGCGCCAGCAGGATCCCAAAGCAGATGAGTTGCACGGTCTTCGGGTCGAGCGCGTCGGGGGTCAGCGCGGTCATGCGCCAATCTTCCAGCGCGCCGAGCAGCTTCGGGTCGACCTTCATGCTGAGCTTCAGGCGCTTGCCGATCTTCGGCGGCGTGAAGCCGATCATGTCTTCGTAACGTTTTTCGAATTCCGCAAGGCTGCGGGGGCTCTCAGTCATGGTGTGTTCGACCTTGTGCAGTGGGGTTGATCAGGTGGCTGTGGCCGTGAGGGCGAGGCGGACATTCTCGCCGGTGCGGCTGATGTGCTGACGCAGCAGTTCGCATGCGTCATCGGCCTGCCGCGACATCGTGAGGTCGGCGATGCGCGCGTGCTCGCCGGGCACGTCGCGGTCGCCGGGATGGGTCTTGAGGAACATCCGGCGGTAGCGGTCGCTGTGATCGTGCAGCACCGAACAGAAGTTCAGCAGCAGCGGCATGGCGCTCGCCGACAGCAGCGACATGTGGAAGGCGCGATGCGCCTTTTCCCATTCTTCCAGGCCGTCGCCCGAGGGCGCGCGGCCGGTGCGGCGCAGCCGGTGCAGGGCGCCCGCGACCCTGCTCTCCCAGTCGAGGTCGCCGCGTTCGATCGCTTCGCGCAGCGCCATGCTCTCGAATTCGACGCGCAGCCGCGTGATTTCCTTCAGCGCCTTCTCCGACACCGGCGGCACGCGAAAACCGCGCTGTGCCTCGACATCGACCAGCCGCTCGGCGCCCAAGCCCGTCAAGGCCTCGCGCAGCGGGCTGAGGCTGACGCCGAATTCGGAGCGCAGATCGTCCAGCCGCAGCCGCGCGCCCGGTTCGAAGCGGCCGGCGATGATGGCTTGACGCAGTTGGACGGCCAGACTTGCCGCCAGCGTCTGGTCGCCGTTGTCCTTGGCCGCTGCGTCGGTCATGTGTCGCTGTCCAAAGTGGGGCGTCCGGCCGGCATGGCCGGACGCCTTGTTCCGTCAGTTGATCTTGGCGCCGGCGGCTTCGACCACCTTGCCCCACTTGGTCGCCTCAGTGGCGAGGAAGGTGCCGAAGGCGGCGCCGGTGACGGTGCCGGGCTCGGCGCCGAGTTCGGCGAACCGGGCGGCGATGTCCGGGTCCTTCAGCGCCTTGGCGGTGGAGTCGCTCAGCGTCTTGAGAACGTCGGCCGGCGTCTTGGCCGGCGCCACCAGACCGAACCAGGCTTCGGCTTCGAAGCCCGGAACGCCAGCTTCGATCATGGTCGGCACGTACGGGAACACCTTGGAGCGGGTCTTGCTGGCGACCGCCAGCGGGCGGATCGTTTTGCCGTCGACCTGCGGCCGCACCGCCGGCATGTTGTCGAACATCATCGGGATGTGACCGGCGACCAGATCGTTCATCGCCGGTGCCGCGCCGCGATAGGGCACATGCACGATGTCGATGCCCGCCAGGCTCTTGAACAGTTCGCCGGCGAGGTGGTTGGTCGACCCGTTGCCCGAGGAGCCGAAGTTCAGCTTGCCCGGCTGCGCCTTGGCGAGCGCGATCAGCTCGGCGACCGTGTTGGCCTTCACCGCCGGGTTGACGGCGAGAATGATCGGCACCGAGGCGACCAGCGCCACCGGCGCGAAGTCCTTGGTCGGGTCAAAATTCAGTTTGGCGTAAAGCGACTGGTTGATCGCGAGAGGACCCGGCGCGGCCAGCAGCAGCGTGTAGCCGTCGGCCGTGGCGTTGGCGACGTTGTTGGCGCCGACGTTGCCGCCGCCGCCGCTCTGGTTCTCCACCAGCACGGTCTGGCCCCACTGCGCGGACAGCTTCTGCGCCAGCAGACGGGCGATCACATCGTTCGAGCCGCCGGGCGGGAACGGCACGACGATGCGCACGGCGCGATCGGGGAAAGCCTGAACTGGGCTGACGAATCCGGTGAAAATCGAGGCCGCCAGGGCGGCGCAGACGAGTGCGGAAATTCGGGTCAGCACAATGTATCTCCCTATTATCGATTTTATTTCCCAGCATCGATTTTCTTTATTGACCCATTCCGGGGCCGCGGTCAAACAGGCTTGGTGGTCGCGAGCCGCAGCGCACCAGGGATTGATTGATCGATGACCGAAAGTGCCCGCCCGATGCATGCCTGTCCCGGCCCGGATCGCCACCCGAAGCAGCCGGCTTTCGTGCTGCCGCGCGGCACCTGCGATTGCCACGTGCACGTGTTCGGGCCGCAGGCGGAATTTCCGTTCAGCCCGCAGCGCAGCTACACGCCGGAAGACTGCACCTTCGAGGATCTGCAAGACCTGCACGCCACGCTCGGCGTCGACCGCGCGGTGATCGTCCATGGCGGCGCCCATGGCACCGACAATAGTGCAACGCTTGCCGCGCTCGACCGCGATCCGGCCCGGCTGCGCGGCGTCGCTGTGATCCCGTCCGGGCTGCCGCGCGGAACGCTGGAGGATCTGCACCGGCGCGGCATGCGCGGCGCCCGCATGTCGACGGTGGTCAGCGGCGGCGCCGATTTCTCGCATCTGGAGAAGCTGTCGGCCGAAACGCTCGATCTCGGCTGGCATCTGGTGCTGCACGTCAACCGCTCGGTGGAGCTGGTCGAGGTCGAGGCGCGGCTCAAGGCGGTGCGCAGCAACTTCGTGCTCGATCATCTGGCGCGCATCACCGCCGCGGAAGGCATCAACGCGCCCGCCTTCGCCACATTGATGCGCCTGCTCGATACCGACCGCTGCTGGGTCAAGCTCGCCAGTCTGTACCGGTTGTCGGCCGAACCCTATCCGCACCGCGACATGCTGCCGATGATCGAGGGCATCGTCAGCGCGCGGCCCGACCGCATGCTCTGGGGCAGCAACTGGCCGCACCCGATCTGCCCGGTTCCAATGCCGAACGACGGCGATCTGGTCGATCTCGTCCCGCTCTGGTTTCCGGACGCGACCACGCAGCGCCTCGCGCTGGTCGACAACCCGGCAGAGCTGTACGGGTTTGCGGCGAACACCGCCTGACGCCGTCAGCGCCAGTACGAGTATCGGGTCTGACGCGGCCAGCTCGTGGTCCAGGTGCGGCGCTGGACCACGGTCTGAGTTCGGCTTGGAGCGGCCGTCGCGGTTCTGCGGTTGGTCGTGTGGCTCGTCGTTGTGCCGGTGGGGTAGGACTGCTTCCGGGCGGCACTTACGGTTGTTGTGCGGGTGGTTAGCGGGGATCGCGCCGCGTCGGGGCGCGCCGCCGGAAGGCGGGGTAGCGTGGCGGTCTGGGCGACGGCGGGGGCGCTGGCCTTCACCACCCGCGGCCAGCTGCCGCTGTCGGCGACCGGCGTGTCGAGTTCGGGCACCGACCTCGGCCGCTCGCCGGCCGGAATGGCGTGCACCACCTTGAAGCCGCGCTTTTTCAGTTCGCGGAGCAGCACCGGGACCGCCATCGCGGTGGCGGGATGGATGTCGTGCAGCAGCAGCACGCCACGGCCGCGGCCCTCGATGCGCTCGATCGCCTTGCGCACGATGTCAGAGGCGGTCACGTCGCGGAACCAGTCGTCGGCGACCTCGTCCGCGCTCCACACCGAAAGCGACTTCGAGGCGAGATAGGCTTCGACCTGCCGCGTGCGGGCGAGACCGGGAATGCGGAAAAACGGCGCCACCGCCTTGGGGTTGCCGGCCGCGGCCTGCACCGAGGCGATACCGGCTGTGACTTCGCGCTCGACCCGCGGCAATTCCATCTGGTCGAAGGTGAGCGGGTGGTTCTGGCTGTGCGTGCCGATGACGTGGCCGGCATTGTAGATGCGCCGCACCAGTTCGGGATGCGCGGTCGCCATGCGGCCGACCAGGAAGAAGGTCGCCTGCACGCATTCGCGCGCCAGCGCATCGAGCACGCGGGTGGTATAGGGCGGCAGCGGACCGTCGTCGAAAGTGATCACCACCTCGCGGTCGTTGAGCGGCAGCGTGTTGCGGTACTGCACCGTGCCGATGCGCGGAAACGCCGTTTGCTCGACCGTGATGGTGCGCGCGGTGCCGAGCGCATTCGGGTTGCCGGGGCAGGGTGCCGCCATCGCCGGCGCAAAGCCCATCGTGAGGCAAGTCAGCAGCAACGCAACGCGACGCATGAAAGCCCCCACTGTCCCCATTCGCACGCCTCCTGGCGCGACTCCGAAATGGGAAGGCTCTTGAACTACGCGTCGTTACGTTAACTGAAAATTAACCATGTTGAATCGCACGGCGAAGAATGCTCGGTGAATTGTTCGAGCGCTGCGGCAAAAATGAAACGCCTGTCCTGAAATGGCACAGCTTCAGTTCAGCGCGCCGCGGATTCCGGCGGGCACGACGTGAACGATGCGGTAGCCGCGATACTTCAACGCGCGCAGGAAGGCCGGCAGCATCGCCGCGGTCTGCTGCTTGGTGTCATGAAACAGCACGATGCCGCGGCCCGCCTGGTCGATGCGCGCCAGGATCAGCTCCAACTGATGCTCCGGTGACATCGGCAGCCAGTCACTGGCCCAGACATCGGCGCCGAACACGACGATGCCGCGGTCGCTGAGGCGGTCGAGCAGCGGCTTGGTCGAGGCGAATCCTGGAAAGCGGAAGAACGGCATCACCGGATCGGTGCGGCGGTGGCCATAGACGGCGAATTCGTCGGCGGCGATGCCGCGGTCGATCTCGGCTTCCGCCTTGTCGAGCGGCATACGGTTCAACTCGGGATGCGAATAGGTGTGGTGGCCGATGCTGTGGCCCTCGGCCAGCGTCCGCCGCGCCAGCGTGGCATTCGCTTCGGCATTTCGGCCGAGCAGGAAAAACGTGGCACGGACGCATTCGCGCTTCAGCGCGTCGAGGATCCGCGGCGTGGTGCCCGGCCAAGGGCCGTCGTCGAAGGTCAGCACCAGTTCCTTGGCGCGCAGCGGCAGGGTGGTCGGGAAGTGCTTGCGGCCGACCCGCGGCGTCGTCCTGGCATCGACCTCGATCACCCGCTCGGTGCCCAACGCCTGCGGATGGCCCGGGCACGGTTCCGCCGCTGCGGCCAGGGGAACAAAGGCCGCGGCCAGCGCGAGGGCGACGATGCGTGTCATGCTTGCCTCTGAAGGTGGGTGCAATTGATAGCAAGCCCCCCGCGCCGGCAAGTGCGCATGTGTGACAAGGTTTACGCGTTAATCGTTTGCGCTGCCGCGGCCGCGCGGCGTACAAGCGGACCATTCCTGTCCCGACAATCCGACGCCGAGGTCCGGCATGGCCGAATCCCAAAACAGCACCTTGCCGCTGCGTGACGACGATGGCGCGATTCGCGCCGAATTCGTCGATCAGGTCGAGCGGGCGATCGAGGCCGTTGACGTTGCCGCCCTGCGCGAACAGGTCGCCGATCTGCACGAGGCCGATCTGGGCGACCTGGTGGAGGCGCTGGAACCGCCGCTGCGGCCGCGCCTGATCGAACTGCTCGGCATCGATTTCGATTTCACCGCGCTCACCGAAATGGATCACACGGTGCGCGGCGAGATCCTGGAGGAACTCGAGCCGCGCACGGTGGCGGACGGGGTGCGCGACCTCGATACCGACGACGCGGTTGCCGTTCTGGCCGACATGACCGCCGAGGACCGCGCCGAGATCCTCAACCAATTGC
Organism: Pseudolabrys sp.; assembly: GCA_030684935.1. Taxonomy (GTDB): domain Bacteria; phylum Pseudomonadota; class Alphaproteobacteria; order Rhizobiales; family Xanthobacteraceae; genus Pseudolabrys. The sequence goes on along the minus strand of JAUXXH010000052.1, from coordinate 177,879 downwards.
CGACCATCGAGCGGCTGGCGCTGTCCCGCAGTCTCGATTACCCGGCCGAGTCGGCCGGCCGGCGGATGCAGACCGAGTTCATCGCCGTGCCGCCCGACTGGAACGTCGGCCAGGCGATAGACTACATGCGCGAGACCGAGGATCTGCCGGAGCGGTTCTATGAATTGTTTGTGGTCGACGCGGCCGGCAAGCTGCTCGGCATGGTGTCGCTCGACCGGCTGCTGCGCTCCAAGCGGCCGGTGCCGGTTGCAGACCTGATGGAAGAGGACCGGCCGCGGGTGCGCGCCGACCAGGACCAGGAAGAGGTGGCGCGGCAGTTCCAGCGCTACAACTGGGTCGGCGCACCGGTGGTCGACGGCAGTGAACGGCTGGTCGGCGTCATCACCTTCGACGACGTCGCCGACGTGATCGAGGAAGAAGCCGAAGAGGACATCAAGGCGCTCGGCGGCGTTATCAGCGACGAAGAGCTGTCCGATACGGTGCTGACCATCGTGCGCGGCCGCTTCAACTGGCTGCTGCTCAATCTCGGTGCCGCTTTCGTCGCCGCCAACGTGCTTGGCATGTTCGAAGGCCAGTTGCAGAAGATGGTGGCGCTGGCGGTGCTAGCGCCGGTGGTCGCGAACCAGGGCGGCAATGCCGCGATCCAGACCATGACGGTCGCGGTACGCGCGCTGGCCACCCGCGAACTCAACGCCGGCAATGCCTGGCGGGTGATCCGGCGCGAGTTGATGGTCGGCCTGCTCAACGGTCTGGCCTTCGCCGTCATCACCGGCGTGGCTGCCTATGTTTGGTTCGAGGTGCCTGGTCTCGGCGTGGTGATCGGCCTGGCCATGATGTGCAACCTGGTGGCCGGCGCACTGGGCGGCATCCTGGTCCCGCTGGCCATGCACCGGCTTAAGGTCGACCCGGCGGTGGCGTCGAGTCCGTTCGTGATCATGATCACCGATGTGCTGGGCTTCTTCTCGTTCCTGACCATCGCGTCGTTCTGGTTCGGCCTCCGGTAGCGGACAACAGCGCAGTTACGCTTCGTTCACCGTGTTTCCTGACCGCCTATTAAGGCTGAATCCGTATCCCTATAGGCAGGCGCAATGGGGTGCGCCCCGGGGTGATGCGGTGGACGGCGAGACCGATAAGCAGGCGGCGGGGGCCGGACTTGCTGATGTGACCCGGGCGAGGGCGCGGCGCGTGCTGTCCGCGTCGCAATGGATCGCTGTGCTGGCGATCGTCGCCGTCGGCGCCACCATGATTACCGCCGCGGTCGGCTATGAGATGGCGCGCCGCAGCGACGAGAAGCTTTGGACCGAGCAGCGCGCCTCGCTGCGCAACGCCATGGCCGAATTCCGCGGCCTGTTCGGCCGCTCCGGATCGATCGACCCGGGCTTCGTGCGCATGGCCGAGCAGAATGCCGGCCTGAAGGACCTCAAGTTCGAAACCAATCCTGCCTCCAGCCAGCGCGAGATGCAGCCGGCGATCGACGCGCAGGGCCGTATCGCCGGATTCTTCACCTGGGACCGCGTCCATCCGATGACCGAGACGATGAACCGGCTGATGCCGCTGATTGCCGGCATTGCGATCGTCCTGGTGATCTTTGCCGGGGTTGCTCTCGGCATGCTCAGGCGCGCGCAGCGCGACCTGGCGGCGAGCGAGGCGCAGGCGCAACGCGCCGCCGACAGCGACAAGCTCACCGGCTTGCCCAACCATGCCAAGATGCTGGAATTGCTCGACCTCGCTCTGGCCGAACGTGCCGGCCCCGAGATCACCAGCTTTGTGCTGATCGAAGTCGACGGCCTGGCCGATGTCGATGCCCAGTGCGGGAACGACGAACTCGTCGCTGCCGTTGCCAATGCGCTTCAGCAAGCGTTGCCGCCGTCGGCAACGGTTGGCCGCATTGGCAGCGACAAATTCGCCGTGGCGATCACCGGCGCCGACGAGGTCGAGCCGGCGATCCGTGCCGCGCTCGACGCGATGACGCGTCCCGACTTGACCGGAACCGCGGTGCGGGTCAGCGCCCATGCCGGTTTTGCCCAGACGCCGCGCCATGCCACCACCCGCGGGGAACTGACCCGCCGGGCCGAACTGGCGCTGCGCGCAGCCGCCGAAAAAGGGCCGGGCGCGATCGTCGGCTTCGACATGTCGTTCGACGTGGCGTCGGCCGACCACAAATTCATCACCCGGGAGTTGCCGCGCGCGCTTGAGGCCAACGAACTGGAACTGCATTATCAGCCGATCGTGGCCGCCAATGGTGGAAAGATGGTCGGCGTTGAGGCCTTGCTGCGCTGGACCCACCCGGTGCGGGGCCCGATCGGTCCGGCCGTTTTCATTCCGGTGGCCGAGCAGATGGGCTTCATGGAGGTGCTGGGCGCTTTCGTTTTGCGCCGCGCGCTGATGGAGGCCAAGCGCTGGCCCGATCTCTACGTCGCGGTGAACCTTTCGCCGCTTCAGGTGCGAGATGCCAGCATCGTCGATCTGGTTCGCGCGGCGCTGCGCGAAAGCGGCGTCGCGCCGGAACGGCTGGTGCTGGAAATCACCGAGGGTGTTCTCATCGACAACCCGGAAGAAATGGTCCAGCGCATCGACGATCTGCATGCCTTGGGCGTCAGTGTCGCCCTCGACGACTTCGGCTCGGGCTACTCGAACCTCGGCTATCTGCAGCGTTTCCCGCTCGACAAGCTCAAGATCGACCGCAGTTTCGTGGCCGGGCTGGGCACGTCCGCCAATGGCGGCGTCATTATCCAGGCCATCGTGGCGCTGGGCCGCGCGCTCGGCCTGTCGGTGCTGGTCGAGGGCGTCGAGACAGAACAGCAGCGGGTCTTGCTGCGGCTGGCCGGCTGCGACGAGATGCAGGGCTATCTGTTCGCCAAGCCGGCGCCGGCCCGGGCCATCGACCGGCTGCTGGCGCAGGCCAGGCAGGGCCGCACGCCGGAAGCCCTGACAGCGTGAGGCGAAGGCGGTAAGGTCGTCGCCGATCCCGGGAGGACGCGATGATCCCCAATGCATGGGCCGGCTTCGACTTCGGCCTTGGCGCCGACGTCGACATGATCCGCGCGACGGCCGGCGGCTTTGCCCAGGACCGCATCGCCCCGCGCGCTGCCGAGATCGACAGCAGCAATGAATTTCCCCGCGACCTGTGGCCGGCCATGGGCGCGCTCGGCCTGCACGGCATCACCGTCCCCGAGGAGCTGGGCGGTTCGGGCCTCGGCTATCTCGCGCATTGCGTGGCGATGGAGGAAGTGTCGCGCGCCAGCGCCTCGGTCGGCCTGTCCTATGGAGCGCACTCCAATCTCTGCATCAACCAGATCAACCGCAATGGCAGCGCCGAACAGAAGCAAAGGCATTTGCCGAAACTGATTTCCGGCGAGCATGTTGGCGCGCTGGCGATGTCGGAGCCGGGCGCCGGGTCCGATGTCGTGTCGATGCGCACCCGCGCCGACAAGAAGGGTGACCGCTATGTTCTCAACGGCACCAAGATGTGGATCACCAACGGGCCGGTCGCCGATGCGCTGGTGGTCTATGCCAAGACCGACCGCACCGCCGGCGCGCGCGGGATAACTGCCTTCATCGTCGAGAAGGGGATGAAGGGCTTTGCGCCGGCGCAGAAGCTCGACAAGCTTGGCATGCGCGGTTCCGACACCAGCGAACTGGTGTTCACCGACTGCGAAGTGCCGGAGGAGAACGTGCTCGGCGCCGTCGGCAATGGCGTCAACGTGCTGATGTCCGGCCTCGACTATGAGCGGGTGGTGCTGGCCGCCGGGCCGCTCGGCATCATGCAGGCCTGCATGGATGTGGTGGTGCCCTACGTGCATCAGCGCCAGCAGTTCGGCCAGGCCATCGGGCGATTTCAGCTGGTGCAGGCCAAGATCGCCGACATGTACGTGACCATGAACGCGGCCAAATCCTACGTCTACGCGGTGGCGCGCGCCTGCGACGAGGGCCGCACCACGCGCGAGGACGCCGCCGGCGCCATTCTCTACGCCGCCGAGCGGGCCACCTGGATGGCGCTGGAGGCGATCCAGTGCCTCGGGGGCAATGGCTACATCAACGATTTCCCGACCGGCCGCCTGCTGCGCGACGCCAAACTCTACGAGATCGGGGCAGGGACTTCGGAGATCAGGCGGATGCTGATCGGCCGGGAGATATTCGAGAAGACGCGGTGAACCGCAGCGTGTCACTATTTTGGATAGTGACACTACCCCCTCCCGACGCTAAAATCTGCTCATGGCGCGCACAACAAAACCCAAGGGCTTTGCCGAACCGAAGACGCCTTACGGCGTTCCGCGCTCCAGCGGCAGCGACGCGGCGGAAGCGGCGAAAGGCAAACGCAAGCTGCCGCCGCCTGAAACGCTGCCCGATGGCACCACGCGGTATTTCCTCGTGCTGGGTCCGAAAGGCCGGGCTCTATTGCCAGCCGAGATGCGCGAGGCGATGGAGCTGGAGGAGGGCGACGTCATCACCGCCTGGCTGAAGGATGGCGAGGTGCGGATGCACAGCCATCGGCACGGGCTGCGCAAGCTTCAAGTGGAGGCGTCCTCGACGGCGGCCACAGGCGTTTATCCCTCCGACGAACTGATCGCCGAGCGCCGCGCGGAAGCGGTCAAGGAAGATGAGGAAACGCTGCAGGAACTGCGCGGGCACAAGAAGCGACGGCGGTGACGGCCGCGGTGCTGGACGCCTCGGCGGTGCTCGCCGTTTATTTCAACGAGCCCGGCGCCGAGCCGGTGCGGACGGCCTTGCCCGGGGCGCTGTTGTCGTCGGTCAACTACTCCGAGGTGATCAGCAAGTGTCTCGACCGCAACGAATCCATAGACGCTATGCTGCGCAAGCTCGCCACAATGGGTCTGACGCTCATCGCCCATGACGCGCGTTTGGCACGCCGGGCCGGCGAACTTCGGCCACTCACAAAGAGGTTTGGTCTTTCGCTGGCCGATCGCGCCTGCCTCGCCCTGGCCGAGCGCGAGCGGCTGCCTGTTCTGACCGCTGACCGCTCGTGGCGGTCGCTCGGCCTTGACGTCGAAGTCCGCCTTATTCGCTAGGCCGCCGCCCCGCATTAACTTTTGCCTTCCCCGAATCAGCTAGCTCATTGGCCGACATCAACTTTTGGGAGACGCGGCCATGATGCGGGTGCGGTTGAAGGCGGACGGGCGCATAGTCGAAATCCAGCCCGACGGCAGCGAAAAGACCCTCAATCACCGCGATCCGGCGAGCTTCGTGCGCCAGGTGCGGGCGCGTTGCGGGCTGACGCAGGCGGCTTTCGCCGACAAGATCGAGGTGCCGATTGAGACCGTGCGCAACTGGGAGCAGGGCAAGCGGCATCCGCGCGGGCCCGCCCGCGCCTTGCTCAAGCTGATCGACAGCGCGCCGGAAGCGGCGTTTGCGGCGCTCGGCGGCAGCCGGCGCTGACCTTTCCGATCTGCCGGCAGCCCCCGGACCCGGCCGGGAGTACCCCCCGTTGGCAGCGCGGCGCCGAGCGGGCATTCTCCGCCGCGCGCCCGCCTCACCAACCAAAAATCACGCCCTCAAGGAGATTGCGATGCAATACGTCGAAGCCCACGGTTGCCGAATTCCGACCATCGGTCTGGGCACCATGACCCTCAAGGAAGACGTCTGCGTCCAGGCGGTGAAGGCTGCGCTGCAAATGGGCTACCACCACATCGATACCGCCAATTTCTATGGCAACGAGAAAGAGAACGGTGAGGGTTTTCGGCAGTCGGGCGTCAAGCGCGAGGACATGTTCATCACCACCAAGGTGCGCGAGAACAACCTGACCCCGGAGAACTTCCAGAAGTCGCTCGACCAGAGCCTCGATAACCTTCAACTGCCTTACGTCGACCTGCTGCTGATCCACTGGAACAACAAGGACATCCCGTTCTCGGTCAGCATTCCGTCGCTGTGCAAGGCGAAGAAGGACGGCAAGGCCAAACATGTCGGCGTCGCCAATTTCACCACCAAAATGCTGGACGAGGCCTGGGCGGTGACCACCGAGCCGCTGGTCTGCAACCAGATCGAGATGCATCCCTTCATCAACCAGGACAAGGTGCTGGCGGCGAGCAAGAAGCACGGGATGGCCGTGGTGGCCTATTGCCCGATCGCGCGCGGCAAGGTGCCGGGTGCCGACGCGCTGGAGCGCATCGGCAAGGCGCACGGCAAGAGCGCGGCGCAGGTGTCGCTGCGCTATCTGGTGCAGCGCGGCGTCTCCGCCATCCCGCGCACCGCCACGCCCGATCACATGAAAGCCAATCTTGACGTGTTCGATTTCCAGCTCAGCGAGCCAGAGATGGCCGAACTGAAGGCGCTCAACGCTACCAACATGCGCGTGGTCAACCCGCCCCATGCGCCGGTGTGGGACACGCCTTGATCTCGTCCGCCTCCCGCTCATCCCCGCGAAAGCGGGGATCCAGAGCCAAGGCCTGCTGGCTCTGTCATTGCAACCCTGGATTCCCGCGTGCGCGGGAATGAGCGGAGTGTGTTGATGCAGACCGTCGACGCCAAGGGTTTCAAGCTGCCGATTATCGGTCTCGGGACCTGGGATCTGCGCGGCCGCGACTGTGCGCGGCTGGTCGAGCAGGCGATCCGGCTTGGCTATCGCCACATCGACACCGCGCAGATGTACGACAATGAGCGCGAGGTCGGTGAGGGCGTGCACGCCTCGGGGCGGCGCGCCGAGGTGACGGTCACCACCAAGGTGCAGCCGACCATGCTGGCCCCGCATGACCTGGAGCGGTCGGTGAAGGCGAGCCTCGCCAAATTGCGGCTCGATGCCATCGACCTGCTGCTGATCCACTGGCCGAACCCGCGGGTGCCTTTGGCGGAGACGCTCGGCGCCATGGCGAAGATGAAGCGCGAAGGCATCACCCGGCAGATCGGCGTGTCGAACTTCACCGTGGCGCTGCTCGACGAGGCTGCCAAAGTGTCGAGCGAGCCGCTGGTGTGCAACCAGATCGAGTGTCACCCCTATCTCGATCAGGACAAGGTGATAGCCGCCTGCCGCAGTCACGGCATGGCGGTGGTGGCCTATAGCCCGATCGCGCGCGGCGGCGCCAAGGACGATGCTCTGCTGGAGAAAATCGGCAAGGCGCACGGCAAGACTGGTCCGCAGGTGTGCCTGCGGTGGCTGGTGCAGCAGGGCATCGTGGTGATTCCGCGCACCAGCAGGCGCGAGCGGCTGGAAGAGAACATCGCGATCTTCGATTTCGCGCTGTCGGATGCGGAGATGAAGGCGATCGCGGGCCTGGCGCGCGGCGAGCGCATTGTCGACTGGACCTGGTCGCCGAAGTGGGACTGAGCGCGCAGCCGGACGCCGCGCTGGTGCTGTTCTCCGGCGGACAGGACTCGACCGTCTGTCTGGCGTGGGCGCTGGAGCGTTATGCCCGGGTCGAGACCGTCGGATTTCACTATGGCCAGCGTCACGCGGTCGAACTCGACGTCCGCCCGCGGCTGCGCGAACGGATGGCGGCGCTGAAGCCGGAGTGGGCGGCGCGGCTCGGCGACGACCACATGGTGCGGCTCGACGCGCTTGCCGCCATTTCGGACACGGCCCTGACCCGCGACACCGAAATCGCCATGGCCGAGAGCGGCCTGCCGAACACCTTCGTGCCCGGTCGCAACCTGATCTTCTTTTGTTTTGCCGGCGCGCTGGCCTACCGGCGCGGCGCCGCAAATATCGTCGCCGGCATGTGCGAGACGGATTATTCCGGCTACCCGGATTGCCGCGACGACACCGTCAAGGCCATGCAGGTGGCGCTCAGCCTGGGCATGGACCGGCGGGTGGTCCTGCACACGCCGCTGATGTGGATCGACAAGGCGGCGACCTTCGCCATGGCGCTGGAACTCGGCGGCGAGGCCTTTCTCGACGTCGTTGTCGAGGACACCCATAGCTGCTACGTCGGCGACCGCACCCACCGGCATGACTGGGGTTATGGCTGCGGAACGTGCCCGGCCTGCGATTTGCGGGCGCGGGGCTTTGCGAAATTCTGCGATGGACGGCTGACGAATGACTGACGGCAAGTTTGAGACGCGCAACAACTTCGAGACGCGCAAGAATATCGAAGGCGGCATTTTCCTCGTTTTGTTTTGCCTGACCATCCCCCTCGCGAACTGGATGATCGGCAATGTCGGCACCGTCTGCGGCCCGAACAGCCCGTGCCTGATCCCGGTGGCGCCGGGGCTGATGGCGCCGTCGGGTGTGCTGATGATCGGCGTGGCCTTGGTGCTGCGCGATCTGGTGCAGCGGCGGCTCGGCGTCGAATTCGGCATCGCCGCCATTCTGGCCGGCGCGGCGATCTCCGCCGGTGTTGCGCCGGCGTCGCTGGTGATGGCCTCGACCACGGCCTTCCTGCTGTCTGAGTTCGTCGACTTCGCGATCTACACGCCGCTGGCGCGCCGCCGTCTGGTGGCGGCCGTCGTCCTGTCGTCGATGGCCGGGCTGGTCGTCGACTCGATCGTCTTCTTGTGGCTGGCTTTCGGTTCGCTGGAGTATTTGTCCGGACAGATCGTCGGCAAGACCTGGATGGTGCTATTGTCGATCCCGCTGGTGGCGCTGCTGCGCCGCCGCGACGAACGCCTCGGCCTCACCGCTGCCTGACGGAACGGACCCATGACCTCTGCGCTTGACGCCCTGAAGAATATCACCACCGGCACCATCACCACGATGCTGCTGAAGAAAGGCATCCGCCGCTCCTGGATGGCCGGTGCCATGCCGCTCGGCTTTTCCGGCAAGCGCGTGGTCGGCGAGGCCTTCACCCTGCGCTTCGTGCCGGTGCGTGAGGATCTGGCGACGCCGGAAAGCTGGAGCGCGCCGATCTCGACCCGCAGCGCCATTGAGGCCATGCCGGAGAACTGCATCGTGGTGGCCGACGCCATGGGCGTCACCAGCGCCGGCATCTTCGGCGACATTCTCTGCATGCGCATGGTCAAGCGCGGCGTCACCGCGCTGATCACCGACGGCGTGATGCGCGACAAGCACGGCGTCCAGGCCACCGGACTACCGGTCTGGTGTGCCGGCATGGCGGCGCCGGCCTCGGTCAACCAGTTGACCTTCGTCGGCTGGAACGAGCCGATCGGCTGCGGCGGCTGCGCCATCTTCCCCGGCGACGTCATTGTCGCCGACGATGACGGCGCGGTGGTGATCCCGAAGAACCTGGTCGACTTCGTCGCCGAAGGCGGCGCCGAGCACGAGCTGATGGAAAGCTGGCTGGTGCAGGAAGTGGAGAAGGGCGCCAAGCTGCCCGGCCTCTATCCGCCCAACGAAGAAAACAAGAAGCGCTACGAAGACTGGAAAAAATCTCGGTAGGCCATGTTCTTTGTCTTATCAAAGACCGTCGCCTTTCTGCTGATGCCGTCCAATCTGTTGGTTTTGCTGTGCGCCGCCGGCTTGGTGTTGATGGCCACGCGCTGGCGCCGCGCCGGCCGTTGGCTGGCCGGTATGAGCGTCGTTCTGCTGCTGGCGATCGGCTACCTGCCGGTCGGCCGGCTTCTGGTCAATGTGCTGGAAGACCGCTTTCCGCGCTGGGACGCGTCCCGCGGCGCGCCCGACGGCATTGTGGTGCTGGGCGGTGCGATCCGCGACATTCCCGGCCGTCCCGCCGATGAGCCGACGCTCAGCGGCGAAGGCGCGCGCGTGATGGCGATCGGCCGGCTGGCGCGAGCCTATCCGGATGCGCGGATCATTTTCAGCAGCGGCGATGCCAGCCTGCGGGCGAACCGGCGGCCGGAGGCCGACCAGTTGCCGCCGCTTCTCGACGCCATGGGCGTGCCGCGCGAACGGGTGACGCTGGAACGGCGCTCCCGCAACACCCACGAGAACGCGATCTTCAGCAAGGAACTGGCGCAGCCGAAACCCGGCGAACGCTGGCTGGTGGTGACATCGGCTTTTCACATGCCGCGGGCGATCGGCTGTTTCCGCCGCGCCGGCTTCGATGTCGAGGCTTATCCGGTCAGTTGGCGCACCGCCGACGGGGGCACGGTGCGGCCGCAGGGAGTCTTCTCGAGCGGGCTGTCCGCCACGGATTTCGCCGCGCACGAGTGGAGCGGGCTTGTCGTCTATTGGCTCACCGGCCGAACCGACGCCTTGCTGCCCGGGCCGAGAACCTAGTCGAACGCCTTTCGCGACTCCGAGGAAAACTGCCGCCGCCACATCACAATCACCACGCCGGTGGTGGTCAGCACCAGCGGCAGCGGTCCGAGCAGCCAGCCGAGATAGCCAAGCGAAAAGAAGAAGGCGCGCTGGCCGCGGTTGAAGTGGCGGCCGGCGTCGGTGCAGACATGCGCCGCCCGCGCGACGAAGGCTCGCGCCGCCGGCGTGTCGCGCTCCTCCGGCGGCGGCGCGGCGCCGACCATGATGGCGAAATAGTTGAACAGCCGGTACGCCCAGGCGAACTTGAAGAAGGCGTAGATGAAGATGACGATCAGGCCGAGCATCTTCATTTCCCACAACTGCCGCGACGGCATCGCGCCCTGACCGAACAGCGAGATCACCGGCAGAATATCGTCCGAGGCGCGCATCAGCGTCAGCGCGCCGCCGATGGCGATCAGGCTGGTGGAGGCGAAAAACGCCGTCCCGCTTTGCAGCGCCGCCGTCACCTGGGCATCGACCATGCGCATGTCGCGCACCAGCAGCCGCTCCATCCAGTCGTCGCGATAGCCGTTCATCAGCGCGTTGAGGCTGGTCTTTCCCTTGGCGGTCTTCTCAATGACGATCGAATAGATCAGCCAGGCGCCGACGAACCAGGCGACGGCGAGAATATCGGGCAACGTGATGGTGGCCATGGTCATCGAACGACTCCTGCCGCAATGGTGCCCGCTCGCAGTGCCGGCGACAACCGGGGGCGGCTACCGGCCTGACACTTGAGCGGCGCTGCGGGCTCTGCCACCATGAGCTCAAAGGAGCCCCTATGCCGCAAACGATTACTCTTGGGACCAAGGAACTGGTCGCCGCCGCCGAACGCGAGATCGAGACTATTCCGGTGGAGGAGGCGATCACGCTCGCCGGCCGCGATGACACGGTGCTGGTCGACATCCGCGACATCCGCGAATTGCAGCGCGACGGCAAGGTGCCCGGCGCCTTCCATTGTCCGCGCGGCATGCTGGAATTCTGGATCGATCCGCAGAGCAGCTACCACAAGCCGGTGTTCGCGCAGGACAAGCGCTTTGTGTTCTTCTGCGCCGGGGGCTTGCGCTCGGCGCTGGCGGCGCACGCGGCGCACAACATGGGTCTCAAGCCGGTCGCCCATATCAAAGGCGGGTTCGGCGCCTGGAAGAAGGCCGGCGGCGCCGTCGAGGCGCCGGAGACGCGCCCAGAGGCGAAGCCGGACGCGGCGAAGGCGTAAGCAGGCCATGGCGCTGACGCTGATCATCGGCAACAAGAACTATTCGTCGTGGTCGCTGCGGCCCTGGATCGCCATGAAGGTGGCGGGCATCGCTTTCGACGAAAAGGTAATCCCGCTTTACGAGCCGGGCAGCCGGGAGCAAGTGCTGGCTTTTTCGCCCGCCGGCAAGGTCCCGGTGCTTATCGACGGCGACCAGTCCGTCTGGGAGTCGCTGGCCATTCTCGAGCATCTGGCCGAGCGGTTTCCGGCCGCCGCGCTGTGGCCGGCGGACCCTGCGGCGCGCAGCCATGCCCGCGTGGTGGCCAACGAGATGCATGGCGGCTTTCAGGCGCTGCGCAAGAACTGTCCGATGAACATCTGGCTGCCGCCGAAGCTGCGTCCCCAGAGCGACGAGGTGATGGAGAACGTCTGGCGCATCGATGCGTTGTGGCGCGATTGCCGGGCGCGGTTCGGCCACAAGGGGCCGTTCTTGTTCGGTGGGTTTGGCGCTGCCGATGCCATGTATGCGCCGGTGGTGTCGCGGCTGCACAGCTATGGCCTGCCGGTCAGCGAAGCGGCGAGCGCCTACATGACGGCGGTGATGGCGCTGCCGGCCTGGCAGGAGTGGACCGCGGCCGCGCTCGAGGAGCCCTGGGTGATGCCGAACAACGAGCCCGATTGGCCGCTGGTACGCGGGATTTAGACGAAAAGCGGCGGTATTCGAGGCAAAATCATCCGAACCAAAGTTCCCTTCGCGCGTTGAGTTCCCGGGCTTCAACGGGTACGCGCGTCAATGATTCTCGAACCGGACCGGAACGTTTGGCGCACCGCGCCGGCGGGGCGCGCCGCCGTGCTGGTGGACGGTGCCGACTATTTCGCTGCCGTCCGGCAGGCGATGATCAAGGCCGAGCGCTCGATCATGATCGCCGGCTGGGACATTCACAGCAAAACCCGGCTGGTCGGCGCCTCGGGCGAGGCGGATGACGGATATCCACCGCTGCTCGCGGAATTCCTGGCGCGGCTGGTGGTCGAACGCCCGCAACTCCAGATCAGCCTGCTGCTGTGGGATTTCTCGGTACTCTATGCCACCGAGCGCGATCCCTTTCCGACCCTGGCGCTGCGCTGGTCGACGCCGGACCAGATCAAGTTCTGCCTCGACGATTGCGTGCCGGTCGGCTCGTCGCAGCACCAGAAGCTGGTGGTGGTCGACGACAAAATCGCTTTCAGCGGCGGTCTGGACATCACCCAGCGGCGCTGGGACACCTCCCGCCACGACCTCGACGATCCGCACCGTATCGACCCGGATGGCAAGCCCTATGCGCCGTTTCACGACGTGCAGATGGTGGTGGACGGCGAGGCGGCGCAGGCGCTGGGCGAACTGCTGCGCGACCGCTGGGCTTGTGCCGCCTATGAGAACGTGCGCGCGGTGACCACGGAGGGCGATCCCTGGCCCGACCATGTCACGCCGGATTTCACCGATGTCGAGATTGGCATCGCCCGCACCCAGCCGCGCTACGAGGGCCAGATCGATGTGCGGGAAGTGCAGCGGCTGTTTCTCGACAGCATCGACGCGGCAGAACGCTCGATCTACATCGAAAACCAGTACCTCACAGTGGCCGCCGTGGCCGAGAGGCTGGCCAGGCGTCTGCGGGAAAAGCCCGAACTCGAGCTGCTGATCGTCGCGCCGCAGTCGCACGATTCCTGGCTGGAGGCGCACAGCATGCGCGCCGGCCGCATCGCCTTCAAGCGCAAGGTGACGGAAGCCGGCGGCGACCGGGTCCACTTGGTCTATCCGAAGGTCAGCGACGGCGAGCGCAACGCCGCCACCATGGTCCATGCCAAGGTCATGGTCGTCGACGACAAGTTTCTCCGCGTCGGTTCGGCCAATCTCAACAACCGCTCGATGGGCACTGATACCGAATGCGACCTCGTGATCGAGGCCAAAACGGACGCCGAGCGCGCGCAGATCGCGCATGTGCGCAACCGGCTGGTCGGCGATCATTGCGGCGCCACTGCCGACGAGGTCGCGGCGGCGCTGAAGGAAGCGGGCGGGTCGCTGGTCGCGGTGTCGCGGACGCTCAGCCGCAACGGCCACAGCCTTGAGCCGATCCACGACATACCGGAAGGCACTGAAGAACTGGACACTGTGTTTCAGAGCGTGGCCGATCCGGAAAAGCCGATCGGCGCCGAACAATTCGTCAGCAACATGACCGGTGGCATCGTGCCGGTCCGGCATATTTCCACCGTGGTCAAGGTGGTCGCGGCGGGTCTTGTGATGCTGGCGCTGGCGTTGGTCTGGCGCTACGTGCCGCTGGCCCGGCCCGATGAGGTCCGCGCCGCATTTGCGTCGATCAATGGCAATACCGCTGCGCCGTTTATCGTCGTCGGGGCCTTTGTCGTCGCCGGCTTTGTATTCTTTCCGGTCACGGTCTTGATCGCCGCGACCGCCGCCGCCTTCGGCCCGTGGCTCGGCTTCGGCTATGCCACCGCCGGAGCCCTGGCCAGCGCGCTGGCGGTCTACGCCATCGGCGCGGCGATCGGCAAACGGCCGCTCCGCAATTTCCTTGGGCCCCGCCTCAACCGCGTCCGCCAGCGCGTCGCCAGACGCGGCGTCATCACCATCGCTGCGGTCCGGCTGGTGCCGGTCGCCCCTTTCACGGTGGTCAATCTGGTGGCCGGCGCCAGCGGCATCCCGGTCCTCGAATATCTCGCCGGCACCATGCTCGGCATGTTGCCCGGTCTGGTCATGATTTCGGCGGTCGGGCATCAGATTGCCCGTATCATGACGGCGCCGACCCCGACCGATTTCGCCTTGCTGGCTGCCGTCGTGACCTGCTGGATTGCCGTGTCGATCGGCGTCCAGGCGCTGGTGTCGCGTTACTCGACCGGCCGTTCGTGACGGAAAAGGGGACGCCGACCGTCCGGGTCATGACCTGGAACATTCACGGCGCCTTCGGGCGCAATCCGCGCTTCGACCTGGCGCAGGTGATCAAGCTGATCCGCCGCTGGCACCCCGACATCGTCGCGTTGCAGGAAGTCGACTCGCGGCGTTGCATCGACGGCGCCGCCAATCCGTTCGAATTGTTGCCGGCCGCCGTCGGCGTGCACGGCATCGGCGCCAAGGCGCTGACGACCAAGGACGGCGACTACGGGCAGATGCTGGTCAGCCGGTGGCCGATCGTGGCGCACGAGGTACGCGACATCTCGTTCGGCGAGCGCGAGCCGCGCCGGGCCATTCGCGCCGAAGTGGCGACGCCCTGCGGGCCCTTGACGGTCGTGGCGACGCATCTCGGCCTGAGCATCCGCGAGCGCCGCGATCAGGCGCGGGTTTTGATGCAACTGGCGGCGGGCGAGGGGCCCGCCGTCATCATCGGCGATTTCAACGACTGGTTCTGGCCCGGCTCGGTGCGGGCGGTGCTGTCCGGCGAGTTTCCCGGCCGCACGCACGTCCGGACCTTTCCGTCATTCTTTCCGATGCTGCGGCTCGATCGCATTTACTGCCGGCCGCGAACGGCGCTGGTGCGCAGCTTTGTCGATCCGGGCGGACGGGCGCTGTCCGATCATCTCCCGGTCATCGCCGACATCGCGCTCGACGGTCACCAGGGGCATTCCAGCGAATTGGTGACGTGTTCGCGGTCGGGCGAGGTGAAGCAGAGTCCGACGCAGAGATAGGGCAATTCCGGGTGCGGGTTGTGGCCGCGGTGGAATTTGGCAATCGGCTCCGAGTAGCAGTCGCCGGCCGTCGCCTTGACCAGGATACCTTCCTGAAAATGCGCCTCGAATTGGCCTTGCAGACAGACGAAGAACGCCGCGCCGTTATGACAATGCCAGTTGGTGTAGCCGCCGGGCACGATTTCGGCATTGTAGATCTGCACCTTGGCCTGCGCGTCGCGCGGCAGCGAGGCATACAGCGTGTCGAGCAGCAGATTGCGATGAAAGCCCTGGCCGGGCGGCACGAAGCCTTGCAGCTTCAGTTTCAGGTCTTTGTAGTCGTCGGTGCGGGCGTCCATGAGGGTGTCTCCATGCGGGAGCGCAAAGCCTAGTACGACGACCGCGCCTCGGTGAAGACGTCCTGGAACGCGAATAACAGAAAGCCCGGCACGCGGGCCGGGCTTTCCCTAATCGCAAGCGAAGGGTCAAGGATTAGTCGTTCACGGCGTCCTTCACCGCATCCTTCATGCCGCCGACGGTGTTCTGCACCTTGCCGGCGACCTGCTGCGCCTTGCCTTCGGTTTCGAGCTTGGTGTCGCCGGTCGCCTTGCCGGCGACTTCCTTCACTTTACCCTTGGCCTGCTCGTAGCTGCCTTCAATACGGTCTTTGTTCATATGAATGCCTCATGCGTGTTTTGCTGCGGGGATCGCTAAGACAACGCGCGCGCGGATAGGCGGTTCCGCAGGTCAATTTACCGTGCGCCGGCGTCGCAGTATTGGCGGTTATTTAAAACCCCGCGCCGTTGATCGGCGCGGGGGCGTTTTCGGAAGAACGTCGGTACGAGACGCTTAGCTTAGCGGGGGGCGGTGCCGCCGCTGCGGGCGCCCGACGTGCCTGTTTCACTGCCGGCGTCAAGGCTGCCCGGGGCCGGACGATCCGCACCCGACGGCGCTGCGCCAGTCGTGGACGGCGTCGGCGTACCCATGGTGGCCGAGGCAGGCGACTGCGAGCCGCTCATGGAGCCGGCCGAGGTGCCTGACTGCGCGGCGGCGTTCGGGTCGCTCGGCGGCGGATTCTCAGCGGTATTCGGCGCAGCCGTCGTGCTGGATCCGGGCATGCCGCCGGTACCGGAAGGCTGGGCGCCGCTTTGCGCGCCGGCACCGGGGGTGCCGGTCACCTGGCCGGCATTGAGGTTGCTCGGCGAACCCGTCGCCGGCGCCGGGCCGGCCGGATTTTGCGCGCTGGCAATCGACATGCCGGCAATAAGGGCCGCCGCTGCGGTCAGGGTCGTGAATGTCTTCATAGGGGATAATCCTCCTTGGATGGCGCCGCGGCGACCCGCGGCGTATGCGCTGCGTGTATCGCAGCAACTGTGGGGACAACGACCGAAGACAAACGTGCGTTCCGGCGCCTCACGCCGATGTGCGAACGGATATGTGAAATGACACGCGACAAAAGCGCCCTACTTGGTCGCGTTGCCGACATCGGACGAACCCTTCATGTCGGTCGCATCCTTGCCGCTCGGTTCTTTGAGAAGACTGTTGGGCGTCACGCTCTCGCCTTTGCCCGGCGCCAGTTCCGTCGGCACGTCTTGACCAGTGGTCGCAGGTGCCTTCCGCTCGCCTGCATTCATCGGCGGCGCGATGATCTCGGCCGGTGCGTTCTGCTGCGCGGGCGGGGCGGGCTCGGGCGGCAGATCGGTCGTCTGCGCAACAGCAACGCCGGTACCCAATATCAAGGCGGCGAGCATGGTCAGATATGGCGCATTTAAAGTCATGATGGTTCCTCGGGGTTTCCAATGAGAACGTTTGCCGGAACCGGACAGTTCCGGCGCCGCCCCGCGACCGATTTGCCGGCATTGCCTAACCGGTGCCGCCAAGGCACCCTCGTCCGCTTGCAGGGGAGGGGCTGGTGGCGATTCTGCGGTCGGCGATCGACAGCACTGCGACTGATTTTCGCGCCAATGCCGAGCGGATGCGCGGCCTGGTGACGGAGTTGCAGGCGCGGCGCAATGAGGCTGCCCTCGGCGGCAATGAGAAGGCCCGTCAACGCCATGTCGGACGCGGCAAGCTGCTGCCCCGCGACCGGGTGATGAACCTGATCGATCCCGGCACGCCGTTCCTCGAGCTGTCGCCGCTGGCCGCCAACGGCCTTTACGACGACGCCATTCACGGCGCCGGACTGATCACCGGCATCGCCCGGGTCGAGGGCCGCGAATGCATGGTGGTGTGCAATGACTCCACCATCAAGGGCGGCACCTATTATCCGATGACGGTGAAGAAGCATCTGCGCGCCCAGGAGATCGCGCGCGAGAACCGGTTGCCTTGCATCTACCTCGTCGATAGCGGCGGCGCCAACCTGCCGCACCAGACCGAGGTGTTTCCCGACCGCGAGCATTTCGGCCGCATCTTCTATAATCAGGCCACCCTGTCGGCACTGCGCATTCCGCAGATCGCGGTGGTGATGGGCTCCTGCACCGCCGGCGGCGCTTACGTGCCGGCGATGTCGGACGAGAGCATCATTGTCAGGAACCAGGGCACCATCTTTCTCGGCGGCCCGCCGCTGGTGAAAGCGGCGACCGGCGAGGTGGTCAGCGCCGAGAACCTCGGCGGCGCCGAGGTGCATGCGCGCAAGTCCGGCGTGGTCGACCACGTCGCGCAGGACGACCATCACGCGCTCAGCCTGGCGCGGCGCATCGTCGCCAACCTCAACACGCGCAAGACCGTCGACATTGCGCTCAAGCCGCCGCGTGACCCGGCCTTCGACATCGCCGAACTCGACGGGCTGGTGCCGGTCGACCTGAAGAAGCAGTACGACGTCCGCGAGGTGATTGCGCGCCTGGTCGACGGTTCCGAGTTCGACGAGTTCAAGGCGCTGTACAGTACCACGCTGGTGACGGGCTTCGCGCATCTGCACGGCATGCCGGTCGGCATTCTCGGCAACAACGGCATTCTGTTCTCGGAGAGCGCGCTGAAGGCGGCGCACTTCATCGAACTGTGCTGCCAGCGCCGCATTCCGCTGCTGTTCCTGCAGAACATCGTCGGCTTCATGGTCGGCCGCGACTACGAGGCCGGCGGCATCGCCAAGGACGGCGCCAAGATGGTGACGGCGGTGGCCTGCGCGCAGGTGCCGAAGATCACGCTGATCGTCGGCGGCAGCTACGGCGCTGGCAATTACGGCATGTGCGGCCGCGCCTATGACCCGCGCTTTTTGTTCACCTGGCCGAACGCGCGCATCTCGGTGATGGGCGGCGAGCAGGCGGCGTCCGTGCTGGCCACCGTCAAGCGCGACAACATCGAGGCTTCCGGGGCGGCCTGGTCCGAGATCGAGGAGGAGGAATTCAAGGCGCCGATCCGCGACCAGTACGAGGCCGAGGGCAATCCCTATTACGCCACCGCGCGGCTGTGGGATGACGGCATCATCGCGCCGTCCGAGACGCGGCGCGTGCTGGCTTTGGCGTTCTCCGCCGCGCTGAATGCACCGGTGGAGGAGACGAGGTTTGGGGTGTTCAGGATGTGAGGTCCCGCGTAGGTCACCAGAGGAAAGTGCCCGTAAGGCGGATTAGCGCAGCGTAATCCGCCATTGTCTGCGTCCCCGCGGCGCGTTACGCCTTCGCCATGCCCGCCACCCCCAAAAACCGCCCGGCCATGACTGGGAAGTCTTCTTCGTCTATTTCGACGGCGAGGATGACAGCATGCAGGTCGAAAGCTGCTGGACGCCGGAAGAGGCGATCGCCAAGGCGCGCGAGGCGCTGAACGCCTATGCCAAAAACGAAGACGAGAAGGACCAGTTCGAGGTCGTTGCGGTCGTGCGCTCGGATGCGGAGATTTAGCGCAGCAAGCTCACGCCTTCTTCCGCTTCTCTATCGGCAGCTTCGCCGCCTTGCGCAGCGTTTCATTGATGCGGCTCTGCCAGCCGCGCCCGGAAGCGCGGTAAAAAGCGATCACGTCAGGATCGAGCCGGATGCTGACGGCGCTTTTCGGTGCTGCTGACTTCGGACGGCCGCGCGATACCGGCACGCCGCCGATATGGATGGTGCCGCGTTTGAACCATTCTTTAGTCAGTTCGGGGATTTCGTCGTAGTCGGCCTGCGTGAGGACATACGCATCAACTTTCTTCATGTCGCTGCCGACGCGCTTCGAATTCCTGGCCGTAGAGCTTTTTCTCGCGCTCATTGGTCTTCCTCATCGAAAATATATGTCTAGCCGCACCGCGTGGTGTCCACCCGAAGACAATCATTCGTCCGCGCAGATGACCGATCGTTATGATACGCAGCTCACCATAGTCATAGCGATCATCTGGCTCGTCGATGGTTGTCCCATCGAAGACGATCGGTGCTTCGGGAAAATCCAGCCCGCGCACGCGCAGCGTCCATTCGCGTTTGGCCGGGTCGAATGTGATTTTCCACGGCATTTAATGTATATACAAAAAAACGGGTCGGCAAGTGGTGTCCCGGGCCGAATCTGCCATAAGATGAGCGGATGAAACACACCTCCGCCCTCATCGTCGGTGCCGGCTCCGGCCTGTCAGCTTCACTCGCGCGCGCGTTCACCACAGCCGGCATGTCGGTCGCGCTGGCCGCACGCTCCGCCGCCAAGCTCGACGAGTTCGCCGCCGCCACCGGCGCCCGGACCTTTAATTGCGATGCCGCGCAGCGCGACGAGGTCGAGAAGCTTTTCGTCGACCTCGACGCGGCCGGGCAGACGCCGGACGTCGTCGTCTACAACGCCAGCTACCGCACGCGCGGCCCCTTCACTGACCTCGATCCCGTCGAGGTGGAGAAGGCGATCGCGATTACCGCCTACGGCGCCTTCCTGGTGGCGCAGGCGGCAGCCAAGCGCATGCTGCCAAGAATCCAGCAAGGGGTTGGCCACGGCGCGATTTTGTTCACCGGCGCGTCGGCGTCGGTGAAGGGCTATGCGCAGTCGGCGCCGTTCGCGATGGGCAAGTTCGCGCTGCGCGGCCTGGCGCAGAGCATGGCGCGCGAATTGTCGCAGCACGGCATCCATGTCTGCCATTTCGTCATCGACGGCGGCATAAGAAGCGAGCGCCGTCCCGAACCCGCAGACAACCCCGACTCCTTGATGGACCCGGATGCGATCGCGGCGAGTTACCTGCACGTGCTGTCGCAGCCGCGCAGCGCCTGGACATCCGAGCTTGAGCTGCGGCCCTGGGTGGAGAAATTCTGATGCTGGCTTCCGACGATGCACACCATCTGGCGCCGACCGGCACGCTGCGCGCCGGCGTCGTCGCCGCCCCGGCCGGCTCGGCCTTCTTCTGCACCCGCAACGGCCGCGGCGATGCGCATGGCGTCACCGTCGATTTGATGCGCGCCTTCGCCGACACGTTGCAGGTGCCGCTGGCGTTGCAGGTCTATGACAATTCCGGCCAGGTCACCGAGGCGGTGGCGAGCGGCGCCTGCGACATCGCCTTCATGCCGCGCGATCCGGCGCGCGAGGCTAAAGTCGATTTCGGCCCGTCCTATTTCGTCATCGCCAGCACCTATCTGGTGCCGGCCGGCTCGGCCATCCAGAGCATCGACGACGTCAACCGGCCTGGCGTGCGGATTGTCGGCATCTCCAACACGACCACGGTGCGCAGCGCCCGGCGCACTGCGCCGGAGGCGACGGTCGAGGAGGTGCCGAGCGTCGACCTGATGACCGCCATGGCGCGCAGCGGGCAGGGCGATGCCTTCGCCCTGACCCATGACTCGTTTGTCGGGCTGCTGCCGGATTTGCCCGGCGCACGGGTGCTGCCCGGTCATTTTCAGCAGGTCGGCGTGGCGGTGGCGGTGCCGAAGGGGCGGCCGGCGGCGCTCAAGGTCGCCACGGCGCTGATGGAGCATGCCAAGCAGTCCGGCCTGGTGCGCCATGCCTTCGATAGCGCCGGCCTGCGCGCCGCCGAGGTGGCGCCGCCTTCGGCTTAGCCTGCCTGCACCCGCACCGGCGCCTGCGCGACCCGCCGGAGCAGCTGGATGCGCCGCCGGATCGGCAGCCAGTCGTACAGATAGATTTCGATCGGCCGCCAGTTGGCGACCCAGCCGACGATGATCAGGCTTTCCTCCACCACCCGCGCCGCGGTCTGGTTCGGAATCATGGCTGCGAACACCTGGCTGGCGATCAGGCAGGTGATCAGCACGCCGACGCCGATCGCCAGCGAGCGGCGGCCGATGCGGAACAGCTCGCGCAACTCGTTTTCACTGGCCTCGGTGCGGTCGTGGAAGTAGTGCGCGAAAGCCTCGCCGATACCGGCGGCCTCCGGACGTGACGCTTCCTCGGGTGGCAGATGGACGACGATATTGAAGCGTGCGCCGGGCGGCAGTTCGCGCACCCAGCTGACCAGAAATTCCTCGACGCCGGCGTCGAGATCCTTTTCGCGGAAGGGCGACGGATCGAACGAATTGAACAATTGCGCGATGGTTCGCGTGCGGACCGCGATATCGATGCTGCTGTCGGGCGCATTCATGGCGTTGCCCGCGTCGCGGTGAACCGCCGGACGCCCACCGCCGCGAGATAGAGCAGGGCCGCGCCCGCCAAAGCCCAGCACAGTGCCGGCACCCATTGCAGCACCGCCTTGTATTCCGGGACGCCATTGATCCCGGTCGCCACCGCCGCCATGCGCACGAAGGTCGCCAGCGCCAGCGCCGAGAACAGCAGGCCGGCCATGCGGCCTTCGCCGCCATGGGCGCCGATCAGAAACGCGACGGTAAAGGCGCTCATCAGGATCGCGCCCCAGGCGGCGCCGGCTGAGAATTGCGCCACAATCAGCCATTGCAGGTCCTGCGCCTGATGCGCGGCGAGGATGGCCAGCGCGCCGGCCAGCGCGGCGCCCCCCATGACCCAGTAGCCGCCGACGCGCTTGGTCACGACGCCTGCCGGGAACATGGCGATGTTGAAGCCGATCCAGAACACCGGCATCAGCCATGGCAGATCGGCGGGGGTGGCAAAGCGCAGGTACAGCGCCGCGCTGTTGAGGGCGAAATGCATCTGGTAGCCGAGCGCCAGCACGATCATGCCGAGGGCAAAGACGGCGGCCGGTGTGGTCAAGGTGCCAAAGGCGCGCGGCGGCGCCGCGCCGGCGTCCGGCTTTGGCGCCTTCGCCAACTGGCGTTCGGCCGCGATCATGCCCAAGGTCGTCAGCACCAGCACGATGCTGGCCACCGCGAACGGCAGCCGCGGGTCGACGTCGCGCAGCGTCAGGGCGAGATAGGGCCCGACCGCTCCGGCAATGCCGGTGCCGAGCAGCGCCAGCGCCGCCAGATAGGGGATCGCCGGCCGGGCGGCGTATTTGCCAAGCAGCATCAGCGGCGGCGCGCGCAGCGCCGACGAGGTGACGGTCCACACCAGCGTCACCGCGATCAGCAGCGGCGCCCCAACAAAGGCCACGAAGGGCAAGGCAATGAAGGCGGCGCAGGACACTGCCGTCGCGATGGCGACCCAGACGCCGAGCCGGCCGAGCACCCGCGTGACCTTGTCGGCGGCGACGCCGGCGGCATAGTCGCAGATCGTGAACACCGCCTGGTCCAGCATCAGGATCCAGATCACCGCGCCGGGCGGCAGGCCGGCGCTGGCGGCGAGTTTCGGCAGATAGATGACGTAGATGGTCCAGCACAGCGTGAACAACAGCTGCAGCAGGGCCAGATACCAGCCGAAGCGATGCGATACCGCGCTCATGGGCCGCTCAGATGGTGATGACCACGTTGCCGACCGACACCTTCTCCACCGCCTCGTGCGCCGCCACGATGTCGCCGAGGCGGAAGGTGTGGGGGGCGATGCGATGCTTCAGCGTGCCGGATTCCAGCGCCCGTGTAATGGCGGTAACGACGCGCTCGCGTTCCGCGGCGGTAATCTCGTAGACGATGAAGAACTGGTACCGCGTCGCATTCGGAATGCCGAAGCCGGCCGGGATGGTCGCCTGCGGATTGGACGTGCCGTAGACGATGACATTGCCTTTGGCCTTGAGCACGCCGGCGACGTATTTGGCATTGCTGGCGATATCCATGTCGATGATGGCGTCGATCGGCTTGTTGCCGGTGATCGCCATCACGCGCGCAGGCACATCTTCGCTTCTGTAGTCGATGGTGTGGTCGGCCCCGACCTCGCGCGCCAGCGCCGCCTTGTCCGGTGACGACACGGTGGCGATGACGGTCGCGCCGGCCGCCTTGGCGAACTGGATGACGTATTGGCCGACGGCGCCGGCGCCGCCGGTCACCAGCACAACGCTGCCTTTGCCGATTTCGGCCAGCAGGACCGCGTGGTAGGCGGTCATGGCGGGAATGCCGAGACAGGCGCCGACGTCGAAGCCGACGGAATCCGGCAACTTCACCGCCTGCACCGCCGGCAGCACGATGAATTCGGCCGCGGTGCCGGACGGGCGCTGCCATTGCCCGTTCCAGACCCACACGCGCTCGCCGATCCGCGACTGCGGAACCCCGTCTCCAGCCTGATCAATGACGCCGGCGCCGTCACAGTGCGGGATCAGTTGCGGCCAGGCGATCTTGCGGCTGCCTTGGCGGGCTTTGACGTCGGAGGGGTTGACGCCTGAGGTGGCCAGCTTGACCCGGACTTCGCCGGGCCCGGCTTGCGGCGTCGGCACCTCGCCGACACGCAACACGTCACGCGCAGAACCGTTGCGCTCGTAATAGGCCGCTTTCATGGGGAGTGCCTCCGTCAGGGAGGCACCACACTAGCACGGCGAATTGTCTCAGGTGGAACAGCGTCAGCTGGTGAGCTGATGGATCTGGGCCCGGGCGCGCTGGGTCAGTTCATCCCATTTGGTGCCGACGACGTCCCAGTTGACCAGCGTTCGCTCGGCCGTGGTCGGCGCCGTTGTTGCCATCCTGACATTGTTGGAGTCATAGACATAGGCGCCGCCGACGGTCAGCAGGCCGCCGATGATGATGCCGAACAGAAGCCGCATGGTTAATCTCCTCGATCCCCGCAAAAGAACGCGGCGAGAGAGGTTCCGGTTCCATCGGCCGCGGGCCGGACGGGGGCCTGGCCATCCCGAGGGCGGGCGCCCGTGTCCTTGATACCGCCAAACCCGGCCGAAACTTCTTTATAACGTATTGAAAAACATAGGCTTTTTGCTCAAAAAACTTCCCCCGGCAGCAAAATTGCTGCTATATTACCCGGATGAGCAGACAGTCAGTGAAGGCTGCCGGGCGGTCCACCAAAACCGCCGGGCGCACCGTTAAGAAAAGCGCCAAAGGCGCGCGTGCGTCGACCAAGAAGCCGTCCAAATCGGCGCGCAACCCGGTCGGCAAATCGACGTCGACCAAGGCAAGGTCGACCAAGTCGACGCGGCCGCCGCGCGCGGCGGCGCTTGTCGCGCCCAGCGCTGTCAAATCGTCTGCGAAATCACCGGTCAAGTCGGCTGCGGTGAAATCCGCAGCGATCAAAGCTGCGGCGCCGATGGTGCATACGCCGAGCCCGCCGGTGCAGCCGGAACAGCCGGTCAAGGCGCACCGCTATACGGTCGGGGAGACGGTCTATTACACCTCGCCGACCTTCGGCCGCACCGCCGCCACCGGCAGTTATACGGTGATCAAACTGTTGCCGTCGGAGAGCGACGACTATCAGTACCGGATCAAGAGCAACGTTGAGGCGTTCGAGCGCGTGGCCAAGGAAAGCCAGCTCGACAAGGCCTGACGCGGTTCCGGCCGGAAACGATCCGGAGGTGCGGCGACGCGCGGTCGCACATTTGTCTCTCCCATCGCTTATGATGCCGTGACGCGGCCCGGTTGGCCGCAGGAGAAAACCGCATGCCGATCTTCATCACCCAGGGCCGTTACACCCGCGACGCCATCAAAGGCATGATTATCCGGCCGGAAGACCGCGCCGATTCGGTGGCGCGCATGCTGTCCAAAGTCGGCGGCCGTCTGATCGGCTATTACCTCACCTTTGGCGACTATGATTTCCTGGCCATCTGCGAAGCGCCCAGCGAAACCCAGATGGCCGCGGTGCTGTTGGCCGCCGGCAGCAGCGGTGGCGTCACCGACCTGCGCACGACGCTGGCCATGAGCTCGGTCGAGGCCAAGGGCGCCTTCGCCGCGGCCAGCGATCTGGCGCCCAGTTACCGCGCGCCCGGAGGGGCTTGAACCAGTTGCGGAATAGCGTCCACTATCGCGGCGTTACTATAATGTTCTCAATCAGAAGTGACCACGGGGAGATTTATCGATGATGAAACTTTTGCGTTTGAGCCTGTTGGCTTTGTTGCCGATGCTGGTGGCGGCGCCGGCCGCCGCCCAGAAATATCCGGAGCGCACCGTGCGCATGATCGTGCCGTTCGGCGCCGGCGGCCCGGCCGACGTGTTCGCCCGCATCGTTGCCCAGCATTTGTCCGAAGAAACCAAGCAGGCCTTCGTGATCGAGAACCGGCCCGGCGCCGGCGCTGTGATCGGCACCGATGCGGTCGCGAAATCGGCACCCGATGGCTACACGCTGCTGGTGATGTCGAACACCCACACCACCAACGAATCGCTGCTGCCCAACAAGCCTTATGAACTGATGCGCGATTTCGTGCCGGTGGCGACGTTGAACTATTCCGACCTGATCATGGTGGTGCACCCGTCGGTGCCGGCCAAGACGGTGGCCGAATTCGTCGCGCTGGCGAAGAAGGATCCCGGCAAGCTCAATTACGCTTCGTCCGGTCCGGGCACGCCGTATCACATGGCGGGCGAACTGTTCAAAGCCATGAGCGGCACCGACATCGTCCACATCCCGCACAAGGCCTCGGGGGACGCGCGCAACAGCGTACTGTCCGGCAATGTGCACATGATGTTCGACGCCGTCACCACCATGACCGAACTGGCCAAGAGCGGGAAGGTGCGGGCGCTCGGCACCACCGGCGTCAAGCGGACGCCGCTGACGCCCGACATGCCGGCGGTTAGCGAGACCGTGTCCGGCTACGAGGCCACCATCTGGCTTGGCGTCATGGCGCCGAAGGGCACGCCACCGGAGGTGATCACGTTCCTCAATACCGCCATCAACAAGGTGATCAACAGTGCGGCGGTAAAGGAAGCCTGGCTCAAGCAGGGCGCCATCCCGATGGTACAGACGCCGGCCGAGTTCGAGGCCTATCTGAAGAAAGACATCGAGAAGTGGGCCGGCGTGGTCAAGGCATCCGGCGCCAAGGTTCAATAGCCTGATCGCAGGCGCATCGGTGAAGGATATGGTTGCAACGTCACTGATGCGCCTGCTTCTTGTTGCTGCCGGGCTGGCCGCCGCCGGACTGGCGCTGGTCGCCGGCCTCGACCGGCTGGCGCTTGAGCAGCGCGCGGCCGAGCGGCGCGCCCTTTTGGAACGGCATATGGCGTTAAGCCTCGGCGCGCTGGCGCCGGGGTCGGCGCTGGCGTGTCTTGACGGCACCGCCGGCGAGGCGATCGAGCAGGCCTGCGAAAAGGCCGTGTTTGCCTCGGCGCCCAGCGCGGCGGCGGCGGTTCAGTATACCGGCGCGCGACTGGCGCTGCTGGCCGAGGCCGCCGGCAGCCATGATTTCGGCCAAGCCTTTGCCGCCACCCGCCGCGCCATCGAACTCGACCGCTTCGGCATCGCCGCTCATGTGCTGGCGATCCGCGACGGCTGCACGCCGGAGCGCTGCGACGGCTTTGCGCTGGTGCGCGACAGCGGCGTGCTGAAGGCCAATCTGCGCAACCGCGTCTTCGAGCAATACACCGCGCGCCATGCCGAGTCCTGGAATCGGCCGGTCGCGCCGCCGGTGGCGCAGCAACAGCCGCAAGTCTCCGAGCGTGACACGGCTCCGGTGGTATCGCTGGCCGAACCGCCAGCGATGGCGCGGGCCGCCACCGGGCAGAACAATCTGCCGCGCACGGTGATCCCCCCGGTGAGCATCATGGACACCGAGCCGCAGCTGGCGGCCGCGGCGACCGACCCGGCCACCGCCGGTGCGGCGCCTGCCGAGACCGGCACGCCGCTGCCGCCAAAGCGTCCGCCGCCGGCGGTGCGGTAATAAAGGTCGACGCTTCGCGGCCATCCTCTACTATCCCGGCGCAACGAACGGGTCCGCCGATGTTTTCCTCCGTCCTGATCGCCAACCGCGGCGAGATCGCCTGCCGCATCGCCCGCACTGCGCAACGGCTCGGCCTGCGCACCATTGCGGTCTATTCCGATGCGGACGCCGGAGCGATGCATGTGCGGATGTGCGACGAGGCGCACCGGCTCGGACCGGCCCCGGCATCCGAGAGCTATCTGCGCATCGACGCGCTGATGGCCGCGGCCAAGGCGTCCGGCGCCGGCTGCATCCACCCCGGCTATGGCTTCCTGTCGGAGAACGCCGGTTTCGCCGAGGCCTGCCGCGACGCCGGCATCGCCTTTGTCGGCCCGCCGCCGGACGCGATCCGCGCCATGGGACTGAAGGACCGCGCCAAGGCGCTGATGGAGAAGGCCGGCGTGCCGGTGGTGCCGGGTTTTCATGGCGACATGCAGGATCCGACCTTCCTCAAGCGCAAGGCGTTCGAGATCGGCTATCCGGTGCTGATCAAGGCGGTGGCCGGCGGCGGCGGCAAGGGCATGCGCAAAGTCGAGCGCCATGCCGATTTCGATACCGCGCTGGCGGCGGCGAAGCGCGAGGCGACGTCGGCGTTTGGCGATGCGCGCGTGCTGATCGAGAAATACGTCGCCAGCCCCCGCCACATCGAGATGCAGGTCTTTGCCGACCGCCACGGCAACGCCATCCATCTCAACGAGCGCGATTGCACGCTGCAACGCCGGCACCAGAAGGTGATCGAGGAAGCGCCGGCGCCGGGCCTGAGCGCGGACTTGCGCGCGGCGATGGGCGCGGCGGCGGTCGCCGCGGCTAAGGCGGTCGGCTACGAGGGCGCCGGCACCGTCGAGTTCATCGCCGATGGCGCGGGTGGGCTGAAGGCGGATGGCTTCTGGTTCATGGAGATGAACACCCGGCTGCAGGTCGAACATCCGGTGACCGAGGCCGTGACCGGGCTCGATCTGGTCGAATGGCAGTTCCGCATCGCCGCCGGTGAGGCGCTGCCGCTGACCCAAAGAGAGGTCCGGCTCGACGGCCACGCTGTCGAGGCCAGGCTGTATGCCGAGGATCCCGAGCGCGGCTTTCTGCCGTCGACCGGCCGTCTGATCGCGCTGCAATTTCCGCAAGGCGACGGGCTGCGTGTCGACAGCGGCGTCGAGGCCGGCGACACGGTGACGCCGTTCTACGATCCGATGATTGCCAAGCTGATCGCGCATGGCGCAACCCGCAACGCGGCGCTCAACCGTCTGGCCGATGCGCTCGACGCCACGGTGGTCATCGGCCCGCGCAGCAATGCCGGCTTTCTCAGCCGCCTGTGCCGGGCGCCGGGCTTCCGCGACGGCGATTTCGATACCGGCTTCATCGACGGCCATCTCGAAGCGCTGGGCGTCGCGCCTCAGGGCCTCGACAAGGCGGCCGCGGCAGCCGGTGTGGCGGAGCTGCTCCGGGGCGAGCAGGCGCGGCTTGCCGGGGCAGACATGCGCGAACCGGACGCACCGTCGTCGCCGTGGGACGCCACCGACGCGTTTCAGCTATCCGGGAGGCGGACGCTGGCGCTGCCCGTGCTGGCCGACGGTGAAAACGTCGTCGCGGACGTCACCTATGGACCGGCGGGACCGGAGGTGACAGTTGGTGGCGCTGCGGTGGCGCCGGACGCCGTGACGGTCGTGGATGGCGCGGCGGCCTACGTGCTGCGGCAAGGACGCCAGACCAGGGTGGCGCTGCGCGACCTTTCCCTCGACGCGTCTGGGGACACCGGTTCTGGCGGGCTTGTGCGCGCGCCGATGCATGGCAAGGTGCTCGGCATTCTGGTGGACAAAGGCGACCGGGTCACACGCGGCCAACGTCTCGCCATCATCGAGGCCATGAAGATGGAACATACCCTGACGGCGCCGGTCGATGGCGTCGTGGCCGAGGTTGCGGTCATCATCGGTGCGCAGGTCGCCGAAGGCGCCAAGGTGATGCTGATCGAGGCCGGGGACGCCTCGTCCGAAACGTAAGTTGGAAGTCAGTAATGCCGCTTCATCTCATCAAGCTCTGCGTTGGCTGTGACTCGGTCGCCGATCTGGACGGCTGGATCAAGCAGAAGCTGAAAGAGAAAAAGGCCAAGGGGCAGAAGCCCGAGCATATCCACACCACGCGGATGGTGCCGAAGCGCGCCGGAGAACTGACCGACGGCGGCTCGCTGTTCTGGGTGATCAAGGGGCAGGTCACCTGCCGCGAACGCATTCTCGACATCCGCCCGTTCACCGACAAGGACGGCATCGGCCGCTGCCGCGTCGTGCTCGACGGCAAACTGGTGCTGGTCGAGCCGCGGCCACGTTCCGCGTTTCAGGGCTGGCGCTATCTCGAGCCGAAGGAAGCGCCGCGCGATCTGGCCCGCGCCGCGCCCGGTGCCGCTGCCATGCCGGAGCAAATGCGCCGCGACCTGCGGGAGTTGGGGCTGCTGTGAGGCTGACGGCGGTGACGCTGCGCCCGCGTCACACTCCGCGTCATGCCCGGGCTTGACGGTGGAGAGGGACAGCAAGCCTACACCGCCAGATTGTCGATCAGCCGGGTCTTGCCGATTTTCGCCGCCACCAGCAGCCGGATCGGCCCATCCTGCCGCGAGGTGACGGGAGCCAGCGTCAGCGCATGCCGGGCTTCGAGATAATCGAGCACAAAGCCGGCTTTGGCGATTTCCTTACGACCGGCGGCGATCACGGCGCCGACCGGCTCTCCGGCCCTGATGCCGGTGGCGCAGGCCTTCAGCACCCGGTGCAGCACCGGCGCCGCGGCGCGCTCCGGGGCCGACAGGTAGACATTGCGCGACGACAGGGCCAGGCCGTCCTTCTCGCGCACGGTCGGCACGCCGATCACCTTCACCGGCAGGTCGAGGTCGCTCGCCATCTGGGTCACCACGCGGAGCTGCTGGTAGTCCTTCTGGCCGAACAGCGCGACGTCCGGCATCGCCTGGGTGAACAGCTTGGCCACGACGGTGCAGACGCCGCCGAAGAAGTGCGGGCGGAATTTGTCCTCGAGCCCGGCCAGCGCTGCGCCCTCCGGCGCGATCCGCGTGGCGAATCCGTCCGGATACATCACCGCCGGCGGCGGCGCCCAGACCAGTTCGACCTGCTCTTCCGCAAGAGCTTCAAGATCGGTCTCGAAAGTGCGTGGATAGCTGCCGAAATCCTCGTGTGGCGCGAACTGCGCCGGGTTGACGAAGATCGACACCACGACGCGCTCGGCGCGGCGCCGTGCTTCGCGCACCAGTGTCAGATGGCCGCGGTGCAGGGCGCCCATGGTCGGCACCAGCGCGATGCGCTCGCCGCCGTCGCGGTAGTGCTGAATGGCGCGGCGGAGTGCCGAAATCGTGCGCACGACCGAAGGCCGTTTTGTCGTTTTAATCGCCATGCCGGCCGACCTTGTCAGGTTCTTGTCGTGGAACCGCGCTAGCCAATATCAGGAGACGGTAAGTACGACCACGTGGATTAATGGTTAAACTGTGATAAACTTGACTAAAGCATCGTAAAACATCGAGAATTGCCGGATCAAAGGGCGCGTCAATGTTGGTCCAGCCGATCCAGGAGTCCCCGCAGTCTGCGCACGTTGTCGTGCTCGGCAATGAGAAGGGCGGCTCGGGCAAATCCACCACCGCCTTGCACATCGCGGTGGCGCTGATGAAGGCCGGCCAGCGTGTCGCCACCATCGATCTCGACTCGCGGCAGCAGAGCTTTACCCACTACGTCGAGAACCGCCGCGCCTGGGCCGAGCGCGCCCGCCTCAAGCTCGAACTGCCGACGCATTACTGCATCGCGCGCGCCGACGGCAATCTGGTCGAGGCCAACGAAGCGCAGGAGTTCGCCAATTTCTCGAAGGCGATCGCCCGGATCGAGCATAGCCATGACGTGGTGGTGATCGACACGCCCGGCAACGACACCTACCTGATGCGGCTGGCGCATTCGATGGCCGATACGCTGGTGACGCCGCTGAACGACAGCTTCGTCGATTTCGACGTGCTGGCCACGCTCGACCAGACCAATTTCACCGTCACCGGCGAAAGCCACTATGCCGAGATGGTGCGCGAGGCGCGCCGCCAGCGCCGGCTTGTCGACGGCCGCGTCACGGACTGGATCGTGGTGCGCAACCGTCTCGCCACGCTCGGCTCGCGCAACAAGCGGCTGGTCGGCGAGGGCATCAACCAGTTGTCGAAGCGCATGGGCTTCCGCAGCGTCGACGGCTTTGCCGAACGCGTCGTCTACCGCGAATTCTTCCCGCGCGGCCTGACCGCGCTCGACGATCTCGACGAAATCACCCTCGGCACCCGGCCGAGCATGTCGCACATCACGGCGCGCGAGGAAGTGATCTCGCTGCTGAATGCGCTGCATCTGCCGCTCTCGGAAAACGGCCGCCGCCGCGCCAGCGCCCGCGCCGAGTGGTATTCCGTCATGGACCAGCCGCTCCAGGTCCACGACGTCATCTAAATTCCTGCTGCCATTGCACCTTTTGCCGCACATCGCCATTTGAGGCGGATGCGCCCGCGGCGCGTTGAATCGGTGTAGACTGTGGCCATGAGAGCGACCCGATGAGCAAAGACCGTACCCGCCAGACCCCGGCGCCCACGACCGCCGGGACGGAACCCGCGTCGCGGACGGAAATCGACGCGTTTCTGGCCAAGGTGCGCTCGCTCGGCCCGGCGCCGACAGCGGGCAAGCGCGGCCGGCTGATCTTTGCCCTCGACGCCACCATGAGCCGGCAGCCGACCTGGGATTCCGCCTGCGCGCTGCAGGCCGACATGTTCCGCGAGGCCGCCTCGGTCGGCGGGCTCGATATCCAGCTCGTTTATTTCCGCGGCATGAACGAATGCCGGGCCTCCGGCTGGGTCGCCGGCAGCGACAAGCTGGCCGACTTGATGTCGCGCATCGACGTCCGCGGCGGTCACACGCAGATCGGCAAGGTGCTGAGCCACGCCCGCCAGGAAAGCGCCAAGCAGCGGGCGCAGGCGCTGGTGTTTGTTGGCGACGCCATGGAGGAGAGCATCGACGACCTGTGCGCCGCGGCCGGCGAACTCGGCCTGCTCGGCGTGCCCGTGTTCATGTTTCAGGAGGGCCACGACCCGGTCGCGGAAAACGCCTTTCGCGAGATCGCCCGGCTGACCCGGGGCGCCTATTCGCGCTTCGACACCGGCGCTGCGAGCCAGCTCGGCGAATTGCTGCGCGCCGTGGCCGCCTATGCCGCCGGCGGCATCAAGGCCTTGTCTGACCTATCGGCGCGCAAGGCAGGCAGCGCGCGCCTGCTGCTTGCGCAGATGAAATAAGCCGATGCTGGTTTTCGGGTTATTGGCACTGGTGCTGGGGCTGTGGGCGCTGCACCTGATTTCCAAGGTCGAGCCCAAGCTCGGCGCGCGCATCCTCAAGGCCGGCGGCGGCATCGCCGCGCTCGGGCTCGGCGTATTTCTCGGCCTGCGCGGCAATCTCGGCATGGGCATCATGGTCGGCGCCTTCGGCCTCGGCCTGCTCGGCTGGATGCCGTTCGGGCCAGCCGGCTTTTCCGCCCGGGCGCAGAAGAGCAGCGGGCAGGCGTCGCGCGTGCAGTCGACGTTTTTCGAGATGGAGCTCGATCACGACACGGGGGCCATGCGCGGGCGCATTCTCTCGGGCCGCCTGCAGGGTGCCGCGCTTGAAGGCGTCGACATCGCCACGCTGGTCGAACTGCTGGGCGAAGTCGACGACGAGAGCCGCGCGCTATTGATGGCGTATCTTGACCGCCGGGATCCCGGCTGGAGTGAATACGCGCAAGGTGACCCGGCAGCGGGGCGGGGCGCGGCGCCCGGCGGCAAAATGTCGGAGCAGGAGGCCTATCAGATCCTTGGCCTGCAGGCCGGCGCGAGCGCCGACGACATCGGTCGCGCGCACCGCACGCTGATGAAAAAATTCCATCCCGATCAGGGAGGGTCGACCTACCTCGCGGCCCGCATTAACGAGGCCAAGGAAATTCTTCTTCGTCGCCATCGCTGAGATACTCCTGACGCAACAATACCGTCAGCGGCTCCTGGCGTTCGACGCAGTCCTGTTATCGGCATTTTCTTGTTTTGAATTGTATTTTTATTGGTGTCGTTGCGCGCCTTCAGGCGCGCGCTAGTTATTCCGCAGCGTCATGCAGGGGATATCGCTGCGCTTGAGGTTCTTGCAGGCGGTCTCAGCCTGATCCTTGTCAATGCCGGCGAAACGGGCGCGGAAAAGCGACTTCGGGCCTCGCGCGACTTTTTCGGTAAACGGGCTGGCTTCGCCAAGCTGGGCTTTGGCCTTGTCCTTGGCTTCGACCAGACGGTCCTTGGCGGCGCCTTCGTCGTCGAAGGCCCCGACCTGGATCATCCAGCCGCCGCGCGGGCGTGCGGCCAGTTCTGCCGTTGCCGCCGGGACCGGGACCGGGCCGCCGGCCGAAGCGACCTGGGCCGACGAAACCTGCCGCGCCGGGAGAACGCCCAGGATGCCGGGGCCTGCGCCAGGGGGCGGCGGCGGCAGCTCGTTTTTGACGGTGGCGACGGTGGTGACGCTGGAGGTCGTGCCGGCCGGAGCAGGCAGCAGCCTGCGATTATCGGGCGGCAGTGGCGACAGCGACGCCGTGCTCACGGTGGCTGGTTGCACGGCGACGGTCCGCACGGCTACGGGCTTGATCGGGTCGGTCGAGCCGGGGGTCACGGCGGCAGTCGCCGGCGCCGCGATCGGCGTCGGTGCGGCGGCCGGGGCCGGTGACGGGACGGGCATCGGCACGGCAGCCGCCGCCACGGGCGCGGGGCGGGGATCGGCAGCCGGTACCGGTGGCGCGGAAGCGACCTGGACGACCCTTCCGCCCGTCCAGCCTTCGACGATCAGCGGCGTGGTGCGTCGCACCGAAGCGATGTTGATATTGTTGTCGATCAGGCTGCGCATACGGGCATCGCGGGCGGCCGCCGTGCTGCCGCCGAACACGGCCGCCACGATATGCCGGTTGCCGCGGCGCACCGAGGTGACGACATTGAAACCGGAGGCGCGGATATAGCCGGTCTTGATGCCGTCGACGCCGGCGACGCTGCCCAGCAGGCGATTGTGATTGCGTATGGTCTGGCCGCGGAAGGCCAAGGTTCGTGTCGAAAAGTAGTGATAATATTGCGGGAAGCGATCCTGGACGGCACGGCCCAAGATGACCTGGTCGCGCGCGGTGGTGATCTGTTCGGAGTCGGGCAGGCCGTGGGGGTTCCGGTAGACGGTGTTGTTCATGCCGAGGGCGCGGGCCTTGGCTGTCATCTGGCGGCCGAAGGTGGCAACATCACCGCCAATGGCTTCGGCGATCACGACGGCGACGTCATTGGCCGATTTGGTGACGAGGGCGCGGATCGCGGTCTCGACCTGGATCGTTTGACCCGGCTTGAGCGCCAGTTTGGACGGCGCCTGGCGGGAGGCATTTAATGACACCGGCATTTCGGTGTTCAGCTTCATCTTGCCTGACTCCAACTGCTCGAACAGCAGATAGAGCGTCATGATCTTGGTCAGCGAGGCCGGAAAGCGCTGCGTGTCGGCATTGGTCGCCTGCAAGACCGAGCCGGAATTGACGTCGATGACGAGCGAGGCATAGGGCGGGGTATAGGCTGGCGCGGCGGCCTTGCGCTTGCGGTTCCGCGCGTCGGCGTCGGTGCTGACGGCGGTGACCAGGACGAGAGCCGCGAGACCCAGGGCGCCCCAACGGAGAGTCTGTTGGAAAATGGCCCCCGCACGCGACATCGACTCTCCCAACCCGATTGATTGCCGTTCCTAGGTCGCCTTTTAGGCTAATTTATAGCGCTTTCGCGACGCACGCCCACGACGGTAGGAGAACGCGGTTTACAAGTTATTAACGCAATACCCTCGATTTGACGAGATTATTTGCACTGCAGCATCAGGCTTGACTTTATTGTGCAGTGCAATATAAGGTTAATCCAGTCCCGCCCGGCCGGGCTCGGACATTGAGCACATTGGACCCGCAATGGCGGGCCGGGAAAGGTAACACCATGGTCAAGAATTTCGAGGACCTGCAGCAGGTCAGCAAAGAGAATGCCGATATTGCCATGAAGTCGATGGGTGCTGTTTCCAAGAGCGCCCAGGCGATCGCCACTGAGATCGCCAGCTATTCGAAGAAGTCGTTCGAGGAGAGCACGGCAGCGCTGGAAAAGCTGTTCGGCGTGAAGTCGCTGGAGAAGGCGATCGAACTGCAGACCGAATACGCCAAGACCGCCTATGAAGGCTTCGTCGCCGAGGCCACCAAGATCAGCGAAATGTACGCCGATCTGGCCAAAGAATCCTACAAGCCGTTCGAAGCCATGGTCGCGAAGGCCAAGTAGGCCGCCACGCTTCAACTTAGCGCGCGTTCGATACGACAAAGCCCGGCTGATCCAGCCGGGCTTTTACTTTTCCGGTCCCGTGGCGCGCCGGCTATTGGGCGATGCGCAGCCTGGTCAGGTTGGTGCCGATGGCGTCGAATGTGGTGATGATGTCGTTGGCGGACGTCAGCAGGAAGAATTTTTCGGGGTCGGGAAACTTGCCCGGGCTGCCGGCGCATTTCTGCAGCAGCGTCGAGGTTGCATCGCCGCCGGTGTTGACCTGGATCGCGTAGACCGTGATCTTGGCCGCGTTGATGTTGGCGCAGGTGCCTTGGCCGGTGGAATCGTACATCCGATCGTCGACCTGCGTGCTGGTACTTGAGCCGTTGCCGTACCAGCGGTTCTGGGTGTTGAGGCCGTCCGTCAGCAGAATAATGACGTCGGTATAGGTGTAGTTGGGATCCTTGGCCGGCGCCGTGAGCGGCCCGCCGCCGACCAGAGATTGCCAGCCCCACACCAGCCCGATCGGCTGCCCGGTGGCGCCGAGCGGATACAGGTTGTCGACCTGCGTCTTCATGGCGGTCCAGTTGTAGCTAAGGCCCGTAATGGCCGGCGAGCAGTATGAATTCTGCTCGGCCGGAAATTTCGATGCGTCGATGCTGCTGATCGGCGCGGTGACCAGCCGGTCATAGTTCTGGCTTGGAGCGGCTGTGGTGCCGCGGTCGGTAATGCAACCGTTCCAGGCGCTTTTCGCAAGCACGGCTGCGGTCCCGGCCGGTCGCCAGACATGGGTATAGGGTTCGCCGGTGGTGGTCGTGGTCTGCACGCACTTTCGGCTGCTGCCGCTGCCGGAGCAGGAGCAATTGGTGCGGCTGCCGCAACTGGCGTTCCACCCGGTTGAGACCGTTGTGGATGTGGTTGTTGTGGTCGGCACGCTGTTGTAACAGCCGTTGTAGTGCAGACCGATCTTCAGCGCGTTTCTGTTGCCGCCGTCGACGCCCGGGCAGATGTAGCCGGCAAAGGTGCCGCTTGATGGGACCGTGTTGGTATTCGCGCTGTCATTGGCCGGGCCGGTGGTGCAGCGGAAGCCGTGACTGGAGGTCGTGAACGGGCAGGTATCGCCCGGTCCGGTTGCCTTCCAGGTATTGTTGTTGGTGCTGTTGGCGAGCCAGGTCGCCATATAGGCCGGCTCGGCCTCCCAGTCGACCCAGGATAAATAAGTCGCGTTGTAATTGCTCGGATTGAGATTGACGTTCTTGCTGAACGGAATGATCGACACATAGACGTCACCGTCGGCGCTGGCGGCTGCCTGCATTTGTGTCAGCAGGTTCTTGGTCGCGGTCTTGAGCGCGGTCATCTTGTTGTCCGATGACATCGACCCCGTGGTGTCGAGCACCAGGGCCACCCGCAGCCGGGCTGAACCCCATTTGCTGGTCGAGGTGCCGGTGATGTTGATGGATTTCAGCCCGAGGATACCCATGAATTCGGTATCGATGTCGGCGCTGCCGTTGACCACGACGGTCGATCCGCCGGACTTGGAATAGCTTGCGGTGACGGATGCATTCCTGGCTTCGGGCCGGGTAAATTGGGCCATGAAATAGCTTTGCGCGGCAACCTGAAGCTGGGCGCTGGTCTGGGAGGCGGCCGTTTTCGACAGCATCAGCGCGGTCGCATCGAGCGCGTTCTGCATCGTCGCCTTGAGGGAATTGGCGCGGCTGAAATCGACCGCGGCGCCGACCAATCCCAACACCGGAATGATCGCCAGCGCAAAGATGATGACGACCGCGCCGTCACGCGCCCGTCCGAAACCGGCGAAGGCGCGCGCCAGGCCAAGGAGTTTGGAGGAGAAATCATGCATCGCGAATGACCGGCCGGAGGGAGAAGGAAGCTCGGTCTACGCGGAGTCGATGAAAGGGATGGGGTGTCGATCGTCGGCAATCGACCGGTTGCGTAAAGCACGCGCATTATTCCGGCCGGGAACGCCAGCAATTGCTGCGCCGTAGCTGGTTAAGCGCACCTCCGCCGATTGGCGGAAGTTTAGGCGCGGCCCATGACCGCACCAACACCTCTTTACCGTGGACGACCAGGCGGGCACCGCAAATGCGGCCCCGCCCGGTTCTGGCGTGAGGATTACTTCGCCACCCGGAGCTTGGTCAGGTTGCTGCCGATGGCGCTGAACACGCTGCCGAGCCCGTTCGCCGATGTCACCATCCAGAACTTGTCATCCTGGCTGGCGCAGTTCTTGAGCAGCGTCGACATCGGGTCGCCGTCGGTGTTGACGTGAACGGCATAGATGGTGATGCCGGCGGCCTTGATGTTGGCGCAGGTGCCGGCCCCGCTCGAGTCGACCATGCGGGCGTCGACCGCCGTGCTGGTGCTCGAGCCGTTGCCGCTCCAGCGGTTCAAAGTGTTGAGGCCGTCCGACATCAGCACGATCACGTCGGTATAGGTGTACTGGGAGTCCTTCGGCGGTGCCGTGAACGGGCCGCCGCCGACCAGCGTCTGCCAGCCCCACACCAGGCCGATCGGCTGGTTGGTGGCGCCGAGCGGATACAGGTTGTTCACCAGCGTGTGCATCGCCGCCCAATTGTAGTTGAGGCCGACGACCTCCGGCGAACAGTAGGCGTTCTGTTCGGCCGGATATTTCGACGCCGCTATGTTGGCGCTCGGCGCCGTCACCAGCCGGTCATAGTTGGACACCGGACCGGAAGCATTGCCGCGGTCGGTGACGCAGCCGTTCCAGGTGCTTTTGGCGTTCACGACCCAGGGATGATCGAAATAGGTCTGGGTACACACTTTCTTGCTGCCGCTGCCGCTGCAGGAGCAGTTGACGGTGCTGCCGCAACTGGCGCTGGATCCGCTCGAAATCGTCCGAGTCTTTTCAACGCTGGTGTAGCAGCCGTTGTACCTTATTCCGATCTTGGTCGAATCCTTGCGGCCGGAGTCGGTGGCCGGACAGATATAGCCGCTGTAGGTGCCGCTTGACGGGATCGAGGAGGTTGTCGAGGTGCTGGTGGGACTGGGCGCACAGACGAAGCCATGATTATTATTGGTGAACGGGCAGGGACTTCCGGGGCCGACTTGATCCCAACCGCTCGGCTTTGAGCTCAGGGTAGCCGGCTCCGCCTCCCAGTCGGTCCAGTCGATATAACTGGCGTTGAAGTTGCCGGAGCCGAGATTGACGTTCTTGCTGAACGGCACGATCGAGACATAGACGTCGCCGTTAGTGGAGGCCGCACTCTGCAACTGCTCAAGCAGGCCCTTGGTTGCCGACTTCAGCGCGGGCATCTTGCCGTCGTCCGACATCGAGCCGGTGGTGTCGAGCACCAGCGCCACCCGCAACCGCGTCGAGCCCCATTTCGACGTGGACGAGCCTTTCACGGTGATCTGGTTGTAACCGATAATGCCAAGCAGATTGGTCGGCACGTCGGCTGATCCGTTGACGACGACGGTCGAACCGCCTTCGGCGGTGTAGGACGCGGCGATGGTGATGTTCTTGGCATCCGGCCGGGTAAACAACGCCTCGAAATAGGTCTTCGCCTTCGCCTGCAGCTGCGTGTTATTGATGGTTGCGGCGTCCTTCGACAACATCAGCGCGGTCGAGTCGAGCGCCGACTGCATCGCGGCCTTGACCGAATTGGCGTTGCTGTAATCGACCGAAAACCCGACGGTGGCCAGCACCGGCAAGGCGGCGAGGGCAAAGGTGGTGGCGACGTTGCCACGCCGGGCGGTGCGGAAGTTGCGAAGGCTGCGGCCCAGCTTTGTCCAAAAGTGTGTCATCACGGCTCACCCATACGTTTAAGTACGGGTGCCTTCATAAAGGCCGGTGCTAAAAGGTCGGTGTACCGCGACCCCAGAATCCCGGTTCCGCAGTAAGCGTTTGCGCCCGCCGTCTGTCGTTACCGTTGATTTTTCAGAGGCTTGGCTCGTTAACGGTCCGTACTGCGGAAGCCGCCAATGCCACGCAGTTCTTAGCGGATACGATTAACGAGGGGTTAGCGTGCGCTAACCGGGACGCCCGCGTGGGGGGGGGGCCGACCGGTGCGCGATCTGCCCGGGGGAAGACCCGCGGCATTCTCCGCATGCCCGTTCGCCCGCAGCGGCTCAATACACGGCGCAATTGGGTAGAATTTGCTTCAGATTGGGTCCGAATGGGTTGTGATCGGGCAACCGAGAGCTATCTGACTGGAGGAGGCCGGGGCCTGTCCGTTCAGGGTTCTCCCGGAACGGGAAAACGCAGGCCTGCCGAATTGCCAGCTTGGAATGACGGCGGCGGGGTCATTATGATGGGCCGAGGGCCGCAGACGGCCCCACCGCCTGCCAGCTTCGCCACTTACGAACTGCTTCGACCGAACCATGACCGCCATTGCCAGAATGACCGACACTTCCCAGATCATGCCAGCGGCGCCGTCGCAAATCCCTGCGCTTGGCGACCAGCTGCGTTGGGTTGAGCGGATGGCCGACGACGACCGCAAACGCAAGGGCAACCCCGGCGACCCGGCGGGGCCGTCGACCGCCGTCATCACCAAGACCAAGCCGCAGACCAAGCGGCCGAACATGTACCGCGTGCTGATCCTCAACGATGACTACACGCCGATGGAATTCGTCGTGCACGTCATCGAGCGATTCTTCGGCAAGGACCACGAAGCCGCCACACGCATTATGTTGCATGTCCATCATCACGGCATCGGCGAATGCGGAACTTTCACCTACGAAGTGGCCGAAACCAAAGTGACGCAGGTTATGGACTTTGCCCGAAAACATCAGCATCCTTTGCAATGCGTGATGGAAAAAAAATGAGAGTCGGGGGGCGCCTGATACAATGAAGATGGGAAGCTAATGCCAACGTTTTCGCGCAGCCTCGAACAATCGCTCCACCGTGCTCTGGCGCTTGCCAATGAGCGGCACCACGAATATGCGACGCTGGAACATCTGCTGCTGGCGCTGATCGACGATCAGGATGCTTCCGCAGTCATGCGCGCCTGCACCGTCGATCTCGACAAGCTCAAGCGCAGCCTGGTCGCCTATCTTGAATCCGAACTTGAAAACCTGATCACCGACGGCGCCGAAGATTCCAAGCCCACCGCCGGCTTCCAGCGCGTGATCCAGCGCGCCGTCATCCACGTGCAGTCGTCCGGCCGCGAGGAAGTGACCGGCGCCAACGTGCTGGTGGCGATTTTCGCCGAGCGCGAGAGCCACGCCGCCTATTTCCTGCAGGAGCAGGACATGACGCGCTACGACGCCGTCAACTACATCAGCCACGGCATCGCCAAGCGTCCCGGCCTGTCGGAAACCAGGCCCGTGCGCGGCGCCGAAGAGGAGACCGATGCCAAGGGCGGCGGCAGCGGCGACGAGCCCAAGAAAAAGGGCGACGCGCTCGAGGCCTATTGCGTCAACCTCAACAAGAAAGCCAAGGACGGCAAGATCGATCCGCTGATCGGCCGCGACAGCGAAATCAGCCGCACCATCCAGGTCCTGTGCCGCCGCCAGAAGAACAACCCGCTGTTCGTCGGCGAAGCCGGCGTCGGCAAGACCGCGATCGCCGAAGGCCTCGCGCGCCGCATCATCCACGGCGAAGTGCCGGAGGTGCTGAAGAACGCCACCGTGTTCGCGCTCGACATGGGCACGCTGCTGGCCGGCACGCGCTATCGCGGCGATTTCGAGGAGCGGCTCAAGCAGGTGATCAAGGTGATCGAGGCCTCTCCGGGCGCGATCATGTTCATCGACGAAATCCACACCGTGATCGGCGCCGGCGCCACCTCGGGCGGTGCGATGGATGCCTCGAATCTGCTCAAGCCGGCGCTGGCCGGCGGCTCGATCCGCTGCATCGGCTCGACCACCTACAAGGAGTACCGCCAGTACTTCGAGAAGGATCGCGCGCTGGTGCGCCGCTTCCAGAAGATCGACGTCAACGAGCCGTCGATCCCGGATGCCATCGAGATCCTCAAGGGGCTGAAGCCTTATTTCGAGGAATATCACAAGCTGCGCTACACCAACGAAGCCATCAAGGCGGCGGTGGAGTTGTCGTCGCGGTACATCCATGACCGCAAGCTGCCGGACAAGGCGATCGACGTGATCGACGAGTCCGGCGCGGCGCAGATGCTGCTGCCGGAAGGCCGCCGCAAGAAGACCATTGGCATCAAGGAAATCGAGACCACCATCTCGACCATGGCGCGTATTCCGCCCAAGACCGTGTCGAAGGACGACGCCGAGGTGCTGCGGCATCTTGAGCATACGCTCAAGACGGTGGTCTACGGACAGGACAAGGCGATCGACGCGCTATCGGCCTCGATCAAGCTGGCGCGGGCCGGCCTGCGCGAGCCGGAGAAGCCGATCGGCAGCTACCTGTTCTCGGGTCCGACCGGCGTCGGCAAGACCGAAGTGGCCAAGCAACTGGCGGCGTCGCTCGGCGTCGAACTGATCCGCTTCGACATGTCGGAATACATGGAGCGGCACACGGTGTCGCGCCTGATCGGCGCGCCGCCGGGCTATGTCGGCTTCGACCAGGGCGGCCTGCTCACCGACGGCGTCGACCAGCATCCGCATTGCGTGCTGCTGCTCGACGAAATCGAGAAGGCGCATCCCGACCTGTTCAACGTGCTGCTGCAGGTGATGGACCACGGCAAGCTGACCGACCACAACGGCAAGCAGGTCGACTTCCGCAACGTCATCCTGATTATGACGACCAATGCCGGCGCATCCGACATGGCCAAGGCGGCCTACGGCTTCACCCGCCAGAAGCGCGAAGGCGAGGATCAGGACGCCATCAACCGGCTGTTCACGCCGGAGTTCCGCAACCGTCTCGACGCCACCGTGACCTTCGCGCATCTGTCGCAGGACGTGATCGCCAAGGTGGTCGAGAAGTTCGTGCTCCAGCTCGAGGCCCAGCTCGGCGACCGCAACGTCACCATCGAGCTGTCGGAAGAGGCGGCACGCTGGCTGATCGCGAACGGCTACGACGAACTGATGGGCGCCCGGCCGATGGCGCGGGTGATCCAGGAGCACATCAAGAAGCCGCTGGCTGACGAGGTGCTGTTTGGCCACCTGAAGTCGGGCGGCCACGTGCGGGTCATCGTCGACCAGGACGAGCAGGGCCGCGACAAGATCGGCTTCCAGTATCTCGAAGGCCCGATCACGCCGAAGCCGGAGAAGATTCCGGCGGTGCGGCCCAAGGCCAAGCGCCGGGCTTCGCCGCGGCCCAAGCCGAAGGGTGAGGGCAAAGGCGGTGACGGCAAGGGCAAAGGTGATGGCGGTGGCGACGGCAAGAAGGGCTCCGTGCCCAAGGTGCCGCTGGCCAAAGTCTAAGCGTCTCGCCCCCATCATTGTACTGAAGGCCGGGCCATGTGCCCGGCCTTCGCATTTCGCGGGGGGCGCATGCGCCGGGCGCGGTCGCGCCCCGGTTGCAGATGCGGCGGGCCTATGACACCAAGCAGCCATGCCGGTGCCCGCCACCTACGACTCGTCCAGCGCCGCCTTCCTGGGCGGCGCGCGGCGGGCCGTGAGCTCGGTGTTCTTCCCGGTGATGATGGGCACCTATATCGGCATCGGCGCGCTGGCGCATGATTTCGGCCTGGCGCCGTGGTGGCTGGCGCTGTCGACAATCGTTGTCTGGGCGGCGCCGGCGCAGGTCATCCTGATTACCGCCATCGGGCTTGGCTCATCGATGATCGAGGCGGCGATCGCGGTGTCGCTCAGCGCGATCCGGCTGTTTCCGATGGTGGTATCGCTGTTGCCGCTGCTGCGCGGCCCCGGCACCCGGGTCCGTCACCTGCTGCTGCCGGCGCACTTCACCGCCGTCAGCATGTGGATGGAGTCGCTGCGTCATTTGCCCGGCATCGCGCCGGAACGGCGCATCGCCTATTGCAACGGCCTGTCGGTCACCTTCATGAGTACGGCGGTGACATTCGGATTCATCGGCTTCTATCTCGCCCGCGGGCTGCCGACCGTGTTCGCGGCGGCGCTGTTGTTCCTGACGCCGATGTCGTTCCTGATTTCCACCGCCAACAACGCGCGCATGTTGATGGACAGACTGGCGCTTGTGCTCGGCCTGGTGCTGCTGCCGTTGCTGGTTTACCTGGAGATCGGGCTCGACCTGATGTGGACCGGCATCATCGGCGGCACGCTCGCTTATGCCGTTCACCGGCTCCGGGCGGCCGCGACATGAACCCCGCCGCAGCCGAGTTGTGGCCCTATCTTATGCTGATCATCGTCGGCTACCTGCCGAACGAGGTCTGGCGCGTGCTGGGGCTGGTGCTGGCGCGCGGTCTCAACGAGGATTCCGAGATCGTGATGTGGTCGCGCGCGGTGGCGACGGCGATCCTGGCCGGCGTCATTGCCAAGCTGATCTTGTTTTCCAGCGGCGCGCTTGACACCATCCCGATCTGGGTGCGCGTCGCCGCCACGGTCTGCGGCTTTCTTGGATTTGTCCTCATCAAGCGCTCGGCGCTGGCCGGCGTCCTGATCGGCCTGACGACGCTTGTCGTCGGCGGCTACCTGACAGCTCACTGACCCACGATTTCCAATTGGAGACCCCGCATATGACAATTCTGATCCTGGACCGCGGCGTGCATCTCGATCCCGCTGCGGTGCAGAAAGCGTTCCCGCAGGTGCAGGTCCGCGACGCAGCGACCATTGCCGATGCGCTGCCGCAATGCGCCGACTGCGAAGTTCTGGTGGCGATGGCGCATGACGTGACTGACGAACTGATCGCGCAAATGCCGCGGCTGCGCTATCTCTGCGCGATCTCCGCCGGCACGGAGCGCATCGACACCCTGAAAAGCCTGAAGCCGGATGTGCGCGTCACTTCCGGCCGCGGCATTCACGGGCCGCAGATGTCGGAACTGGCGTTTTTGTCGATGATCGCGCTGTCGCGTGAATTTCCGCGCATGCTGCGCAACCAGCAGAACCATGTCTGGGAGCGCTGGCCGCAGAAACTGATCTGGGGCAAGACCGCCGTGCTGGTCGGCATCGGCCCGATCGCCGAGGCGCTGGCGGCGCGCTGCGCGGCGTTCGGCATGCGGGTGATCGGCATCAGCGATGCCCGCATCGCGGCGCCGCATTTCGATGCGATGATGCCGCGCAGCCGTCTGGCCGAGGCGGCCGGGCAGGCGGACTTCCTGATTGTGCTGGTGCCGCTATCCGCGCAGACCCGGCACATGATCGACGGTGATGTTCTCGGCGCCATGAAGCCGACCGGCATCCTGATCAATCTGGCGCGCGGCCCGGTGGTCGACGAGAAGGCGCTGGTGCAGGCGCTGCAGGACGGCCGCATCGGCGGCGCCGCGCTCGATGTGTTCGAAACCGAGCCTTTGCCGGCGGAAAGCCCGCTCTGGGACATGCCGAACGTCATCATCACGCCCCGCATCGGCGGCATGAGCGACGTCTATGCCGAGCAGGTGCTGCCGCTCGTGGTGCACAACCTGCGCTGCCACATCGAGGGCCGGCCGGCAGAAATGCAGAACATCCTGCGCGGTTGAACGGCGGCGCGCTAGCCGGCGGCCAATGCTGCGGCCAGCGTCCTGGCCTGTTCGGCCAGCACCTCGGGTTTTTCCTTCTCCGCCGCCGGCGGCTTCATCGGCTGGCCGGCCTTGCGCGGGATGACGTGGACATGGAGGTGGAACACCACCTGTCCGCCGGCGCCTTCGTTGAACTGCTGGACGGTGATGCCATCGGCG
Source organism: Pseudolabrys sp. (assembly GCA_030684935.1). GTDB lineage: Bacteria > Pseudomonadota > Alphaproteobacteria > Rhizobiales > Xanthobacteraceae > Pseudolabrys. Next base: position 132,936 of record JAUXXH010000052.1, on the reverse strand, counting down.
GCAAAGGCTGTCATCGCCGCCTTGGCGATCTTCTGCGCCACGGTGGCGACATGGGCGAGATCGGCGGCCGGCACGTCAAGAATGTTGCGTGCCGGCGCCTTCGGCAGCACCAGCGTGTGGCCGGGCGCGCGCGGCATGATGTCGAGGAAGGCCAGCGCCTTGTCATCCTCATAGACCTTGTAGCAGGGCAGTTCGCCGCGCAGGATCTTGGCGAAGATGTTGTTCGGATCGTAGCTCGGCATCGGCGCTCCCCGGATCATTCTTGCTCGGCCAAATCCTTGCGGAACGGCGCCGCCGCCGCAAGCTCTTCGCCGGCCGCCTGTATATAGGCGCGCTCGCGCGCCAGATAGTCGGCAACCGCCCGGCGCAATCCGGGATGGGCGATGAAATGCGCCGAATAGGTGGTCTGCGGCAGGTAGCCGCGCGCCAATTTGTGCTCACCCTGGGCGCCGGCCTCGACCCGCGCCAGCTTGTGCGCGATCGCATAGTCGATCGCTTGGTAATAGCAGAGCTCGAAATGCAGGAAGGGGTGGTGCTCGACCGCACCCCAGTTGCGGCCGTAGAGGGCGTCGCCGCCGATGAAGTTGATGGCGCCGGCGATCCAGCGGCCTTCGCGCCGCGCCATCACCAGCAGGATCTTGTCGGGCATGGTGGCGCCGACGATCGAGAAGAATTCGCGGGTGAGATACGGGCGGCCCCATTTGCGCGAGCCGGTGTCCATGTAGAACCGGAAGAAGGCATCCCAGACCTCCTCGGTCAGGTCCGACCCGGTGAGCGGCACCACCTCTACCCCGGCCGCCAGCGCCTCCTTGCGTTCGCGGCGGATTGCCTTGCGCTTGCGGGACGACAGCGCCGACAGGAAATCCTCGAACGTGGCGTAGCCCTGGTTATGCCAGTGGAACTGCTGGTCGGTGCGTTGCAGATAGCCGCGTTCGCCGAGCAGGCAGGATTCCGCTTCGGTGAGGAAGGTGACGTGGGCCGACGATAATTGGCTGGCCGTCGTGATTTCGCTCAGCGCATCACCCAGCGCGCCGCGGATCGTGGCGGCCTGGGGGCCCGGCCGCACCAGCAGACGCCGGCCGGTGACCGGGGTGAAGGGCACCGCCACCTGAAGCTTCGGATAATAGTCGCCGCCGGCGCGCTCGTAGGCGTCGGCCCAGCCGGCGTCGAAAACGTATTCGCCTTGTGAATGCAGCTTCACATAGCAGGGGGCGCAGCCGAGCAACTGGCCGGAGGCGTCCTCCGCGAGGAGGTGGCGCGGTTGCCAGCCCGACCGGCCGCCAACCGAAACAGACTGTTCAAGACTGTGAAGAAATCCATGAGATATAAAAGGGTTATACGGATATCCTTGTGTTGATAACTCTGGGGATAAATTATCCTCATCTAATACTTTAACGGCGGGGCAGGCGCAGGCATCCCAGGTTTCAGCGGGAATTTCGGCAAGCGACGGCGCAATGCGGATGCGAAGTTCGACCTCGGGCATAAGGCCTTTATAGCCTGCATTGCGCCGGAAATCGTTCGTCCTTGAAGGCGAACAGCCGTCAGCGCCTGCAAGCGACGGCGTCGAACCCGGTCGGAACGCCATCCCAGTTGTATTCGGTGACGGGCTGGCAGCCGCGCGGGACAGGCCGGCAACCCATATAGGTGCAGGCAATCTGCCGCTGCGGCTGAACCCGCCGCGGCGCCTGGCGCCGGGCCGGGGCATTCCTGGCGGCCGGTTTCTTGGTTGCGGCAGAACCCGCCGTGGTCTGACCGGCGGGGGCGGCATGGGCCGTGGGCGCCGCGACTGCGAAAGCTGCGGCGATTCCGAAGGCGGCGATCCAGGCTTTCATCGGCGGCTCCTTCCGATTGCGTTTGCCCTTGATTACCCCGGAGAGCCCGCTTGTGTTCCGCCGGCATCCAAATTTCAGGGCCGCCACCCCTCGAAGATGATCTGGTCGGCCCAGCGCGCGGCGGTTTTGCGGTCGGCTTCGCTGCGCACCGTCCAGGTCAGTAGCGGCAGCCCGAACAGCATCCGCGCTAGGACCGGGGCCGGGGACGGCAGATCCTGCACCGCATAGGCGATGAAGTGCGGCCGGGTGCGGTGCATGTGCAGCAGGTGCGCCAGGCGCCGTTTGGCGGCGGCCGGCATGCGATCCCATTCATGATGGGCGTATCGGCGCTCGGCAACGATGCCGCGCGGCAGACCGGGGGCGATCGCGCGCGCCGCCTCGATCAGCGCCGGATCGAACGACATCACCGCCACCGGACCGGCATAGCTGTTCAGGACGTCGGAGACCCGCTGCACCAGCCGCACATCGCCGTCGAAACGGCTCTTGAGCTCCAGGACCAGCGTGGCGCGGCCCGCGATTTGATCGCACAGTTCGCCCAGGGTCTGGATGCGGTCGGCGGTGGCCTTGAAAGGCGCTGCCTTGATCGCGGCGGCGGTCATGTCAGCCAACCGGCTGTGGCCTTCGGTGAGACGGCCAAGGGCATCGTCATGATGCACCATGGCTTCGCCGTCGGCGCTGATCTGAAGGTCGGTCTCGATGCCGTAGTTGCCCGCGATCGCCGCGGCAAAGGCCGAGGCGGTGTTCTCGATCACGCCGGCCGACGCGTCATGCAGCCCGCGATGGGCGATGGGGCGCGCGCTCAGCCAGTCCAGTCCCGCCATTTCGTTTTATGCGACCTCGAACAGTCCTTCGACTTCGACCGCGGCATCGGCCGGCAGCGCCGAGACGCCGACCGTCGACCGGGCATGGCGGCCGAGGTCGCCGAACACCTCGACCATCAGGTCGGAAGCGCCGTTCATGACCTTGGGGCCGTCGGTAAAGCCCGGCGCGGAATTGATAAAGCCGCCGAGCCGGACCACGCGGGTGACCTTGTCGAGATCGCCGATCACCGCCTTGATCTGCGCCAGCAGGTTGACCGCGCAGGCGCGTGCCGCGCGCTGGCCGTCGTCCACCGTCACGCCGCTGCCGAGCTGGCCCTTGGCAACCAGTTGGCCGTCGTCGCCGAAGCAGAGCTGGCCCGACACCACCAGCAGATTGCCGGTGCGAACGCAGGCGACATAATTGGCGATTGGGGCGGCCGGGGTCGGCAGAACGATACCCAGGCGATCCAGTGTTTTCTCTGCCATTCCGGCCATAAGGTTCTCCCGATGAAGGATATTCTATTGGCTGATCGGTCGGCCTTGCGCAAGGCAGCCGAACCGTTCGATGCACGGCGAAAGGGCTTTTTGGTAAAGATCGGCAGGCTCCGGCCGTCGGCATGCCCGTTGCCGGAATCGGCAGCGGCCTCTATCTTGCTACTTTCTTGTTCTTTGTTCTCGAATGCGGGCGCCTTGTGCGGCCGGGGAGAGGTTTGTCGATGAACAGGTGCGTCACGGTCAAGCGGCTGGTTCCATCCCTTGCGGTTGCCGGCCTGGCAGCCGCCCTCGGGTACCCGGCGCAGGCCGCACCGGCCGACGGCGCGGCTGTGCTGGCGCCGCACCGCGCGGTCTACGATCTCAAACTGCTGAAATCGCGCGGCACCCGCGGCGTCGAGGCGGTGCGCGGTCGCATCGTCTATGATTTTTCCGGCAGCGCCTGCGCCGGCTACGATCTGCAATTCCGCCAGGTGTCGGAACTGGACTCCGGTGAAGGCAAGGCCGTCATCAGCGAAATGAGCTCGACGACCTGGGAGGACGGCAATGCCCGCAAGTTCCGGTTCAACTCGCAGAACAAACTGAACGACAAGCGCGCCGACGCGGTCGACGGTCGCGCCGAACGCACCGCCAAGGCTGTCGCGGTCAACCTGAACAAGCCGAAGCCAAGAAAACTTACCGTCCCGGCCGGCGCGGTATTTCCGACCGAGCATATGCGCCGCATTCTCGTGGCCGCGCGCGAAGGCCAGTCGATCCTGGAGTTTCCGGTCTACGATGGTTCGGAAACCGGCGACAAGTTCTACAACACGCTGACCGTGATCGGCCGCGAGATGGCGCCGGACCAGAAACCGGCCACCGACGCGGCCGCGAACATTCCGGCGCTGGCCACGCTCAAGCGCTGGCCGGTGAGCATCACTTATTTCGAGCAGCAGGACGAGAAGACCGCGCGCAGCGGCGAGCAGACGCCCGCCTATTCGATCGCCTTCGAGATTTACGAAAATGGCATCTCGCGCGCGCTGGTGCTGGATTATACCGATTTCACCATCAGCGCCGAACTGAGCCTGCTGGAAATGAAGACGGCAAAACCCTGCCCGTAACGGCCGCCTGATGGAAGGCTAGGGCGCCGCCGTGGCGGCGGCGCGGCGCAGCAGCCGCTCCCGCGCCATGATGCACACCGCCAGAACCAAGCCAGCCAGATTGATCCAGCGGCCGACGCCAAAGGCGCCCATCGGCAGCAGCAGGAAAAGGCCGGCCGCCAGATAGGCGGCGCGTTCGGCCGCAGCCAGACGGCGGATTGAATAGCCCATCACCCCGGCGGCGCCGAACCAGACGCCAACCACGGCGGCGGCGATATCGACGATGATCATGATCGGCTCGCCGCGCATCAAAAGCGTGTTTGAAAACACGAACAGGAACGGCACGACGAACACCAGCCAGCCGAAGCGCACCGCTTCGAATCCGGTCTTGATCGGATCCGCTTTGGCCAGGTGCGCGGCCGCGTAGGCACCGATGGCGACCGGCGGCGTGATCATCGACAGGCAGCCGAAGTAGAGAATGAACAGGTGCGCGGCCATCGGATCGACTTTCATTTCGATCAAGGCCGGGGCCACCAGCGTCGCCAGCAGGATATAGACGCCGACCGTCGGCATGCCCATGCCGAGGATGATGCAGGCGATGGCGGCGATGACCAGCAGCGCGATCAGGTTGCCGCCGGCGATATGCACCAGCGCCAGGGTCAGCGAGAAGCCGAGACCGGAATAGTTGAGCGTGGCGATCACCGCGCCGGCGGCGGCCGCGATCATGAACAGGCCGATCACGGTCAGGCCGGTGTCGCGCAGAATGTAATAGAAGTCGAGCAGGCCGAGCCGCTTGCCCTTGAAGCCGAAAACAACCGAGGCGACGATCACCGCCGCTGCCGCCAGCAGTGCGGCCGCCGAAGGTTCGTAATTGAGCCAGAACAGGGCGCCGATCAGCACCACGAATGGAATCGGAAAATGCCAGCCGTCCTTGAGGACCTGCCGGGCGCGCGGAATCAGCGCATCATCGATGCCGCGCAAACCCAGCCGGGCGGCCTCCAGGTCGGCCTGCAGGAACAGCGCCAGATAGAACAGCACGGCCGGGATCAGCGCTGCGAGAACGACGTCGGAATAGGGGACGCGCAGAAACTCGGCCATCAGGAACGCGGCAATGCCCATCACCGGCGGCATCAACTGGCCGCCGGTCGATGACACCGCCTCGATGGCGCCGGCGAGTTGCGGCCGGAAGCCGGCCTTTTTCATCAGCGGGATGGTGACCACGCCGGTGGTGACGACATTGGCGACGACACTGCCGGAAATGGTGCCGAACAGCGACGACGCCATGATGGCGATCTTGCCGGGACCGCCGCGGTAGCGGCCCATCATCGCCATCGATATGTCGGTAAAGAACGCCGAACCGCCGGACTTGAACAGGATATTGCCGAAGAAGACGAAAGCCACCACCACTGTGGTGATGATCTGCATGACGGTGCCGAACAAAGCGCTCGAATCCCACACCAGGAAATAGGTCAGCCGGTCGAGCTGAACCTTGCGGCCGGTAAGCGCGCCCGGCAGCAAATGGCCGATCAACGCCAGCACGAAGAATCCGACCACCACTACGGTGATCGCCGTGCCGGATGTGCGGCGCAGCCCCTCGAGGAACAGCAGGCACAGCATGACCGCCGGGATCAGCCCGTCCCATGGACGTTGCGAGCCCATCTCCGACAATTCGGGAAACCGGAAGGCGACGTAGATGCCGAGGACGAAGCCGGCCAGCGCTGCCAACTGGTCATACCAAGGCGCCGGACCGCTCCGCCCGCCGCCCTCCTGTTCGGGCTGCGGCGCCGCCCGGTGCGCCGGCACGGTGAGAAACACCAGCGGCAGTGCGAGCGCCACCATCAGCGCGATGTACTGCTCGACGTAGATCAGCAACCCGAACAGCCGGACCAGGTCTGCCGCCCACGCGAGCACGCCGCAGGTCAGCGTGACCGCGAGGGCATTCACGAGAAGACTCATGTCGGGTCCTTGGACACAACGTTGTGTGTTGCTGCCCGCAGCCGGGCCAATTGCGCGGAATCAGGCGGTGCGGGTCATGAGGGATCCCGCGGCGGCCACAGGCCCTTCTCCTGGAAGAATTTGATGGCGCCGGGGTGATAGGTCAGATCGTCGTATTTGGTCGACATCTGTTCAGGGTTGAACTGGTTCATCCCCGGGAATACCGCCGCCATATCCTTCTTGTTGTCGAACACCGCCTTGGTGATCTTGTAGACGACGTCGTCGGCCAGGTCGGCGCGGGTGAAGAACACCACGTCATAGGCCTGCGCCACGGTCTGCGAGCGGATTTCCTCGAACTGTTTGGATGGCTGGAGCGTCACTGGATAGGAACCGGGCACGTATTTTTTCATCGCCGCCAGCGCCGCCGGCGTGGTCTCGATCGAAATAGCGCGCAGGCCGCCGACGCTGGCGGCAACCTGTTTGACCTTGGCCGCGCCGAGGGCGAACCAGAAGATGTCGGTCTTGCCGGCGGCAAAGTCGTCGGCGCTGGCGACGATATTGCGCGCCGGCACCGGCCGGACATCGGCCTCGCTCAAGCCGGCGCCGGCGAGCTGCGACAGCACCACGCGCTGCACCGAACGTTGCGCCGGATAGCCGGAGGGGATGCGCTTGCCCTTGATGTCGGCGAGCGTCTTGATGTCGGAGTCGAGCCGGACATAACCGGACATCATGATCGGCACCAGACGTCCGATCAGCCGAAGGTTCTTCTTGGCGCCCTTGCCTTCGAAGTCGACCGTTCCGGTGACGTATTGTTGTACGTCGGTAATGGTCGCGAGGCTGAGTTCGGCGCTGCCGTCATTGACCGAATCCTGGCCGTGCGATTGTTGCGGGGATACCGTTGCCCGCAGCCCGCCTTGTTCGACGACCACCTTGGCGATCGCGGCGCCGATCGAATTGGTGAACGAGCCTGCGGGCGTGGTGACGATTGTCACCACCTGGGCGTTGGCGGTGCCGAACACAAGGCAGCCAAGTACAGACAAGGCAGCAAGTCTGATGGCGTTCATGACGTTTCCCCTCAAGTTTCCCGAGTTTCCGGGCAATTTTGGTTGGTGTCTTTGTCTCCTGTCGATGCGCGCTCCGCTGTCAGATATCGCTATTTGCGCCCATAGCGGCCGATCATGCTGGTGGCGCCGAGCCGGTGGCCTTCCGTGGCCTTGATCAGCCCCGCCTTGTCGAGGCCGGGGGCAAGGGCGCCCGGTTCGAGCGACGTCGCGATGATTATGAACTCGTAGTGATGGGGAAGATCGCCGACATCCGGGCAGGGGCCGAAATAGAACGGCCTATCGATCCGGTTCTTTCCGCCGACGTAGTTGCCGTCTTGCGGCGGCTTGCTGACCGCGCCTTCGGCAAAGGACGTGGTTGACGCCGGGATGCCGTAAGCGACCCAATGGTCAATTCCGAGCCCGTGACCGCCGACGGCGTCGTGAATGACGATGGCGAAAGACTTGGTGCCGGCCGGTGCGTTCGACCACTGCAATGGTGGCGAGATGTTTTCACCGTCGCATTTGCGCGGTCCGCCTTTGGCCGCGAATTTGCGGTCCATCAGGTCGTTGTCCTTGAAGGCCGGCGACGTGATCGAAAAACCTTCCGCGGCGTTAGCCGCGACCATATGGCCTGCGCCAAAACAGATTGACAGCAGTGCAAGTCCGGTCGCCGCTGAAGCGAGCCTGAAGACACTCATGTTATCCTCCCCCAAGATTTTTTTGCTTATCGTCGCAAACGTTAGTCGAAAACGTTTTTTGTTCAAAGCCAATGTCGCGTCGCAGATGACCGGCAACACAAGTTTTCGTACCGGATTGCGGGTCAAAACGGCGACTCGCCCGATGGCTGTTGATGACAATCGTAAGTGCACGAACAAGTCGGGTGTGCGCCGCACGACCAAGGTCAGAACAACAGATTGGCGGCCGCATTCAACTGAGCAGGCTGACCTAACAACGGAAACTGAGAACAACATCTCTCGCGCGCTGCTGCTGGATACATCGACCTCACCATCAGCGGCGAATTAAGCCAGCTCGAACAGAATACAGCCGAGCCTTTTTGACTCGGGCCGCTTTGCTCGCACGAATTCCACATCGGGCGTTTGTTCCGTGCCGCGCCACTTATCTTTCTTGGCCGCTAAGGCGGTATTCGGATGCAGCGCTGTAGCAACGCGGCCGTTTTCGCGCTATTGTGAATTGCACACACAATTGCAACGGGATCGAAAGCCGGCGGCGCCGCATCATTGCGGTCCGGCATTTTGCGCGACCCATTCCGTCAGCTTGCACTGAAAGGCTAGGCGGACATGTCGACCGATCCATCCGAGGCCCCCCCCAACGTTCTTATCGTTGAAGACGAAATGGTGCTGCGCATGCGCGCGGTCGACATCGTCGAGGACGCCGGCTTCACGCCGGTCGAAGCCGTCAATGCCGACGAGGCGCTTGCCATTCTCGAGTCGCGCTCGGACATCTCGCTGCTGTTCACCGACATCCAGATGCCGGGCAGTATCGACGGCCTGAAGCTCGCGCACGCGGTGCACAAGCGCTGGCCGGCAATCAAGATCGTGCTGGTATCGGGTCAGGTAAGGCCGACAGCGGCCGAGCGGCCGGCAGACAGCCGCTTCTTCGGCAAGCCGCTGGAAGTCGAGCAGATGATTTCCGAACTGCAGGAGATGGTCGGGGCGGGCGCGCTGAAGATCGTGCCGAACAACGCCGTCACCCAGGCGGTCAGCGCGCCGCGGGGGCACACGCCGTCGCAGGAGGTGTTGAGCGCGGAGAACGACAGCCTGCGTCTGTTGCTGGAGCAGGCCAGCATCGACGCCAAGGCGTTGCTGGCGCAGGCCGGCATCGACGCCAAGGAGCGCGAGGCGGCCGACAAGTTGCAGAAGCTGATCCTCGATGAATTGCACCATCGCATCAAGAATTCGCTGGCGACGGTAAGCGCCATCGCGTCGCAAAGCCTGCGCAACGCCACCAGCATCGCGCATGGCAAGCAGGCCATCGAGGGGCGCCTGGTTGCGCTGGGACGGGCACACGATTTGCTGATGCAGGTCAGTTGGGCCAGCGCCAGCCTCGTGCAAACGGTGCGCAGCGCCACCGAACCCTATGACAGCGCCGGCGCCGGCCGGTTCTCGATCAAGGGCCGCGATACCGGCATTACCTCCGGTGCGGTGATCGCGCTGGCGATGACGTTCAACGAGCTGTGCACCAACACCACCAAGTTTGGCGCGCTCTCGGTGCCGGCCGGCCATGTCGAGATCGCCTGGACCATTGACGACGAGACGCAACGTTTGCGGCTGACCTGGACCGAAATCGGCGGTCCGCCGGTGGAGGCGCCGACCCGGCGCAGCTTCGGTACGCGGATGATGGGGTCGCTCGGTCAGCAACTGAGCGGCGAGGTGCAACTCGACTACGAGCCATCCGGGTTTGTCTACACGCTGGATGTGCCGCTGAGCGCTTTGACGGCGAAAAGCTGATCCAGACCGGGTAGAGCGCGGACTCATAAGTCACGTAGCCAAAACCGTATAGATGCAAGCTTGATGAAGGCAAGATCGTTGGCTGGGAGCCGGTCGTAGCGGGTGGCGATTCGGCGACATTGATTATGCTTGTTGAAGAACCGTTCCACCAAATTACGCGCATGGTAGAGATATGGGCTGAACTCGGTGATCGGCCATTAATTGCAAGGCTTTGCAGAATACGTTGCAATGTATTGCTTCTTGATCAAACCCTGAGTGCTCGTCTGAAAAGTGGCCGGTTTTTTATTCTGTGCCTTGGACCATTGAGCATAGGGCATGCCATAATTATATTTTGCATTGGCTTGCCATGCAGTTCTGGCCTGGAGTTCGGCAGTAGGCTTGGTCAGCGCAGGCGCAATGCCGCTTGCCGTCAATTGCGCCTTACAGTCTGCTCGCGCAGACCCGGATGTCAGCAAGACAGCTCCGGCGAAAACGAGACATAAAATAATTCGTCCTCGCGTCTTGCTAACGGATTCTAGAATTGATCGTTTAACTGCTTGGACATCAAGTCTCATATCTTTCTCCTATTGCATTCGCCTACGGATGCTCAGACGGATTGCGGTGCGCCTAAATGGGTCCGGAATTTCAACTTGATCCAATTAAGTGCGCCAATGAGGTGTGCGCTGTTGCACGGATCTTTCCGTGAAGTTTACACGCCGTATCCAAACAGAAATTTTGCGTTAGGCAGAAACGTCCGCTCTTCGACAGACCCGTGTCCGGTGCCGCGACGCCAAATCCAGGCATCGAAACGATTTGAGCGTGTCGAATCTGATAGAGTAAGCCGTCTTTACTGAGGCCCACAGGATAACCGGCTTGTTTAAGCAAGATTGCACCCATGGGGGGCATTGGCAAGACAGGGCCTTCCCCACCGCGACCGCTTTGCAAAAAAAGTCCTGACACCAGCGATGTCGCATTCTGGCACATGACTGCGTCCGCCGCGACGCACCATTTAGGCCGCGATTGGAGCAAAGCGGGCAAACGGGCGCTCACCGACCTCGATTAATGAATACGCGGCCTAGTCCTCGTCCAGCGTCAGGCCTTTCACCACCGCGTCCTTGCCGAATTTCGAGCGCAGCCGGTCTACGGCGTGCTCGGCCTCGGCGGCGCGGCGGTCGAGCAGGTCGGACAGGTCCGAGCCGTCGGTTTCCTCCAGATGGCTGACGCCGATGCCGATCAGCCGGAAGCGGGTCGGGCCGACCTCGTGCTGCAGCAGGTCGCGGCCGGCGGCGAAAATGCGCGCCGCCAGCTGCGTCGGATGGCCGAGCGAGCGGGCCCTTGTGCGCGTCTTGAAGTCCGCGCTCTTGAGCTTCAGCGTCACCGTCGACCCGGCCAGATGCTGCGCCTTCAGCCGCGACGACACCCGCTCTGTCAGATCCCACAGATGCTGTTCGAGCGGCCGGAAGTCGCCGATGTCATGGTTGAACGTGGTCTCCGCCGACACGCTCTTGGTCTCGCGTTCGGGATCGACGCGGCGGGTATCGAGCCCGCGCGCCAGCTGCCACAGCCGCGTGCCCTCGACGCCGTAGCGGCGCATCAGGTCGTGCTGATCGGCGTTTTGCAGGTCGGCGATGGTGCGGAAGCCGTCATGGGCGAGCTTGGCGGCGCTGACCGCGCCGACGCCGTAGATGAACCCGACCGGCTTCGGCGCCAGAAAGGCCGCCGCCTCGGCCTGGCCGAGTACTGCGAAGCCGCGCGGCTTGTCCATGTCGGAGGCGATCTTGGCCAGGAACTTGTTCGCCGACAGGCCGATCGATACCGTGATGCCGTGGTCGCGCTCGACGCGCGCGGCGAAGCGCGCCAGCACCCGCGCCGCGCTCATGCCATGCAGCCGCTGCGTGCCGGTGAGATCGAGAAAGGCCTCGTCGATCGACAGCGGCTCGACCAGCGGCGTCATTTCCAGCATCGCGGTGCGCACGGCGCGGCCGACCTGAACGTACTTGGCCATGTTGGGCTTGATGACGACCAGGTTGGGGCAGCGGCTCAGCGCCTCGAACATCGGCATCGCCGAGCGGATGCCATAGGTGCGGGCGACGTAGCAGCAGGCGGCCACCACGCCGCGCTTGCCGCCGCCGACCACCACCGGCTTGTCGACAAGGGAAGGGTCGTCACGCTTCTCGATCGTGGCGTAGAACGCGTCGCAGTCGATATGGGCGATCGTCAGCGTGTCGAGTTCCGGATGCCGTGCCAGCCGCGGCGAGCCGCAGGCCGGGCAGCGCCTGGCCGTCGTGGCCGTGTCCGCCAGACAGTCGCGGCAGAAGCTCACGGCACCTCGCGCTCCCAGTCGCCGCCGCCTAGCGCGGCCCGGGCGCTGCCAAGGTCGGCCGGATTGGTCCCCGTTTCAGTAGCGAATTCTGTAACCATCTGCTCGTGCCCGGCCACGTAATCGAGCACGCCGGCCAGAAAACCCGGCTCGGCGCTGGCGGCGCGAATCTCGGCCGGGCCGATACCCGTGATTGCGAGGAATCGCCCGAGGCGTTCAGGGTCACCCGCAATGTAGGTAAGGGCCTGAATAGCCAGCTTTTCTGCCGCTTCGACGGTTACGGGGCCACGCGCTTTCATCGGCCAAGTTTGCCTTTCCGTAAGATTTCAGCACTACCGTGCTATCTCGATCATGCCCGATAGCGCGGTCTCTGGCGACGCCAGACGCTCCGGTGCGCTGGGGACAAAGGGGCGGGGGAATGCCGAAGACCGTCCTGATCGTCGAGGACAACGAGCTGAACATGAAGCTCTTCCACGACCTGCTGGAAGCGCATGGCTACGACACCGTCGGTACCCGCAACGGCATCGAGGCGCTCGATCTGGCCCGCAAGCACCGGCCCGATCTGATTCTGATGGATATTCAACTGCCGGAAGTATCCGGTCTCGAAGTGACCAAATGGCTCAAGGACGATCCAGAGTTGAAATCAATCCCGGTGGTGGCAGTGACCGCGTTCGCGATGAAGGGGGACGAGGAACGTATCCGCGAAGGCGGCTGCGAAGCCTATCTGTCCAAGCCGATTTCGGTCGGCAAGTTCATCGAGACCATCCGTCACTTCCTCGGCCCAGCGTAAGAGTACCCCGATGACCGCCCGTGTTCTTGTCGTCGATGACGTGCCGGCCAATGTGCGCCTGCTCGAAGCGCGCCTGTCGGCCGAATATTTCGATGTCGCCACCGCCTATAGCGGCGCCGAGGCGCTGGCGCAGTGCGAGCGCGCCGAATGCGACATCGTGCTGCTCGACGTGATGATGCCGGACATGGACGGCTTCGAAGTCTGCCGCCAGCTCAAGTCGAATCCGGCGACCCATCATATTCCGGTGGTGATGGTGACGGCGCTCGACCAGCCGTCCGACCGGGTGCGCGGGCTGGAAGCCGGCGCCGACGATTTCCTGACCAAGCCGGTGACCGACGTGGCGCTGGTGTCGCGGGTGCGCTCGCTGGCACGGCTGAAGATGGTGACCGACGAGTTGCGCATGCGCGCGGCCACCTCGCGCGAAATCGGTATCCAGGCGCCGGAGCGGGATGCGGTGGCGGAAACCGGCCGTAACGGCCGCATTCTTGTCGTCGATGACCGCCCGTCGTCCTACGAGCGTATCGTCGCGACACTCGCCACCGAGCACAAGGTCGACGTGCAGGCGGACCCCAATGAAGGCCTGTTTCACGCCGCCGAAGGCAGCTACGACCTGATCATCGTGTCGCTGGGCCTCTCCAATTTCGACGGCTTGCGGCTGTGCAGCCAGCTGCGCTCGCTGGAGCGCACCCGCAACGTGCCGATTCTGGCCATTGCCGAGGCCGACAACAATGCGCGGCTGGTGCGCGGCCTCGAAATCGGCGTCAACGACTACCTGATCCGCCCGATCGACAAGAACGAGATGCTGGCGCGGGTGCGCACGCAGATCAAGAAGAAGCGCTACACCGAACGGCTGCGCGACAACGTGCAGATGTCGATCGAGATGGCGATCACCGATGCGCTGACCGGCCTATTTAACCGCCGTTACATGGAAACGCATCTGTCGAGCCTGGTCGACCAGGCGGCCGCGCGCGGCAAGCCGATCACGGTGCTGATCGTCGACATCGACTTCTTCAAGGCGATCAATGACGGCCACGGCCACGATGCCGGCGACGACGTGTTGCGTGAGTTCGCACTGCGCATCCGCAAGTCGATCCGCAATATCGATCTGGCCTGCCGCTATGGTGGCGAGGAATTCGTTATCGTCATGCCGGAAACCGACATGACAGTGGCGGGCATGGTGGCCGAGCGGCTGCGCCGCCGCATCGCCACCGAGCCGTTCATCATCCAGCAGGGCGCCGGCGCCCTCGAGGTGACGATCTCGATCGGCATCGCCGCGCTGGGCCAGCCCGGCGACAATGCCGCCTCGATCCTGAAGCGCGCCGATCAGGCGCTGTACCGCGCCAAGCGCGACGGCCGTAACCGGGTCGTCCAGGACGCCGCCTGAGCGGCTTCCCAAATGCAAAGGGCGCCCAGCGGGCGCCCCAGCGTCAGTCGATGCGGACCAAAACTACTTGATCTTGGATTCGCTGTACTCGACGTGCTTCTTGGCAATCGGGTCGTACTTGTTCTTCTTCAGCTTGTCGGTCTGCGTGCGCGAGTTCTTCTTGGTCACATAGAAGTGGCCGGTACCCGCGCTCGACACGAGCTTGATTTTCAGACTGGCGGCTTTGGCCATGGGATATCCCTCGAATTTCGGAACTTGTCGGCGGCTTTCGCCCGGTTGGCGCGGAACCTAGCGCCGGGGCGGCAAATGTCAAGAAAAGCGGTTGGGGCCGGTTTTACAGCAGTTCCCGCATGAAGGTCTGCTCCTGCATGTAATAGAACGGCACCGGGAGGTCGTGCGCCATGCCGGCCTCGACCCGCGCCTCCAGTTCCTCCAGTACCACGCTGGTGATGGTCGGCATATCGAGTTCGGTGGCCTCGTCGAGCGGAAGCCACACCAGTTCCACCAGCTCCGAGTTAGGCCCCACCACACCCTCGATCCTGTGGGCAATCGAGGTGGCGTCGCAGGTGAAGAATCGGGTGTCGAAGCGTTTCGGCCGCCGCGGCGGAGTGATGGCGCGGGCGATGAAGTGAATATTGCCGAGGTCGGGGTGGACGTTGGCCTTGGCGAACTCGGTCCAGATTTCGCCGGGCGAGGCCGGCGGCTCATCGCGCTGGACGCCCAGAAGCAGGCCGGTTTCCTCGGCCATCTCGCGTACCGCGGCGAGCGCCACGCCGCGCGCGAATTCGGGGCTCGGCGCCGCGACCCGTTCCAGCAGCTTGCGTTGCGTGCCCGGGTGCAGTTCGCTGACCGCGCTCATCGCCTGGTCCAGCGTTTCGATGCGCCCGCCGGGGAACACGAATTTGCCCGGCATGAACTTGTGGCCATGGTGGCGGCGGCCGAGCAGCACCTTCGGCCGATCAGTGGCGCGGTCGATCAGCATGATCGTCGCGGCGTCGCGCGGCTCGCTGTCCGGGAATGTCTGCTCACGCTCCATATTCGTCATGCGCGCGCTCAGGCGGGCGCCAAGGTCGGTGCTCATCGTTTCTTCCGTTGCTGCCGGCGGTGCCGTTCCGGTTTGCTGTCTTTCGGCCGCCGCGCGCCGTGCGGGCGTTGCCGTGCGGCGCTGATACGCCCCTCGGAGAGAAGCTCAAAACGCAGGGCGCCCGCAACCGGGGCGGCCTCCACAAGTTTCACCGTCACCGTATCGCCGAGCCGGAATGTCATGCCCGAACGGGAGCCGACCATGGCGCGGCCGGGCTCGTCGTAGCGGAAATATTCGTCGCCCATGGTGCGCGCCGGCACAAAGCCGTCGGCGCCGGTATCAGCAAGTTTGACGAACAGGCCGGCCCTGTGAACGCCGGAGACACGGCCCTGAAAGCTGGCGCCTATCCGGTCGGCGAGAAAGTGCGCGATCAACCGGTCATTGGTTTCGCGTTCCGCCAGCATGGCGCGGCGCTCGGTGGCGGAGATGTCGGCCGCGATCTCGGCCAGCACCGCATTGTCGAAGGTCTCGGGCAGGCCGTCGCTGCCGAACTTGAGCGCGCGGATCAGGCCGCGGTGGACGATGAGGTCGGCGTAGCGGCGGATCGGCGAGGTGAAATGCGCGTAGCGGCGCAGGTTCAGGCCGAAGTGCCCGTAATTGTCGGCGGAATATTCGGCCTGCGCCTGGCTGCGCAGCACCACCTCGTTGACCAATTGCTCGTTGTCGCGTCCCTTCATCTGCGACAGGATCCGGTTGAAAATCTCGGGGCGCAGCGCGCCGGATTTGGCCAGCGGAATGTCGAGGCTGGCGAGGAATTCGCGCAGCGCGTTGACCTTCTCGATCGAAGGCTCGTCGTGGACGCGGTAGATCAGCGGCACGCGGGCTTTTTCCAGCGTCTCGGCAGCGGCGACGTTGGCGAGGATCATGAACTCCTCGATCAGTCTGTTGGCGTCCTGCCGCTCCGGCACGATGACGCGGTCGACCGTGCCGTCGGGCTTCAGCAGGATCTTGCGTTCCGGCAGATCGAGATCCAGCGGCTGACGTTCGGCCCGGGCGCGCGTCAGCGCCTCGTAGGCAGCGTAGAGCGGCTTCAGGATCGGCTCGAGCAGCGGTCCGGTCACGTCATCGGTGCGGCCGTCCATGGCGGCCTGGGCCTGCTGATAGGACAGCCGGGCGGCCGATTTCATCATGATGCGGTGGAAGGTGTGCGAGCGCTTGCGGCCGTCGGCGCCGATCACCATGCGCACCGCCAGTGCCGCACGGTCTTCCAGCGGACGCAGCGAGCACAGATCATTGGAAATGCGCTCGGGGAGCATCGGCACGACGCGGTCGGGGAAATAGACCGAGTTGCCGCGCACCAGCGCCTCGCGGTCGAGCGCCGAACCCGGCGTGACGTAGTGCGAGACGTCGGCGATGGCGACGGTAATGGCAAAGCCGCCGCCTGACTCGGGCTCGGCATGAACGGCGTCGTCGTGATCCTTGGCGTCGGGCGGATCGATGGTGACGAGGGGGAGGCGGCGCCAGTCTTCGCGACCGGCCTGCGTGGCCGGTTTGGCGGCGTCGGCTTCCAGCAGCGTGTCGCGGCGGAAAACATGCGGAATGGTGTGGGCGTGAATGGCGATCAGGCTGATGGCGCGCTCGGTGGCGAGCGAGCCGAGCTTTTCGACGACACGGCCGGTCGGCAGGCCGAAACGCGGCGCCCGCCCGGTTTCGACCGCGACCAGATCGCCGTCCTTGGCGTCGTCGGTGCCGCCGGCCGGAATGGCGAATTCCTTGCCGAGCATCTTCTTGTCGACCGGCTCCAGCCGTCCGCCGCCCTTCGGGTTGACGCGGAAGATGCCGAGCACGCGCCGCTTCGGATGGTCGATGATCTTGATGACGCGGCCGCGGTGGCGGATGCCGCCGTCCTCGTTGGTTTCCTCGACGTTCAGCAGGACGCGATCGCCGATGCCGGCGGCGTCGCCGGGCCGGGTCGCGCGGGGCACATGCAGGCGGATCTTCGGCGCGGGGCCGTGGGCGTCGGTGTCCCATTCGTCGGGAATGGCGATCAGGTCGCCGTCCCGGTCGCGCGATACCACGTCTGCCAACACGGTGTCGGGCAGGGTGCCGGCCTGGTGCAGTTTCTTGCGGCGCTTTTCGACCGATCCGTCGGCGGCGAGGTCGCGCAATATGCGCTTGAGCTCCGCGCGCATGGAATTCTTAAGGCCGAAGGCGCGGGCAATCTCACGGGTGCCGACCTTGCCGGTCTGCTTGCCGATAAACGCGAGGATTTCGTCCTTGGAGGGAAGGGAGGGCTTGGCCTTGGGCGTTTTTTTCAAAATAGGGAATCCCGCGCCAAATCGGCGCTTTCAAACGCAAATGTAGTGCTTGGCCGCCGTATTCGCCAGCCATGCGACCGCCGCCCGGCCGAGGGGCCGGGCCTGCAGAAAGTGGCGCCGACAGACTATTCCGCGGCCTTGGTGCGGGCCGGCTTGGCCTTGGCGGCTTTCTTTGGCTTGCCCGCCGGCGTCTTGGCGGCCCCAGCCGCCGCTTTGCGCGGCGCGGCGCGGCGCGGCTTGGGCGGGCCGTCGGCTTCGGCCTTGGGCGCCGACTTGGCGGCAGCCTTCGCCGCTGGCTTGGCCGCAGCTTTTTTGCCGCCTTTGCGCTTGCCGGTGCCGACCTGGGCGGCGCGGGCGTCGAGCAGGACGATGGCCTCGTCGAGCGTGATGGTCTCCGGCGTCTTGTCGGACGGCAGCGTGGCGTTGACGCCGTTGTGGCTGGCATAGGCGCCGAAACGGCCGTTCTTGACCACGATCGGGCCGCCTTTGTCGGGATGGTCGCCGAGCGATTTTCCCGGGTCGGCACCGAAGCGGCGACCTTTTTTCGGGTTGGCGATCTTGTCGGCGATCAAGTGAACCGCGCGATTGAGGCCGACGGTGAGCACATCGTCGTCGGCTTCGAGGCTCGCAAAGACCTTGCCATGTTTGACGTAGGGCCCGAAGCGGCCGACGCCCGCCAAGATCGGCTCACCGTCTTCCGGCGACAGCCCGACCTGGCGCGGCAGCGACAGCAGCGCCAGCGCCTTCTCGAGATCGATCTCGTCAGGCTCGACGCCTTTCGGCAGGCTGGCGCGTTTCGGCTTCTCCGGCGGCGGCGGTTTCGGACCCTTGGAGCCCTTGGGCCGCTTTTCCGCCGGCAATTGTTCGCCGAGTTGCAGATAGGTGCCGAACCGGCCGCCGCGCAGGCTGACTTCCAGGTTGGTCTCCGGGTCGATGCCGAGCACCTTGGTCGTCTGCTGGCCGCCGGCGCCGGGCGTCATCTGCCTTGTGTAGCGGCATTCCGGATAATTCGAGCAGCCGATGAAGGCGCCGAAGCGGCCGACCTTCAGCGACAACTGACCGGTGCCGCAGGTCGGGCACTGGCGCACGTCGCCGCCGTCCTCGCGCGCCGGAAAGATGTGCGGTCCCAAGAGATCGTTGAGCGCATCGAGCACCTGCGTGATGCGCACTTCCTTGATCTCGTTGACCGCGCCGATGAAGTCGACCCAGAAGTCTTGCAGGACCTTCTTCCAGTCGAGCTCATTGTTGGAAATGCGGTCGAGTTGCTCTTCGAGATTGGCGGTGAAGTCGTATTCGACGTAGCGCTGGAAGAAGCTCTCCAGGAAGCCGACCACGACCCGGCCCTTGTCCTCGGGGATCAGCCGCTTCTTGTCGATGCGGACATAGCCGCGGTCCTGCAGCACCTGCAGGATCGACGCATAGGTCGACGGCCGGCCAATGCCGAGTTCTTCCATGCGCTTGACCAGCGCGGCTTCCGAAAAGCGCGGCGGCGGCTCGGTGAAATGCTGCGCGGCTTCGATCGACTGCTTCTCCAGCCGCTCGGCTTCCGACATCGCCGGGAGGCGGCGCGACTCGTCGTCTTCCGACGTTTCGTCCTGGCCTTCCTGATAGAGCGTGAGGAAGCCGTCGAACTTCACCACCTGACCGCTGGCGCGCAGCTCGATGTTGCGGGCGCCGTTTTTGGCAAGAATATCGACGGTGGTGCGCTCGAGCTCGGCCGATTCCATCTGGCTCGCGACGGCGCGATTCCAGATCAGTTCGTAGAGCCGCGCCTGGTCGCGGTCGACATATTTGGCGACCTGCTCGGGGGTACGCGCGGCGCCGGTCGGGCGTACCGCTTCATGCGCTTCCTGCGCATTCTTAGACTTGTTCTGGTAGGTGCGCGGCGAGCCCGGCACGTATTCCTTGCCGTAGTTCTTGCCGATCATGGCGCGGATGTCGCCGATCGCCTCCGGCGCCATGTCGATGCCGTCGGTTCGCATATAGGTGATGAGGCCGGTGGTCTCGCCGCCGATCTCGACGCCTTCGTAGAGCCGCTGCGCCAGCCGCATGGTGATCGCCGGGGCGAAGCCGAGCTTGCGGCTCGCTTCCTGCTGCATGGTCGAGGTGGTGAAGGGCGGCGGCGGATTGCGCCGGGCTGGCTTGGCTTCCACCGACGTCACGGTGAAGGTCGCGCCTTCCAGCGCATCCTTCAGGTCGTGGGCCTGAACGCCGGTGCCGATGTCGAGCCGCTGCAGCTTCTGCCCGTCGGCCGCGACCAGGCGCGCCTCGAAGGCGTCGCCGCGCGGCGTCGCCAGCTTGGCGACGATCGACCAGTATTCCTTGGCGATGAACTTCTCGATGTCGAGTTCGCGGTCGCAGACCAGCCGCAGCGCGACCGACTGCACGCGGCCGGCCGAGCGGGCGCCCGGCAGTTTGCGCCACAGCACGGGGGACAGCGTAAAGCCCACCAGATAGTCGAGCGCGCGGCGCGCCAGATAGGCATCGACCAGCGCGCCGTCGATGGCGCGCGGATGCTTCATCGCCTCGGTGACGGACTGCTTGGTGATGGCGTTGAACACGACGCGCTCGATCGCCTGGCCCTTCAGCGCCTTCTTCTCGTTCAGCGCTTCCAGCACGTGCCAGGAAATGGCCTCGCCTTCGCGATCCGGGTCGGTCGCCAGAATGAGGGTGTCGGCGCCCTTCAGGGCGTGGGCGATGTCGTTGACGCGCTTCTGCGACTGGGGGTCGATCTCCCAGAGCATCTTGAAATTGGCGTCCGGATCGACCGAGCCGTCCTTGGCCGGCAGGTCGCGGATATGGCCAAAGGAGGCCAGAACCTCGTAGCCAGGGCCCAGATACTTATTGATCGTCTTCGCCTTGGAGGGCGACTCGACAACGACAACTTTCATTTGAATCCAATACGTTACCAGCCGATTTCAGGCTTCTGAGAGCGCTGAATCGGCCGCCGGGTTCGGCCGGAACATGGGGAAGGCGACCCGTGGTGTCAAATCAGGGTCGTTCCGGACCCCCAAACCCATTGAAATCCCAAAGGGTTTGCAGCGTTACGCATGGATGCAACCAAAAGGAGCATTATGACAACAGTGCAATAAAAACGATAGAATGGCTGATGCATCGAATATCTGCGCCGGCGGCCGCGAAGTCAGCACATCCGGACAGTCGCACCGTGGCGACACTCCGACGACCGACCCGAGCGAGCCCATGCATCCTGCTACCAGCACGGCGGTAGCAAGTTACGTCGCCACCATGTCGAACGATCTGGCGTCGATGGCGCGCAAGTCCGGTCTCGACACCCTTGGTTACCTGCTGGAAATGGTGCGGCTCGAGGCGGAGAGCCTCATGCGCCACACCGGCGACGGCCGGCGGTAGTTATCTGACGTTGACGCCCAATCGCTCCAGAAACGCCACGGTCGGATTGCCGTCCGGCACCATGCCGAATTTCTTCTGCTCGGCGCGAATGTTGTCGCGCAGATCGAAATCGACGTGAGCGTCGAAGTTGTTCACCTTGTAGCCGAGCGACGCCAGTTTCTTCTGCAAGGCGACCCGCAGGTCGCGCGGCAGCGGCCGGTCGTCCTTCGGCCATACCGCCTTGATCGGGCCGCCGCCGTTCATGCGGTCGGCGAGATGGCCGACCGCGATCGCATAGGCGTCGGAGTTGTTATAGGCCTTGAGCACGTCGAAATTTTCCGTGACCAGGAAAGCCGGCCCGGCGGCGCCGCTCGGAAAAAACAAAATGCCGCTGGCGGACGCCGGGAACGCCTTGCCGTCGGCGCGGCGTACGCCGCGCTTCTGCCATTCGGCGAAGCTGCCGCGGCTTGTCATCATGTCGAAGCCTTTCGGCACTGTGACCTCGAAGCCCCACGGCAGGCCGGTTTGCCATTTGAATTTCTGCAGGTAATTGGCCATCGAGCCGAGCGCGTCCGGCACGTTGTTCCAGATGTCCGGGCGGCCGTCGCCGGAGAAGTCGATCGCATATTTGACGAAGCTCGACGGCATGAACTGGCCCTGGCCCATGGCGCCGGCCCATGAACTGACCATCTCGGCGCGCGGCACGTGGCCATCCTGCATGATCTGCATCGCGGTGATCAGTTCATTGCGGAAGAACGGATGGCGATACCCGACGAAAGCCAGCGTCGACAGCGAACGGAACACGTCCCATTTGTCCTTGGCCGCACCGAAGTCGGTCTCCATGCCCCACAGCGCCAGCAGCACCCAGCGTTCGACGCCGAATTTCTTTTCCAGCGCATCGAGCGTGCGGCTCCATTCCTTGTGCTTCTGCAGTCCGCTTGTGACGCGCCGCGGCGAGGCGAGGGCGTTGATGTATTCGCCGACCGGCTTGCCGTATTCCGGTTGCCGCTTGGTGGCGGCGATGACGCGCTGATCCGGCGTCACACCGTTCATGGCGAGATCGAAATTGGCGCGGCTGATGCCCTTGGCTTGCGCGTCCGGCCACAGTTCCTTGACGAAGACGGCGAAGGATTGCTCCTGCGCGTGCGCGGGCGTGCAGAGAAAGAAGAGAGCAAGGGTGAGGGCGGCTAGTCTGGTCATCGTCATGCGGCGAATCCCCGATGCTTCGGATTGCTATCGCATGTTACAGCAGCGACACCAATGCGCCGCCATGTCGCTCGATCCGTCCGGCCAGTTCCAGTTCCAGCAGCACGGTGCGCACGACCGCCGGCGAGGCGCGCGACAGCCGCACCAGGTCGTCGATCGACACCGGCGAGGGGCCGAGCAGGCTGACGATGCGGCTGCGCTCGTCCTCGCCTGGTTCGCGATCGGCCGGGCCTGTGTCGGGCTCCGGCTCTTCCACCGGCCGGTATTTCTCCCGGCCGAGGATTGGCTCCAGCACTGCGATGACGTCGGCGGCTTCGGTGACCAGCGTGGCGCCTTGCTTGAGCAATCCATTGGTACCTTCCGCACGGGGATCGAGCGGCGATCCGGGCACCGCAAAAACTTCGCGGCCCTGCTCGCCGGCCATCCGTGCGGTGATCAGCGAGCCGGAGCGGCGCGCCGCCTCGACAATGACGACGCCGATCGACAGGCCGGAGATCAGCCGGTTGCGGCGGGGGAAATCGCGGGCGCGCGGCTCCCAGTTCAACGGCATCTCGGACACGCCGGCGCCGTCGCCGACGATCTGCTCCAGCAGTTCGACGTGTTCGGCCGGATAGATGTGCGCATGGCCTCCGGCCAACACGGCGATGGTGCCGCTCGCCAGGCTGGCGCGATGCGCACCGGCGTCGATGCCGCGCGCCAGGCCGGAGACAATGCCGAAGCCGGCGTCGCCCAGTTCGCGCGCCAGCCGTTCGGCGAATTTGACGCCCGCTGCCGAGGCATTGCGCGAGCCGACAATGGCAACCAGCGGCCTTGTCAGGATGGCGCGATGGCCGCGCGTGGCCAGCAGCGGCGGCGGGTCGTAGGTCGCCTGCAGCCGCGGCGGATAATCCGGCTCACCGAGCGCGATCAACTCGATGCCGCGCGCCCGCGCCGCGTTCAGTTCGGCTTCCGCTTCGGCCTGCGAGCAGATGCGCGTGCCGGTGGCGCCGCCGCGGCGGGCGAGACCGGGCAAAGCGGCCAGCGCCGCGCGGGCACCGCCGAAGGTATTGACCAGGTCGCGGAACGTCCGCGGGCCGACATTGTCGCTGCGGATCAGCCGCAGCCAGTCGAGCCGCTGGTCATCGCTCAACCTGACGCCGTCCCCCACGAGCCCCCCGCGCGATGATGGCGCGGCAGGCTACAACCGGGATCGTCTTAATGCAACCGGAGGTTAGGTCTTGGCGCCGATGCGGCCTTCGGTACCCTTCAGCAGCCGGGCGATGTTGGCGCGGTGCATGATCCATAGCAGCGCCGTCATCGGCACGAACAGCACGGCGGCAGCCGGCTGTCCCAGCAGCCACAGCGTCAGCGGCGTCAACGCGGTGGCGACCAGCGCCGCCAGCGACGAATACTTGAATATGGCGGCGACCGCGCCCCAGATGGCACCGAAGATCAGCGCCACCGGCCACGCCAGCGCCAGCGCCACGCCGATATAGGTGGCGACACCCTTGCCGCCTTTGAACTTCAGCCAGACCGGAAACAGATGGCCGAGGAAGGCGCCGAGGCCGGCGACCAGCGCCGCGTCGTAACCGCCGAAAAACTCGGCCAGCATGACGGCGACGGTGCCCTTGAGCATGTCGCAGATCAGCGTGGTCGCCGCCAGGCCCTTGCGCCCGGTGCGCAGCACATTGGTGGCGCCGATATTGCCGGAGCCGATGGTGCGCACGTCCGGCCCGCCGGCGGCGCGCGTCAGCAGCAGACCGAACGGAATCGATCCGAGCACATAGCCGACAGCGAAAAAGATCGCGAGGGTCATGCGAATTCGTACACGGTGCGGCCGCCGACGATGGTGCGCACGACGCGACCGGTCATGCGCGCCTCGTCGAACGGCGTGTTCTTGCACTTCGATTTGAGTTCGTTCGGATCGATAATCCAGGGCGCGTCCATGTCGACCACGATCACGTCGGCCGGTGCGCCGCTGCGCAGCGATCCGCCGGGGATGCCGAGCAGTTCGGCCGGGCGCGTCGACATCGCCCGCAACAGAGCCATCAGCGCCAGCTCTTCATTGTGCACCAGCCGCAGGCCGGCGGTCAGCATGGTTTCGAGCCCAATGGCGCCGGCGGCCGCTTCCGCGAAGGGCAGGCGCTTGGTCTCGACGTCCTGGGGATTGTGGTCCGACATCGCCACGTCGATCAGGCCGGTCCCGACAGCGGCGACAAGCGCCTTGCGGTCGTCTTCGGCGCGCAGTGGCGGCGACACCTTGAAGAAGGTGCGGTAGGAGCCGATGTCGTTTTCGTTCAGCGTCAGGTGATTGATCGAGGCCGAGGCGGTGACGTTGAGGCCGGCGTCCTTGGCCCGGCGCAGCACCTCGAGCGACTCCGCGCAGGTGACCGAGGCGGCGTGATAGCGGCCGCCGGTCAGCGCCACCAGACGAATGTCGCGTTCCAGCATCACCGTTTCAGCGGCGCGCGGCACGCCGAGCAGCCCGAGCCGCGCGGCGAATTCGCCTTCGTTCATCACCCCGTCGCCGGTGAGGTCTGGATCCTCGGTGTGATGCACGATCAGCGCATCGAACTCGCGCGCATAGGTCAGCGCCCGGCGCAAAACCTGCGCGTTGGTGACGCTGCGGGCGCCGTCGGTGAAGGCGACCGCGCCGGCCGCCTTGAGCAGGCCGATCTCGGTCATTTCCTTGCCGTTCAGGCCTTTGGTCAGCGCCGCCATCGGCTGCACATGGACGATGGCGGTGTCGCGGGCGCGGCGCAGCACGAAGTCGACTGTCGCCGGATCGTCGATCACCGGCGAGGTGTCGGGCTGGCAGATGATGGTGGTGACGCCGCCGGCGGCGGCGGCCTGGCTGGCGGACGCAAAGGACTCGCGGTGGCCGGCGCCGGGCTCGCCGACAAAGGCGCGCATGTCGATCAGGCCGGGTGCGACGACCTTGCCGCGGCAGTCGACCGTCTCGGTGCCTTCCGGCACGCCGGCGGCACCGATGCCCTTGCGGGCTTCGCGGATCATGCCGTCGGCGATCAACAGGTCGCCGACGATATCGAGATCGCGCGACGGATCGATGATCCGGGCATTGGCGAGCAGGATCGGGCGGCGGTCTGACAGCATCTGTTTCACGCGCTCGGCAGGTTTCGTGACAGCGCCTCGAGCACCGCCATGCGGATGGCGACGCCCATTTCGACCTGTTCGCGGATCAGCGACTGGGCGCCATCGGCGACGATCGAGTCGATCTCGACGCCGCGGTTCATCGGCCCCGGGTGCATCACCAGCGCGTCCGGCTTGGCGTAAGCGAGCTTCTTCTGGTCGAGGCCCCAGTAGTGGAAATATTCCGACACCGACGGCACGTAGGAGCCGTTCATGCGCTCGCGCTGCAGCCGCAGCATCATGACGATGTCGGCGCCGTTGAGGCCCTCGCGCATGTCGTTGGCGACGTCGACGCCGAAGCGTTCGATGCCTTGCGGCAGCAAGGTGGCGGGGGCGACCACGCGCACCCGTGCGCCCATGGCGTTGAGCAGGATGATGTTGGAGCGGGCGACCCGCGAATGCAGGATGTCGCCGCAGATGGCGACCGTGAGGCCTTCGATGCGGCCTTTGTTGCGGCGGATGGTCAGCGCGTCGAGCAGGGCCTGGGTCGGGTGCTCGTGGGCGCCGTCACCGGCGTTAATCACCGAGCAGTCCAGCTTGCTGGCCAGCAATTCGACCGCGCCGGAGGCGTGGTGGCGCACCACGATGATGTCGGGGTGCATGGCGTTGAGCGTAATCGCGGTGTCGACCAGCGTCTCGCCCTTGCGCATCGACGACGACGAAGCCGACATGTTCATAACGTCGGCGCCGAGCCGCTTGCCCGCGAGTTCGAACGAGGCTTGCGTCCGGGTCGAGACTTCGAAGAACAGATTGATCTGGGTGCGGCCGCGCAGCGAGGTGCGTTTTTTCTCGACCTGCCGGTTCAACTCGACGAATTCCTCGCCGAGGTCCAGGAGACCGGTGATATCGCCGTGGGTAAGCCCTTCGATCCCCAACAAATGCCGACGGCTGAGGACGAATGAGTTTTTGGGCGCGATGGTCATTAAAGCCAGTCCTATAGGCGCAAGCCCGGTTTCCGGCAAGGGCGTGGTTCGCGCCGGTCCACAGCCACCGCACGACAATGTGAGCGCGTCGGCCCCGTTGGCCGGAACTGGACCGAGTTCTGTGGGTTAACCCGACCGAACGCCCGCATGGCCGGGCAATGGAGGCGAATTATGAACATGTTTACAAAGATTGCTTCGGCCGCGGTGCTGACTGGCGCGCTGGCGATGACTGCGATTACCCCCAGCCAGGCGCGCGATGGTCGTAACACCGCGGCCGCGATCGGCTTCGGCGCCGGCGCTCTGCTGGGCGCGGCCGTCGCCAGTTCAGCCAACCAGGGTTACTACCGCGACAGCTATGCCTATGACCGCGGTTATGCGTATGGACCTGGCTATGCCTATGGACCGGCCCCGGTCTACGTCGCACCGGCTCCGGTCTACGTCGACCCCTACGATTCCTATGCGTACCAGCCGGCTCCGGTCTACCGCTATCGGACCCCAAACCGTGGTAAGGACCTGTCGAACTCCAATTACTAGGTTGGCTTCACGCAAGGGCCGCTCTTCGGAGCGGCCCTTTTTTATGTGCGCAACAACCGGTCGAGCGCACCCTGCAGAATATACATGGCGGCGTGCTGGTCGATCACCGCGGCGCGCCGGTCGCGGCGCATGTCGGCCTTGATCAATTCTCGTTCGACCGCCGCGGTCGAAAGCCTTTCATCCCACAGCGCAATCGGCAACCCGGTCAGCTTAGCGAAATTGCGGGCGAAGGCGCGGGTCGACTGGGCGCGCGGTCCCTCCGTGCCGTCCATGTTGATAGGCAGCCCGAGCACGAAGCCGACACTGGCTCGCTCCGCTGCCAGCGCCAGGATGCGGCGGGCATCATGGGTGAAGGTGGTGCGGGCGATGGTCTCGACCCCGGTCGCCAGCCGGCGGTCGGGGTCGCTGGCCGCCACTCCGATGGTCTTGGTGCCGAGATCGAGGCCGATCAGGCCGCCGCGCAGGGCAAATTGCGGCGCCATCTCCATCAACGTACCGACCGCCATGATCATTCCCTTGAAGCGTGAACGGCCCGCGCTGCGCGGCCGGACCGTCTGTAGCGTACCGGGCGGGACCGAGGCCAGTGACACGGGCTCGCCGATTTGCGAATGCTCGGTCAACGCCAAAAGAATGCACGCGCGCCCCGCGGACGGCTAGGCTGTGCCGGACAACGAGGACGACAGCCATGTGGCCGGACCGGCGATTGCTGAAACTGTTCGGCGTGGACCATCCCATTGTGCTGGCGCCGATGGCGGGCGCCATGGACACCGGCCTCGCCATTGCGGTGGCCGAAGGCGGCGGGCTGGCATCTTTGCCGATGGCGATGCTTGATGAAGCGAAGCTGCGGGCGCAAGTGGATACCTTTCGCGCCGCGACCTCCAGACCGCTCAATCTGAACTTCTTCACCCACACGCCGCCGGTGCCCAACAATGCCCGCGAACATGCCTGGCGCGAAAGCCTGAAGCCTTTTTACGTCGAATACGGCATCGATCCAGCGGCGCCTGTGCCGTCGTCCGAACGCAAGCCGTTCAATGACGCGTTCTGCACGGCCGTTGAAGAGCTCAGGCCCGAAGTCGTCAGTTTCCATTTCGGTCTGCCAGAGAAGCCGCTGCTCGACCGCGTCAAGGCGGCGGGCTGCGTGGTCATGAGTTCGGCGACCACGGTCGAGGAAGCGCGCTGGCTGGAAGCGCACGGTTGCGACGTGGTGATCGCGCAGGGCACCGAGGCCGGCGGCCATCGCGGCATGTTCCTCACCAACAGTCTCGCCGGCCAGCCCGGCACCATGGCGCTGGTGCCGCAGGTGGTCGACGCGGTCAAGCTGCCGGTCATCGCCGCCGGCGGCATCAGCGATGCGCGAGGCATTGTCGCGGCGCTGGCGCTGGGGGCTTCCGCGGTGCAGATCGGCACCGCCTTCCTGCTTGCACCGGAATCGAAGGTGCTGCCGCCGCACCGGGCGGCGCTGAAGGCCGCGCGCGACGACGGCACCGTGGTGACCAATGTCATGACCGGCCGGCCGGCGCGCGGTTTCGTCAACCGGGTGATGCGCGAGCGGGGCCCGATCAGCGATGTCGCGCCTGCCTTCCCGCTGGCCGGCGGGGCGCTGGCGCCGCTCCATGCCAAGGCCCAGGCGCAGGGCTCCGGCGACTTCTCGGCGATGTGGGCGGGGCAGGCCGCCGCCCTGGGACGCGAAATGCCGGCGCGTGAGATGGTGGCGCGGTTCGCCGACGACGCGCAGGCGCTGCTGCGGCGGCTGGCCGGCTAGGGTTGCTGCACCGAAAGCCGCTCTGCTATAGGCTCGGCACCGAGCTTTTCGGGCTTTCTGGAACAACTTATGTCCGTTGACGCCGTCACCGTCCGCCGAATCGCGCATCTGGCCCGCATTGCTGTGGCCGAGGACGAAATCGACCATCTTCAGGGCGAATTGAACGCCATGCTCGCCTTCGTGGCGCAGCTCGAGGAGGTCAACGTCGCTGGCGTCGAGCCAATGACCTCTGTGACGCCGATGGCCATGAAGAAGCGCCATGACGTGGTGACCGCGGGCGGCATCGCCGACGACATCGTCCGCAACGCGCCGGCCACCGACGACCACTTCTTTCTTGTGCCGAAGGTCGTGGAGTAGGCCGTATGTGCATGGCGTGCGAACAGGAAGACTTGGAGCGCCGGTTCGAACTGGTGGAGATCATCTCCACCGGCAAGATGCCCGACGGCCATACCGCCGACGATCTGCGGGCCATGGGCCTGCCGCTGCCGGGGGAACTGGTCCGCGAGCGCCAGCCGGACGACACGATCCTGATCCGGCAGGTGGCGCCGTCGCAGCGGGCCGCCGCCTTCTCATGCGATGCGCCCAAGAATGTCTGAACCGACCATGAGCGAATTGACGTCTTTAACGCTGGCCGACGCGCGCGACGGTTTGCGTCAGAAAGACTTTTCCGCGGTCGAACTGGCCGACGCGCATCTGCTCGCCATGGAGAAGGCGCGGGCGCTCAATGCCTATGTGCTGGAGACACCCGAGCGTGCGCTGGCGATGGCCAAGGCCGCCGACGCCCGCATCGCGCTGGGCAAAGCGGGCCCGCTCGAAGGCATTCCGCTGGCGGTGAAGGATCTGTTCTGCACCGAGGCGGTGCGCACCACGGCGTGCTCGCACATTCTCGACAATTTCGTGCCGACCTACGACTCCACCGTCACCAGCCAGCTCTGGCGCGACGGCGCCGTGCTGCTCGGCAAGACCAACAACGACGAATTCGCCATGGGTTCGTCCAACGAGACCTCGTATTTCGGCCCGGTCACCTCGCCGTGGCGGCGCAAGGGCGCGAATACCAGGCTGACGCCGGGCGGCTCGTCTGGCGGCTCGGCCGCGGCGGTGGCGGCGCATCTGTGCCTCGGCGCCACCGGCACCGATACCGGCGGCTCGATCCGCCAGCCGGCGGCCTTCACCGGCACCGTCGGCATCAAGCCGACCTATGGCCGCGTGTCGCGCTGGGGCATCGTCGCCTTTGCCTCGTCGCTCGATCAGGCCGGACCGTTCACCCGCACGGTGCGCGACGCGGCGATCCTGTTGCGCTCGATGGCCGGCCACGACGACAAGGACACCACCTGCGCGGATTTGCCGGTGCCCGACTACGAGGCCGCGGTCGGCCGCTCGGTGAAGGGGCTGCGCATCGGCGTGCCCAAGGAGTACCGGCTCGACGGCATGCCGGCCGAGATCGAGAAAATCTGGGAGCAGGGCCGGGCCTGGCTGAAGGCGGCCGGCGCGGAACTGGTCGAGGTGTCGCTGCCGCATACCAAGTACGCGCTGCCGGCCTACTATATTGTCGCCCCGGCGGAAGCCTCGTCCAACCTCGCGCGCTATGACGGCGTGCGCTACGGTCTGCGCGAGACCGGCAGCGACATCCGCGAGATGTACGAAAAGACCCGCGCCGCCGGGTTCGGCGCCGAGGTGCGCCGCCGCATCATGATCGGTACCTATGTGCTGTCGGCCGGCTATTACGATGCCTATTACCTTCGGGCGCAGAAGGTGCGGACGTTGATCAAGCGCGACTTCGAGCAGGTGTTCGACGCCGGCGTCCACGCGATTCTCACTCCGGCGACGCCGTCGGCGGCGTTCGGGCTGGGCGAGAAGGGTGGCGCCGATCCGGTCGAGATGTATCTCAACGACATCTTCACGGTGACGGTGAACATGGCCGGGCTGCCCGGCATCGCCGTGCCGGCCGGTCTCGACGGCCAGGGCCTGCCGCTCGGCCTGCAGCTGATCGGCCGCCCGTTCGACGAGGAAACGTTGTTCGCCACCGCCGAAGTCATCGAGCAGTCCGCCGGCCGGTTCACGCCCAAGCCGTGGTGGTGAGGACCTGTCGCCCATGAACGCCAAAGGCCCATCCGACAAGCTCATCCGCGGCTTAACTGGCGACTGGGAAGTCGTGATCGGCATGGAAGTGCATGCCCAGGTCGCCTCGAACGCCAAATTGTTCTCCGGCGCCTCGACCGAATTCGGCGCAGCGCCCAACAGCCACGTCTCGCTGGTCGATGCGGCGATGCCGGGCATGCTGCCGGTGATCAACGAGGAATGCGTGCGCCAGGCGATCCGCACCGGTCTCGGCCTCAAGGCGCAGATCAATCTGCGCTCGGTGTTCGACCGCAAGAACTATTTCTATCCCGACCTGCCGCAGGGCTATCAGATCAGCCAGTACAAGGCGCCGGTGGTGGGTGAGGGCGAAGTCGTGGTCGATCTCGACGGCGGCGGCAGCGTTACCATCGGCATCGAGCGCCTCCACCTGGAACAGGACGCCGGCAAGAGCCTGCACGACCGCCACCCGACCATGTCCTATGTCGACCTCAACCGGTCGGGCGTCGCCCTGATGGAGATCGTGTCGAAGCCGGACCTGCGCTCGGCCGAGGAGGCCAAGGCCTTCATCACCAAGCTGCGCTCGATCCTGCGCTATCTCGGCACCTGCGACGGCGACATGGAGAAGGGCAGCCTGCGCGCCGACGTCAACGTGTCGGTGCGCAAGCCGGGCGAGCCGCTCGGCACCCGCTGCGAGATCAAGAACGTCAATTCGATCCGCTTCATCGGCGCGGCCATCGAGCACGAGGCGCGGCGGCAGATCGAGATCATCGAGGACGGCGGCATCATCGAGCAGGAGACGCGGCTGTTCGACCCCGGCCGCGGCGAAACCCGGCCGATGCGGTCCAAGGAAGAGGCGCACGACTACCGTTACTTCCCCGACCCCGACCTGTTGCCGCTGGAATTCGACCAGGCCTATGTCGACGCGCTGGCGGCGCACCTGCCGGAACTTCCCGACGCCCGCAAGGCGCGCTTTGTCGGCGGCTTCGGTCTGTCCGCCTACGACGCCGGCGTGCTGGTGGCCGAGCGCGAGACCGCCGACTACTTCGAGGCGGTGGCGAAGGGACGCGACGCCAAGGCGGCGGCCAACTGGGTGATCAACGAACTGTTCGGCCGGCTGAACAA
Source organism: Pseudolabrys sp. (assembly GCA_030684935.1). GTDB lineage: Bacteria > Pseudomonadota > Alphaproteobacteria > Rhizobiales > Xanthobacteraceae > Pseudolabrys. The sequence goes on along the minus strand of JAUXXH010000052.1, from coordinate 101,372 downwards.
AGAGGCCAAGGACATCAAGGCGTCGCCGGTGACCGCCCAACAGCTCGGCGGCCTGCTTGATCTGATCGCCGACGGCACGATTTCCGGCAAGATTGCCAAGGACTTATTTGAAATTCTCTGGACCGAGGGGGGCGACCCGCGCGCCATCGTCACCGCGCGCGGCATGGCCCAGGTGACCGACCTCGGCGCGATCGAGAAGCTCGTCGACGAGATCGCCGCGCAAAATCCGGACAAGGTCGCGCAGGCCAGAACCAATCCGAAGGCGATCGGCTGGTTCGTCGGCCAGATCATGAAGTCGTCCGGCGGCAAGGCTAGCCCGCAAGCGGTCAACGACATCCTCAAGAGCAAGCTCGGTCTCTGACCGACACGCGCGCGCCGGTCACGCCCGTTGCATCAACCGAACGGTTGACGCGCGGCCGGCATTGATGCCGGTTCGCGGTTTCGTTTTCATCGCTGAACGGTATCCGCATCGGCGCAAAACGGTGCGTGCCGAAGCCGCATCCGCGAATCACTTGACACTGATTCGCTCGATTTTGATCGATTCCGACCGTTGAACACCTATACGCGGACGAAGTTATGCAAAATTTTTTTGCGGTGCACTTCGATGCATTCCGATCACGTTCAGTGAAAAATATAATCGGGCATCGCACATGTTTTTGGCGTGACAAGGCGATCGTCCCGTTGCAGCGGTATCGAAAAAAAAGCCATATGCCATCGCATTTTTTGCAATGACTCTGTTTTGCGAGTCGATTGCGCGTCGTGTTGCTTTGCAAACCGTTTTTTCAACTGCGCAACGTATCGAGTCAGCGTCGAACGACGCGCCGCGCGCGCGACATACCCACATCGTCAAGCGCAGTAAGTGTTTTTTTCATTGTGCTGTAGTAAACGGAATGGAGTGCGCGTCGATCCCCGACCGTACTGAGAAGAGACCCGCCATATTTCATGGCTAGGAGGGCAGCAAATGGCTAAGCGGAAAAAGAAGGCAGCGGCGAAGAAGAAGACCAAGAAGAAGAAGCTCTAGTCTGGCTTCGCTGCACGATCTTCGGCCTTCGTCGGAGATCGCGTCATACGGGCCGGTGCGCGCCTTGGAGTGATGTGCTCAACGCCGTTGCTCCGCGCGCCCCGGTTCCGATGACTACAGAGGGCGTCGGCGAAACTTCTTGTTTCGCCGACGCCCTCGGTCGTTCAGGACTTCGTCCGGTGCGCGAGTCTTCCTTGTGATGCTCAGCCGGCCTTCAGGCGCTTGTTGCAGGCGCTCCAGTATTTCGGCCAGGTCATCGCCTTGTCGACCTTGCCGTCGGCCTTGGCCACTTTCCATTCAGCGGCACACTTGCTCTGGCGCGCCCGAGCGGCGATCTGGCCGGGCGTCGGCGGTTTGGCAGTCTTCTTCCTGGCATCTGTTGAAGCGGCCGGTTGCGTTTGCGCGGCGGCGCCGGGTGTAAGGTGTGAGACCGGCGCGGCGATCACAGCCAGAGCGATGGCGGCGGCCAGCATGATTTTGGACACGGCGTTTCCCCCTGAGTTTCGGCGCGGGCAGGGCGCCCGCAACCCGTCCGCCAGAATATCCATCTCAGGTTGTATTAGTCCGGTGCATATCGGCAAGGTTGGCCTTGGCCAGCGCTCATAGCGCGGGTTGTTGCGATTTCGGAGGCTCAGGCCTAGTTCTCGTCGACGAAAAACTCTTAGGGAATGGGAGCATCGGGCAATGGCGCGCACGGTCAAGCGGACGGCGGCCCCAAAGCGGGCGGATAAAATGGCGGCTCAGGGCAGGAAGACGGTCAAGGCCAAGGCAAAGACCAAGGCCTCTCCGAGCAAAAAATCCGGCAGCGCCGCCAAGCCGATCGAACTCTATTACTGGGCGACGCCGAACGGCTTCAAGGTGTCGATCATGCTGGAAGAGTGCCGCGTGCCCTACACCATGATCCCGGTGAACATTTCCAAGGGCGAGCAGTTTCAGCCCGACTTTCTGAAAATATCGCCCAATAACCGGATGCCGGCCATCATCGATCCCGATGGCCCCGGCGGGCGGCCGATTTCCATTTTCGAGTCGGGGGCGATCCTGCAGTACCTCGGACGCAAATACGGAAAGTTCTATCCCGCCGCCGAACGCGGCCGCGTTGAAGTCGACCAATGGCTGTTCTGGCAGATGGGCGGCGTCGGTCCGATGGCGGGGCAGGTGCACCATTTCAGGAATTACGCGGTCGAAACGCTGACCTATGCGATCAACCGCTACGTCAATGAGGTGAACCGGCTCTATGGCGTGATGAACAAGCGGCTGGCGGATCGCGATTTCATCGCCGGCAAATACTCGATCGCCGACATGGCGCTGGTCGGCTGGGTCAACGGCTGGGCAAACCAGGGTCAGGACATCAATGAGTTTCCGCACCTGAAGCGCTGGCTGGAAACCATGAAGGCGCGGCCCGCGGTCCAACGCGGCATGGCGCTGGGCATGGAATTGAAAAAGACCGTCGATATGAAGGATCCGAAGGTGCAGGCGGTGCTGTTCGGACAGCGCGCGCGGACGGCCTAACTGCTACCCGAGACCGGCGCGGGCGTCAGTCCGCGCGCTTCCAGGTCTGGCCCTTGCACAGGAATCCGAGCACACAGCCTTCGACGCGCATGGCGTCATTGCTGACCACGGTGACATTGCCCTGATAGGTCTTGCCGTCGTCGGCATTGTAGATCTGACCGGACCATTTGCCCTGGCCGCTCGGCTGCAGGCCGTTCACGACGGTCAGGCCGATCAGCGGACGGCTACGCTTGGCTTCGTCTGGATTGCGCTTGTCCGTCTTCGGCTTGCCGGTCGCCGGATCGTTCGGCACATTCAGCCACACAACCCGTCCGCACAGCCTGTTGCCGCCGCACTCGGCGATGCGCACTTTGGTACCGCCATCGGCGGACATCCACGTGCCTTCGGCCGGTAAGGCGTAGGCGGTGCTCGACATCATCGCCATGCCAAGCGCAGCAGCGGCCAACGCCGATTTCGAAAGTTCCAGCTTCATTATCCAAATCCCGTCTGTGGTACCGATCACCGGCATAGGGCGGCTGCCAGATCGAACCGAACAAGCCCCGTCACGTCACTGTAATAATGCGCGGTGGTTACGGATGGTTCAATCAATTCAGTTAGCGGACCATGACTTTCGGTCATGAAGTGGCCAGTTGTCTTTTGTTTTCCGGCTTTTTTATTAGCCTGACGGCGGCGCGACCGCGGCTTTTTCATGTTCGATTCATTGCGATGCTTAAACTGTCATTCAAATTTTCGCCGCAGGATCGCCTTTGTCGGGACTGGAAGCGGGCCCGACAACAGGGACAAGCGTCGGGCCGCCTGGGGGCAGTGCCGGCGCCGCAATAAGGGAGGCCTCAATGGCTTTGATCGAGATCGCAACCGTGACGTCAGCCGAGCCGCAGGACGGTATCGGGTGCTTCGACCTCGGCATGATGTATTCGGCCGGCGCTGGCACCGACATCAACCTGGTCGAGGCGCACAAGTGGTTCAACATCGCCGCCATGCGCGGCCACCGGGACGCCGCCGCGTTGCGGCGCGAGATCGCCGAACAGATGAGCGACAGCGAGATCGGCTGTGCCCAGCGCGCTGCGCGCGACTGGCTCAAGGCCCATCCGCAAGCCATCGCGCCAGCGCCGATGCCGCTCCGCATCGCCGCTTAGGCACGACGCTGATCCGGCCCGGCGCCTGCGTCGTCGCAGGACTCCGGGCGCGGCCAGCAGAGTCGTCTGCGGCTTAGCGGCGCAGTTCAACGGCCGCCTGTGCACGATAACGGGTCCGTCGTTGACGCCAACGACCGGGACCGCATAATCAACCTCCAGAAGCAGCCCGCCGAGCGCCACAACCGCGCCCGGAACAATCACAACAAGGCGGGCGCCGGGAGGGATGGCAGTGGACGCGTCGAACGATCGCGACGAGAACCTCATTTCTGCGATCCTTTTCGTGGCGATCGGTACGGCGGCGATGATTATCGCCACCGATTATCCGATTGGCAGCTTGCGCCGCATGGGTCCCGGATTGTTTCCTTTGCTGCTCGGTGGCCTGCTGACCGCGGTCGGCATCGGGCTGGCGGTTCAATCGCTGCTGCGGTTCAGTCTGCCCTGGTCCTTTCTGGGCCTGCCGGCGCTGGCGACCCTGCGGGCGATGTTTTTCGTCATGCTGGCGCTGGCGGCGTTCGCCGTGCTGATCCGGCCGGCCGGGTTGTTTCCGGCCACCGCGATCATGGTCTTCATCTCGACCCGCGCCGAACCCGGCCACGGCATCGTCAGCGCGCTGGTGCTGTCGTTCGTCCTCGCCGTCACCACGGCGCTGATCTTTGTCTACGGTATCGGTCTGCCGATCCGGCTGTGGCCCTGAGCCATGGACATTTTCACCAATATGGCGATCGGCTTCGACGTGGCCCTGTCGCCGTCGGCCCTGCTTTACTGCCTGCTCGGCGTAACCCTCGGCACCTTCATCGGCGTGTTGCCCGGCATCGGCCCGTTGGCCGCCATCGGAGTCCTGCTGCCGATCACATTCCACGTGCCGCCGACCGAAGCCATCATCATGCTGGCCGGTATCTATTACGGCTCGATGTATGGCGGCTCCACCGTCGCCATTCTGCTCAATCTGCCGGGCACGGCGGCCTCGGCGATCGTCGCGCTCGATGGCCATGCCATGGCCAAGCAGGGCAGGGCCGGCCCGGCGCTGGTGATGACGACGCTGTCCTCATTCTTTGGCGGTTGCGTCGCCATTATCATCGTCTCGGCGTTCGCGCCGCCGCTGGCCGGATTCGCGCTGCAGTTTCAGTCGCCGGAATATTTCTCGCTGATGCTGATGGGCCTGCTGGCCGCGGCGGTGCTCGTTCAGGGATCGTTTCTCAAGGGCATCGGCATGGTGCTGCTGGGTTTGCTGATCGGCACGGTCGGCCAGGAATCCATTTCCGGGGTGCCGCGCTACACCTTCGGCAGTCTGCACCTGTACGAAGGCCTCAGCTTTGTGGTGGTCGTGATCGGCTTGTTCGGTCTCGCCGAAGTGATCAACAACCTGTCGCTCGGCGCCAAGCGCGAACGGTTTACCTCCCAGGTGCCGTGGCGCGAGTTGATCCCGAGCCGGAAGGACATGCGGGACTCCTTCATGCCGACCGTGCGCGGCACCGGTATCGGCTCGTTTCTCGGCGTGCTGCCGGGCGCCGGGCCGGCGATTTCCTCGTTCGTCGCCTATGCCGTGGAAAAGCGGGTGGCGGCCGATCCGTCGCGCTTCGGCAAGGGTGCGATCGAAGGCGTAACGGCGCCGGAAAGCGCCAATAACGCGGCGGCGCAGACCGCCTTCATCCCCACGCTCACGCTCGGCATTCCCGGCGACGCGGTGATGGCGCTGATGCTCGGGGCGCTGATGATTCACGGATTGGTGCCCGGACCGGAGATCGTGCAGAAAAACCCTGAGTTTTTCTGGGGCCTGATCGCCAGCTTCTGGATCGGCAACGTGTTGCTGCTGATCCTGAATCTCCCGTTCATCGGGCTATGGATTAAGCTGCTGTCGATCCCTTACCGGATTCTGTTTCCGGCGATTTTGAGTTTCATCGCCATCGGCATCTTCAGCCTGCATCGTGACCCGTTCGATATCTATCTCGTCATCGGCGCCGGCATTGCCGGCTTCCTGTTCATCAAGTTGCGCTGCGAGGCGGCACCGCTGCTGCTGGGGCTGATCCTGAGCCCGATGGTCGAAGTGAACCTGCGGCGGTCGATGCTGCTGTCGCGGGGCGACCCGACGATCTTCCTGACGCGGCCGATCAGCCTGGTGTTCCTGCTGTTGATTGTCGCCATGCTCGCCGCCGTCATCGTCGCTTCGATCCGCAGCCGCGGAGCGGGCGGCCAAAAAAGCGAGGCCTCGCAAGAGGACAACGCCCAAAACGTCCCGTGAAAGGGCGGAAACCAACACACCACCGGAGGAAACCACGATGAAGACAACAAGAATTGCCGGCGCCATCGGCGCGCTGTGTCTCGCTGGCGTGCTGATGCCGGGCCTGGCGATGGCGCAATATCCGAACCGGGAGATCACCATGATCGTTCCGTTCGGCGCCGGCGGCTCGACCGACATCATCGGCCGTATCGCGGCCCAGGCGCTGTCGAAGCGTCTCGGCGTTCCCGTCGTCGTCGACAACCGCGGCGGCGCCGGCGGAACGGTGGGCACGCAAGCGGCCGCCGGAGCGAAACCGGACGGCTATACGATCACCGTTGCGACCACCAGCACCCATGTGGTGGGTCCGCTGACGGTGAAAACCAAATACGATCCGGTCAAGGATTTCACCCACATCGGCATGATCGCCGAGACCCCCTACGTGATGGTGATCAATCCGCAACTGAAGGCGACCAACGTGCAGGAGGTCATCGATCTGGCGCGGAAAGATCCGGGCAAACTCAACTACGGCTCGGCCGGGCAGGGGTCGACGACGCATCTGGCAGGGCTGATGTTCCTGAACGCCACCAAGACCGACATGGAGCACATCCCCTACGACAGCAACGCCAAGGCCACGGCCGCGCTGATGGGCAATGAGGTTCAGGTGCTGTTCGGCTCGATGCCGGCCGTGCTGGCGCAGATACAGGCCAACAGCATCAAGGCGCTGGCGGTGGGTACCACGACGCGGTCGCCCAAGTTGAAGGATACGCCGACGCTGCAGGAAGCGGGCGTGAAGGATTATCGCGCGTCACTGTGGCTGGGCCTGTCCGCGCCGGCCGGCACTCCCCCGGAGGTGGTCAAGAAGCTCGCGGACGCCTTGGGCGAAAGCATCGCGGATCCGGCGGTCGGCGAGTTGCTGGAAAAGAACGGCGCCGATCCGACCAAAATGAGCCCGCAGGAGTTCAGTGCGTTGATCGCCTCGGAGATCGACGTCTATGGCGCGATTGTCAAAGGCATGAAGAAATAGGTGAGCGGACCGCGAGCCTGCCCGGAGAAAACCCGGGCAGGCTCAAGAAGGCGTGTCGGGGCGGTTATCGGGTCGGCCGGGGCGGACGCGGACGCTCACGCGGCGCGCTGTACCGCGGGTTCTGCTCGCACCAGCCGCCGATGCCGGCAATCGTCGCCTGACATTGCTGCAAGGTGGCGAATCCGCAGTTGGTGCCGCCGTCGCCATCGCGCCCGCTATAGACGGCGCACCACGGATAGGTCTGGGCGTGGCCCGGCGCCGCCCCGGACAGGGCGTAGATGGCGAGCGCGAGCAGAAGGGGAGCGGATATCTTCATGGCGTGAGCTCCGGCAGGCGTTAACCCGGCGGTTTCATGGTCCGCCGCGGTCGTCAGACGAGAGAACCCCTGACGTCGCACATTAGTTCAATGGCGCGTCCCGGCGTTTGACCGGGCAAACCGGGTTCTGTAAGCCTTGCCGCACGCGGAGACGTGGCCGAGTGGCTGAAGGCGGCGGTTTGCTAAACCGTTATACGCTCCAAAGGCGTATCGAGGGTTCGAATCCCTCCGTCTCCGCCAGCCTTGCGTCAGAATTGCCACTCTTGCGTCTTGCGCTGGCACGCGCATCATGCGTTTTTGAGCCTTGGCGGCTCCCGCCTGGAATCGACATTAACCGAGCACGTCATTGACCGATAAATCCACCGGCAGTTCGATCGGCACCGCGGGCCGCTACGTGGTGGTGGGCCTCGTGACCATCGCCCCGCTCGGTATCACTTGGCTGATACTGGATTTCCTGTTCAATCAATTGTCCCGCATAGGCCGGCCCTGGGTCACCGGGATGGCCTTCGCGATACGGCCCCAATATCCGACCGTGTCCGACTGGCTGCTCAATGAGACGCTGCAGTCGGTGATGGGCGTCGTCATCGTTCTTCTGCTGCTGTTGCTGCTCGGCTGGGGCACCACTCTGGTCGTCGGACAACGGCTGATCGGTCTGTTCGAGGCCATGATCGGGCGAATCCCTTTCGTGCATTCGATCTATCGCAGCACCAAGCGGTTCCTCACCGTGGCGGCCGCCACGCCCGAAGGCGAGCGGCGGGTGGTACTGATCGATTTTCCGATGCGCGGCATGAAGGTTTTAGGTTTCATCACGCGGACCTTGCGCGACGCGGCGACCGGCGAGGAACTTGCGGCGATCTATGTTCCGACCGCGCCGAACCCGACCTCCGGCTATGTCGAGATTGTTCCCATGCGTGACGTGACCTTCACGAACTGGACCTTCGATCAGGCGATGGCCTTCATCGTCACCGGCGGTTCCTCCGCACCCGATACGGTTAATTACTCGGAGAATCCATAAGCGTGTCTCGCGGACGAACGCGTTGCGATTCGGCCGGAATCGGGAAATCGCAGGAACGGGCGGTCAAGTGACGAGCCGAACTGCCCTAACCGTTGCCCGCGAATTGGGCGCAAGTCCAAGTTCCGCCGGGTAAATTGTGGCAAACGGCTTTAATTTTGCCATCTATGAACATCCCGACAACGATATATAACTTGCCCCATCTTTTCGTTAAGTATCTGATTTTAAAGTATTAAAATTTCCGAGCAGAGGGCCGCTGGTTGGCCTTGATCTCGCCTGGGCGCGCCGACAAACGCCTGAATTCGATGCGTGTTTTTTGCGCAACACCCCGTTGAAAAGCGCCTCCGGCACCTGTGGGCAGGGGCCTTATTCATTGCACGAGGGGGCTCTTTGGCTAAAGTCCAACTCGCGACGGAGGGGAAATCCCCGTGTCGCGTTGTTCGGGGTACGGATTGCACTGAGTGGTAAGCCCAGGTTCTCTTTCAGGCGAAATTGGGTCGATCGCGTGGTGTGAAAAGTTCCTCCGGGCAGCGGGGAGCAAGGGGAAGTTCCAAAAGGTGCTGTCGCACCGGGCGGAGACCGAACCCTCTCACGACAAACAATGTTTTGGAGGTTCAAGATGAAGATGGTGAAAAGCCTTCTCCTGGGCACCGCAGCGGGTCTCGTTGCGATGACTGGGGCACAGGCCGCCGATCTTCCCGTTAAGGCCAAGCCGGTCCAATACGTGAAGATCTGCAGTCTGTATGGCGCTGGGTTCTATTACGTTCCCGGTACCGATACCTGCTTGAAGATTGGCGGCTGGGTTCGCGTCCAGACGGCCACCGGCTACAACGGCGACCTGACAGCAGGCCCGCTGCGCGCCGGCAGCAATTTCGACCGGATCGGTGGCCCGATCTCGTCGCAGTTCAGCTACCGCATCCGCGGCTACATCACGGCCGACGCCCGCAGCCAGACCGAGTACGGCACGCTGCGCAGCTACATCGCGGTCGGCACCTCGACCAACGACGCGGGCGCGAATACCTTCAACTCGAACCGCGCCTTCATCCAGTTGGCCGGCTTCACGATCGGTCTCGCCCAGTCGTTCTATGACTTCGCCAGCATGGCGGCGGTGTCGTACAATGGCGGCGCGATCAACAACACCGGCGACACCGGCGACGGTGGCAAGGTGGTCTGGGGCTATACCGCCCGCTTCGGCAACGGCTTCTCGGCGACCCTCGCCGCGGAACAGCGCCGTATCACCGGTATCAACCGTGGTACAACTTCGGCTCAAATCACGGCAGGCACGCTTAACGACGGGCAAAAACTGCCCGACCTGGTCGCCAACCTTCGCCTTGATCAGGCGTGGGGCAGCGCCCAGATCATGGGTGCTTTGCATGATGTCGGCGGTCAGTACTATGCCGGCACCAGCACCGCTAACCCCGGCAACGAAGTGGGTTACGCAGTTGGCGCTGGTCTTCGCCTGAATGCGCCGATGATCGGCCGGGGCGATTACTTCCAGATCCAGGCCAACTGGGCCAGGGGTGCTACGGGTTATGTCTCGCATCCGGCTGGTTATGGCTGGGCCGATGGCTATCAAGGCCAGGCCCCTGCTACCCTTACTGGCACTGCTGCCCTCGCTGCCGCTAATATCTACAGCCGTGGCGGCTACGGTTTGGTGACGGATGCCGTGTACGGCTCCGCCGCCGGTGGTCTTGAGTTGACCACCGCTTGGGGTGTGTTCGGTTCGTTCGAGCATAACTGGAACGCGCAGTGGAAGACGTCTCTCTACGGAACCTACACGAACATTAGCTACTCCGACACCGCCAACAACATTCTATGTGGCAGCGCAGCCAACGTGGCGGCCGGTTGTAGCAATAACTTCCGTGTTTGGTCGGTCGGTTCCCGTACTGCCTGGGCTCCGGTTGCCAACCTCGAAGTCGGTCTCGACATCATCTATCAGAGACTCGAAACCGCTTCGGATGGCGCGACGTTAATGGTCGGCACAGCGCCGCAGAACCGTGCTCGTACCTTCGAGGATCGCGGCAACTGGATGGCGCACCTGCGCGTTCAGCGTAACTTCTATCCCTGATCGCTTGATCAAGGCGAAGTTCGCTTAACAACGATAGAAGCCCCGGCGGGAAACCGCCGGGGATTTTTTATTGATCTCGGGTGGTACGGGTTATCGTCCGGCGGGGGGGCGGCCGCACCGCATTGCCAGTACGCCGCGGTGGCACTATACGAAGACATCAACAACCCGGGTTGGCCCATGACCGCGCGTATCTACAAGCCTGCCAAGACCGCGATGCAGTCGGGCTCGGCCAACACCAAAGACTGGCTGGTCGAGTTCGAACCGGAAGAGCCGCGCCAGATCGAGCCGCTGATGGGCTGGACGTCGTCCGCCGACATGCGCCAGCAATTGCGCCTGCGTTTCGCCAGCCGGGAAGAGGCGGTCGCCTATTGCGAACGCCATGGCGTCGCCTATCAGGTGTTCGAGCCGAAGCCGGCCTACCGGCGCACGATGTCCTACGCCGACAACTTCGCCTTCAAGCGCCGCGACGCCTGGACCCACTGACAACAGGCCTGCCGCTATCGATCGCCGGATGAAGTTGTCGCGCCTCAGGCTTGCGCGCGCACCGGAGCGCCCGGCATGCTGCGGCCCTGGGCCGTGGTGCGCTGGCGCAGCAGTGAAATGAAGCGTTCTTCCGGCATCGGCTGACCGAGCAGGAAGCCCTGGCCGAAATCGCAGCCCATGCTGACCAGGGCGACCGCGTCAGCGGCTTTCTCGATTCCCATGGCGACCGCGACACGGCCAAAATTGTGCGCCAGGTCGATCACCGTCTTACATAGCGGCGCGTTGACCTTGTTGGTGCCGCAGTCGGTGACGAAGGCGCGGTCGAGCTTCAACTCGGCGAAGGGCAGTTCGCCCAACCGCGCCAATGACGAGAAGCCGCGGCCGAAGTCGTCGATGGCGATTCGCACATTGTCGCGCTCGAGCTTCTTGGTGAGTTCGAGGGCGAAGGGCAGGTCGGCGACAATCTGGTCTTCCGGCACGTCGACAATCAGGCCGGGCCATTTTGCATTGCTGGGGTGGTGGGCGCGCACCATCTCGCTGACCGGCAAGTTGGCCAGCGCCTGCACCGGGATATTGACCGTCAGCCGCAGGTTGAGGCCGAGCTTGGCGAAACTCTGCCCGGCCTTGAGCGCGCCGATCAGCGCCATCTCCGACAGTTTGCCGACGCTCGATTCGGTCGCGTTCGGCATGAAGGCGCCGGGCAGAACGATGCCGAACTGCGGATGGCGCACGCGGGCATAGGCTTCCGCGCCGGCCAGCTGCTTTTTGCGCAGGTTGATCTTGGGCTGATACCAGAACTCGACCCAGTCATTGGCGAGGGCCTCCTCGAGATCGATGCTGGCGCCGCCAGCCGCCGGCAGGCCGAGCTTGAGCTCGCGCAGGATGGTGATGACGGCCTCGGTCTCGAACGGTTTCTTCAGCACCGGCAGCATATTGAGCTTGTGCTGCAGGCCGACGTTTTTGACATGGTCGAGCACGGCGGCGCCGCGCGTGCTCATCAGCTGCACCGCGCCGGCAAAGCCGGCGGTGCCGAGCGCGACCATCGATTCGATCGCGTCGGCGGAATCGAGCGATATGTTGTGAAACAGCAGGTCCGGCGTGCGCCGCTCCATGGCGGTGCGCAGCGCCGCGCCGTCGGGAAACTCCATGGCGTCGACGCCGGCGCCGTGCAGCACCAGCGACAGAAATTGCCGGATGCTGGGCTCGTCGTCGACGACATAGCAGAGCGGGGCGCCGGCCGGGGCGAGCGGCGGCGACGCTATCTCGGCCGGCGTGTCGGCGGTCGGCGCGGGCGATGGGGCAGGCGTCTCGGTCATGGGGGCGAGCGCGCTCACGTCGTCGGACAAGGGGGTCGGCTGACGGTATTGGTGTGCCAATCCGGTTAATTCCAGGTTTCCCTGGCCCGTCCGCGCGTCACTTGGCCCCTGATTTGGTCCTCATTTGGTCCCGTAGGCGCGGTCGCCGGCGTCGCCCAGGCCCGGCACAATGAAGGCGTTTTCGTCCAGGCCCTGATCGATCGCCGCCGTCCAGATCGGCACGTCGGGATGGATGCCGCGCATGCGCTCGATGCCTTCCGGCGCGCCGATCATGCAGACGAGGCGGATATCGATGGCGCCACGCTCCTTCAAGCGGTCGACGGCCGCCACCGCGGTATTGGCGGTGGCCAGCACCGGCACGATCACGATCACCAGCCGTTCGGCCAGATCCGACGGCGCCTTGAAGAAATACTCGACCGCGGCGAAGGTCTCGGGCGCCCGATAGAGGCCGATATGCGCCAGCCGCGCGCCCGGCACGAGGTCGAGCATGCCCTCGGCAAAGGTCAAGCCGGCGCGCAGCACCGGCGCCAGCACCAGTTTCTTGCCGGCGATGGTCGGCGACATCATTTTCGCCAGCGGGGTTTCGATCTCCACCATGGTCAGCGGCAGATCGCGCGTCACCTCGTAGCACAGCAGCATGCCGATCTCGCTCAGCAGTTCGCGAAACGACTTGGTCGACCGGTTCTTGTCGCGGAGCAGGGTCAGCTTGTGCTGCACCAGCGGATGCTCAACGACGGTGACGCCTTCCATGGCCGCTCTCCCCCTAGAATACGGTGCCGTCGCTGACGACCTTGATCGGCGGCGAGGCGTCGGCGCGCCGCTTGCGCGCCAGTGCGCGCCCGGTGGCCCACGTGCCGCCTTCGAGAATCTTGGCCAGCGGCAGCGTGGCCGCATCCATGCCGAGTGTGCCGCGAATGACCGCGGCCAGCCGGTCGAGCAGCGCCACGGTCAGCGCGCGCCATTCGACCACCAGTTCGCTGCCGACATCGTGCGCGACTTCGGCCTGTGCGGGATCGCGCAACACCAGAACGCCGGCATCGACGAACAGGCCGCCATTTCGGTATTCGGCGAGCCCGGTCAGCCCGTCGATATCAGTGACCGTGATCCCGGCCTGCTGCAACGGCTCGATCAGCGAATAGGCCAGCCACTGTGACAGTTTATGCAACGGCATCAGTCCGTTGCTGGCATCCGCTGATGTGATGGCCGAATGCCGCCAGCAGTCGCCGAGCGCGATGCCGCCGAGCGTCAGGCGCGACGGCCAGATGGGCCCCAGTTCATGCAGCAGTTCGGACAGGATGTCGGACGCGGGGATCGCGCCGCGATCGGCCACGGCCTCGAGGTGATCGAACAGCCCGCCGGGGCGGGCGGTGTCGTGGCGCCCGAACACGCCCTCGCTGCCGGCGGCGAGTTGCCCGAGCGCCCGCAGCAGCGCGGCGCGGCCGGCAAGCCCGACCAGCGGGTTATCGGCGCTGACCTGAAAGCCGTCGCTGAGCTGTTGCGCGGTCATGTGCGCCAGCACGGCGGCGTCGACCCGGAACGGATCGGACGGATTGGCCGAGAACGTGCCGCGCGCGAACATGTCGAGGCTCGCCAGCGCCAGGCCTTCGGAGCGGCCGATGGATTTGCCGGTGATGGCGTCGGTGTAGCGCCAGTCGGCGCCGGCGCCGGCATCGAGAAATACGCTGATGATGGCCAGATCGAAGGCGGCGCGGGCCTGCGCGGCCGCATCCGGCCAGCGCGCTGCCGCGGCGATGGCGACAAAACGGTCAACGCCGTCGACGACGAAATGCCGCCAGCGCGAATGAAACGGCACGTCGAGCGACGGATAGGCCTGGCGCGTCGTCGCCAGCACGAGTTCGGCGGTGGCATCCAACTTGCCGAGATCGACGGTGAAGTGCGTGAGCTTGCCGTCAAGCGCGAGCGCCAGCAGGCGGTGGGCGCGGTCGCGCACCGCGGCTGCGCTCAACAGGTCAAAAGCGGCCGCGCTGTCGTTCGTGGCGTGCATGCAGCCTCTAGTATTTGTCGAGCGAACGGCCGACCGAATCGGTCAGGTCCTGCGGCTTGGGCGCTTCGGGCGAGTAATAGCCGGCGGCTTTCTTGGCGGCGATCTCGACATGGGCGTCGGCCGGCACCAACTCGTCCGGAATCGGCACGCGTTCAACAATCTCGATGCCTTGCGCCACCAGCGCGTCGTGCTTCATGTCGCTCATCGACACGAAGCGGTCGATGCGGCGCAGGCCGAGCCAGTTGATGGTGTCCGGCATCAGTTGCTGGAAGCGCGCGTCCTGCACGCCGGCGACGCATTCGGTGCGCTCGAAATAGGCCGCGGCGGCGTCGCCGCCCTCCTGGCGCTTGCGGGCGTTGTAGACCAGGAACTTGGTGACCTCGCCGAGGGCGCGGCCTTCCTTGCGGTTGTAGACGATGATGCCGAGACCGCCGGCCTGCGCCGCCCGCGCGCATTCCTCGATGCCGTGAATGAGATAGGGGCGGCAGGTGCAGATGTCGGAGCCGAACACGTCGGAGCCGTTGCACTCGTCGTGCACGCGGCAGGTGATTTTGGTACTGTGGTCCGGGAGTTTCGTGACGTCGCCGAACAGATAGACCGTGGTGCCGCCGATCGGCGGCAGGAACACGTGCAGGTCGGGCCGCGTCACCAGTTCGGGAAACATGCCGGCGGTCTGTTCGAACAGCGTCCGCCGCAAGGTCGTTTCGGCGCAGCCGAAACGCTCGGCGATGCCGGGCAGGTACCAGACCGGGTCGATGGCGATCTTCACCACCGCGACGCTGCCATTGGCATGCACCAGTTCGCCGTCGGACTTCAGCCGGCCGGCGCGGATGGCGTCCTGCAGTTCGGGCAGGTCGAGCCGCGCCTTGGTGACGGCGATGGTCGGCCGGATGTCGATACCGGTGGCGATCTCGGCCTGGAAGTTTTCGGCGATCAGATGGCCCCACGGATCGAGCGACACGATGCGGCGCGGCTCGCTCCATTGCGGGAACGGACCGATGGTGGCGGCCGGGTGGGTGTTGGTGAGATCCGGACGGCGGATCGGATCGAGCGCGCCCGACGACACCGCCAGCGCACGGTAGACGGTGTAGGAGCCGCCATGGCTGCCGATCACGTTGCGGTCGCCGCCGCGCGACACGGTGGCGATGACCGGTCCGCGCTCGCGCGCGGTCGGCGCGCCCCAGACGATCGGCATGCGCGCTTTGCCATCCGGTTCGGGATGGGAGGTAAGGCGGATATGATCGGGCCGGTTCGGACGGGTCATGTGCGGGTCGCCAAAATGGGAACGGCCCGCCGACAAGGACGGGCCATGGGACTGATTTTAGGCAATAGACGTAAAGGCTAGGTCAAAACGCGGGCCGATGACAAGGCTCTTTTTGGCGTCAAAACCGGGCGTTTGCCTCGTTTTCGGGCGGTTTACCGTGTCGGCCGGTGTCATTCGCCTGTCACCCGACGCTGTTTTGGTCCCGATGATGACAGCAGCGATTTGGCTAGCCGCGTCTTTCCTCACACTGGCGACGATGGCGCATCTCGCCGGCGTTGCGGTTGCCATGGTCCGGTGCCGAAGGCCGGCCGCCTCCTTGCGGGCGCCAGCCGACGGGCCGCCCGTCAGCCTTGTGATCCCGGTCTGCGGCATCGACAATTACGGCGAAGACACGCTGCGATCGGCCTTCCAGCTCGACTATCCGCGCTTTGAACTCGTTTTCTGCGCGGCGCGCGCCGATGACCCGGTGGTGCCGCTGGTGCGCCGGCTGATCGCCGACCATCCCTGGGCCGATGCGCATCTGCTGATCGGCGACGACCCCGTCAGTCCCAACCCGAAGCTCAACAACGTCGTCAAGGGCTGGGATGCGGCGGCGCATGACTGGATCGCGATCGTCGACAGCAATGTGCTGATGCGCCGCGACTACATTCAGCGGCTGCTCGCGGTCTGGCGGGCCGATACCGGGCTGGTCTGCTCGCCGCCGGCCGGATGCTCGCCATCCGGTTTCTGGGCCGGCGTCGAATGCGCCTTCCTCAACACCTATCAGGCGCGCTGGCAGTATTTCGCCGACAGCCTCGGCTTCGGCTTTGCCCAGGGCAAGACGCTGTTCTGGCGGCGCGCCGATCTGGAGCGGGCAGGCGGCATCCGCGCGCTCGGCCGCGATATCGCCGAGGACGCCGCCGCCACCAAGATCGTGCGCGATGCCGGTTTGCGCGTCCGACTGGTCGATCCGCCGGCGCGGCAGCCGCTCGGATACCGCAGCCTGCGCGCGGTCTGGCAACGCCAGTCGCGCTGGGCGCGGCTGCGGCGCGCGACCTTTCCGCTGTTCTTTGCTCCGGAAATCCTGTCCGGTCCCGCGCTGCCGCTGGTGGCGGTCATCGTGCTGGCCTGGCCGATCGACGGCGCGCTGGGGCCGGCCATCCTGCTGTTCGCTACCGTCTGGTATGGCAGCGAATTCACCCTTGCCAACGCCGCCGGCTGGCCGGTGTCGCAGTTCCTCAGTACGGCGCTGACCCGCGACGTCATGCTGCCGGCGCTGTGGGTGGACGCCTGGGCTGGCAACAGCTTCGAATGGCGCGGCACCACCATGCAGGCGCGTGAACCGGGCCGCCCGGGCGAGGGCCACACCGCGCTGGCGTCAGGTCCTCACGGCGAGTGAGGTGCAAGCCCGCCACCATCCCGGCCCGAGCCTTTCAATGGCGGCGCGAGCCGGGTAAACAGGGGACAGCGCAAGGCCCCGTAGCTCAGTTGGATAGAGCATCAGCCTTCTAAGCTGAGGGTCGCTGGTTCGAATCCAGCCGGGGTCGCCAATTGGTCAGTTTGGCTCATCACACACGGGCACGGTTTTCCCCGGCTCCGCCTTGCCCTCGACACCATCGGGCGCTGAACTCATAGTCTGCCGCCGATTCCGGAGGTCTCTCGCCATGCTCACCGCCATCCGCGCCGGTCTTGCCGCCGCGTTGCTCGCTTTTGCCCTGGCGCCGGCGCTGGCCGCCGACAAGGCTTACAAAAACACGGTGCTGGACGAGGCGGCGATCACGCTCGAGGCGCAGATCAAGACCGACGCCGGTGCGGTGACCAAGCAGCCGGCGGTGCTGCGGCGCGAAATTGATGCTGCCTTCCAGAAAAACGACTTCCGCACCGGCATGACCGTGCTCGGCCAACTGGTCACCGCCTCGCCCAACGACGCCACCACCTGGCTGCGGCTGGCGCGCACGGTGCTGCAGATCAAGCCGCGCGACGACAAGGAGCGCGCGCTGCTGCTCGACCGCGCCTCGACCGCGGCCTACATCGCCTACAACCGCGCCACCGACCGCAATCTGGAATCCGACAGCCTGGCCGTGCTCGGCCGCACGCTGTCGGACCGCCGACAATGGCGCGCGGCGCTCGATACCTGGCGGCTGGCGCTCGATCTGCGCGAGACCGCGGAGTTGCGCGGACAATACGAGCGGCTGCGGGTCGCGCATGGCTTCCGCTATCTCAGCTATGCGGTCGACACCGACGCGGTGTCGCCGCGTGCCTGTTTCCAGTTCTCCGAAGAACTGCCGGGCCGGCGCACCGACTTCTCGCCCTTCGTCGCCGTCGCCGGCATGGACCGGCCGGCGATTTCCGCCAACGACAAGCAGCTCTGCGTCGAAGGGCTCAAGCACGGCGAGCGCTACCAGATCACGCTGCGCGCCGGTCTGCCGTCGGTGGTGCGCGAGACCTTGGCGACGTCGGCCGAGTTCACGATTTACGTTCGCGACCGCAAGCCGTTCGCGCGCTTCTCCGGCAAGGCCTATGTGCTGCCCAGCACCGGCCAGCGCGGCATTCCGGTGCTCAGCGTCAACACCAGCGCCGTCGAACTGTCGGTCTACAGAATCGGCGACCGCAATCTGATCGAGACCGTGCTGGGCTATGACTTCCAGCGCAATTTAAGCCGCAACGATGCCGAGCGCATCGGCTCCGAGCGCGGCGTCAAGGTGTGGAGCGGCGAGATCGCCGTCGAGCAGACGCTCAATACCGAAGTCACCACGGCGTTCCCGGTCGGCGAGGCGCTGAAGGACATCGGCCCCGGCGTCTACGCCATGATCGCATCGCCCAAGGGCGCGGTCACCGACGACTACGAGCAACTGGCGACGCAGTGGTTCATCGTCTCGGATCTCGGCCTGACCGCCTATAGCGGCCCGGGCGGCATCGACGTGTTCGTGCATTCGCTCGCCAGCGCCCAGCCGCTCGACACGGTTCAGGTGCGGCTGATGGCGCGCAACAACGAACAACTGGCCGTGCGGCATACCGACCGCAACGGCTTTGTGCATTTCGCCGCCGGACTGGCGCGCGGCGAGGGCGGTCTGTCGCCCGCGGCTTTGGTCGCTACCAACAGCGGCGATTACGCCTTTCTCAGCCTGAAATCGTCGGCCTTCGATCTGTCCGACCGCGGCGTCGGCGGGCGTCAGGTCCCGGCCGCGCTCGATGCCTTTGTCTATACCGAGCGCGGCGTCTATCGCAGCGGCGAGACCGTGCACGTGACGGCGCTGTTGCGCGACGCGCGCGGCATCGCGGCGCCGAACGTGCCGCTGACGCTGGCGATTGTGCGTCCCGACGGCGTCGACTATCGCCGCGTGCTGGTCAACGATCAGGGCCTCGGCGGCCGGTCGTTGAGCGTGCCGATCGTGCCGACGGCGGCGA
Organism: Pseudolabrys sp.; assembly: GCA_030684935.1. Classification (GTDB taxonomy): domain Bacteria; phylum Pseudomonadota; class Alphaproteobacteria; order Rhizobiales; family Xanthobacteraceae; genus Pseudolabrys. The sequence goes on along the minus strand of JAUXXH010000052.1, from coordinate 82,613 downwards.
CCGGCACCTGGCGGGTCCGCGCCTATACCGATCCGAAGCGGCCGCCGGTCGGCGAGACCACCTTCATGGTCGAGGATTATGTCGCCGACCGGATCGAGTTCGATCTCACCGCCGCGGCCCCGGTGGTGCCGCGCAATGCACCGGTGCAACTCAGCGTCGACGGCAAATTCCTCTACGGCGCGGCGGCCTCGAACCTGGAGCTGTCCGGCGCGGTCGTTATCGCTCCCGCTGCCGCGCGTCCGGGCTTTGCCGGTTACGTTTTCGGCCTCGCCGATGACGAGGTGACGGCCGAGCGTCAGGAACTGACCGATCTCCCCGAAACCGACGCCGCCGGCAAGGCGACGTTCCCCGTCACGCTCGACAAGGTGCCGCCGACGGCGCGGCCGCTGGAAGCCCGCATCACCGTCAGCATGGCCGAGTCTGGTGGTCGCGCGGTCGAGCGCAAGCTGACACTGCCGATCGCCCCCGATGCGGCGATGATCGGCATCAGGCCGGCGTTTTCCGGCCGCTCGCTCGCCGATGGCGCCAATGCCGATTTCGATGTGGTGTGGGTCGCCCCGGACGGCCGCAGCATAGCCAAAAGCGGTTTGAAGTATGAGCTGCTGCGGGTCGAGACCTCCTACCAGTGGTACAAACAGGACGGCCAGTGGCAGTTCGAGCCGATCAAGCGCACCGAGCGCGTCGCCAACGGCACCGTCGACACCGTCGCCGACAGACCGGCGCGACTGTCGCTGCCGGTGAAGTGGGGCCGCTACCGGCTGGAAGTCTCCGAGCCGTCGGGCGCCATTACCTCGCTCGCCTTCGATGCCGGCTTTTATGCGGAGTCCAGCGCCGAGACTCCGGACCTGCTTGAAATCGCGCTCGACAAGACCGACTACAAGAGCGGCGAGACCATGAAGGTCGGCGTCACCGCGGCGACCGCCGGCCGGCTGACGCTGAACGTGTTCACCGACCGCCTGGTCGCCAGCCAGTCGCAGGACGTCGCCGCCGGCACCGCGCAGATCGATGTTCCCGTGGGGAAAGACTGGGGCACCGGCGCCTATCTGGTGGCGACCTTGCGCCGTCCGCTCGACGCGCCGGCGCAGCGCATGCCGGGCCGCGCCATTGGCGTGCAGTGGTTCGCCATTAATCGCGCCGGCCATACGCTGGCGCTGGACATGACGCTGCCGCCGACGCTGCGGCCGAATTCGCCGCTGACGGTGCCGGTCAAGATCGGCGGCCTGGCCGCCGGCGAAGAGGCGCGTATTGTCGTCGCCGCTGTCGATGTCGGAATTCTCAACCTGACGAATTACCAGCCGCCGGCGCCCGACGACTATTATCTCGGCCAGCGCCGGCTCACCGCCGAAGTGCGCGATCTCTACGGGCAACTGATCGACGGCATGCGGGGCGCGCGCGGCGCCATCCGCTCCGGCGGCGACGGCGGCTTTGGCGAATTGTCCGGTTCGCCGCCGGCGCAGGCGCCGCTGGCGCTGTATTCCGGCATCGTCACCGTCGGCGCCGACGGCAACGCCACCGTCACCTTCGACATTCCCGCCTTTGCCGGCACCGTGCGGGTGATGGCGGTGGCGTGGAGCGGCGCCAAGGTCGGCAAGGCCTCCGGCGACGTGGTGGTGCGCGATCCGGTGGTGCTCACCGCGACGCTGCCGCGTTTCCTGCGCAACGGCGACCGTGCCGCCCTGCAGTTCGAACTCGACAATGTCGAAGGCGCCGCCGGCGATTACGCGCTGGCGGTCACGGCCGATGGCGCGGCGACAATCGACAACCCGCAACCGGCGGCGCTGACGCTTGCCGCCAAGCAGCGCGACCGCGTCTCGCTGCCGGTCAGCGCCAGCGGCTCCGGGCCGGCCATGGTGCGCGTCCGGGTCAGCGGCCCGGACGGCTTTGCGCTTGAGCGGGCCTATGCGCTCGACGTGCGCCCGGCGACGCAGATCCTGACGCGCCGCACCGTGCGGGCCCTGGCCAAAGGCGAGACGCTAACCCTGTCGCAGGACATGTTCGCCGACTTCGTGCCGGGGACAGGCCGGGCGGCGCTGTCGGTGGCGGTCTCGACCGCGCTCGATGCGGCGACGCTGTTCAATGAGTTGGACCGTTACCCGTTCGGCTGCTCCGAACAGATCGCCAGCCGCGCCATGGCCATGCTCTACGTCAACGAACTGGCGGCGCAGTCGGGGCTGGCGCCCGACGGCGAGATCGACACGCGGCTCAAGGACGCCATTGCCCGGCTGCTGGCGCGGCAGGATTCCAGCGGCTCGTTCGGCCTCTGGGCGGTCGGCGGCAACGACGCCTGGCTCGATGCCTACGTGACCGACTTCCTGAGCCGCGCCAGGGACCGCGGCTTCGAGGTGCCCGGCACCGGCTTCACGCTGGCGATCGACCGGCTGCGCAATTTCGTCGCCAATACGCCGGAGCCCAAGGACGGCGGCCGTGAACTGGCCTATGCGCTCTATGTGCTGGCGCGCAACGGCGCGGCGCCGGTCGGCGACTTGCGCTACATCGCCGACGTCAAGCTCAACGACATCGCCACCCCGATCGGCAAGGCACAGATCGCCGCCGCCCTGTCGATGCTCGGCGACAAGGCGCGGGCCGACCGCGTCTATCTGTCGGCGCTGCAATCGCTGGCGCCGCAGCCGCAATTGCAGATCGGCCGCACCGATTTCGGCTCGGCGCTGCGCGACGCGGCGGCGCTGGTGACGCTGGCCTCGGAAGGCCGGGCGCCGCAGAAGACGATCGACGACGCCATCGGCCGCATCGATGCGGCGCGGCGCCTCGCGTCGGAAACCTCAACGCAGGAGGGCGCCTGGCTGGTGCTGGCCTCGCGCGCGCTCGCCAGGCAGACCAGTGCCATCGCGCTGAACGTTGGTAGCGCCGCCCGGACCGGTGCGCTGTACCGCAGTCTGCGCGCCGACGAACTGACGGCGCCGCTGCCGGTGATGAACACCGGCGACGGCACGGTGCAGGCGGTGGTGTCGGTCAGTGGTGCGCCGCTGACGCCGGAGCCGGCCGCCGAACGCGGCTTCAGGATCGAGCGAAAGTATTTCACGCTTGAGGGCGAGCCGGCCGATCCGGCGCAGGCCCGGCAGAACCAGCGCTTTGTCGTCGTGCTGAGCATGACCGAACCGCAGCCGCAGTTCGGCCGCATCATCGTCGCCGACTATCTGCCGGCCGGGTTCGAGATCGACAATCCGAAGCTGGTGTCGTCGGGAGAGACCGGCACGCTGGCCTGGATCGAAAACGCGGTCGAACCGGTCAACGCCGAATTCCGCGACGACCGCTTCACCGCGGCCTTCGACCGGCGGCAGGATTCCGGGCCGCTGTTTGCGGTCGCCTATGTGGTGCGGGCGGTGTCGCCGGGGCGCTATGTGCTGCCGCAGGCCAAGGTCGAGGACATGTACCGGCCGGATCGCTTCGGCCGCACCGCGACCGGCGCCATCGAGATCACGGCGGCGCGATGAAGGGGCGCGGCTTCATCTCCAGTGTCATCACCGGGCTTGTCCCGGTGATCCCGTTCAGGCACGCACAGCCTTGCGCCCCTAAGCGGGATGGCCGGGACATAGGCGAGCGAAGCGACGCCGTTCTCCGAACGGCTATGCCCGGCCATGACAAGTGGAGTGATACGTCCCGGCGTGCCCATTTCTTGATTGCTGCCACAGTTGCCATCGTTGCGGTTGCCGGCGTTGGGTCCGCGGCGTGGGTCCATGCGCTCGGTCCGCCGCCGCTCGGCCGCGACCTCGACACCTCGCACGTGGTGCAGGACCGCGACGGCCGGCTGCTGCGGGCCTATGCAGCCGGGCCGGGGGTGTGGCGTCTGCAGGCGGCGGTCGAGGATGTCGATCCGCGCTTCCTGAGCCTGCTGATCGGCTACGAGGACAAGCGCTTTTACGACCACCTTGGCGTCGATCCGCTGGCCATGGGCCGCGCGGCGTTTCAGCTGGTTTCCCAAGCGCGTATCGTCTCCGGCGCAAGTACTTTGTCAATGCAGGTGGCGCGTCTGCTGGAGCCGCGGCGCGAGCGCAGCTTGGGGACCAAGCTGCGCCAGATCGCGCGTGCTCTGGCGCTCGAGTTTCACTTGAGCAAGGCGGAAATTCTCTCGCTCTACCTGACGCTTGCGCCCTATGGCGGCAACCTCGAAGGGGTCCGCGCCGCGTCGCTGGCTTACTTTGGCAAGGAGCCGCGGCGGCTGTCGCTGGGCGAGGCGGCGCTGCTGGTGGCTTTGCCGCAATCGCCCGAGGCGCGCCGCCCCGACCGGTCTGCCGACCGTGCGCGGCGGGCGCGCGACCGGGTGCTGGATCGGGCGGTCGCGCACGGGCTGATCCCGGCCGACGAAATCGCACGGGCAAAAGCCGAGGCCGTGCCGTCGGCGCGGCGGCCGATGCCGCTGCTGGCGCCGCATGCGGCCGACCAAGTTATTGCCGCGGCGCCGTCCCGGCGCCTGCATACTTTGACCATCGAGGCGCCGTTGCAGGCCGCGCTTGAGGACCTCGCCCGCGACCGGGCGCAGGCGCTCGGCCCGGACCTGTCGGTCGCGATCATCGCCGTCGACAATGCCACCGGTGAGGTGCGCGCCCGCATCGCTTCGGCCGATTATTTCGATGTCCGCCGCGCCGGACAAGTCGACATGACGGCGGCCTTGCGGTCGCCCGGCTCGGCGCTGAAGCCTTTTATCTATGGACTGGGATTCGAGGACGGGCTGATCCATCCCGAGACTTTGATCGACGACCGGCCGGTGCGCTACGGCAGCTACCGGCCGGAGAATTTCGACCAGACTTTCCAGGGCACGGTCACCGTGCGCAAGGCGCTGCAATTGTCGCTGAATGTCCCGGCCATTGCCGTACTTGGCAAAGTGGGCGTCGATCGTCTGGGCGCGCGGCTGACCCAGGCCGGCGCCGCGCTGGTGCTGCCGAAAGGCGAGGCGCCTGGACTGGCCATGGGTCTCGGCGGTGTCGGCATCACGCTGTCCGACCTGACGATGCTGTATGCCGGACTGGCGCGGCTCGGCGCGGCCGTCCCGTTGATCGAGCGGGAAGGCGGCACCTCGCCCGATCCGCACCGGTTGATGGACCGGGTCGCCGCCTGGTATATCGGCCATGCGCTGCTGGGCGCGCCGCCGCCGGATAACGCGCCGCAGGGCCGCATCGCCTTCAAGACCGGCACTTCGTATGGCTATCGCGACGCCTGGGCGGTCGGTTTCGACGGCCGCATGACGGTCGGCGTCTGGGTCGGCCGGCCGGACGGCACGCCGGTGCCGGGCCTGCTCGGCCGCACCAGCGCGGCGCCGATCCTGTTCGATGCTTTTGCCCGGATGGGGCAGGCGCCGTCGGCGTTGCCGCGCGCGCCCCAAGGCGCCGTTCTGGCGACGACCGCCAGACTGCCACCGCCATTGCAACGCTTCAGCGCGGCCGGCCGGCCGGGCGAGGTGACGGAGCCGCCGCGCATCATGTTTCCGCCCGATGGCGCGCGCCTGGAGCTTGCGGGCGGCGCCGCGGGTGCGCCGGTCGCCCTGAAGATTGCCGGCGGTCGGGCCCCGCTCACCGTGATGGTCAATGGCCTGCCGCTTCCTGCGGCGAACGGTCGCCGCACCTTGTTTTTTCGGCCCGATGGCCCCGGCTTTGTCCGCCTGACCGTCATGGATGCCCGCGGCGCCGCCGATAGCGTCACCGTCCGGCTACAGTAGCCGGCTGAATTACAGCACGAGCGCCCGGTCCTATTGTCCGCCGGAACCGAGCGGACTATGAGCCCTCTATGACGACCATGACCAACGATGCCCGGCAGTCGCTGGCCTCGGCGAGGACCCTGTCCGCCGTGCTGGATTATGCCGTCGCGTCACATCGGCGGGTGGCGGCCTTGCTGGTGGCCGTTGCACTGCTCGCCTTCCTGCCGGGCTTCTTCCAGATTCCGCCAATCGACCGCGACGAATCCCGCTTCGCTCAGGCCACCAAACAGATGCTGGAGCGGGGCGATTACATCGACATCCGGTTCCAGGATGAGGTTCGCTACAAGAAGCCGGTCGGCATCTACTGGATGCAGGCTGCGGCGGTCAAAGCCGGCGAGGCGCTCGGCGTGCCGCAGGCGCGCACCACCATCTGGCTCTACCGGATACCCTCGCTGATCGGCGCCATTGGCGCGGTGCTGCTGACCTATTGGGCGGCCTTGGCTTTCGTGCCGCGCCGCGCCGCGATGCTGGCGGGGCTGATGATGGCGACCTGCGTTCTGCTTGGCGTCGAGGCGCGCCTGGCCAAGACCGATGCCATGCTGCTGCTCACCTCGGTCGCGGCGATGGGCGCGATGGCGCGCGTCTATCTCGCGTCCCAGCGAAGCCCTGCCGCGCCGGCCGGCTGGCTCATCCCGGGGATCTTCTGGACCGCGCTCGCCGCCGGCGTGCTGATCAAGGGTCCGCTTATTCTGATGTTCGTGGTGTTCACGGCGCTGGCGCTGGCAATCGCCGATCGCTCGGTGCGCTGGATCGGTTTGCTGCGGCCGCTGACCGGCATCGCCTGGATGATCCTTCTGGTCCTGCCATGGTTTGTCGCCATCGTCGCCAAGTCGGGCGACAGCTTTTTTGCCCAGTCGGTTGGCGACGACATGCTGGCCAAGATCACCAGTGGCCAGGAATCGCACGGCGCGCCGCCGGGTTACTACCTCCTGCTGTTCTGGGTGACATTCTGGCCCGGCGCGGTGCTGGCCGGTCTGGCGGCACCGACGGTCTGGAAGGCGCGGCGCGAGCCGGGCGCGAAATTCCTGCTTGCCTGGCTGATCCCGGCCTGGATCGTGTTCGAATTGGTGATGACGAAGCTGCCGCATTATGTGCTGCCGCTGTATCCGGCCATTGCCATTCTGATCGCCGGTATTCTCGAACAAGGCGGCCTGTCCCGCGCGCGCTGGATCATGCGTGGGACATCCGGCTGGTTCATCTTTCCCGTCGTCATTGCCATCGGCGTGGTGGTCATGTTCGTGGGCATGAGCCGCGACCTCGGCCTGATCGCCTGGCCGTTTTCGGCGGCGGCGGTCATCTTCGGTCTGTTCGCCTGGTGGCTGTATGAAGCGGATGGTGCCGAGCGGGCTGTGCTGCGCGGCATGGCGGCGTCCGTGTTCATCGCCGTCACGGTGTATGCGGTGACATTCCCGACGCTGCCGCTGTTTCCCAGCGCCCTGATCGACAATGCGGTGCGCGCGAACGGGTGCGACAATCCGCAGGTGTCTTCCGTCCATGCCTATCAGGAGCCCAGCCTGGTGTTTCTCTCCGGCACCGGCACGCGGTTCACCGACGGCGCCGGCGCCGCCGAATTCCTCGGGCAGGGACCCTGCCATTTCGCCCTGGTCGACCCGCGCAGTGAACGCGCCTTCATTCAGCGCGCCAACGCCATCGGGCTGCGCTATTCGCTCATCCAGCGTATCGACAGCTTCAACATCAGCATCGGCAAGCCGGTGGCGCTGGCGATATTCCGCTCGGCCGGCCCATGAGGGCGGCGAATGACGTGAAGAGCGGCAACGCCGGCTCGGCCGCGGTCACGGTCCGGCGATGTCTGGTCAATGTCGGCGTGGCGTTGAAGACTCTGGTGCGGCCCGCGCGCGTTCTGCCGGTGCCGCCGCCGCTGCCGTCACTGCGGCAGTTCGCTGTCGCGGCCGCGGCGATCGTCGTTTTTTTACTCGCCGGCATGTTTGTCTTCGACGCCGCGGCGATCAACGCGCTGCCGCGGCTGCCGCGCTGGGTCGTCTGGTTCTTTCAGGAGATCACCGATTTCGGCAAGGGTGCGTGGTTTCTCTGGCCGCTCGGCTTGTTGTTTCTGTTCCTCGCCGCGCTGCCGCGGACCATCTCGCGTTTTTCGCAAGGCGTGCTGGACGCGGTCATGACCCGCGTCGGCTTTCTGTTCGTCGCCATCGGCCTGACCGGGTTAATGTCGGCAATCGTCAAGAACGTCATCGGCCGTGCCCGCCCGGGTGTTTCCGGCACCGTCGATCCGTTTCTGTTCGATCCGTTGCACTGGGCGCCCTCCTACGCCAGCCTGCCGTCCGGGCATACGACCACGGCATTTGCAGCGCTGGCGGCCATCGGCATGATGTGGCCGCGGGCGCGCACGGTTCTGCTGGTCTTTGCGGTGCTGATCGCGCTGAGCCGGGTGGCGATCGGGGCGCATTATCCGACCGACGTCCTGGCCGGCGCGATGTTCGGCATGGCCGGTGCAATCCTGGTGCGGCGCTGGTTTGCGTTGCGGGGATTGGTTTTTTCGTTCGGGCCTGATGGGGCCTTGCACCAGCGTCCCGGGCCCTCGGTGCGGCGGATCAAATCGGTTGCCCGCGAGCTACTGGCTTAATAAGAAGCTGCCTCAGGCGGGACACAGACCCATGAACACGAACGATCCGGCGGTTTCCGTCGTTGTGCCGGTGCGCAACGAAGCCGGGAATATTGCGCCGCTGGTGGCCGAAATCGCCAAGGCGCTCGAAGGCCAATGGCCGTTCGAGGTGGTCTACGTCAACGATGGCTCGACCGACGGCACCGACGCCGAACTGAAACGGCTGGGCGCGGAATTGCCCTGGCTGCGCCGTGTCCGCCACACGCAATCCTGCGGTCAGTCATGCGCGGTGCGCACCGGCGTCGGCGTGGCGCGGGCGCCGCTGGTCGTGACGCTGGACGGCGACGGGCAGAACGACCCATCGTTTGTTCCGGCGATGGTGCGGATGCTGGAAGCGGACGCAACCCTCGGCCTGATCGCCGGCCAGCGCACCGGCCGCAAGTCGGGCGGGTTCAAGAAATGGCAATCGCGCATCGCCAATGCGGTGCGCAGCGCGGTGCTGCGCGACGGGACCCGCGACACCGGCTGCGGGCTGAAGGCGTTCCGCCGCGACCTGTTCCTGAAGCTGCCGTATTTCGATGGTCTGCACCGCTTCCTTCCGGCACTGGTGCGGCGCGAAGGTTACGGCATCGGTTATGTCGACGTGGTCGACCGGCCGCGCGGCGCCGGCGTGTCGAATTACGGGCTGTGGGATCGGCTGTGGGTCGGCATCCTCGATCTCGCCGGCGTGTGGTGGTTGATCCGCCGCAAGAAGCGAATTCCGGAATTAGCGGAGGACTGAAATGCTCATTGATATCACCCATGCCATCGGCGGCTATTTGCACGACGTCTTCATCGGCAATGCCGACTGGGGCATCATCGTCGGCTATGTCGCGCAACTGCTGTTTGCCATGCGCTTTGTGGTGCAGTGGATCGCGTCCGAGAAAGCCGGCCGCAGTGTCGTGCCAACGTCGTTCTGGGTGTTTTCGATCGGCGGCGGCATCATGCTGCTGGGCTATGCGCTCTATCGCAAGGATCCGGTGTTCATCATCGGCCAGGCGTTCGGCGTCTTCGTCTATCTGCGCAACCTGCAATTCGTCCTGCGCAGCGGCGGGCAGGGCGCGCCGGCCTGAACCGGTGCCTGTATACCGTATACCGGACGCCTTTTAGACAGTTGGTCGGTACTCGCGCACGGCAAGGTTTACGTCTTTCCGTATATGGCTGGCGACGGAGCTTGCGCCGCAAAGCCCGAGACATCGCAACCAAGGATCGCCGATCATGAACCGCATCATCAAGACCACCGTACTTGCCGCCGTCGCCCTGGGCCTGTTTGCCGGCCCGTCCCTCGCCAGCCGGGCCGCGGCCGACGCCTGCGCCGCCAAGCTGCCGGCCAACAGCCAGATGATCTATGCCGCCACGGTCGCCGACGTGGCGCCGGGCGTCGACCTGAAAGACGTGGTCCGCTCCAAGACGCGCTCGCTGGTGATCAGCGGGAAGCTCAGCCGTGGCGACGCGGAACCCGCCGCCGAAGCCGCCGGCGCGTGCCTGAAACAGGTGCTTTAACCGGCCCGGTTTCTATCGATCCCGGCAACGGGCGATAGTATTGAACCGCCGCGGCGACCAGCCGTGGCGGTTTTCTTTTGGCAGGTGCCTTTCATCGGCCGCCGGGTCACCCGGCGCGATCCGCCAAAAGCCAGCCAATTGACCGCGCGGCTCCGGCCGGCACTTCGCCCGGACGGGCTGCGACACTAACGGCCTGTTTCGCGATATCGACTTTGCCGACAAACCCTTGACCTGACGATCCGATCGTTCTGAGATAGAAAAAATCCCGGGCTCGGGGACTTAGGCCCGGATTTTGCAAGTTTCCGTCCGGGACAAGACGCGAACGGCACCTGGTGGCCGATCGTTAAGGTCGCCGGATTTCGTGTCACCCTGAGAGGCCAACAGATGTACAAAATTGCCAGCTTATTTGCACTTGCCGTTCTCCTGGCGGCGCAAGGCGCGTCCGCTCAAACGCTGAAGACCGTGAAAGACCGCGGCGCCCTCAACTGCGGCGCCAACGGCACGCTTGCCGGCTTCGGTCTGCCCGATGCGCAGGGCGCCTGGACCGGGCTCGATGTCGATTTCTGCCGCGCCGTCGCGGCTGCGATCTTCGACGATCCGAACAAGGTGAAGTTCGTCGCGCTCACCGCCAAGGACCGCTTCACGGCGCTGCAATCCGGCGAAGTCGACGTGCTCGCGCGCAACACCACCTGGACGTCGTCGCGCGACACCTCGCTCGGTCTGAATTTCACCGGGGTCAACTACTACGACGGCCAGGGCTTCCTGGTGCGCAAGTCGCTCAAGGTGAATTCGGCGCTGGAACTCAACGGTGCGTCGGTCTGCGTGCAGCAGGGCACCACCACTGAACTCAACCTCGCCGACTATTTCCGCGCCAGCAAGATGACGCTGAAGACGGTCACCTTCGCCACGGCGAACGAAGCGGTAAAGGCTTATGATGCCGGCCGCTGCGACGCCTACACCACCGATGCCTCCGGCCTCTATTCCGAACGGCTTCGGCTGGCCAGCGCCGGCGACCATATCATTCTGCCGGAAATCATCTCCAAGGAGCCGCTCGGCCCGGCCGTCCGTCACGGCGACGACCAGTGGTTCGACGTCGTGAAGTGGGTTCACTTTGCGATGGTCAATGCCGAAGAGCTCGGCATCACCCAGAAGAACGTCGGCGAGATGCTGAAGTCCGACAATCCGGAGATCAAGCGTCTGCTCGGCACCGAGGGCGCCTTCGGCGAGCAGCTCGGCCTGACCAAGGACTGGGTCGTGCGCATCGTCGGCAAGGTGGGCAATTACGGCGAGATTTTCGAAAAGAATGTCGGCCAGGGCTCGCCGATGAAGATCGCCCGCGGCCTGAATGGCTTGTGGAACAAGGGCGGCCTGCAATACGCGCCGCCGGTTCGCTGAGCGGACGACGCTGACGAAGCAATGCCGCGGGCGGGGGCGCCCGCGGTGCTGCGGGGAGATGGGGTATCGGGCGCGGCGCGCCCGAGGAGGGGTGAATGTCGTCAGACTCAACACCGTCCGGCCCGGCGCGTGTCGCGTTCTATAACGATCCCAAAATTCGCAGCATTTTCTACCAGCTCGCTTTGTTGGCGGCGATTGCCTTCCTGGTCTATGGCGCCGTCAGCAATGCGATCGAAAATCTGGCCCGCGCCAATATCGCCTCCGGCTTCGGCTTCTGGAACAACACCGCCGGATTCGATATCAGCCAGACGCTGATTTCCTATTCGTCGCAGGCGTCCACCTATGGCCGCGCCTTCTGGGTCGGCCTGCTCAATACCTTGCTGGTGGCTGGCCTCGGTATCGTCTTTGCGACCATTCTCGGCTTCATCGTCGGCCTGTCGCGGCTGTCGAAGAACTGGCTGCTGTCCAAGGTCGCCGGCGGTTTCGTCGAAACCATCCGCAATCTGCCGCTGCTGCTGCAATTGCTGTTCTGGTACAACGCCGTGCTCAAGGCGCTGCCGGATATTCGCGACAGCATTGTCATTCCGGGCGGCGGCATGATCAACAATCGCGGCCTGTTTCTGCCGCGGCCGGAATTCCTGTACGGTTTCGAGATGGTGCTGGTGGCGCTGGCGGTCGGCGTCGCTGGATCGATCGGCTTCTACATCTGGGCCCGCAAGCGCCAGGAGCGCACCGGCCAGCAGGCCCCGGTCGCCGCGGTGGTGCTGGCGCTGGTGATCGGCCTGCCGTTGGCGGTGCTGGCGCTGAAGGGATTTCCGCTCAGTTTCTCCTATCCGCAGGCCGGACGGTTCAACATCGCCGGCGGCGTCGAGATCCTGCCGGAATTCGCCGCGCTGCTGTTCGGCCTCTCGATCTACACCGCGGCCTTTATCGCCGAAGTGGTGCGCGCCGGCGTTCTCGCGGTGTCACACGGGCAGGTCGAGGCGGCCTATTCGCTCGGCCTGCAGCCGCGGCCGACGCTGCGGCTGATCGTGGTGCCGCAGGCGATGCGGGTCATCATCCCGCCGCTGACCAGCCAGTACCTCAATTTGACCAAGAATTCGTCGCTGGCGGTGGCGATCGGCTATCCGGATTTGGTGCAGGTGTTCACCGGCACCGTGCTGAACCAGACCGGACAGGCGGTGGAGGTGGTGGCCATCACCATGCTGGTCTATCTCGTCATCAGTCTGTCCACATCGCTGCTGATGAATATCTACAATCGCCGGGTCGCGCTGGTGGAACGATGAGAGCGCGCTCATGACCATGTCGGAAGGCGATCTGGCGGTAGCGAAAATCGCGTTCGTGCGCGACACCGTGATCGATCCGCGCAAGCCGCCGATATCGATGACCGGGCCATGGGCATGGCTGCGCGAACGCCTGCTGTCTACGCCGTTCAATGTCGTTATGACCATCCTGGTCGGCGCGCTCCTGGCATGGGTCGGCTACGAACTGGCGCGCTTCCTGTTGATAGACGCGGTCTGGACCGGCGTCGACCGCGACGCCTGCCGGGAGGAAGTGCAGCAGCGCGCCATCGGCGCCTGCTGGCCGTTCGTGTGGGAGCGGCTGAACTACTTCACTTACGGTTCCTACCCGATTTCGGAGCGATGGCGGGTCGATATTTTCTTCGCCATGCTGGCCTTCGGCGTGGTGTGGCTGCTGTCGCTGAACGCGCCGCGCCGCGATCTCGGCGCCGCATATTTCTTTATCATTGTGCCGGTGACCTCGTTCATCCTGCTGTCCGGCTGGGAGGCGATCGGCCTGCGGACGGTCGACACCAGCCTGTGGGGCGGCGTCTTGGTGACCATCGTGGTCGCCTCGGTCGGCATCGTCGTCTCGTTGCCGCTCGGCATTTTGCTGGCGCTGGGGCGGCGGTCCGACATGCCGGCGGTGCGCATGGCGTCGATCGTCTTCATCGAGTTCGTGCGCGGCGTGCCGCTGGTCACGGTGTTGTTCATGGCCAGCGTGATGCTGCCGCTGTTCGTGCCGGAACATCTGTCGCCGGACAAGCTGGTGCGCGCGCTGGTCGGCATCGCACTGTTTGCCTCGGCCTACATGGCGGAGGTGGTGCGCGCCGGCCTGCAGTCGATGCCCAAGGGCCAGTACGAAGGCGCCATGGCGGTCGGACTCGGCTATTGGCAGATGATGCGGCTGATCATCCTGCCGCAGGCGCTCAAGGTCACCATCCCGAATATCGTCAACACCTATATCGGGCTGTTCAAGGACACCACGCTGGTCTTCATCGTCGGCATTTTCGATCTGCTGCGCACCATCGAGGTGTCGCGCATCGATCCGAAATGGGCGGCGCCGGTGACCTCGACCACCGGCTACGCGGTCGCCGCAATCTTCTATCTGGTGTTCTGCTACGCCATGTCGCGTTACGCGCGCGTGACCGAAGAGCGCCTGGCCAAAAGCGACAAACGCTGACGCCCGATGTCAGAAAGGCAAAGCCCATGACCGACAGCATGACCAAGAAGCCGGCGTCTGAATCGCCGCTGAAGCGGAGCCGGCTCAATACCGGGGTAGCGGTCGAAATCATCGACATGAACAAGTGGTACGGCGACTTCCACGTGCTGCGCGACATCAATCTTCAGGTGCCGGGCGGCGAACGCATCGTCATCTGCGGGCCGTCGGGCTCCGGCAAATCGACCATGATCCGCTGCATCAACCGGCTGGAGGAGCACCAGTCCGGGCGCATCATCGTCGATGGCGTCGAACTCACCAATGATCTGAAGAAGATCGACGAGGTCCGCCGCGAGGTCGGCATGGTGTTCCAGCACTTCAACCTGTTCCCGCATTTGACGGTGCTGGAAAACTGCACGCTGGCGCCGATCTGGGTGCGCAAGATGCCCAAGCGCGAGGCCGACGAAGTGGCGATGCACTATCTCACGCGCGTCAAGATTCCGGAGCAGGCCGCCAAGTTTCCCGGCCAGCTATCGGGCGGCCAGCAGCAGCGCGTCGCCATTGCCCGCGCGCTTTGCATGAATCCGAAGATCATGCTGTTCGACGAGCCGACCTCGGCGCTCGACCCGGAAATGGTCAAGGAGGTGCTCGACACCATGGTGGGGCTGGCCGAAGACGGCATGACCATGCTGGTGGTGACGCACGAGATGGGCTTTGCCCGTCAGGTGGCGAACCGCGTGGTGTTCATGGACCAGGGGCAGATCATCGAGGCCAATGCGCCGGAGGTGTTCTTCTCCAGCCCGCAGCACGAACGCACCAAGCTGTTCCTGAGCCAGATTTTGCACTGATCCGGAGGAAGCCGGACGGTTTGCGCCTAGTCCTTTTCGACCGGCAGATCGGGCCGCGCACCCCATTCCGACCACGAGCCGTCGTAGATCTGCGCCGGGCCTTTGCCGAGTGCCTCGAGGCCCAGCGCCAGCACGACGGCGGTCACGCCTGAGCCGCAGGTGGTGATGATCGGCTTGTCGGTATCGACGCCGGCCTTGGCGAAGGCCGCGGCGATCTTCTCGGGTGACACCAGGCGGCCGTTCTCGACGATTTCGGTGAAAGGCAAATTGAGCGCGCGCGGCATGTGACCGGAGCGCAGGCCCTCGCGCGGTTCGGGATCGCGACCGGCGAAGCGCGCGGCGGAACGCGCATCGACCACCTGGATCTTGTCGTCGTTCAGCGCCATCTGCACGTCGGAATGCATGGCGACCGCGCCGGTGTCCATCTCGGCCTTGAATTCGCGCGGCTCGCGGGTGACCGCGCCGCCTTCGGTCGGGCGGCCTTCGCTTTTCCAGGCCGGCAGTCCGCCGTCGAGAATGTAGACCTTCCTGGCGCCGAAGATCCGGAACGTCCACCACACCCGCGGCGCCGAATAGAGGCCGGTGCCGTCATAAACGACGATGGTGTCGGTCTCGGCGATGCCGAGCTTGCCGGCCGCTTCGCCGAACTGGGCCGGCCCGGGCAACATGTGCGGCAAATCACTGGAATCGTCGGCCACCGCGTTGAGGTCGAAAAAAACGGCGCCGGGAATATGCTCGGCCAGATACTCAGCCTTGGGGTCGCGCTTCTGCGTCGGCAGATAATAGGATGCATCGACCACCACGACGTTCGGCTTGCCGAGTTCGCCTGCCAGCCATTCGGTGGTCTTGAGCCAGGAACTGGCGGGTGTGGGGCTCGGCGTTGCATTCATGGCGATAGACTCCAAAAATAGGGCAGGCGGCAAGCTTGGTCGATCCGGCCGCCTAGTGCAACGGCCGGCGCGTGTTTCGGCCGCCATAGGCAACGGGTGAGGCCGCGATTAGGTTGCATGAGGCGCAACAGGGAAGAGCGATGATCGCACGGATTTGGCACGGGTGGACCACGCCGCAAAATGCGGATCCTTACGAAACACTGCTGCGGCATGAAATATTTCCCGGCATTCTGGGCCGCGGCATTGCCGGGTTTCGTCGAATCGAGCTTTTCCGCGCCGATGGCGGCGACGAGACTGAATTTATCACGGTCATGTGGTTCGATTCGATGGCCGCCATCGAGGCTTTTGCCGGGGCCGATCATGAAACCGCCGTCGTGCCGCCCAAAGCGCGCGCGCTGCTCAAGCGGTTCGACAGCCGTTCGCGCCACTATGAGGTCAGGGAAACGCGCGGCGTGAACCCCTAAATCGCGCGAGCCGCCCGATCAGGTCGCCACAATCGGCGGTTTGATATCGGACTTGCGCTCCAGCCAGGCGGGCACCGGCAGGTTCTTCGAACGCAGGAAGGCCGGATTGAACAGCTTCGACTGATAGCGGGTGCCGGAATCGCACAGCACCGTGACGATGGTCTTGCCGGGGCCGAGATCCCGGGCCAGACGGATCGCGCCGGCGACGTTGACGCCCGACGAACCGCCGAGGCACAGCCCTTCATGTTCGAGCAGATCGAACACGATCGGCACCGCTTCCTCGTCGGGGATCAGATAGGCCTTGTCGACCTGAATATCGCCGATGATCGGCGTCACGCGGCCGAGGCCGATGCCTTCGGTGATCGACGAGCCTTCGCTGGCCTTGACCTCGCCGTGGGCGAAAAGATTGTACATGGCGGCGCCGCGCGGATCGGCCACGCCGATGATGATGTCTTTCTTCTTCTCGCGCAGGAAGGTGGCGGTGCCGGCGATGGTGCCGCCGGTGCCGAGCGCGCAGATGAAGGCGTCGACCGTGCCGTCGGTCTGCTGCCAGATTTCCGGGCCGGTGGAGACGTAATGGGCCTTGCGGTTGTCGAGGTTGTTCCACTGGTCGGCGAAGATGACGCCGTTCTTCTCGGTCTTATTCAGTTGCTCCGCCAGCCGCCGGCCGACATGCTGGTAATTGTTGGGGTTGCCATAGGGCAGGGCCGGCACCTCGACCAGTTCGGCGCCGCACAGGCGCAACATGTCTTTCTTTTCCTGACTCTGCGTCTCGGGGATGACGATCAAGGTGCGGTAGCCGCGCGCATTGGCGACCAGCGCGAGGCCGATGCCGGTATTGCCCGCGGTCGACTCCACCACCAGCCCGCCGGGGCGCAATTCGCCGCGGGCTTCCGCCTCCATGATCATCTGCCGGCCGGCGCGGTCCTTGACCGAACCGCCCGGATTCATGAATTCGGCCTTGCCGAGAATGGTGCAGCCGGTCAGTTCGGAAGCGCGTTTGAGCTTGATCAGCGGCGTATGGCCGATTGCATCGATGATGCCGTCGCGAATGTGCATGTCTGGTTCCGGCCGTGCGAAAGTTTTCAGAACGTTAATGGAGGTCAACTGTCGCCACAAGTATAGCGTTCCTGCCTGAAATAACGCCAATCGGCGTTTTCCGATTCAACTGCGGCGCGATCTGGAAACACCCTCGAAACCATATCCACGTATCGGCCGGAGGTATTTGGGCACATTCACCACTTTTTTCCCTGCCCGGGTCTATGCCTCAAACGGGGGACATGGCCGAAACGTGTACCCCGCTGGAATGGCGGTAGCGGGTCCATGAATCTCGACGTCAACACGCTTTTCATGGTGACGGTCTATGTGGAGGCCATTCTCGGCTTGCTGCTGCTGTTCGCCTGGGCGCAGAACACCGCGATTTACGCCGTGGCCTGGTGGGGCTTCGCGCATCTGATCCGCGCCGCTTCGGTGATGCTGTTCGGCATGTTTGGCCAGGCCCCCGACCTGATCACTATCGACGTCGCCAACGCGTTGCTGTTCACCGCCTTCGCCGTCACCTGGACAGGCGCCCGCGTGTTCGACGGGCGTCCGGTGGAGCCGGTCTATCTGGTGACCGGCGCGGTGATCTGGCTGCTGGTCTGCCGCCTGCCGGTGCTGGCCGACTCGCTCGAAGCGCGGTCGCTCATCGCCTCCGGCATCATCACCGCCTACACCTGGCTCACAGCCTATGAGTTCTGGCGCGGCCGCAGCGAGCAACTGGTGTCGCGCTGGCCGGCGATCTTCATGCTGTTCGCGCATGGCGCGCTGTTCCTGCTGCGCACGCCGCTGGTGGCGATGATGCCCTGGTCGCCGACCAACAGCATGTACGGCAGCGTCTGGCTGACCGTGCTGAGCTTCGAGGCGCTGCTGTTCACGATCTCGATCGCCTTCATCCTGCTCGCCATGGCGAAAGAGCGCACCGAGCAGCGCCATCGCACCGCCGCCATGGTCGACCCGCTGACCGGCATCGCCAACCGCCGCGCCTTCCTGCAGGATGCGGCGACGCTGGCGAAGAAATACAATGCGAAACCGCGGCCGACCGCGGTGCTTCTGATCGATCTCGATCACTTCAAGTCGATCAACGACCGCTTCGGCCACGCGCTCGGCGATCGGGTGCTGGAGATTTTCACGGACGGCGCCCGCCAGTCGATCCGCTCGTCCGATTTGATCGGCCGCCTCGGCGGCGAAGAATTCGCCGCGGTGCTGTATGACACCAGCCGCGACAAGGCGGTGGCGGTGGCCGACCGGATCCGCGAAACCTTTGCGAAGTCGGCCATGGATGTCGATGGCCGGCCGGTCTGCGCGACCGTGAGCATCGGTCTTGTCGTGTGCCAGGAGGACATGCTCGACATCCCGGAACTGCTGGCGCAGGCCGACAATGCGCTCTATTTCGCCAAGGAGCACGGGCGCAACCGGGTCGAGGTCGCCTCGCTCGATATGATCCTCGCTCGCCGGGGCGCCAGTTCGGTCAGTTCGGCCGCCGAGACGGCGGAAACCACGGCCAAATCAGCGGCCTAGTTCGGCGCGCTGGCCCGTATCGCGGGCTATTCTACAGCGCCAGCGAGAGATTCCGCAGCAAGGCCATACCGCACGGCAAAAAGCGCGCGTTGACGTATCGATCCTGATTGACCTGACACTTCGATTTAGTCCACTTTAGCCTCAATGAGCCGGCGAGGTCGGCCCCCGAATTAGTGGGATTCCAAACTAATTCAGGGATTTGAGGGAGGACATCATGAAACTGTTTCGTTGGCTCGGGCTGACGGCCCTGGCGCTCACGGTGGGCGGCGCAGCCCAGGCTGAAACCGTCAAGATCGGCGTCGTGCTGCCGTTCAGCGGCGCCAATGCCGATCTTGGACATCAGATCGACAAGGCGTTCGATCTCTATATCAAGCTTCACGCCAAGGATATTGCGCCGCACAAGGTCGAGATCGTCAAGCGCGACGAAGGCCCGCCGACCGGTGCGCAGGCCAAGACGGTGGCGACCGAACTGATCACCAATGACAAGGTGCAGATCCTCACCGGCTTCGTGTTTTCGCCCTCGGCGATCGCCATGGCACCGGTGCTGACCCAGGCCAAGACGCCGCTGATCATCGCCAATGCCGGCACCGCCTGGATCACCAACCTGTCGCCCTATATCGCGCGGCTGTCGTTCAGCATGTGGCACCCGGCCTATCCGATGGGCGCCTTTGCTTTCGACAAGATAGGCTGCAAGACCGCGGCGCTGGCCTATACCGACTTTCCGCCGGGCAAGGATTCGACCGATGCCTTCAAGGCCGGCTTCGAGAAGGCCGGCGGCAAGGTCGGACTGTCGATTCCGCTCGGCAGCCCGGTGCAGGTGCCGGACTTCACGCCGTTCTTCCAGCGCATCAAGGACGCCAAGCCCGATTGCATGTACGTCTTCATTCCGTCCGGCGCGCATGCGACCGGCGTGATGAAGGCCTACGGCGATCTCGGGATGCGCGCCGCCGGCGTCAAGCTGATCGGCCCGATGGATCTGATCCCCGACAACAAGCTGCAGGACATGGGCGACGCCGCCATCGGCACCATCGTCATGGGGCATTATTCGGTCGATCTCGACAATGCCGCCAACAAGGCCTTCCTCAAGGAATGGCACGCGGCCTATGGCAAGGACTCCTATCCGGACTTCATGTCGGCGGCCGGCTGGGACACCATGCATGCCATCTTCGACACCATCAAGAAACTCGATGGCAAGGTCTCGGACGGCGCCAAGGTGATCGAGGCGATGAAGGGCTGGACCACAAACGGACCGCGCGGACAGGTCACGATCGACGCGGACACCCGCGACATCATCCAGGACCAGCACGCCATGGAAGTGGTGCGCAAGGCCGACGGCAAGCTTGGCGTCAAGATCCTCGGCACCACCAAGGCGGTGAAGGACGAATGCAAGGCGCAGAAGATCGGCCGCTGCGGCACCTGATCCGTCAGGCGTGATCTGACAGCAATCGGCGCCGCCGCGCAAAAACGGCGCGGCGGCGTTTCAATTCGTTCCGGGGTAGGGCTCTCGTGCCGCAGGTCGCCACCATCGCCGTCAGCATTCTGTTCGACGGGCTGGCCTATGCCATGTTCCTGTTCATCACCGCCGTCGGGCTGTCGGTGACCATGGGGCTGATGAATTTCGTCAACCTGGCGCATGGCGCCTTCGCCATGGCCGGCGGCTATTTCGTGGTGTCGCTGACGCAGTCCTACGGCGTCGATTTCATATCCTCGCTGATCATCGCATCCGTGCTGGTCGGCCTGATCAGCATTCGCTTCGAGCGGCGGCTGTACCGCCCGTTGTACAAGGCCGGCGAGCTCGACCAGGTGCTGCTGACCATCGGCCTCGCCTTCATGGCGATCGCCGCTTTCACCTTCTTTTACGGGCCGATCCCGAAATCGGTGCCGCTGCCGCAATGGCTGCAGGGCAACGTGGATCTCGGCTTCCGCGCCTTTCCGCGCTATCGGGCCTTCCTGATCGTGCTCGGCCTGTTTCTGGTGGCGGTGCTTTGGTACGGCTTCGAGCGCACCAATATTGGCGCGCGCATCCGCGCCGCCGTCGACAACCGCCGCATGGCGGAATCGGTCGGCATCAATGTCGATCTCTTGTTCACCGTGACGTTCGCCATCGGCTCCGGGCTGGCGGCGCTGGGCGGCGGTCTGGCGATCCAGTTGTTCGGCCTGACGCCGTATTTTGCCGTCCTCTATCTGGTGCTGTTCCTGATCGTGGTCGCGGTCGGCGGCCTCGGCAGTCTCAAGGGTACGCTGATGGCGGCGCTGCTGCTGGGCATCGTCGACACCGCGGGCAAATATCTGATCGCGGAGGCCGGCGGTTTCTTCATCTACGTCATCACCGTCATTGTGCTGCTGCTCAAGCCTGCGGGGTTCTATGGCCGGCAATGACATCAGCAGCGGTCCGGGCAACGCCGGTCGCGCGCAGGCGCGGCACGAGGCGGCCGAATTCCTGTTGCGCCGCCATCGCTTCCGGCCGGCGGAAGCCTTGCCGTGGCTGATCGCCATCGCCGCCTTTTTTGTCTTTCCCGATCGCATGACCTTCGGCAGCCAGGTACTGGTGATGATCCTGTTTGCGATCTCACTCGACCTGATCCTCGGCTATGCCGGCATTGTCACGCTCGGCCATGCCGCCTTCTTCGGCGTCGGCGCTTATACCGTGGGGCTTGCCTCGGCGCGGCTCGGCTGGACCGAGCCGATCAGCGGGCTGTTTGCCGCGGCGATCATGGCGGCGCTGGCCGGCTTCATTTCCGGCTGGTTCCTGTTGCGCTATCGCGGCCTGACGCTGCTGATGCTGACGCTGGCCACCGCCATCATGATCCTGGAGACCGGCAATTTCCGCTCGGATATCACCGGCGGCTATGACGGCATGCCGGGGCTGGTGTTCCAGCCGGTGCTCGGCATGTTCGAATACGATCTCTATGGCCGCACCAATTATCTCTATGCGCTGGCGGTGCTGGCGGTGGTGTTCTTCTTTGTCCGCCGCATCGTCTATTCGCCGTTCGGACAGGCGCTGACCGGCATCCGCGAGAACGTGCGCCGCATGCACGCCATCGGCTCGCCGGTGCACCGCCGGCTGGTGACGGTCTACACCATCGCCGCGGCCATCGCCGGCGTGGCGGGTGCGCTGTTCACGCAGACCAATGCCTATGTGACCCTGACGGTGTTCGACTTCGACACCTCCGCCAAGGTGCTGGTGATGCTGATCCTCGGCGGCACCGGGCGGCTGTACGGCGCCTTCATTGGCGCCGCGGTCTATCTGATCCTGGAAGATCACCTGTCGAAGCTGAGCCCGACCTTCTGGCAATTTGGCATCGGCATCCTGCTGCTGGTCACCGTGTTGTTCGCGCGCCGGGGAATCCTCGGCGTGATCGAGGACCTTGGCCGCTTCCGCTCCTGGAAGGGCCGTATCCGGATGGTGCCTGGCCGGATCGTGTGGAGCAACGTGCAGTGGAAGGGGATCGGCATGGCGGCTTTTGACGGCGCGCTGATCGGCCTGGCGGTGGGCTTTGCCGCCAATGTCGGGCGTACCAATCTGCTGTGGTCCTGGTTCGTCACCGAGCCGCTCAGCGTGCTGGCCTGGACCGCCGCCGGCGCGGCATTGGTTGCCGCGATCAACATCGGCTATTTGGTTTATGCCGAGCGTTCGGCGACCGGGAGCACGCCGCGATGACCGCCGCGCTCGAGGTCGAGGGGCTCAACCGCAGCTTCGGCGCGCTGCAGGTCACCCATGACGTCAGCCTGACGCTGGAGCGCGGCGCGCGCCGCGCGCTGATCGGGCCGAACGGCGCCGGCAAGACGACGCTTGTCAACCTGATCACCGGCGCGCTCATGCCGTCGTCGGGCAGCATCCGGCTGAACGGCGAGGACATCACCAAGTTGTCGCAGGAAGAGCGGGCGCGGCGCGGTCTGGCGCGCACGTTCCAGATCAACCAGCTGTTTCGCGGCCTGACGGTGCTGGAAAACATCTGCATGACCATCGGCGAGCGCGATGGCCACTGCAACAATCTGTGGCGTTCGGCCGGCGCCAGGCGCGTCGTCATCGACGAGGCGCTCGACCACCTCGAATCGCTGCGGCTGGTCGACGATGCGCTCAAGGAAGTGCGCGAGCTTCCCTATGGCCGGCAGCGGCTGGTGGAAATCGCCATCGCGCTGGCGCAGAAGCCGCGCGTGCTGCTGCTCGACGAGCCCGCCGCCGGCGTGCCGTCGTCGGAAAGCCACCTCATCCTCGACGTCGTCGCTGGGCTCGATCCCGATATCGCCGTGCTGATCATCGAGCACGACATGGACGTGGTGTTCCGCTTCGCGCAGGCAATCACGGTGCTGGTGCAGGGTGCCGTGTTCACGCAAGGCACGCCCGCCGAAATCATGGCCAACGAGCAGGTGAAGGCCGTCTATCTCGGCCAGGACGGGCACCATGGAGGCGGCCATGGTTGAGAGGGCGCTTGAGCTCGACATGGTCCGCGCCGGCTACGGCGAGACGGTGGTGCTGGAGGACGTCGCTTTGGCGGTTGCCCCGGATGAGATCGTGTCGATCATCGGCCGCAACGGCGTCGGCAAGTCGACGCTGCTCGCCACCATCATGGGGCACACCAATCTGCACGGCGGCCGCGTGCTGCTGCACGGCCGCGACATCTCGCACGTCGCCACCTACCGGCGAGTGGTCGACGGCCTTGGCTATGTGCCGCAGGAGCGCGAGATCTTTCCGTCGCTGACCTTGCGTGAAAATCTCGAGGTGGCGGCGCGGCCAGGGCCGTGGACGGTCGAGACGGTGTTCGAGCTGTTTCCGCGGCTGTCGGAGCGTGCCGCCAACCGCGGCAATCAATTGTCGGGCGGCGAGCAGCAGATGCTGGCGATCGGCCGGGCGCTGATCGGCAATCCGACCGTGCTGCTGATGGACGAGCCGTCCGAGGGGCTCGCCCCGGTGATCGTCGAGGAACTGACGCGCGCGGTCAAACGGCTGACCAAGGCCGGTGGCCTCGCCATCGTGCTGGTCGAGCAGAATTCGCGGCTGGCGCTCGACATCGCGCCGCGGGCGGTGGTGATGGACCGCGGCCGCATTGTCTATGACGGGCCGAGCGCGACACTGCGCGACGATCCGGTGAAGCTCGAGCAGTTGATCGGCGTGGTAAAAAGCTAGGTCCGCGCATCGGGAATCTTGCGCTTGGAATGCAGGCGGCGATACGGCAAAATCCATCCCAGAGGTGGCAATGAAATACGACAGACACGATGCCAAGGCCTATTCCCGCCTTCATATGAAGGGCATCTGGGCGGCGGCCCTGCAGCCCTTCACGCCTGACCTCGCCATCGATGAAGCCGGGTTCCGCCGCAATCTGCGGCACTGGGTCGACGATCTGTCGATCGACGGCGTCTTCGTCTCCGGCAAGCAGGGCGAGTTCTTTTCCATGTCCGTGCCGGAGCGCAAGCGCGTCTTCGACATTGCGGTGGACGAGATCGGCGGCCGCGCCGGCACCATCATGTCCTGTTCGGACCAGAACATGGATGTCGTCATCGATCTTGCCCGCCATGCGCAGGCGATCGGCGCCGACTATGTGGTGGTGCACGCGCCGGTGCTGCATTTTCTGCACGCGCAGGATCAAACGCTGTACGAGTATTATCGCCGGATCAGCGAAAGCGTCGACATCGGCATCGCGCTCTGGAGCCACCCCGACTCCGGCTATCTAATGAGCCCGGAGCTGTGCACGCGGATCGCCGACCTGCCGAACATCGTGGCCATCAAGTATTCCGTTCCGCGCGAAATGTATACGCGACTGACCAAAATGGCAGGCGACAGGATTCTGGTCAGTACCGCGTCGGAAGAAGAATGGTTCGACAACATCGTTGAACTCGGCTGGCAGCTCTACCTCTGCTCGACGCCGCCTTATCTGATGCAAACCAGGCTCGACAGGCGCATGCGCGAGTATACCGATCTGGCTTTTGCCGGCGAGATCGAGAAGGCACGCAAAATTCGCGACAGCCTCGACCCGGTCCGCGAGGCGATCCGCCGCACGCGGCCGGCCGAGAAGCCGCAGGCCCATTCGAAATACTGGCAGGAATTGCTGGGTCAGGACGGCGGGCCGGTGCGCTCGCCGCTGCTGCAACTCACCGAGGCGGAAAAGGCGGCGACGCGGGCGGCCTTCGACGCCTGCGGTCTCCGCCTCGACCGGGCGCGCTCATCGGCGGCTTGATTTTCGGCAGTTTAGTATTCGGCAGCTCAACGTGGAGTAGGGGATATGCTGGACCGGCCGCGGTTGCAGGCTTTCAACTTCAAGAAGTGGATCGACGAAAACCAGCATCTGCTTAAGCCGCCAGTCGGCAATCGCCGGGTATTCGAAAATGCCGACATGACGGTGATGGTGGTCGGCGGGCCCAATGAGCGCACCGACTATCACGACGATCCGGTCGAGGAGTTTTTCTACCAGCTCAAGGGCGACATGGTGCTCAAGCTGGTCGACAACGGGCGGTTCTACGACGTGCCGGTGCGCGAGGGCGACGTGTTCCTGCTGCCGCCGCATGTGCGCCATTCGCCGCAACGGCCGCAGGCCGGTTCGGTCGGGCTGGTGGTCGAGCCGAAGCGGCACGCCGGCGACGATGTCGACGCCTTCGAGTGGTACTGCTTCGAATGCCAGGCGCTGGTGTACCGCGCCGAGGTCAGGATCGAGCACATCGTCAAAGACCTGCCGCCGATCTACGAAGCCTTTTACGGCAACGAAGCCGCGCGCAAATGTCCGGGGTGCGGCGCCGTGCACCCGGGCAAGAAGCCGCCGGCGGGGTGGGTCAAAATTTGACGCCTGCGGCGGCGCGAGGCCGTTCGCGTCTGGTCTGGCATTGGGCCTTTGCCCACCATTGCAATTCATCGGCGACCGACGCATAGGCTACCCGCGACACAAAGTGGGGTTATCTGGCCATGAAGCGCAGCACCGACCGCATTCTCACCACCCATGTCGGCAGCCTGATCCGGCCGCAGGCTTTGCAGGAATTCCTGCGCGCCAGGCAGGGTGGCAAGCCCTATGACGTCAAGGCCTATCAGGCCTGCCTGACCGCCTCGGTGGCTGAAGTGGTGCGCCAGCAGGAAGCGGCCGGCGTCGATATCCCAAGTGACGGCGAATTCGGCAAATCCATCAGTTGGGCGCAATATGCGCTGGAACGGTTGAGCGGCTTCGAGCGCCGGCCGATCAAGCAGGACAGCGCCAACCCGTTCAAGCGCGGCGCCGACCGGACGAAATTCGCCGAGTTCTATGCCGAACTGGACTCCAAGGAGGCGGTCGCCACCGTCAACGAGGCAATCTGCGTCGGACCGATCGCCTATACCGGGCAGGCGGAACTTCAAACCGACATCGATAATTTCAAGGCGGCGCTGAAGGGTACGAAGATCGAAGAGGCCTTCATGCCGGTGGCGGCGCCGGCCAGCGTCATCCCCGACCGCAAGAACGAGTTCTACAAGAGCGACGAGGAGCTGCAGGAGGCGATCGCGGATGCCATGCGCACCGAATACAAGATGATCGTCGATGCCGGCTTCGTGGTGCAGCTCGACGACGCGCGCAGCGCCGTGACCTACGACCGCATGGTGCCGCCGGCAACATTCGCCGATTACAAGCGCTGGCTGGAAAAGCAGATCGACATTCTCAACCACGCCATCGACGGCCTGCCGGCCGACCGCATCCGCTATCACATCTGCTGGGGCAGCTGGCCGGGGCCGCATGTCAGCGATGTGCCGCTCAAGGACATTGTCGATGTGATCCTCAAGGCCAGGGTCGGCGCCTTTGTCATCGAAGGCGCCAACCCGCGCCACGAGCACGAGTGGAAGGTCTGGAAGGACGCCAGGCTCGACGGCCGCGTTCTGATCCCCGGCGTCATCAGCCACGCCACCAATGTGGTCGAGCATCCGGAACTGGTGGCGGAGCGGATCGTGCGGCTGGCGAAACTTGTCGGCCGCGAGAACGTCATCGCCGGCACCGATTGCGGCTTCGCGCAGGGCCCGTTCTATCGCCGTGTCCACCCCACCGTGATGTGGGCGAAACTGGAGGCGATGGCCGAAGGCGCCCGGCTTGCGAGCCGGGAATTGTGGTCCTAGACTCCGGATCACCGGCGCAGCGACGACGCCGGACAGCCGGGAGTGCGATCCATGAATGTCAGCGCGCAGCCGACCAGCGGCCTTGCCATACCGTTCGATCATCACCGTCTCGACCGGCTGATGGACGAGGCTGGCATCGATCTGGTGATCGCCACCTCGAAACACAACGCGCAGTATCTCAGCGGCGGCCACCGCGCCAATTTCTTCGACTACATGGATGCGACCGGCATCTCGCGCTATCTGCCGGTGTTCATCTATCCGAAAGGCGCGCCCGAGAAGGCCGCCTATATCGGCCACCGGCTGGAAGGCTTCCAGACCAAGGTCGCGCCGCTCTGGGTGCCGGAGACGCAGACCGTCACGGCGGGCTCGGCCGACGCGCTGCAGAAGGCGGTCGACTACATCGCCAAGGCCGGCCTCAAGCCGAAGAAGATCGCGGTCGAGTTCGGCTTTCTGCCGTTTGACGCCGCCAATGTGCTGCGCGCCGCGCTGCCGGACGCCGAATGGGTCGATGCGCTGTATGTGATGGAACGACAGCGGGCGAAGAAATCCGCCGCGGAACTGGCCAAGCTGAAGGTCGCGTCGGAAGCCGTGCTGGAATCGATGAAGGCGGTGATCGCCAATCACGGTCCGGGCGCCACCAAGAGCGACATTGTCGAAGCCTTGCGCCGCGAGGAGACCAACCGCGGGCTCACCTTCGAATATTGCCTGATCACCTGCGGCACCAGCTTCAACCGCGCGCCGTCGGATCAGGTCTGGGGCGCCGGCGAGATCATGTCGATCGACTCCGGTGGCAACAACCACGGCTATATCGGCGACATCTGCCGCATGGCGATCCAGGGCGAGCCCGACGCCGAACTGGAAGATCTGCTGGCCGAACTGGAAACAATCCAGCGCGCGGCGATGAAGGCGATCAAGGCCGGCGCGCCGGGGCACGTGATCTACGACGCCGGCGAGCCGCTGCGCGCCCAATCGAAGCACCACAATCATCTCGATTTTCTCGCCCATGGCATGGGCATGGTAAGCCATGAGGCGCCGCGCCTGACCAATCACGGACCGGTGCCGTACCCGGCCGACTACGCTGACCTGCCGCTGGAAGCCGGCATGGTGGTGTCGGTCGAGACCACGCTGCTGCACCCAAGCCGCGGCTTCATCAAGCTGGAGGACACCGTGATCGTCACCGACACCGGCCACGAGGTCTATGGCGAAGGCGCGCGCGGCTGGAACCGGGCAGGGACGGCGGTCTAAACCCGCTCGTCCCCGCGAAAGCGGGGACCCAGGGAGCATAGACTTCAGAATCCGCGGCTCTGGATTCCCGCTTGCGCGGGAATGAGCGGAGATATTATCGGAGCCTCGCCGTACCCATCCCCGCCGTCAGCGTTTGCAACTTGTCCGCCACCGTCACCGGATACACCGTACCCGGCTCCAACTGCCGCAGCGGCTCCGGCAGCCGCGCCAGATCGCGCGCGGCGCGCTCGCGGATCTGCTGAAGCGTCGGGGGCGGCGAAATACGCTGGCCGCCGCGCATCACAGGCGCCACCAGGGTCTCGCCGGGATGGCTGTCGTTTTCCAGCGACAGGATATCGCCGGCCATGCGGCCGTCCGCGTCATAGGAGCGCCAGACCTGCTTGCGGCCCGGCCAGGTCGTCTTGCCTTCCGACAGTTTGCGTTTCGGCGTGCCGGCATACTCTTGCAGCTTGTAGGCGCAGTCCAGCGACGGCGCGTCGATCGAAGCGTCGAGATTGACGCCGATGCCGAAGCCGTCGATCGGCGCTTGCGCCGCCATCATGGTCTGCAACGTGTCCTCGTTGATGCCGCCACTCACCAGAATGATGACATCGCGCAGCCCGCCGTCGTCGAAAATGCGCCGCACCTTGCGCGCGCTGGCGATCAGGTCGCCGGAGTCGATGCGGACGCCGCGGATGGCGATGCCGTCGGCCTTCAGCCGCGGCGCCAGTTCCACCACTTTGCGCGCGCCCGCTTCGGTGTCGTAGGTGTCGATCAGCAGGATCACGCCGTCGGGCCGCGCCCGCGCATAATTCTCGAATGCCGTCGTCTCGTCGTCGTGCACCTGGATGAAGGAATGCGCCATGGTGCCGACGATGGGAATGCCATAGCGCTGACCGGCCAGCACATTGGCGGCGCCGCCAAAGCCGGCGATATAGCTGGCGCGCGCCGAATACAGCCCGGCCTCGGCGCCGTGCGCCGTGCGCAAGCCAAAGTCCGATAGGATCTTGCCCGGCGCCGCCAGCACCATGCGCGCCGCCTTGGACGCGATCATGGTCTGGAAATGCAGAATATTGATCAGCCGCGATTCCACCAGTTGTGCCTGCGGCAGTGGCGCAGTGATGCGGAGCAGCGGTTCGTTGGGAAAGCAGACGCTGCCTTCCGGAATGGCGTGGACATCGCCGGTGAAGCGGAAGCCGGCCAGATAGTCGATCAGGTTGTCGCGGAAGCGGCCGGTGCCGCGCAGCCAGGCAATGTCGGCGTCCGAATAGCGCATGGTCTCAAGAAAGCCGAGCGCGTCCTCCAATCCCGCCGCCAGCAGGAAACCGCGCCGCTCCGGCAGGCGGCGGACGAAAAACTCGAACACAGCATCGCGGTCCTCGCCGCGGTCCAGATAGGCCTGGACCATGTTGAGTTCGTAGAGGTCGGTGGTCAGCGGGCTGGTGGACGGCATTTTGACGCCTCGAAGCGCGGGCGGGACGCGCCCGCCGCCTCGGGTCCAACTAACAGCCGCGGCGGCGGTCATCAACCGCCATCCTGCCGCCAGCGCCGCGGCGCGGGTCGTTACAACGGCCGCCGGGCCATGGCGACATTTTCGATGTTCCACCACAACAATCGTAAACCACGTTCCTAGAGGCGCCCTTAATCTCTATCCACAATGTTGGTCTGTCGATTTTGGTGTCGAGCCAAACCACCCACATGCGCCGGCCGGCGGCGGCAGCAACGCCAGCACGTGGAACATTTGGATGTCCGTTCGATGAGTTTGCGTGCTCGCCTATTGTTGCTGGTCGCGTTGGCGACATTGGTGCCCGCGATCCTCCTCGGCGTTCGCTTTTCCCAGAACCGCGCCGCCGAAATTGATGCGGCGCTGACCGCACTGGCGGTCCAGGCCGGCAATATCGCCCAGGATCTGGATGAAAAGATCCAGGGAACGGCCCAACTGCATTTCGGACTGTCGCGCGCCGGCGATATCGAAAAATTCAACCGGGCAGGTTGCTCTGCGTTCTTGTCCGAGGTGCTCCAAGCGTATCCGCAGTATACCGGCATACTGACCGTCTCTCCCGATGGCCGGCTGGTCTGCGATTCGCTCCAGACCAATCGGGACCTCGATCTGACGGATCGCAAATATTTTCAGGAAGCGCTGGTGACCGCGGATGCGGTTACGCTTCAGCCGGCCTTTGGCCGGCTGACAGGAATATCGGTTCTGCAGATCGCATATCCCGCGCGCGCGGCGTCGGGCGAACTGAAATTTGTTCTGCTTGCCTCGCTCAATTTGAAAAAGTTCACGGAGCTTCATCGACAGCGCATTTCGTCAGACATAACCATTCTGCTGGTCGACAAAGATGGCACCGTTTTGGTTGCTCCGCCTGATCCGGTATGGCGCGCCGGCGCCTCGATCGCGAACTCCGACATGTTCAAATCTGCCGCGGAGCAAATCGGAAGCCGCCCATTTGAGGTGGCTGGAATAGACGGCCGTAAAAAGTTCTGGGCCACAGCCGCCACACCCGCGGTACGCGATGCCGGCCTTTACGTCATGGTTGGGGTATCGAGGGAAAATCTGGTGGCCGCCGCCAACCGGCGCCTGGACGAAGAACTGGCGATCATCGGGGCGATTGCGCTGCTGCTCTTCGGCGGCGTTTTGGCGCTGGGAGAACTGGCCATCCGGCGCCAGGTCGGCCGCATCGCCGACATGGCCCAGAAGCTTGCGGCCGGCGATTTGAGCACCCGCATTGCGCCGCCTCATCCGGGCGGTGAACTGGGGCAACTGATGACGGAGCTGAACGCTGCGGCTGAGTCGCTCCAGCGCCAGCATGCCGCCATCGACGACCTTAACCAGAAGCTCCGGAAGTCGCGGCAGGAGGAGGCGCGCACCAAGGTCTTCCTTGATACCGTCATCGAACATATTCCTCTGTCGATCTCGGTGAAGGCGCCGCGGGATTTCACCCATGACGCGTCCGGCTGGCAGCTCATGCTCGTCAACAAGGCCTATGAAAACCTGGCAGGACTTTCGCGCGACGAATTGATTGGCAGATCGGCGCGTGAGTTGTTTCAGGCCGAAGCCGCCGACGTGATTGTCGCCGCCGATGCCGATGCGCTGACTTCGGTCGAGCCGTTTGTGAACCGCGAATTTCCCTGGGTGTCGGTCAAAAATGTCGCGCGCGTCGTATCCTCCAAGCGGGTCGCCATTCGCGACGATACCGGCAAGGCGCAATATCTGCTCACAGTGCTGGAAGACGTCACCGAAATGCGGCGCGTCGAAGGCCGTATCGCGCATCTGGCCCACCATGACGCGCTGACCGGACTGCCGAACCGGGCGGCCTTCAATGCGTGTTTTGCCGCCACGCTCGAGAAGGCCGCAGCGCAGGGCGACAGGTTCACGCTTCTGAGCATCGACCTCGACCGCTTCAAGGAGGCCAATGACGTCTACGGTCATGCCGCCGGCGACGCGCTGTTGCAGGAAGGCGCGCGCTGTCTGCAGGCCGCCGCCGGTGGCGCCTTCATTGCCCGCATCGGCGGCGACGAATTCGTGCTGATCGTCACCGACGGCGAGCAGCCGGCCGCCGCCGCGACGATTGCCGATCGTCTTCTCGAAGCCTTTTTCGATGGCTTCCTGATCGACGGCAAGCGCATTCAGGTTGGGCTGGGCATCGGCGGCGCTGTTTACCCGGACGACGGCACCGACGCCAAGACGCTGATGGCCAACGCCGATGCCGCGCTGTACCGGGCCAAAGCGGAGCCGGGCGCATCGGTGCTGTTCTTTCAGCCTGAGATGGCCGTGCTGCGGCAAGAGCGTCATGATCTGCAGCGCGATCTGCGGCAGGCGATCGACCGCAACGAACTGACACTGCACTACCAGCCGCAATTCCGATTAACGGGGGAGCCGGTCGGCTTCGAAGCGCTGGCCCGATGGCAATGTTCGACACGCGGCATGGTGCCACCGGGCACGTTTATCCCGATCGCCGAGGAATACCGTTTGATCATTCCGTTGGGCGAATGGGCATTGCGGGAGGCCTGCCGCGAAGCGGCGTCCTGGTCGCGGCCGCTGACGATCGCGGTCAATGTGTCACCCGTTCAGTTTCATCACGGCGATCTGCCGAGCCTGGTGCACTCGATCCTGCTTGAAACCGGTCTGGCGCCGGGGCGTCTGGTCCTCGAAATCACCGAAGGCGTGCTGATCAACGACTTTTCACGCGCGGTATCGATCCTGCGTCAGCTCAAGGCGCTTGGCGTGCAGATTGCGCTGGACGACTTCGGCAAGGGTTATTCCTCGCTGTCGTATTTGCACTCGTTTGCCTTCGACAGGATCAAGATCGATCGCGCGTTCGTTTCCGATCTCGAGCGCAACCATCACTCGATGGCGATCGTGCGCGCGGTGATCGGGCTCGGCCATAGCCTCAAGATTCCGATTCTTGCGGAAGGCGTCGAGACCGCCGCGCAACGGGCGCTCCTGGTGCGCGAAGGCTGCGATGAAATTCAGGGCTATTTGACCGGCCGGCCGTTCGGCATCGGCCACTACGCCGAACTGATCGGCGGGCCGGCGGCCGGCCGCCGCCGCGGGCTCGGCATTGCCAGCTAGGCGGACGCGCCGCGGCTGCGCATGCCCGGCCCGCTGCTTCATTTAAGCCATTGAAATTGAATGGCTCCCTGGGCTGGGGTCGAACCAGCGACATTTCGATTAACAGTCGAACGCTCTACCGCTGAGCTACCAGGGAACAGGCCGGTATTCCGGCATCGCGCCTATAACAAAGCCGAACTGCTTTGCAAAGCGCGAATGACCGGCAGTTGTGAGTGGAGGCCACGCCCGGAATCGAACCGGGGTGCAAGGATTTGCAGTCCTCTGCGTAACCACTCCGCCACGTGGCCGTTAAACGGCGCGCCCGGCCGCGGAAGGCCGGGCGCGCCGCCCGAAGGTCTAGCCTATATAGGAGGGAAAGCCAGCCGACAACACGCTGGTTCTCTTGCGTTTTGCCCGGCCGTGCCGCACAAAAAGCCGCACCTCCGACCCATTTGCCACTTTTATTCAGAGGCCCGTGATGACCGACTTTGCCGCCGCTCGCCGCAATATGGTGGATGGCCAGGTCCGCACCGCCGATGTCACCGATCAGGCGCTGCTTGCGGCGCTGCTTGCGGTTCCACGCGAGCGCTACGTGCCGCCGGGTTCCAGGCCGCTGGCTTACCTCGACCTCGATTTGCCGGCCGGTGAGGGGCCGGGGAGCGCGCGGCGCCTGCTCAAGCCGATGGTGCTGGCGAAATTGCTCCAGGCGGCCGAAATCGGCCCGGCTGACCGGGTTCTCTGCATCGGTTGCGCCTATGGCTACGCCGCCGCCGTGGTGGCGGGGCTCGCCGGCGAGGTGGTGGCGCTCGAGGAGGAGGCGGGTCTGGCGGCAGCCGCGCGCGAGGCGCTGGCGCCGCTGCCGAATGTCAGCGTGGTGTCGGGCCCGCT
Source organism: Pseudolabrys sp. (assembly GCA_030684935.1). Taxonomy (GTDB): domain Bacteria; phylum Pseudomonadota; class Alphaproteobacteria; order Rhizobiales; family Xanthobacteraceae; genus Pseudolabrys. Next base: position 49,459 of record JAUXXH010000052.1, on the reverse strand, counting down.
GACGGCGGGCTGGCCGGCGCTGGGGCCTTATGACGTGATCCTGATCGAGGGCGCCACCGAGGTGGAACCACGCAGCTTCCGCAGCCAGCTTACCGACGGCGGACGGCTGGTGTGCGTGCTCGGCGCGGGACCCGGCGCCAAGGCGACGCTCTATCGCCGCAGCGGCGACGACATTGGCGGCCGCCCGATATTCGATGCCGCCGCGGCGGTTTTGCCGGGTTTCGTCAAGCCGCCGGCTTTTGCCTTCTAGAATCCCACTTTAATCGCGGACGTGGCGCAAAATCCTCAACGGCTCGCATTCTGTGGGCGAGCAACGGCGAGGGGGTTTTAACACGCCGGCAGTGCGCCTATGGTTCCCGGCCGGTTGTTTGCGGCGCGGTTACCGGACTGCGCCGTCCGGTGATGTTGTGGGTGGCGTTAGGGTTCAGAATGTCGCGTGGTGATAGCAGAGGTTGGCTCGGCCGGTTTGCAGTCGGGGCGATCGCATGCGCGGCGATCCCGCTGGCGGTTGTTCAGGCGCACGGCGAAACGCTGGAATCGGCGCTGGCGCAGGCTTACCAAAGCAACCCGACGCTCAATGCGCAGCGCGCCGCGGTGCGCGCCATCGATGAAAACGTGCCGCAGGCCTTGTCGGGTTACCGGCCACGGGTGGCGATTACCGCCTCCGGCGGCCAGGCCTCGTTGTCGACCACAACGCGGACCACCACGGCGCCGTCGAACACTCTGACCCAGAGCGGCTACAACACGAGTTTTGCGACCGGCGTTACCGCGACGCAGACGCTGTTCAACGGTTTCCAGACGTCCAACCGCACCCGCCAGGCCGAGGCGCAGGTCTTGTCGGCGCGCGAAGTGCTGCGCCAGAGCGAGCAGACCGCGCTGTTCAACGCCGCCAGTGCCTACATGAATGTGCTGCGCGACCGCGCGCTGCTCAACGTCCAGCGCCGCAACGTCGAGGTCCTTGAAGAGACGCTGCGTTACACCCGCGACAAGTTCAACGTCGGCGAGGTGACGGTCACCGACGTGTCGCAGGGCGAATCCCGGCTGGCGGCCGGCCGTTCGGCCGTGCTGAGCGCCGAAGCCACGGCCAAGGCGTCGGCGGCGACCTATCGCCAGATCATCGGCAGCGAGCCGGGCCAGCTCACCTCCGGCACGCCGGTCGACCGCTTCTCGCCGCGCACGCTGGCGGAAGCGGTGGCCGTCGCCATCGCCAACCATCCCCAGGTCACGGCCGCGCAGTACAATGTCGACATCGCGCAGATGCAGGTGAAGGTGGCGGAAGGCGCGCTGTATCCGACGCTGTCGGTGCAGGGAAGCTTCCAGAAGAATTACAACAGCCCGTCCAACCTCAATCTGGCGGAGAGCTATTCCGGTTCGGTGCTCGGCACCCTGAGCGTGCCCATCTACCAGGGCGGCGCGGAATATTCCCTGATCCGGCAGGCCAAGGAAACGCTCGGACAGCGCCGCATCGAACTCGATACCGCGCGTGAAACCGTTCGCCAGGGAGTGGTGGCGGCATGGGGCCAGCTCGAAGCGGCCAAAGGCCAGATCCAGGCGACGCAGGCGCAGGTGCGCGCCTCCGACCTGGCGCTCAAGGGGGTTACCGAGGAAGCCCGCGTCGGCCAGCGCACCACGCTCGACGTGCTCAACGCCCAGCAGGATCTCCTGAACGGCCAGGTGTCGATGGTCACCGCACAGCGCGACCGGGTGGTGGCGTCGTATTCGCTACTGTCCGCGGTCGGCCGGCTGGCGCCGCGGGTGCTCGGGTTGCGCGTGCAGCTCTACGACGCCACGGTGCACTACGAGCAGGTGCGTGACAGCTGGGCCGGCGTGCGCACGCCCGACGGACGCTGACGCCGGCGCGGCCGAACGTGTCCACAGGTCATTGCGGTTTCATCATTTTCCGACTGCATCGGTGCATCCCGCTGGCGTATAAATAGTGCGGTGACGATTCGTTTTGCCCGTGCGCGGTTCCAGGGGGCGTGCGGCATGTGAGGACGTTTGCGCCAGCGAAGATGATTCGGGACCCCATGCGTCAGGAAGTTGTGCCATGAGCCAGACCGCAAAGGCCCAAGAGCCTTCGATGGAGGAAATCCTGGCCTCCATCCGGCGTATCATCGCCGACGACGACTCCGGCAAGGGCAAATCGGCCGAGGCGCCCGCTGCGAAGCCGCCGGCGCCCACCGTCGCCAGCCGTCCGGTTGCCGCGCCGCCGCCCATGCCGGCACCTGTGCCGCGTCCGGTGCCGGTCGCCGCCAACAAGCAGGAGGATGTCGACGCCATGCTGGCCGATTTCGACTCCGCGCCAAACGCTGCCGCCAAACCGGCGCCGGCTCCTGTGCCGCCGCCGAAGCCGGTTGAAGCGGTGGCGCCGCCGCCGCCGGCCGCGCCGGACGTCCTCGATCTGACCGAGGCGATGGCCGCTCAGGCGCCGTCGCCGGATTTCCGCACCATCGATGGCGCCTCGGACGTGGTGTTCGCCGACCGGTCGATGGACCAGATGCCGCCGCCGGCGGCGGAAACGCGCATGGCCGCCCCGGAACAGCGCCGGCCGCCGGCGCACAGCGCCATTCCCGATCACGGCCTGATTTCGTCGGCCACCATGACCGCGGTCGACAGCGCCTTCAATTCGCTGGCGCATACCGTGCTTGGCAACAATGCCCGCACGCTTGAGGATCTGGTCAAGGAAATGCTGCGGCCGATGCTCAAGTCCTGGCTGGACGACAACCTGCCAGGCCTGGTCGAGCGCATCGTCCGCGCCGAGATTGAACGCGTGTCGCGCGGCCGGCCGTAGGCGGCTTACGCCGCGCGCGCCTTCAATTCGCGCGAAAACCACAGACCCAGCGCCAGCAGGATCGCCGCCGCGCCGAGAAACACCGGCACCGCGGTGAAGCGGTCGAAGATCAGACCGTTCACGGCGACGCCGATGGTCTGACCGAAATACAACGCCGCCGAGAACAGGCCGAGCGCGGTGCCGCGCGCCTCCGGCGTCATCTGCGTAGCGTTGGTCTGCAGCGTGTTGTGCAACATGTAGAAGCCCAGACCGATCGCGGTGATGGCCAGCGGCGCGACATAGACGGTCGGCCCAAACGCCAGCAACACATAGGCCACCGCCAGCATCATGCCGCCCAGGGCGGCCAGCCCGACCGGTCCGAACCGGGTCACCAGCATGCGCACCGACAGGCTGTAGATCAGCCCGCCGATGGCAAAGGTGCCGACGAACAGCCCGACCAGCGTGAAGCTGATACCGAACCGCAAATGCAGGTCGGCGCCGACATAGGTGAAGGCGCCGAACATCGCCGCGCTTTCGATGAAGGCCATCAGGATCATGGTACGCGCCCAGCGCGACCGCAGCACCGCGGAATAGTCGGCGGCGTAGCCGCGCGAGGTGCGTGGCGGCGCGTTGCGGGCGTGCGTCAGCGGGTTGCGCCACAGCTCGATGAACAGGCCGATGGTGGCGACCGCGAGCAGGCCGGCCAGGATGAAGAACACATTGCGCCAGCCGAACAGGTCGCCGAGCACGCCGCCAGCGGCCTGGCCGAACAACTGGCCGAGAATCTGCCCCGAGAGGAAACTGCCGATCACCTGCTGGCGCCGCTCATAGGGGATGACGTCGCCGACAAAGGCCAGCGCGAAGGGCACGATCCAGCCGGTGGCCAGACCGCTGGCCAGCCGGGCCGCCACCAGCACCGGCAGCGACCAGGCGAGCCCGCAGGCAAAGACCGCCAGCGCGGAAAAACCGGTGGCGATGGCGACGCAGCTGAACTTGCCGAAGCGGTCGCCGATCGGCCCCATGAACAGTTGCACCGAGCCGTGCGCCAGCAGATAGACGGTGACCACGATCGAGGCGGCGCCGACGGTGGTCGACAGGTCGACCGCAATCTGCGGCAGCAGGGAATCGGTCGAGCGCACCATCGCCTGGGCGGCGAAGGAGGCGAGCGCCAGCAGCGTAATGGCGCTGGTGGCGCTGCCAGTCGGTTTGGCGGGATTTGTCGGCAAGATTTGACTCTCGGTGGCGTGGTGGGCTTTCTACCCCGCCACTCGGACAAGACAAAACACCATGATCGACAAGACCTATCAGCCCGCGGAAGTCGAGGGCCGCATCTACCGGACCTGGGAACAGGCGGGCGCCTTTACGGCCGGCCGGCCCGAGCGCGCGCAGGCCGAGGCCTATTCTATCGTCATTCCGCCGCCCAACGTCACCGGCTCGCTGCATATGGGCCATGCGCTGAACAACACGCTGCAGGACGTGCTGTGCCGGTTCGAGCGCATGCGCGGCAAGGATGTGCTGTGGCAGCCGGGCACCGATCATGCCGGCATCGCCACCCAGATGGTGGTCGAGCGGCAGTTGATGGAACAGCAGCTGCCGGGACGCCGGGAGATGGGGCGCGAGGCGTTCCTCAAGCGAGTCTGGGAATGGAAGGCCGAGAGTGGCGGCACCATCTACAACCAGCTCAAGCGGCTGGGCGCGTCATGCGACTGGTCGCGCGAACGCTTCACCATGGACGAAGGCCTGTCCGAGGCCGTCATCAAGGTGTTCGTGCAGCTCTACAAGGAAGGGCTGATCTACAAGGACAAGCGGCTGGTCAACTGGGACCCCAAGCTGCTGACGGCGATTTCCGATCTGGAGGTTCTTCAGGTCGAGGCCAAAGGGCAGATGTGGCACTTCCGCTATCCGCTCGATGGCGTTGCCTTTAATGCGGAAGATCCCTCGACCTTCATCTCCGTCGCCACCACGCGGCCCGAGACGATGCTGGGCGACGGCGCCGTCGCCGTGCATCCCGATGACGAACGCTACAAGCATCTGGTCGGCAAACTGGTGCGGCTGCCACTGGCCGAGCGCCTGATCCCGATCATCGCCGATGAATATCCCGATCCGGAAAAGGGCTCCGGCGCAGTCAAGATCACCGCGGCGCATGACTTCAACGACTTCGAGGTCTGGTCGCGGCACCGCGACAAGGACTATTTCAAGAAGCAGCTCAACGGCGGCTTGATCAATCTGTTCACGCCCGAAGCCAAGATGAACGAGAACTGCCCGCCGCAGTATCGGGGGCTCGACCGCTACGAGGCGCGCAAGCGCATTGTCGCCGATCTCGATGCGCTCGGTCTGCTCGACAAGATCGAGACCGTCACCAACGCGGTGCCGCATGGCGACCGCTCCAACGTCGTCATCGAGCCCTATTTGACCGAGCAGTGGTACGTCAACGCTGCCGAACTGGCGAAGCCGGCGATCGCCGCGGTGCGCGACGGCAGCACGAAGTTCGTGCCGAAGAACTGGGAAACGACCTATTTCAACTGGATGGAAAACATCCAGCCGTGGTGCATCTCGCGCCAGCTGTGGTGGGGTCATCAGATCCCCGCATGGTATTTCTTAAAAAACGCGGAGAAAGATCAACTTGTCGTCGATCTAACAGCCTTGAATGCTCCACATCGGGGTGGGACGTTTGATCAGTCCCAGCATGATTTTGTTGTTGCTGAATCCGAAGCGGCTGCGATTGCTGAGGTGCAAAAGAAGTATCCGAATTCGCAAGTGGCAGTCGTCGGTAGCGCCGGCGAAGGTCTAACGAAATGGCAACAGGAGAGCGTTATTGGCATTTGGCGTGACGAGGACGTGCTCGACACCTGGTTCTCGTCGGCACTGTGGCCCTTCTCGACGCTCGGCTGGCCGGCGGAAACGGCCGAGGTCAAGCGCTTCTATCCGACCTCGGTGCTGGTCACCGGCTTCGACATCATCTTCTTCTGGGTCGCCCGCATGATGATGATGGGCCTGCACTTCAAGCAGGAGATTCCGTTCCACGACATCTACATCCACCGGCTGGTGCGCGATGCCTCCGGCGCCAAGATGTCGAAGTCCAAGGGCAACGTGGTCGATCCGCTCGGCGTCATCGACGAGTTCGGCGCCGATGCGCTGCGCTTCACGCTGATGCGCAACGTCGCGCCGAGCCACGACATCCGGCTCGGGCCGCAGGACGTCGAGAACAACCGCAACTTCGCCACCAAGCTCTGGAACGCGGCGCGCTTCGTCGAATTCAACGGCGCCGCGCGGGTCGAGGGCTTCGATCCGAAGTCGGCGAATGAGCCGCTCAACCGCTGGATCGCGCACGAAACCGCCAGGGCCGCGGCCGAGATCACCCGGGCGCTCGAGACCTATGCCTTCAGCGAGGCCGCCGGCAGCGCCTACCGCTTCGTGTGGAACGTCTACTGCGACTGGTATGTCGAACTGTCGAAGCCGCTGCTGACCGGGCCCGACGGCGCCGCCAAGGACGAGACGCGGGCCATGGCCGCCTGGGCGCTCGATGAAATCCTCAAGCTGCTGCATCCGTTCATGCCCTTCATCACCGAGGAGCTGTGGGCGGTGACGGCCGAGCAGGGGCCGAAGCGGTCGAACCTGCTCGCGCTCAGCGACTGGCCGGTGCTCGACGGCCTCGCCGACGATGCCGCCGAAGCCGAGATCGGCTGGGTTATCGACCTGATCACCGCGGTGCGCTCGATCCGCTCCGAGATGAACGTCGCCGTCGCCATCCCGGTGGTGCTGGCCGGTGTGTCGCCGGAAACGCAGGCGCGGGCGCAGCGCTGGGCCGAATTCATCAAGCGGCTGGCGCGGGTGTCGGAAATCTCCTCGGCCGACGCGGCGCCGGCCGGTTCGGTTCAGTTGGTGGTGCGCGGCGAGGTGGCGGCGCTGCCGCTGGTCGGCGTCATCGATATCGCCGCCGAGCGGTCGCGGCTGGCCAAGGAACTGACCAAGGCCGAGGCCGACATCGCCCGCGTCGACGCCAAGCTGAAGAACGAGAAATTCGTCGCCAACGCGCCGGAAGAGATCATCGAGGGCGAGAAGGAAAAGCGCGCCGAGGCCGAAGGCCGCAAGGTCAAGATCGCGGCGGCGCTGGAAGCGCTCAAGGGCGCGTAGCGGGCTACTCTGCTGGCGCGAGCGCCCGGCGCACGGCGTCCGGATCGCGCGCAATGACGGTCAGATAGGCGCGCGCGGATTGATCGGGCGTGGCCGCGCCTTGCTCCCAGTCGCGCAGCGTCCCGAGGGGGATGCGAAAGCGCGTGGCGAATTCTTCCTGGGTCAGGCCCAGTGCGCGACGGATCACCTTCACCTGCGGTGTGCGCACCATGCGCTTGAAATCGGCCGGCGTCAGAGGTTGGGCGTCGGGGTCGCGCAGGGCTGCGGCACGGCGTTGTTCATCGGTCATGGCGTCGAACTTGCGCCAGTCGTGCTTCGGCGCCTTACGCGTTGGCTTCGTGGTCGTGTCGGCGCTCATTGGGTTCGGCCCCGCGGGCTGAGATCAGTCGGATGACGTCGCCGCGCATGGTGTAGGCGACATGAAGAAGGCGCTCATCCACCATGCCGATGATAACATAGCGGTCCTCGCCGTAGTTTTCGCTGTTGTCGTGCCATTCGAGCGCAAACGGGTCCCCGAATACATCACGCGCCGTCTTGAAAGAGACGCCGTGCAACGTCTCGTTGGCGCCGGCCTTTGCCGGATCCCACTCGAATTGCTGATCGAACATGGCATGTACTGTTAAACAGTAGTTCGGTCAAGTCGTCAGTTTACTCGCTGGGAACCACTTGCTCAAAAACCGCGACCCTTTCAGCCCATAGCGCCACGGTTCATCGACCGCCTTGGTGATGCCGATGCGCGGCCCGGCCACGATCTCCGGCTCAGCGGCGCGGGCCCGCAGCTCAAACGGAGCGCGGTCGAGCGGCAGGCCGTTGTGCCGGATCGTGACCCCCAGCGCCGCGCACAGTTTGCCGGGGCCCGAGCAGAGTGCCCGCGGGTCATCGAGGCCGCGCCGCCGCCGCATTGCCGCCAGGCCCTCGACCGGCTCCAGCGCCCGGATCAGCACGGCGCTGGCCGAGCCTGCCGCCTCGCAGACGAAATTCAGGCACCAGTGGATGCCGTAGGAACGGTAGACGTAGGCCATGCCGGGCGGGCCGAACATCACCGCATTGCGCTCGGTCTGGCCGCGGTAGCTGTGCGCGGCCGGGTCGGTGTGGTGATAGGCCTCGACCTCGACGATGATGCCGCCGGCGCCGCCGACCATCAGCGTCGCGCCGATCAGGTCGGGCGCGACTTCATGGACCGAGCGGTCGAAGAAGGCGCGGCGCAGGCGAGGCGGCATCGGCGGCTTTCGTGTTGCTTTGCATCATGCATGGCGAAGCGGGGCCGCTGGCGCCAGCCCGTTTTTGACAGGGTCGCAAGATGTGTCCCGCTTGCCACACCTTAGGAACATTTAAAGTTTGCCGCGCCATGATCCCCGCCGCGCCGCGATTTGGCCATACCCTTCCATGAAATCGAGGGCGGTCCGGCGGCGGCGATAAACCGTTGCGGGACTTCCGGTTGTTGACCGGAAAGCCCTTCGGAAAATGCCGTCCGGGCAGTCCGGCGGCAGTCACAGGGGCAGGGGGCGTAGACCAAGGTTATGGACGCGAAAACATCAAATCTGAAAGCCAAACTTCCGAGCCGGCATGCCACCGAGGGGCCGGAACGGGCGCCGCATCGCGCCTTCTATTACGCGATGGGCCTGACCACCGAACAGATTCACGCCCCCTTCGTCGGCGTTGCCTCCTGCTGGAACGAGGCCGCGCCTTGCAATATCGCGCTGATGCGCCAGGCCCAGGCCGTGAAAAAAGGCGTCGCCTCGATGGGCGGTACGCCGCGCGAGTTCTGCACCATCACCGTGACCGACGGCATCGCCATGGGCCATGCCGGCATGCGCGCCTCGCTGCCGTCGCGCGAAGTGATCGCGGATTCGGTCGAACTGACCATGCGCGGCCACGCTTATGACGCGCTGGTCGGCGTCGCGGGCTGTGACAAGTCGCAGCCCGGCATGATGATGGCGATGGTCCGCCTCAATGTGCCGTCGATCTTCATCTACGGCGGCTCGATCCTGCCCGGCACCTTCAAGGGCAAGGAAGTCACCGTCCAGGACGTCTACGAGGCGGTCGGCAAGCACTCGGTCGGCGAAATGTCGGACGAGGATCTGCAAACGCTCGAAGAGAACGCCTGTCCGTCGGCCGGCGCCTGCGGCGCCCAGTTCACCGCCAACACCATGGCGACCGTGTCGGAGGCCATCGGCCTGGCGCTGCCTTATTCGGCCGGTGCGCCGGCGCCGTATGAAATGCGCGACAAGTTCTGCACGCTGGCGGGCGAGATGATCATGGATCTGATCGTCAAGAATATCCGGCCGCGCGACATCGTCACCCGCAAGGCGCTGGAAAACGCTGCTGCCGTGGTCGCCGCTACCGGCGGTTCCACCAATGCTGCGCTGCACCTGCCGGCCATCGCGCATGAATGCGGTATCGACTTCACGCTGTTCGACGTCGCCGAAATCTTCAAAAAGACACCGTATATCGCGGATTTGAAACCGGGCGGCCGTTATGTCGCCAAGGACATGTTCGAAGCTGGCGGCGTGCCAAATCTGATGAAAACGCTGCTCGACCACGGCTACCTGCACGGCGACTGCATGACCGTGACCGGGCGCACGATCGCCGAGAACCTCAAGAGCGTGAAATGGAATCCGGACCAGGACGTGGTGCGGGCGGCCGACAAGCCGCTGCTGGCGACCGGCGGTGTGGTCGGGCTGAAGGGCAACCTCGCGCCGGAAGGCGCCATTGTTAAGGTCGCCGGCATGCACACGCTGAAGTTCACCGGCCCGGCGCGCTGCTTCGACGGCGAGGAAGCCTGCTTCGAGGCCGTCAAAAAGCGCACCTATAAAGCCGGCGAAGTGCTGGTGATCCGCTACGAGGGACCGCGCGGCGGCCCCGGCATGCGCGAGATGCTCTCGACCACCGCGGCGCTGTACGGCCAGGGCCAGGGCGAGAAGGTGGCGCTGATCACCGATGGTCGGTTCTCCGGTGCGACGCGCGGCTTCTGCATCGGCCATGTCGGCCCGGAAGCGGCGTTCGGCGGCCCGATCGGCCTGATCCAGGACGGCGACATCATCGAGATCGACGCCGAAGCCGGCACGCTCAACGTCAAGCTGACGGACGCCGAACTGGCGGCCCGCAAGAAGACGTGGAAGCCGCGCGAGAGCGATGCGACCTCGGGTTATTTATGGAAGTACGCCCAGCAGGTGGGTCCGGCCGTCAATGGCGCGGTCACCCATCCCGGCGGGGCGGCCGAGAAAGAGTGTTATGCGGACATTTGAGTCCCTGTTCTGTGCGGTGGTGTTCGGCGCCGGCCTGATGGCCGCGCCGGCGCTCGCGCTCGACGGCACTAAATCCAGCGACGTCCTGGCGGCGGCCCCGCCCATGACGGCGATGGAGGCATTTCGCTCCGGCGCCAACTGGCTCAAGGCCGGCGACTCCGCCAAGGCGGTGAACTCGCTCGAATACGCGGCCGAAGCCGGCCATCCACTGGCGCAATGGAAACTGGGCCGCATGTATGCGGAAGGCGAGGGCGTCAAGCGCGACGACCTCAAGGCGTTTGAATATTTCCGCCGCATCGCCGACAGCCACGCCGACGACAATCCGAACACCGCGCAGTCGCGCTTTGTCGCCAACGCCTTCGTGGCGCTCGGTCACTATTATCTCGAAGGCATCCCGCAGACCAGCGTGCGGCCCGATCCGCGCCGCGCCCGCGAGATGTTCGCCTATGCGGCCTCCTATTTCCGCGATCCCGACGCGCAGTATTTCCTCGCCCGGCTTTACCTTGACGGCAACGGTGCGCCGCAGGATCCGCGCACCGCGGCGCGCTGGTTCGGCCTGTCGGCGCAAAAAGGCCAGAGCCAGGCGCAGGCGATGCTCGGCGCCATGCTGTTTGCCGGCGAGCACGTGCCGCGCCAGGCGGCGCGCGGGCTGATGTGGCTGACGCTGGCCAAGGACAGCGCGCGGCCCGATCAGGCCTGGATCAACAAGCTGTATGACAGCGCCTATCAGCAATCGACCGAAGACGAACGCGCGGTGGCGCTGGTTTATCTCAAGCGCTGGCTGCAGACCCGGCGCGACTAGCGCAGGCAATGCCGACGCCTGTTTACCCGGTCAGCGTTCCGGCAACCCGATCGCCACCAGCGTCCGGACAATTTCCTCACCGACGGCAAGAGCCACCGGACTGACATTTTTCGTCGGTGTCCGGATGTTCACTGCGTTGGTGCCGGGACGCAGCGCGTTGCCTTTGGCCATGGCCGCTTTGGCTTCGTCGGGCCGGCCGGACAGTTGATAGGCCGCGGCCAGCAGATAGTGGCTGCGCCCGGTGGCCGGCGTGATGGCGATCGAGCGCTCGATCCATGGCACCGCATCCGCGCCGCGTTTGAGCATCAGGTTGGCCCAGCCGGCGCCGAGCAGCCAGGTCCAGCGCGACACCTGCGGGGTGTCGTAGCGGTCGGCTTCCTTGAAGGTTTCGAGCGCCTCCTCGAAGCGTCCCAATTGAATTTTGGCCAGGCCGATGTGGTAGAGCGCCAGCCCGTTCCATGGATCGAAGCTTAGCGTCCGCGCGCAGGCCACCAGGCTTTCGATGAAATGATTGGTGGCATTCAGGAAGCGGCAATAGGCCTCCAGCACCGGGATGTGATTGGGTCTCGCCTTCAGGGCGCGCTCCAGCGCCGCCTTGGCCGTGCTCTCGGCCTTCGCACTGTCCTCCGGGCTGTACCAGACCATCTGAATGCCGCGCAGCTTGAGCGCGGCCAGCGCGACCGCGATATCGATGCTGTCGGGCTCGGCCGCCAGCGCCTGCTCCAGCATCGTCTGCGAGGCGGCAAAGCGCTCGCGCGTGGTCTGGTTGATTGAGGCGGTCGCCTGCTCGATGGCGGCCTTGGCGCCGCTCAGCGACGCATTGGTGCCGTTCGCGGGCGGACGCGCACCGGACTCGAGGATCGCATTGAGGCGAACCGCCATCGGATGACCGACGCCGGCCACCAGCCGCGACCTCTGCAACGGCGCGTCCATATCCCGCGGATTGACCGTATGCGATACCGCCTGCGCGACCTCGCCATCGGGCCGGATCAGCCGCGCCTGCAGCGTCCACGACGTCCCCGATTTGCCGAGTTCGCCCTGGACGACGAAGTCGGCGCCATCGGGGCGTGTCGCCGCGGTCTGTGTCGAATTTGCCGACAGCGGCCGCGTGACCACTCTGATGTTAGCGATCCTGGCGAGACCTTCGATCAGGCCATCGGTGACGCCGGCGGCCATGCCGGCGCCGTGCTGATCGCCGCTGGCGTCGGTGAATGGCATGACGACGACGGTGGGAGCGCGCTTGACGGCAAGGCCTGGGCCGAAGATGGGCGAGGCGAACGCCAGTCCGACGATCGTGCCGAGGACGGCGACGATGGCGAGCGCCGCCGGCGCGCGCAAACCGAACGGCATTCGATACGTCGCCGGGATCGGAGGGGTGGGGGCGGCCGTCTCGGAGGATGGTTCGTCCACGGGCGCGGCGGCGCTGTCCTGCTCGGTGGTCACCTCGGCGTCGAACAGGTAGCCGCGGCCGGAGATGACCTTGAGCAGTTGCCGCTTGTCATCGCCCAGTGCGGTGCGGATCTCGCGGATGCACTGAAACAGGCTGTCTTCGCCGACATAGACATTCGGCCAGACCGCCTGCATCAGTTCCTGTTTGCTGACCACCCGTCCGGCATTGGCGGCGAACAGCCGCAGCATCTCGAAGGTTTTCGGCCGCAGCTTGACGACCCCGCCATCCGGCCCGCGCAACTCCGCGCGCCGCAGATCGAGTTCAAAGCCGGCAAAGCGAAACACCGTGCACCCGCGATTTCCAGAACCGAGTGATGAGGCAGCGAATATCGAATGGGGATCGGCACTAACTGCCCGTCCGCCAACGTATCAGAATCCTTTCAGAATTCCAGCAAGGCCGTGGTCGCAGGAGCTGTGCGGTGCGGTGATGATTAATCACGGCGCGCGATGCGGGCTATCGTCCCTCGATCGCCAGATCGATCCACACCGGGACATGGTCGGACGGCTTGTCCCAGGCGCGGACGTGTTTGTCGATGCCGCTGCCGGTCAGCCGGTCGGCCGCCTGCGGCGACAGCAGGAGGTGGTCGATGCGAATGCCGTCGTTTTTCTGCCAGGAGCCGGCCTGGTAGTCCCAGAAGGTGTAGAGGTCGGCGGCGTCACTGCCGGCGCGGGTGGCGTCGGTGAAGCCGAGATTGAGCAGGGTGCGGAAGCGCTCCCGGGTCGGCGGCAGGAACAGCGCGTCGTTGACCCATTTCTCCGGATGCCGGGCATCGGCCGGCGTCGGGATAACATTGTAGTCGCCGGCCAGTACGAACGGCTCCTCCAGCTTCAGCCGTTCGCGTGAGAATGCAATAAGCCGGTCCATCCATTTGAGTTTATAGGCATATTTGTCCGGACCGCCGTTGCCGTTCGGCAAATAGAGGCTGACCACGCGGACCACGCCTGTGGGCGTCGACACCAGCGCTTCGAGAAAACGGGCCTGCACATCGCTCTCGTCGCCGATCAGGCCGGGCGCCACCTCGTCGAACGGCAGCTTCGACAGCAGCGCCACGCCGTTGAAGCCTTTCTGCCCGTGCACCGCCACATTGTAGCCGAGCGCCTCCAGCGGCTCGCGCGGAAAGGCGTCATCGACGCATTTGATTTCCTGCAGGCAGACAATGTCGGGCTGCCGCTCGGCGAGCCAGGCGACCAGGCTGTCCATGCGCTGGCGGACGGAATTGACGTTCCAGGTGGCGATGCGCATGCGGGCGGTTTCCGGGGACTTGGCCGGCGTATTTACCAGACACGCGCCCGAATGTGCACCGCCGGGCGTTTGCCCTGTGCATGACGCGACGGCCGGCCCGACGGGGAGTTACAGCGTGAAACTGGTGCCGCAGCCGCAGGAGGCGGTGGCCTTCGGGTTCTTGATCTTGAACGAAGCGCCGATCAGGTCCTCGACGAAGTCGATCTCGGAGCCGGCCATGTAGTTCACCGAGACCGGGTCGATCAGCACCACGGCGCCGTCGCGGGCGATGACGATGTCGTCTGAGCCCTTGGCCTTGTCCATGTCGAATTTGTACTGGAAGCCGGAGCAGCCGCCGCCCTCGACGCTGACGCGCAGCATGGTGCCGTCGGGCTCGCCTTTGAGAATCTCGCCGATCCGGCGCACGGCGCGGTCGCTGACAGTGACGCTTTCGGTCATTCGGGCCATCCTCGGCCGCAATGCACTTGGCATCGGGCTTGTCCGATAGTTAAGTGCGCCGGCGGGCAAGGTCAATGCGGCCAGATGGGACTTGAATGGCGATCGAAACCGGGCGCGAACGGGCGGTTTACGCCGCAGATCCGGGCCAGACCCGGGGCCGGCGCTGCGCTGAGCCGGAAAGCCCGACCCGCAACCCGTTCCGCCGCGACTGCGACCGCATCATCCATTCGGCCGCGTTCCGGCGGCTGGCGCACAAGACCCAGGTGTTCGTCTATCACGAAGGCGACCACTACCGGACGCGGCTGACCCATACGCTGGAAGTGGTCCAGATTGCCCGGTCGCTGGCCCGCGCGCTGGGGCTGGACGAGGATCTGGCCGAGGCTTTGGCGCTCGCCCACGATCTCGGCCACACGCCGTTTGGGCATGCCGGCGAGCGGGCGCTGGACGCCGCGCTGGGGCGGTTCGGGGGCTTCGACCACAATGCCCAGGCGCTGCGGATCGTCACCGATCTGGAGCGGCGCTATGCCGGCTTTGACGGCCTCAATCTGACCTGGGAGACGCTGGAGGGCTTGGTCAAGCACAACGGCCCGCTGACCGGCCGCGATGACAAGGCTGTCGGCCGCTATGCCGCGCGCGGCGTGCCGGCGGCGATCCTGGCTTACTCGCACGTGCAGGACCTGGAACTGTGGTCGCAGCCGAGCGCCGAAGCGCAGATCGCCGCGGTGTCCGACGACATCGCCTATGACGCCCATGACATCGATGACGGTCTGCGCGCGGACCTGTTCTCGCTCGAGGATATCGCTGCGGTGCCGATCATCGGCGACATCGTCGCCGAGATCGACCGGACGCGGCCCGGTCTCGACGCCGCGCGGCGCGTGCATGAGACCGGCCGCCGCCTGATCACGCGCATGATCGAGGATGTGATCGCCGAGACCGGACGGCGCGCCGACGAACTCAAGCCCGGATCGGCCGCCGATGTGCGCCATGCAGCCGCGCCGCTGGCGGCGTTCTCGCCAACGATGGCTGCGGCCGACGCGGCGATCAAGGGCTTTCTCTATCCGCGCATGTACCGGCATGCCCGCGTCGATGCGATCATGAAAGATGCCGAACGCGTGGTGCGCGACCTGTTCGCGCATTTCATCGCGACGCCCGCCGATCTGCCGGCGGAATGGGCAGAAGGCATCGGCTTTGCCGGCGAGAGCGGTCGTGCCCGCCGCATTGCCGACTACATCGCCGGCATGACCGACCGTTATGCGCTGATCGAGCACGCGCGTTACTTCAAGACGACGCCGGAACTTCAATAGGGCGCGCGGGCTTTGCGCTTCGCCGTCAAGCCGACTTGGCCCGCAGCGGCGCGTAGGCTGCGATCACGCCGTGCACTGCCGCCAGCGGCTGCGGCCGGCTGATGTAGAAGCCCTGCACTTCATCGCAGCCGAGCAGCCGGACGTGGTCGAGCTGTTCGGCGGTCTCGACGCCCTCCGCGGTGGTGATCATGCCCAGACTTCTCGCCATGTCGGTGACCGCCCGCACGATCGCCCGCGACGCGTCGTGCGACAGATCGTTGACGAAGCAGCGGTCGATCTTGAGCTTGTCGAAGGCGAACAGGCGCAGATAGCTCAGCGCCGAGTAACCGGTGCCGAAATCGTCCATCGAGATTTTCACGCCCAGATGACGCAATTGGTGCAGCGCCGCCAGCGTTGCGTCGGTATTCTGGATCATCACCGACTCGGTGATCTCCAGTTCCAGCCGGCACGCGGGCAGGCCGGCGGAAGCCAGAGCCCCGATCACCGTCGGCACCAAATTGGCGCTGCCCATCTGGATCGGCGACAGGTTGACCGCGACTTTGATATTGCCCGGCCAGCTTGCGGCATCCGCGCAGGCCTTCCGCAGCACCCACTCGCCCAACGCCACGATCAGCCCGATCTCTTCGGCCACCGGAATGAACTCGGCGGGCGGGATCATGCCGCGCGCGGGATGCTGCCAGCGCACCAGCGCCTCGCAGCAGGTGATGGCATTGCTTTCGAGATTCAGGATCGGCTGGTAGTGCAGGACGAATTGCCCCTCGACCAGCGCCTGGCGAAGTTCTCTTTCGAGCGCGCGGCGCGCCTTCAGGCGGGCGTCCATGCTCGGCTCGAAGTAGCGATAGGAGCCGCGGCCGTCAGCCTTGGCGCGATAGAGCGCCATGTCGGCATGCTTGAGCAATTCATCCGGTTCGGTGCCGTGGTCGGGCACGATCACAATGCCGATGCTGGTATCCACAAGAATGGGGTGGCCGGCCAGTTCGACCGGCGCGCGCACGGTTTCGCAAATGTGCTGCGCCAGCACCGCGGCGTCGGCGCTATGCACCAGGTTCGGCAGAATCAGTGCGAATTCGTCGCCGCCGACCCGTGCCACCGTCACGCTGGGGTCGACGCAGGCGCGCAGCCGGTCGGCCACGCATTTGAGCAACTCGTCGCCGAACTGGTGTCCGAGGGTGTCGTTGACGGTCTTGAAGTTGTCGAGGTCAAGACAAAATACCGCCGCACGCTTGCCGGTGCGGGCTTCGGCGATCGTCGCGGCAAGCCGCTCGCGCATCAGCAACCGATTGGGCAGATCGGTCAGCGCGTCATGATGCGCCATGTGCGCGATCTTCTTCTCAGTGCGGCGGCGCTCGGAGATGTCTTCGTGGGTGGCGACCCAGCCGCCGTCCGGTCGGGGGCGGTTGGTGACGGCGATGGTACGGTCGCCGGCCAGTTCGAATTCCACCGTTCCGGTCTCGCCGCGCGCAACCGCAGCCAGCAACTGACTGATGTATTGGTCCGGATCGCCCGCGAACGTTCCCATCGCGATGCGCAGATGCAACAATTCGATCAGCGGCTGGCCCGGCCGGACCTGATCCGGCCGCAGGCCGGACATTTCAAGATAGCGCTGGTTGAAGATGACAACGCGCGCATCGGAGTCGAACATGATCAACCCTTGCGGCATGTTGTTGATGGCGGTGTCGATCAGCAGGTTCTGGCCGGCGAGCCGCGCCTCGCGGTCGCGCAAGGCCGCGGTGCGTTCTTCGACCACCTGTTCGAGGCCGCGGTTGAGCTGTTCGAGTTCTTCCGCCATCAGCGCCGTCGACCGGTCAATCAGACGGCGATCGCGTTCGGCCTGGGTATAGGCGGCCACCACCAATTGCTCGAGGACGGCGAGATCGACCTCGCCGTCGGGGCGGGTCGCTTTCCCCAGTTGCTTGGCAAACAGCTTGTCCATGACTACCCGTCTGTCTCGCTGATGACGGTGACCGTCATGGTCTGGTTGTGCAGTTGGCACTCGCCCATGGCGTGGTGCGGGGCGATTTCTCCATACGAATAGAAGCCGAGACGCGGCATGCCCCGGCCAAGTTCGCTACCTGCCGCTTCGACTTCCTCGGTGGCGCGCTGTCCCATCAGCAGCCGCCGGCCGATGCAACTCACCAGGATGGCGACGCCGTTGCGGGCCCCGATATCGGCGGCGGCCTGGCGGGCGGCGTCGGCGGCGCCGAGGGCGAGGCGGTCGAGATTGCCGCGCATGAGTTGCGCCACCCAGCCTTCCGGCATGTCGCCGGCAAAGGTCATGGAGCGGGTGTCGTGGTCGACCGCGAGAACCGTGCGCACCAGTTCGTTGTCCGGATCGTTTGGATCGCAGATGCGCAGCGGGAACAGCAGTGCGGTGCCGGGCAGGCCGTCGGCTTCGTCGCCGAGATAGCGCTTGTACAGATCGAGCGCCGGCTTGCCGTCGAGTTCGTACAGCACGTTGCCTTCGGCGCGGGAAATGCGGCGGCGCGGCCCGAATTCGTCCCAGCCGCCGGCGCTGCCGTGACCGATGCGCACGGCGTCGCCGTAGAATCCGACTGCCGCCACCTGATGGGTGCGCGGCGGGCCGTCGCCGCCGACCAGCGTTTCCTCGAACAAAGCGCCGTCGCCGGCCATCCCGCCGGTCAGGGCGACGCCGTTGCCGACCACCGCGGCGATGCCGGCCACGAGTTCGCTGCCATTGATGTTGAGCCCGTCGGACAGCACAAAAATGGCTTTGAGCTTGTCCCCGTCAGTTTGCGCCAGGGCCCGGCCCATACTCTCGCCGCAGGCACGCGACGAGGCCGATCCGGCCACGGTCGCTGTGGCAAGCCGCAGCGCGGTGCGATCGAAGCCGAGCGCCAGTCCGGCGATGTCATCGTCCGTCACGTCGTCATTGCGGATCTGACCGCCGGTGCTGCAACCGAGCAGGTGCGCGCCGGGAAATTTCAAACGCAATTCGTCATAGCGTGCGCCGCAGGCCAGCGCCTGACGGGTGCCGAAATAAAAAACGAGGTTGGCCAAGCCGACCGCGCCATGACCGGATCTCCAGCCGGAGCCTTCATTCCAGGAGATTTGTTCCGACCGCACACGGCCTCCTGATGTCGTGACTACGGCCGCAACGTTAGGCGAGACCTGGAAAGATAGGGTTATCGGATGGCCGCAAACCCTTTGCAGCGGCTAAACCATGTTGGCGGCCTGCCAACACAGGGGCCTTGTTTTCCGTGGTGTTTTTGCGCTCGGTGGAACCTTGGTGGCCACGGCAGCTTACCGCGATTTAACCATAGCGCTGAAGCAGCGGTACCGGCGACGCTTGACGCAATAATTGCACAGACGCGGCCGATAGATGCTGGGGAACGAGTGTCCTGGGACCTTGCCACCCGCGCAGACTTTGGCGAGCGGTCCGCGGACGGCATTTTGACTTGGCGCCTAAAATCCCTTACCCGCAGCCCATCATGACGACCCCAGCCCCGCCGCAACATCTGTTCGCCGACGTGCTTGCGCGCGTGCGCGCCGCCTGTGCCACCCAGATCGGAGCCACCGCCGACCTGTCGCGCGTGGTGGTCGAGCCGCCGCGCGATGCCGGCCATGGCGACATGGCGACCAATGCCGCGATGGTGCTGGCCAAGGAAGCGGGCAAGAAGCCGCGTGACCTCGCCGAGGCCATTGCCGCCGCGCTGCGCGACGACCCGGTGATCGCCAAGGTCGACGTCGCCGGTCCCGGCTTCATCAATCTGACGCTTGCACCGCAGGTCTGGGGCGAGGCGCTGCGCGCGGTTTTGGCCGCCGGTCGCGATTACGGCCGCAGCCAGATCGGCGCGGCCGAGAAGGTCAACGTCGAATACGTCTCGGCCAACCCGACCGGACCGATGCATGTCGGCCACGGCCGCGGCGCGGTGTTCGGCGATGCGCTGGCCAACCTGCTGGCTTTCGCCGGCTACGACGTGACGCGCGAATATTACATCAACGACGCGGGCGCCCAGGTCGACGTGCTGGCCCGCTCGGCTTTCCTGCGCTACCGCGAGGCGCTGGGCGAAGATGTCGGCGCGATCCCGGACGGGCTTTATCCCGGCGACTATCTGATACCGGTCGGCGCCGCGCTGGCGGCGGAGCAGGGCACCAAACTGACCACCATGCCGGAAAGCGAGTGGCTGCCGATCGTGCGGGCCAAGGCCATCGCCATGATGATGGACATGATCCGCGACGATCTGGCCGCGCTCGACGTGCGCCACGACGTGTTCTTTTCCGAGCGCTCGCTGATCGAGGATGGCGACAAGGTCGGCGCCACCATCGCGACGCTGCGCAACAGCGGCCAGGTCTACGAGGGCCGGCTGGAGCCGCCGAAGGGCGGCAATCTCGAGGACTGGGAAGATCGCGAGCAGACGCTGTTTCGCTCGACCGGGTTCGGCGACGATGTCGACCGTCCGCTGCTGAAGTCCGACGGCAGCTACACCTATTTCGCGTCCGACATCGCCTATCACAAGTCCAAGGTCGATCGCGGCTTCCGCAACATGATCGATGTCTGGGGCGCCGATCACGGCGGCTACATCAAGCGCATGCAGGCGGCGGTGAAGGCGGTCAGCGGCGGCAAGGCCGAGTTGGACGTGAAGCTGGTGCAACTGGTGCGGCTGCTGCGCGCCGGCGAGCCGGTGAAGATGTCAAAACGCTCCGGCGAGTTCGTCACGCTGCGCGAGGTGGTCGACGAGGTCGGCCGCTCGGCGGTGCGCTTCGACATGCTCTACCGCAAGAACGATGCGGTGCTCGACTTCGACCTTGCCAAGGTGATCGAGGCCAGCCGCGACAACCCGGTATTCTACGTCCAGTACGGCCATGCCCGCGGCCAATCGGTGTTCCGCAATGCCCGCACCGAGATGCCGGAACTGCCGGAATCCGCCGCCGGCCGGGCGGAGCTGTTCGGCACGGCGCGGCTCGATCGTCTCGACGATGCCGGCGAATTGGCAATTTTGAAGCGGATTGCACTGTATCCGCGCCTGATAGAGGCCGCCGCCAGCGCCCATGAGCCGCACCGGGTAGCCTTCTACCTCTATGATCTCGCGAGCGAATTCCATTCGCACTGGTCGCGCGGGAAAGACATGCCTCATTTACGCTTCATTATCCAGAATGATCGAGAACTAACGGTGGCTCGGCTCGCGCTGGTGCAGGGGATTGTCACCGTTCTCGCATCCGGGCTGGCGCTGCTGGGGGTCGAAGCGCCCGACGAGATGCGATAGGCTGTTCGTGGGGGAAAACGTCCCGCGGCGGACGAGCCAATGATCGGCAAAAATCGGGGACCGAATGGCGGACGACCAAAGCCAACGACCTTTTCGTTCCAACCAGGCGCGCCCGGACGCGTCGGCGCCGGGCAGTGACCCGCTCGCCGAGCTGGCCCGTCTGATTGGACAGACCGATCCATTTTCCGAATTCGGCCGTCACAACGCGCGCCAGTCGGCGTCGCGATCAACCGCGTCGCAGCAACCCGCGCCGATCGAATATGCGCCGCGCCCGGCCGAATCCGTGGCAAGAACGCCGAGTGCGCTGAGCGACCGCGATTTTTATGCCGCGCAGGATGCTGAGCCGCAATTGCCGCTGCCGGAAGTACCGCCTTACACGCCGGCCGGTTACGGCCGGCAGACCTACGGCAGCGCACCGCTTGCCACCGGCAACGATCTGTACCAGGTCGAAAACGAATTGCCGGCCTATCAGGAGGTTCCTGCCTATCAGGATGCCGCCGATGGCGGCTACGAGACCGATCCCTATCAGCGCGATCATCAGCAAGACCCGTATGACGACGTGCCGCCGTCGCGGCGCCGCACCGGCATCGTCGTCATTGCCGGCATTTTCGCCTTGGCCGTCGTCGGCACCGCCGGCGCTTTCGGTTATCGGGCGATCTTCGGCTCGTCAGGCTCGAGCGGCCCGCCGCCGGTCATAAAGGCGGAAACTGCGCCGAGCAAGATCGTGCCGGCGGCTGTCGCCAACAAGGACCCGAACAAGCAGATTACCGACCGCGTCAACGAAGGCGGAGCCGGCGAGCGCCTGGTGTCGCGCCAGGAGACGCCGGTCGACGTCAACCGCACCGCGGGCAACGGCTTCCCGCCGCCGCAGGCGCCGGTGCAGGATCAGCCGGTGCTGGGCAGCGGTGTGGTCGGCGCCGAGCCGAAACGGGTTCGCACGATTTCCATTATGCCCGACCAGGTCGGCGCTCCGGCAGCCAATGCGATGCCGGCACCGTCGCCGACGACGGCGTCGACGCCGCCACGGGTGGTCAATATCACCCCGGCCCGGCCCAATTCGCAGCCGTCCGCCGATGTCGACATGACACGCCCGCAAGCCGCGCCGCGCCAGCAGGCCCCGCAGCCGGCGCCGCCGCCGGTGCAGCAGCAGGCCGCGGCGCCCAGCAACGCACCGCTGTCTCTCGCACCGAATGCCGCCGCGCCGCGCGCTCCGGCACCGCCGGCCCGCACCGCTTCGGCGCCGACCCAGCTTGCGCCGGCCGCCAGCGGTGCGACCGGCGGTTTTGCCGTGCAGCTGTCGTCGCAGCGCAGCGAAGCCGAGGCGCAGTCGGCGTTCCGGGCCCTGCAGAGCCGTTTCCCCGAGCAGCTTGGCAATCAGCAGGTGCTGGTTCGCCGCGTCGATCTGGGCGACAAGGGCATCTACTACCGCGCCATGGTCGGGCCCTTCGCCAATGGCTCGGACGCAACAGGCCTGTGTTCCAGCCTGAAGGCCGCCGGCGGCCAGTGCATCGTCCAGAAGAATTAACAGGCTGATTTGACCCTCGGCGCGCCAAGGGGCTAATCCGTGCCGATGGCGGCACGCGCATTCATTACCGGCCTTTCCGGCCTCACCATTACCGCCGCGGAGCGTGCCTTTTTGCGCGAGTCCCGGCCGTGGGGCCTGATCGTGTTCGCGCGCAACATCAGCGATCCGCATCAAGTCTCTGATCTCGTTCGTTCATTCCGCGATATCGTCGGCCGTGAGGCGCCCGTTCTGGTGGACCAGGAGGGCGGCCGCGTGCAGCGCCTCGGGCCGCCGCATTGGCCGGCCTATCCGCCCGGCGCCCGCTATGGCGACCTCTACGACCGCAACCCGGCGATGGGCCTGTCGACGGCGCGCCTGGCGGGTCACCTCATTGCCGCCGATCTGAAGGCAATCGGCATCGATGTCGACTGCCTGCCGATTGCGGACGTACCGGTGCCCGGCGGCGATCCGGTCATCGGCGACCGCGCCTACGGCACCGAACCGGGCAAGGTCGCAGCCATCGCCGCCGCCGTGGCGGAAGGCCTGCTGGCCGGGGGCGTGCTGCCGGTACTCAAGCACCTGCCAGGCCATGGCCGCGCCGGCGCCGACAGCCATCACAATTTGCCGGTGGTCGATACCGACAGGGCGACGCTGGAAGCGACCGATTTCGCCGCGTTCCGGCCGCTGGCGCATTTACCGCTCGGCATGACCGCACATGTTGTGTTTAGCGCCATCGACCCCATCGCGCCGGCCACCACTTCGGTCACAATGGTAGGTCAAGTGATTCGCGGCTTTATCGGCTTCCAGGGATTGTTGATGAGCGACGACGTTTCCATGAATGCGCTGTCCGGCAGCATTGCCGAGCGCAGCCGCGCCTCGCTCAAGGCCGGTTGCGACATCGTGCTCCACTGCAACGGCAAGCTCGACGAGATGGTCGCTGTGGCCGCGGAAGCGCCGGAGCTGTCGGGGCTGGCCGCGCAGCGCGCCGCCGCCGCGCTGGCCGCCCGCCGCACGCCGCAGGACTTCGACATCGCCGCCGCGCGCGAAACCTTCGCCGGCATGATCGGGTCGCAACGGATGACAGCCACATGAAAGCCGCCGAATTCGACGCCAAGCTGGCCGCGACGCTGGCGACCGATCGCGCCGACAACGAGCCGGCGATGATCGTCGATGTCGAGGGCTTCGAAGGGCCGCTCGATCTGCTGCTGGCTCTGGCGCGGCAGCAGAAGGTCGATCTGTCGAAGATCTCGATACTGGCGCTGGCCGACCAGTATCTCGTTTTCGTCGAGGCGGCGCGCAAGCTGCGGCTCGAACTGGCCGCCGATTATCTGGTGATGGCGGCCTGGCTCGCCTACCTGAAATCGCGGCTGCTGCTGCCGGAGGCGGCGCCCGGCGAGGGGCCGAGCGCCGAGGACATGGCCCTGGCGCTGGCCAACCGGCTGCGCCGGCTGGAGGCGCTCCGCGACTTCGCCACCAAGCTGATGGAGCGGCCGCAGCTCAACCGCGATGTGTTCGCGCGCGGCCTGCCGGAGCCGATCGCCGAGGTGAAGACGCCGGAATACACCGCCACGCTGTACGACCTGCTCAGTGCCTATGCCAGCCAGCGCCAGCGCACCGTGCTGTCGCGCGTCAGCTTCAAGAAGCGCACGGTGTGGTCGCTGGCCGAGGCGCGCGGCGCGCTGGAGCGCCTGATCGGCCAGTCGTCCGACTGGTCGCGCGTCGACCAGTTCCTGCTCAGCTATGTGGTGGAGCCGGCTTTCGCGGCGACGGTGTTCGCGTCGTCTTTTGCCTCCGCGCTCGAACTGGTGCGCGACGGGCAGGCCGAAATCCACCAGAAAGAGGCGTTCTCGCCGCTCTACATGCGCAAGCGCATCGGCGGGAATGGAAACGCATCGTCGCATGACGCACAAGAAAACGCATAAGGAGTCCGAGACCATGCCGAGCGCGGCCAAAAAACTGGTGATTGTGCCGAACGACCAGCCGGAGACGGAAACGCCGGAGGCGATCGAGGTGGTTGAGGTGTCCGCAGCCGAAGTCGTGGTCGAGGCGGTGACGCACGACGCGCCGGGCGAACCGGCCGCGCGGCCGGACGAATTGCGGCTGCTCGAAGCGTTGCTGTTTGCCGCCGGCGAGCCGCTCGACGAGGCGACGCTGTCGCGGCCGCTGCCGGTCGGCGTCAATCTCAAGCAGGCGCTGGCGGCGCTGCAGGCCGAATATGCGACCCGCGGCGTCAACCTGGTGAAGATCGGCCGCAAGTGGACCTTCCGCACCGCCGGCGATCTGTCCTGGCTGTTGACCAAGAACACCGTCGAGACCCGCAAGCTGTCGCGCGCGGCGATCGAGACGCTGGCGATCATCGCCTACCACCAGCCGGTCACCCGCGCCGAGATCGAGGAAGTGCGCGGCGTGCAGGCGGCGGCCGGCACGCTCGACGTGCTGCTCAAGACCGGCTGGATCCGGCCGCGCGGCCGCCGCAAGGCGCCGGGCCGGCCGATCACCTACGGCACCACCGAAGGCTTCCTGTCGCATTTCGGCCTGGAAGAGGTGGCCGACCTGCCGGGCCTCGACGAACTCAAGGGCGCCGGCCTGCTCGACGGCAATCTGCCGTCCGGTTTCGGTGTGCCGATTCCCTCTGATGATTCGACCCTGCGCGACGACGAAGACCCGCTGGAACCCGGCG
Organism: Pseudolabrys sp.; assembly: GCA_030684935.1. Lineage (GTDB taxonomy): Bacteria > Pseudomonadota > Alphaproteobacteria > Rhizobiales > Xanthobacteraceae > Pseudolabrys. Next base: position 24,662 of record JAUXXH010000052.1, on the reverse strand, counting down.
ATCTCGACCTTGGGCTGGCGCCTGCGCCGGACGCGCAGGCGGAGGGTGTAGCCGAGGCGATGGCTGAGGCCTCGCCTGCGGCGGAGCCGGACGAAGACAAGTAGGCACCGGCTGCCGGCCGCTGCGGAGCAGCATCCTCCGTTCGTCCCCGCGGAAGCGGGGATCCAGCTCTTTAGGCTAAAAGCAAGAACTGGATTCCCGCTTGCGCGGGAATGAGCGGCCGTGCTGCGGCCAAAATTAAGCAACTTCCGCCCCTTAGCGCGACATTGCGCCGTCCCTGATGCAGCAAAGGGGCCGCCGGTAGTCCTTGTTTTTGCCGCTTCCGGGGCCTAGTTTCTCTGTCAAATCATAGGCGGGACGCGCGCTGAACAGGCCCGTCGCTGCGGAGGGTGAGTCCGATGGGTACCTTTAGCTTGTGGCACTGGTTGATCGTTCTTCTGGTCGTGATGGTGCTGTTCGGCGGCCGCGGCAAGATTTCCGGGCTGATGGGCGACTTCGCCCAGGGCATCAAGGCCTTCAAGAAGGGCATGACCGAAGACGAGAAGACCGCGGAAGCCAACCCCGAGCCGGCCAAGTCGATCGAGGGCACCGCGACCAAGACGGAAGCCGAACGGCGCGCCGAGAGCGTGCGCTCGTAAAGCATCGTCCGCGTCTTCGCCGCACGGCCGCCGCGCGGGTTTCGCGACGCGGGTGACCGGGAGTTGATCCTGCTATGTTCAATTTTGCCTGGGGCGAGATCGTCGTTATCGGCATCGTCGCGCTGATTGCCATCGGACCCAAGGAACTGCCGACCGTCCTGCGCTCGATCGGCCAGTTCATGGGCAAGATCCGGCGCATGGCCAACGAATTCCAGGGCCAGTTCCAGGAAGCGCTGCGCGAGGCCGAATTGTCCGACCTGCAGAAGCAGGCCAGCGACTTCAAGAATTCCATCACCAATTACGATCCGCTCGCCGATACCCAGAAGGATATCGAGCGCTTCACCAACCACGATCCGCTGGCGACGACGGCGGAGATCAAGCCGCTGACCAGCACCGGTGAGCCGCCCGAGATCCACACCGCGCCGGCGCCTTCCGCGCTGCCGACGCCGGACGGCCACGCGCCGATGATCGACGTGCCGCTGCCCGAGGCGCCGCCGCCGGTCACCAATGCCGACTTCGCGCCGGCTGAGCCGGCGCCTCCCGAGACCGCGGCGGTTGAACCGCCGGCCGCGAAACAGGCCGGGGGCAGCGCGTGAGCACGGAAGACATCGAAGCCACCAAGGCGCCGTTGATGGACCATCTGGTCGAGCTGCGGTCGCGGCTGATCAAGGCGGTGATCGCGTTCGGCGTGATGTTCGCGGTCTGCTTCTTCTTCGCCAAGGACATCTACAACATCCTGGTCTGGCCCTTCGTCTGGATCGCCGGGGCGGAGAACTCGAAATTCATCTACACCGCGCTGCTCGAGTATTTCATTACCCAGTTGAAGCTGGCGATGTTCGGCGCCGCCTTCCTGTCGTTCCCGGTGGTGGCCGGGCAGATCTACATGTTCGTCGCGCCGGGCCTCTACAAGCACGAGCGCAACGCCTTCCTGCCGTATCTGGTGGCGACGCCGTTCTTCTTCGCGCTCGGCTCGGCGGTGGTCTATTTCCTGGTCATGCCGATGCTGGTGCGGTTCTCGCTCGGCATGCAGCAGACCGGCGGCGAGGAAGCCGCCAGCATCGCGCTGCTGCCGAAGGTCGGCGAATACCTGTCGCTGATGATGACGCTGGTGTTCGCCTTCGGCGTCGCCTTCCAGCTGCCGGTGATCCTGACGCTGCTCGGCCGCATCGGCGTCATCACCTCGCAGCAGCTCAAGGACAAGCGGCGCTATTTCATCGTCGGCGCCTTCGTGCTGGCGGCGGTGCTGACGCCGCCGGACGTGATCAGCCAGCTGTCTTTGGCGATTCCGCTGATGATCCTCTACGAGTGCTCGGTCTGGTCGGTGCGCATGGTCGAGAAGAAGGCGCAGGCCGACGTCACCGCCAAGGCGGCGGAAGCCGCGGCCGAAGCCGACGCCGCCGAGACGCCCGCGAAGCCGGCGGAGTAGGGGGCTCTTTCTTTACCTCCCCCTGGAGGGGGGAGGTCGACGCGCCGCTTCGCGCGTCGGGAGGGGGTGACAGCGTGTCGGTTCACCCCACCCCGGCGCGTTTCACGCGCCGACCCTCCCCCTCCAGGGGAGGGTGAAGAAGATGGCGGGCGCCGAGCGCTCGCTTTCCCAAGTCATCATTTCCGACTAAGAAACCCGCCATGCACGACATCAAATGGATTCGCGACAACGCCGCTGCCTTCGACAAGGGCCTCGCCCGGCGCGGGCTGGAGCCGCTGGCGGAAAAGCTGATCGCGCTCGACGAAAAGCGCCGCGCCGCCATCCTGGCGTCCGAGCAGGCGCAGGCGCGCCGCAACGCGGCGTCGAAGGAGATTGGCGCCGCCAAGGCGAAGAAGGATGACGCCACGGCGCAGGCGCTGATGGCAGAAGTAGCCAAGCTCAAGGAGACCATGCCGGCCCTCGAGGCCGAGGCGAAAGAGTTCGGCGATGAGCTCGACAAGGAGCTGGCGCAAATACCGAACTTGCCGGCCGCCGATGTGCCGGACGGCGCCGACGAGCACGGCAATATCGAGCACCATGTGTCCGGCCGGAAGCGCGACTACGCCTTCACGCCGAAGGAGCATTTCGATCTCGGCGCCGGGCTCGGCATGATGGACTTCGAACTCGCGGCGAAACTGTCCGGCGCGCGCTTTGTGGTGTTGCAGAAGGGCCTGGCGCGGATGGAGCGCGCGTTGGGGCAGTTCATGCTGGATCTGCATACCGACCAGCACGGCTATACCGAAGTCAATCCGCCGTTGTTGGTGCGGGATGAGGCGATGTTTGGAACCGCGCAATTACCGAAATTTATGCACGATCAGTTTATGTCAGTCTCCGGGACTTTGACGCCGGCTCAAAGGAAGCAGCAGGCCGAAGAGCAAGCGCGCCTCAAAAGTCGGACTGAGTCCGTTGTTGCGTTTCATGAAGCCAGCGCAAAAATGTTTGAGTTGATTAAGAATACATTGGGCTCATCCAATGTTGCTGGTGAAAAAAGTGAAAAAATCAATGAATTTCTAGACTCGTTTGGCGTCAATTCGTTTAACACCGAATTTGAACTTGCTAAATATTTGTCTGAGAATGCAGCGCTTGAGTCCATTTTCGAAGATAGCCGCTGGCTCATCCCCACCGCCGAGGTGCCCCTCACCAACCTCGTCCGCGAGTCCATCGTCGACGAAGACTCGCTGCCCCGCCGATACACCGCCTGCACGCCGTGCTTCCGCGCCGAAGCGGGCGCGGCCGGGCGCGACACGCGCGGCATGATCCGCCAGCACCAGTTCACCAAGGTCGAACTGGTCTCGATCACGACGCCGGGAAAAGCGCGCGAGGAACACGAGCGCATGCTGGCCTGCGCCGAGGAGGTCCTGAAGAAGCTCGACCTGCACTACCGCGTCATGACGCTGTGCACCGGCGACATGGGCTTCGCCTCGCAGAAAACCTACGACATCGAGGTCTGGTTGCCGGGTCAGAACATGTACCGCGAAATTTCGAGCTGCTCGGTGTGCGGCGACTTCCAGGCGCGGCGCATGAACGCGCGCTATCGCGGCAAGGACGGCAAGCCGGCCTTCGTCCACACCCTCAACGGCTCCGGCGTCGCCGTCGGCCGCGCGCTGGTCGCGGTGATGGAAACCTATCAGCAGGACGACGGCGCGATCGCCGTGCCGGACGTGTTGCAGCCGTATATGGGCGGGATGAAAAAGATCGAGAAGACGGCGTGATGCGGTTCGTCGTCCGGCCTCTGCTTTCTGATCCCTCCCCCGAAGGGGGTGGGTGGACGCGAGCGAAGCGAGCGGCCGGGTGGGGGATTGGTTCGTTGCGGAGAAATAACCCCACCCCGATTGCGCTGCGCGCAATCGACCCTCCCCTTGCAGGGGAGGGATAAGGAAGAGACATGCGCATTCTGGTCACCAATGACGATGGCATTCACGCGCCGGGCCTCGCCGCCTGCGAGATGATCGCCCGCGCGCTGTCCGACGATGTCTGGATCGTGGCGCCGGAGACCGACCAGTCCGGCGTGTCGCATTCGCTGTCGCTGAACGACCCGCTGCGGCTGCGCGAGGTCGGCGACAAGCATTTCGCGGTGCGCGGCACGCCGACCGATTGCGTCATCATGGGCGTGCGCCACATCATGAAGGAGCCGCCCGATCTGGTGCTGTCCGGCGTCAACCGCGGCCGCAACTGCGCCGAGGACGTGACCTATTCCGGCACCGTCGCCGCGGCCATGGAAGGCACCGTTCTGGGCGTGCCGTCGCTGGCGCTGTCGCAGGCCTATGCCTTCGCCAGCAAGAACGCGCCGTTCTGGGAAACCGCGGTCAAGTTCGCGCCCGACATCGTGCGCCGCGTCATGAAGCAGGGCATGCCGCGCGACGTCCTGGTCAACGTCAATTTTCCCGACTGCGCGCCGGACGATGTTGCCGGCATCGCCGTGACGGTGCAGGGCAAGCGCGACCAGGAATTGCTGCGCATCGACCCGCGTCACGACGGCCGCGGCAATCCCTATTTCTGGATCGCCTTCGGCCGCGGCGGCAATGCCGGCGCGGCCTTGGGCAGCGATCTGGCGGCGCTCAACGAGAAGAAAATCTCGGTGACGCCGCTGCGGCTCGACCTCACGGACGAGCCGTTCATGACGAAACTGGCGGAGGTGTTCGGCTAGGCCGCCTGCGGACTGCCGGCGAGCAGGCCGGCGAGGGCGTCCCTGAGCTGATCGGCCTGGAACGGCTTCTGCAGCGTCGGCCGGCCGCGATAGGCCGGCGGCAGGCCGCCTTCGCCATAGCCGGTGACGAAGATGAAAGGCACGTTGCGCTGCGCCAGGATCTCGGCGGCCGGAAATACTTCCTGCCCCTCGACATTCACGTCCAGAATGGCCGCGTCGAAGGTGCCGCTGCTGGCCTGCTCGGTGGCATCCGCCAGCGTGCCGACGGACGCCGACACCTCGTAGCCGAGGTCGGCGATCATGTCCTCGAGCAACATGCGGATCAGGTATTCGTCTTCCACCACGAGCAGGCGCGGCGGTTGTGTTGTGGAACTAGTCATTCAGCGCTCCCCTTCAACAACTCCAAAATGGGGCACCGGGTTCCACCCGACAGTTGCCCCGAACATTTCTACACCATTCGGGCGATGGTGGTAGAACACCGATGAACGGGAGGTGACCGTGGCGAATTTGTCGGCGGACGGCCAGGACGAGGGCCGGATGGAATTCCTGCTGACGCTGAAGCGCCGCGGCATCGGCGACCAGGCCGTGCTGCGCGCCATGGACGAAGTGCCGCGCGAACGCTTTGTCGAGGCCGCCTTCGCCGACAGCGCCTATGCCGACCAGGCGCTGCCGATTTCCTGCGGACAGACCATCAGCCAGCCTTATGTGGTCGCCTACATGACCGAGCAGCTCGGCGTGCGCTCGCACCACCGGGTGCTGGAGGTCGGCACCGGCTCCGGCTACCAGGCGGCCGTGCTGTCGCGGCTGGCGCGCGAGGTGGTCAGCATCGAGCGCTACCGCACGCTGGCCGATCAGGCGCGCCAACGGCTGGCCTCGCTCGGCTTTGCCAATGTCACGGTGATCGCCGGCGACGGCTTTGCCGGCGTGCCGGACAAGGCGCCGTTCGACCGCATCATCGTCACCGCCGCGGCGGACGAGGTGCCGCCGGCGCTGCTCGATCAACTGGCCGACGATGACGGCGTGATGCTGATCCCGCTCGGGCCGCAGGGTGCGGTCCAGCACATCGTCAAGCTGACCAAGACGCCCGCGGGCGTGCGCCGCGAGAGCCTGATCCCGGTGCGGTTTGTGCCGCTGCTGGCCGGGCAGGCGCAGGAGCTCTGACCAGCAATTACCGTCTGCAAGGTGCGCGGCGACCGTGACATTTTTGTCGGGCCGCGCGCCCGTTCGAGTCCGTCACCGAATTCTTAAAGGCTTATTTACCCACGCCTGCTTAATTCCAAACTTAGTTTTTTTGCGTATGAATGAGTAACCAAATGCCGCGTACCAACGTGTCGTCCCGCTCGCGTGCAAGCTCGCATTTGTGGCCGCGCGTGGCCATCATGGCGGCAGTCGGTCTCACCGCCGCAGGGTGTTCGGACTCGGCCCGCTTCAACGGGCCCTACGCCGGCAATCCGCACCCGCCGAAACAGCAGCAACAGGAAGTCACCGGCTCGATCGCGCAGCGCGCGCCGACCACACGGGTCGTGTCGCAGCCGCTGCCGCAGGTGAGCCAGCCCCAGACCGTTGCCGTCAGCGGCGGATCCTCGGGCGGCGCGCAGGGGCTCGGCGCCTACCGGCCGGGCTCGCGCGACGACGTCACCGGTTCGGTCGCTGCCCCCACCGGCCGCTGGACCTGGGACGGCGGCTCGCCGGTCACCGTCGGGCAGGGTGATACCCTCGACATCATTGCCCGCCGCCATGCGGTGCCGCTGTCAGTCATCATGCAGACCAACGGCATCACAGATGCGCGCTCGGTTCGCCCCGGCCAGCGCGTGGTGATCCCGCGTTACGACACCACCGCCACCGCGCAATACACGCCGCCGCCGGTGGCCGCGCCGCAGCCGGTCGTGCAGCCCGTGGCCCAGGCGGCGCCGCGTCCGCAGCCGGTTCAGCCGCAGGTCCAGGCCGCCCGTCCGGCCCGTGAAAATGTCCACACCGTCGCCCATGGCGAGACCCTGATCGGCGTCGCCCGCCGCTACGGCGTGTCGCTGCCGGCGCTCGCCCGTGCCAACAATGTCGAGCCCAACACCCGCGTCGCCGTCGGTGACCGTCTGATCGTGCCGGGCGTCCGACCGATCGCCATGAATGCGCCGCAGGCGCCGCAAACCACCGCCGCCGTGCCGCGCGCCGCTGCGCCCGTCATCGCCCAGCCGCGCACCCAGCCGGCCGAGCGCGTCGTCGCCAATGCCGCGCCGGTGCAGAGCGCGCGCGTCGCCACTTCCGAGGCCCAAACAGAACCCGAGCCCGTCACCAAGACCGCAGAAGCGGCTGGCAACCTTCCGTCGTTCCGCTGGCCGGTGAAAGGCCGCATCATTGCCGGCTTCGGTCCGGGCGTGAACGGCGTCCAGAACGACGGCATCAATCTGGCGGTGCCGGAAGGCACGCCGGTCAAGGCCGCCGATGACGGCGTCGTCGCCTATGCCGGCAACGAACTGAAGGGCTATGGCAACCTGGTGCTGATCCGCCACGCCAACGGCTATGTGTCGGCCTATGCCAATGCCAGCGAACTTTTAGTCAAGCGCGGCGACAATGTCCGGCGCGGCCAGGACATCGCCAAGGCCGGGCAGACCGGCAACGTGACCTCGCCGCAACTGCATTTCGAGATCCGCAAGGGCTCGACCCCGGTCGATCCGATGAAGTATCTCGGCGGCTGATCGGACAAGCAGGCAGCTGATCCAATCGGCATTCGAAGTCCGGCAATGGCTTCGACGCGACACTCAATGCATCGCTTCAGATTTGCTTCACGTGAAACACCGGACAAACGAAAAACGGCAGGCGAGGGGATTACCCAGCGCCTGCCGCTTGTCTGTCCGGAGGATCCGGCGTTTTGCCGTCAGACCGCTTCCTTGAGTTCCTTGGAAGCGCGGAAAGCGACCTTCTTGCTCGCCTTGATCTGGATCGCTTCGCCGGTCGCTGGGTTACGGCCCATGCGCGCGGCACGCTTGCGCACCTGAAGGATGCCGAGGCCGCCGATGCGGATTCGCTCGCCCTTCTTCAAGTGCTTGACGATATTGCCGACGAAATCGCCGAGCACGGCTTCCGCCTGCTTCTTGGACATCTCATGCGATTCCGCGAGCGCCGCGGCGAGATGCTTCAACGTGACCGTGGTCGGTGTCGGTGCCTTTCCAGGTGCCGTAGCCATCTTGGGACCCTCCTCTTCGAATCCGAGAGCTTGGCGAAGCGCCAAACACTTTGCCCGAATAGACGATTCGGACCGGGTGGACCATCGATTCTTCGCGGTAAATAAGGCTTTTTCGCTATTTGTGCTTATGAAGTGGTGTTTGCCTTGACTTGGGGTGGGGGGCCCTATAACTCGTCCGCACGCCCGCGGGGGCGTAGCTCAGTTGGTTAGAGCGCTGCCCTGTCACGGCAGAGGCCGCGGGTTCGAGTCCCGTCGCTCCCGCCATTTCAATGACTTAGGCCCGGTTACGGGCAACCGGCAGAGCGCGGACAGGCGCTCGCCACACCCTTTCCCTGACAAGCAGACCGCCCCTAATCGGTGGCCTCCACCCCGACGGACCGCCTGAGATCCGGTTTTCCGCGGCTGAAGCGGCGCTTGCGGGCGGCGCGGCGCACGTGTCAAATCCATTTGGGCGGGAATTGGGGGCGACGATGGCGACTGACAGCGCGGCGCTGACCGCTGGCGTGAGAGTTCCGCGTGCGATGGGCTTCATGGGGCGTGGGCTGGCCGCCGCTGTGCTGGCTGCCGCCGCCGGCTGGGCCGGCCCTGCGCAGGCCCAGGATTGCAGCAGCGTCGGCAACCTGAAATCGATCCAGGCCGGCGATGCGGTCGAACTGTCATTCCGGAATGCTTCGACGGAAGGCCGGCGCCTTTATTGGCTCGACCAGAACGGCGAACGCAAATTCGTCGCGCTGGTGGCAGCGGGAGAGGTGCTGCGCCAGCCCACCACCAATGGTCATGTCTGGGTGATCACCGACGCGGCTGAACAATGCCTCTATGCGGTGACGGCCAGCGCCGTGCCGCAAACCTTTGAAGTGGGGACGCTGGCTCAACTCGCGCCGCCGGCGCCAGGCGTCGCCCAGCCGATTGCCGGGGCTTTGCCACCGGCCGCCGAGATGCCGCCGGTTTCGCCGGTCGAGCAGTTCGAACTGTCCGGCCCGCAACGCATCGCGCCGCGCAGCGCCGGTACGCGGTCGCTAAACCCTCAGGCTTCCGGCGCCGTCAACCTGGCCCAACCATCGAGCAGCGGCCGATGGATCTTCGTGGCGGTGCAAGACACGCCGTTTGTGCGCATCAAGTCCGACGGCAAGAACGCCTACCTGAGCGACGTCGACGGCAGACCGCGCGCGACCTTGTCGGCCGCCGATGACGACACGTCGCACTGGACCTTCGAGCCGGTGGACGGGACCACCTATGTGCAGGTGCGCAATCGCGCGACCGATCGCTTCCTGATGGCCGTGAAGGGCGCTCCGGCGCTGCTTCAGGACTATCCGCCGGATCAGGAGACCGGGAGCCACTGGGAGGTCAGTCCGGCAGGCCGGGCCGCCGCTATTGCCGCTCCGCCGCCGCGCAACGCCGCCTACCAGGCCTACGAGGACGCACGCGACAGTTGCCGCGCCATCGGCGGCTACTGGACCGGCTCGTCGTGCCGGTCGCCGGTGATCTCGCAGCCACTGGTCTGTCCGCGCGGCTGGGCCTGGTACCCGCAATTCGGCGAGTGCCTGTGGGAAGGCCGCTGCCCGCCTTGGCAGATGGGTGCAGGCGGTACATGTCTCTCCGACCTGAGCTGCAAGAACGGCCGTGTGCGGCTGTCGGCGCGCGGCTATCCGGTCTGCGATTGTCCGCCGGGCACGAGAATCTGGGGCCGCTATCCGAGAATGGCCTGCATTTCGTCACTCGCCCGGCCGCTGCCGGGGGCGCCGGCCGTCGGCGGCCAGCCGGCGGTGATCGGCGGGCCTGGCCGACTGCCGGTTCGTCCGCCAGCGCCGCAGATGATCAGGCCGGTGAACCCCGCGGTCGTCGCCCCGGCGGCACCTCCTGTAAACAACCTGTCCAACGCCGGCGCCCAGGCAGCCCAGCAGAAATTGCGGGCCGACCAGATCAGACTGCGCAACGAGCAGCTTGCGCGTGACCGGCAGGCCGCGGCTCAACAGGCGGCAGCGCTTCGCGCGGCGAAACTGAAAGCCGAACGGGATCGCGCGGCAGCCCTGCGCAAGGCCGCAGCCGACAAAGCTGCCGCGGATCGCGCCGCTGCAGCCGCCAAGGCGAAGCCCGTCGTCGTGCCGCGGCCGATCGTGCGGCCGGTGACGACGCCGGCGCAGCCTGTCGTCAGATGCCGGCCGCCCTTGAAGCCGACCGCCACAGGCGGCTGCGCGCCTTGACGGCCCTTGTCCCGAAGGCCCTGTTCTTCGACGTGTTCGGGACGTTGGTCGATTGGCGGTCCGGCGTCGCCCGGGAGGCGGAACGAGTCCTCGGGGCCCAGGGACACAGCCTGGACTGGACCGCCTTTGCCGAGGCCTGGCGCGGCGAATACCAGCCCGGCATGGAAGAGGTCCGGTCCGGGCGTATTCCGTTCAGCAAGCTCGACGTCCTGCACCGGCACAATCTGGCGCGGTGTCTCCCGCGCTTCGGACTGCGCGACCTGTCAGAGGATGTGCTGACCGAGCTGGTGCTGGCCTGGCACCGATTGGACGCCTGGCCGGAGGTGACGGCGGCGCTGAAGCGGCTGCGCGGCCGCTTCCGCATCGCTCCGGTGTCGAACGGCAATATCTCGCTGATGGCCGATCTCGCCCGCCGCAACGACATCTGCTGGGACGCCATTTTGGGTGCCGAAGTCGCCGGCGACTACAAGCCGAAACCGGCGGTGTATCGCGCCGCCTGCGCCGCCTTCGATCTCGCGCCCGGGCAATGCATGATGGTGGCGGCACATTCCAGCGATCTGGCCGCGGCGGCCGCCTGCGGCCTGCGCACCGCCCATGTGGCGCGCCCCGACGAGCACGGGCCCGGCACCGGCGAGCGCGGACCGAGCGTGCCGGTCGATATCGCCGCCGCCGACCTGGGCGATCTGGCGGACAAGCTCGGGGTGTAAGGCGACGGGCTTCAGTCTCCGCTTTCGCGGTTGCCATCAAAACGGGTCGCGCTCGAAGAGCTCAACCATCTCGGGGACCGGGCGCGCTGGTTTGGACAAGACCGCTTTGAAAGCAAAAAAGCCGGCCTGGCTCATGCGAATGGGCAGATTTTCGACCAGGACGTCTTCGGCTGCGCGAACCGCCGCGTCGCGAACAAAATCCGTCCGCGAGCGGCCGCAAGCCTTGGCCGCTCGCTCGATGATGGCGATTTCGTCCTTGGGCAGTTGCATCGACAGCGGGTGCCCTTTGACTTTCGCCGATCGGCGCATTCCATATCTCCTTGGAACACTATGTAGGCGGCCGCTCAGCCCTTATAAACCGGCTCTGGCTGGCCGAAGAAGCTGGCCAGGATGTGGTACACGACCATGTAATTCTTCTGCTGGAAGCTGGCGTGCGAAATGCCCGGCATCACCGTGAACTGCTTGTCCGGGTTCGGCAGCTTGGCGAAAAAGGCCAGCAGATCCTCCATCGAGGCGATGCCGTCGTGCTGGCCGCGCATGATGATGGTGGGCACCGTGATCTTCTCCGGATCGACCACCGGCAGCTTCGAGCACATGTCGACGTAGGTGCCCGTCGGTACCGAATCGTCCAGCGCCACCACCGCCTCGGCGAAGGCTTCGATCACCTTGCGGTCGGCCGTGTCGGGATGGTCGCGGTCGAACACCGAGTGGATGAAGGCCTTGCTCATCGGCCGGCGGTTCTTGGTGAGGAACTCCGGCAGTTTCTTGCGCCGCTCGGTCAAAGTCGGCGAGCCTTCGCCGGTCCAGACGAAGGCATCGAGCGCCAGCCGCGCCACCATTTCCGGATGGCGTTCGGCAAACATCGCGGCGCGTAGCGCGCCGGATGAAATGCCGTAGACCATCAGGGGCCGGGCGCCGCGGAGCTTCTGGATGTATTGCGCCGCCGCATAGCAATCGTCGGCGCCCTGCGAGATCGGCGCGTTGTTGTCGCGGTCCTTGGTCGAGCGGCCGTAGCCCTCCATATCGACCGACCAGCAATCGTAACCAAGCCCGGCGAAGTAATCCATGCCCGACGGATGCCCCGGCACCTGCAGGTCGAAGGTCGGCTGGCCGGCCATCGATGAGCCGTGCACGAACAGGATCGTGCCGATGCTCTTGGCCGGGTCGCCGGCGACCTTCTCGAACAGGAACAGCTTTACGCCGCCATCTTTGGTGGTCCAGTGCTCTTCACCCTTGATGGCGGCGCCGGGCGGCTTGGTCATCTGATTCATTGCATTTCCTTGCGTGCTTCGGACCGTTTAGTTGGACAGGCTGATCTTGTTGGTTGCGATGACCTTGGCCCAGCGATCGACTTCCTTCTGCATGAAAGCCTTGAATTCGGGCTGGGTCATCGACATCGGCACAGCGCCCTGTTTCTGCCAGGCCGCCTTGAGATCCGGGCTGGTCACCGCTTTGGTGATCTCCCGGTGCAGGAGGTCGATGATACGCTGCGGCGTGCCGGCCGGCGCCATCATGCCGACCCAGAGGGTCGCCTGGAAATCCTTGGCGCCGCCTTCGTCCAGTGTCGGCACGTTGGGCAGGCTGGCGGCTCGCTTGAGGCCGCTGGTGCCAATGGCGCGCACCATCCCGGACTCAATGGTCGACGTCATGGTCGGGACCGCGTCGAACAGTATCTGGATCTGACCCGACAGAATGTCGGTGCGGGCCCCGGTCGAGCCCTTGTAGGGCACGTGGACGATGTCGATGCCGGTGATGTTCTTCAGCAGTTCGCCGGCCATGTGATAATTCGAGCCGGGGCCGGAAGAGCCATAATTGAGGGTGCCCGGCTTGGCCTTGGCCAGCGCCACCAGCTCGCCAAGATTTTTGGCCGGCACCGAGGGATGCACCACCATCACAAGGTCGGTATCGGCCAGCGGCGCGATGGGCACCAGATCGCGCATCAGCTGATATGGCTTCTTGCTGAAGAGCGTCTCGTTGACCGTCTGGGTGCCGGACACGATCAGCAGCGTGTAACCATCCGGTGGCGCCTTGGTGGCCGCCTCGGTTCCGATCGTGGTGCCGGCGCCCGGGCGGTTCTCCATGACAAAGTTCTGCTTCAGCGACTTCTGCAACTCCGTGGCGATGGCGCGGGCAAACACATCCGCCGGCCCGCCGGCGCCGAAGGGAACGATGATCTTGACCGGCCGGGAGGGGTAGTCGTCGGCCGCGGCCGAAGCCACGGGCAGGGCCACACAGCCGGTCAACAAAGCGAGCGCTGCAACGTGTCGCAGAAGCGTCATGGCATTTCCCCAGGTTTTTGAATTTTTTCGGACTTCGGCCGTGACTATCGAGGGGCGGTCATGATCCTGTCAATCGTGTCCCCGGTTGTTGCCCGTCAGCCGGTACAGAAATCTTTCTGATCGGGTCTCGCAAAGGTCCTGTATCCCGTCAGAATGGCTGCTTGCCACCCATTGTGCGCTGCGCTAAGCCTCAACCGCTCCCGTCCTTGAGACCTGTTCCAAACAGACAAGGGCGTTTTTCGCGGGGCTGCGGCGCCGTTCCGCCGGCTGCTGAGGGGTCCAGGGCGGGCGTATATCCGGGTCGGGGCGCGGGTTTGTACGCTGAGGTCGCCGATGAGCGCATTGCTGCTGGATTATCTGCCTTTGGTGGTTTTCATCGCGGTCGCGCTGGTGATCGGCGTGGTGCTGCTGATCGTGCCTTTTGTCGTCGCCTACCAGCAGCCCGACCCTGAAAAGATGTCCGCCTACGAATGCGGATTCAACGCCTTCGACGATTCCCGCATGAAATTCGACGTGCGATTCTATCTGGTCGCCATCCTGTTCATCATTTTCGATCTCGAAGTGGCTTTCCTGTTTCCCTGGGCGGTGACGTTCCGGGAGCTCGGCCCTTACGGCTTCTGGTCGATGATGATCTTCCTGGGTGTTCTCACCGTCGGCTTCATCTACGAATGGAAGAAGGGGGCGCTCGAATGGGACTGAGCGGCCTGAGGATTCTCAAATCATGACCCTGGTTGCAACTGCACCCCGCGGCATTCTCGATCCGCGCACCGGCAAGCCGGTCGGCGCCGACGATCCGTATTTTGTCGGCCTCAACAGCGAGCTGTCCGACAAGGGTTTCATCGTCGCCGCCGCCGACGACCTGATCACCTGGGCGCGCACCGGCTCGCTGATGTGGATGACCTTCGGGCTGGCCTGCTGCGCCGTCGAGATGATGCAGATGTCGATGCCGCGCTATGACGCCGAACGTTTCGGCTTCGCGCCGCGCGCGTCCCCGCGCCAGTCCGACGTCATGATCGTCGCCGGCACGCTGACCAACAAAATGGCGCCGGCGCTGCGCAAGGTCTACGACCAGATGCCGGAACCCCGGTACGTGATCTCGATGGGCTCCTGCGCCAATGGCGGCGGCTATTATCACTATTCCTATTCTGTAGTGCGCGGCTGCGACCGCATCGTGCCGGTCGACATCTACGTGCCCGGCTGTCCGCCGACCGCGGAAGCGCTGCTCTATGGCGTGATGCTGCTGCAGAAGAAGATCCGCCGCACCGGCACGATCGAACGGTAGGCGGAGCCGATGCACGACATTCTCGACAGCCTCGGCCAGACGATCGTGAAGGCGCTCCCGGCGTCGGTCACCGGTTATCACGTGACGCGCGGCGAGCTGACCGTCACCGCCGCGGCCGCCGACATCGTCAAGGTCGCGACCTTCCTGCGCGACGACGCCGCCTGCCAGTTCATCTGCTTCATCGACGTGACGGCGGTCGACTGGCCGGCGCGCGAACAGCGCTTCGACGTGGTCTATCATCTCATGTCGCCGCGGCTGAATCAGCGCATCCGCATCAAGACCGTCACCGATGAAGTGACGCCGGTGCCGTCGCTGATCGGCGTGTTCCGCGGCGCCGACTGGTTCGAGCGCGAGACCTATGATCTCTACGGCGTGCTGTTCACCGGTCACCCGGACATGCGGCGCATCCTCACCGATTACGGCTTCGATGGCCATCCGCTGCGCAAGGATTTCCCGCTGACCGGCTTTGTCGAGGTGCGTTACGACGACGCCGAGAAGCGTGTCGTCTACGACAAGGTGCGGCTGAACCAGGAATTCCGGAATTTCGACTTCCTGTCGCCGTGGGAAGGGACGGATTACATCATTCCCGGCGACGAGAAGGCGACGTCGCAAGGGCAGGGCAACAAACTGACCGGCGAACCTGAGAAGAAGGCGCCGTAATGGCCGAAACCGCACTCCGCAATTTCACCATCAATTTCGGCCCGCAGCATCCGGCCGCGCACGGCGTGCTGCGCTTGGTGCTGGAGCTCGACGGCGAGATCGTCGAGCGCGTTGACCCCCACATCGGTCTTCTGCACCGCGGCACCGAGAAGCTGATCGAGCACAAGACCTACCTGCAGGCGGTGCCGTATTTCGACCGGCTCGACTACGTCGCGCCGATGAATCAGGAGCACGCGTTTTGCCTGGCGGTGGAAAAGCTGCTCGGCATCACCGTGCCGAAGCGCGCGCAACTGATCCGCGTTCTCTATTCGGAAATCGGCCGGCTGCTGTCGCATCTCCTGAACGTCACGACGCAGGCCATGGATGTCGGCGCGCTGACCCCGCCGCTGTGGGGCTTCGAAGAGCGCGAGAAGCTGATGGTGTTCTACGAGCGCGTCTCCGGCTCGCGCATGCATGCTGCCTATTTCCGGCCCGGCGGCGTGCACCAGGACATGCCGGTCAAGCTGATCGACGACATTTACGCGTTCTGCGATCCGTTCCTGAAAGTGGTCGACGATCTCGATACGCTCTTGACCGGCAACCGCATCTTCAAGCAGCGCAACGTCGACATCGCCGTGGTCAAGCTGGAGGATGCTTGGAACTGGGGCTTCTCCGGCGTGATGGTGCGCGGTTCCGGCGCGGCCTGGGACCTGCGCAAGTCGCAGCCCTACGAGTGCTACGCCGAACTCGACTTCGACATTCCGGTCGGCAAAAACGGCGACTGCTACGACCGCTATCTGATCCGCATGGAAGAGATGCGGCAGTCGGTCAAAATCATGAAGCAGTGCTGCGACAAGATGCGCTCGGCCGAAGGGCAGGGGCCGGTCAGCGTCACCGACAACAAGATCGTGCCGCCCAAGCGCGCCGAGATGAAGCGCTCGATGGAAGCGCTGATCCACCACTTCAAGCTCTATACCGAGGGCTATCACGTACCGGCCGGTGAAGTGTACGCCGCGGTCGAAGCGCCCAAGGGCGAGTTCGGCGTCTATCTGGTCGCCGACGGCACCAACAAGCCGTACAAGTGCAAGATTCGCGCGCCGGGCTTCGCCCATTTGCAGGCGATGGACTGGCTGTGCCGCGGCTACATGCTGGCCGATGTGTCGGCCATCCTCGGCTCGATCGATATCGTGTTCGGGGAGGTGGATCGATGAGTGTGCGCCGGACCGCTCCGCCCGAGCAGCAGCCGAAAGAGTTCGCCTTTTCCAAGGAAAACCTCGACTGGGCCAACAAGCAGCTGATGAAGTTTCCGGCCGGCCGCCAGCAGTCGGCGGTCATTCCGCTGCTGTGGCGCGCGCAGGAGCAGAACAAGGGCTGGCTGCCGGAAGCCGCCATTCGCTATGTCGCGGATTTCCTCAGCATGCCGCATATCCGCGCCATGGAAGTGGCGACGTTCTACACGATGTTCGTGCTGCAACCGGTCGGCAAGAAGGCGCATGTCCAGGTCTGCGGCACGACGCCTTGCCGGCTGCGCGGCGCCGATGATCTGTTCAAGGTGTGCGAGCGCCGCATCAACCACGAGCCGTTTCACATCTCGGCCGACGGCGATTTCTCCTGGGAAGAGGTCGAGTGTCTGGGCGCCTGCGTGAATGCGCCGATGGTGCTGATCTGGAACGACACCTACGAGGACCTGACGGCGGAGAGCTTCGAGAAGGTGCTGGACAGCTTTGCCGCCGGCAAGCCGGTCAAGCCCGGCCCGCAGAACGGCCGCCAGTTCTCGGCGCCGATCGGCGGCCCGCTGACGTTGACGGACGCGGCGATCTATCAGCCCGGCGCCGTGCGCAAAAGCGCCGAAGAGGCGCCCGCCGGCAATACCGACACCGCCTTGCTCGACGCCGAGGCCAAGAAGCCGACCGACGCCGCCAGCCGCCGCGAAGCGCCGATGGCGACGCCGCCGGTGGTCGACAACGAAAAACCGAAACCGAATTGAACCGTCATGCTCGCTGACAAAGACCGCATCTTCAAGAATCTCTACGGCCTGCATGACTGGGGCCTGAAGGGCGCGCGCGCGCGGGGATCGTGGGACGGCACCAAGGCGATCATCGAGAAAGGCCGCGACGGCATCATCAACGAGATGAAGGCCTCCGGTCTGCGCGGCCGCGGCGGCGCCGGCTTCCCGACCGGGTTGAAGTGGTCGTTCATGCCGAAGGAGATCGGCGAGCGGCCGCATTATCTCGTCGTCAACGCCGACGAATCCGAGCCGGGCACCTGCAAGGACCGCGAGATCATGCGGCACGATCCGCATCTCCTGGTCGAGGGCTGTCTGATCGCCGGCTTCGCCATGGGTGCGCACGTCGGATACATCTATGTCCGCGGCGAATTCATCCGCGAGCGCGAACGGCTTCAGGCGGCGATCGACCAGGCTTACGAGGCCAACCTGCTCGGCAAGGGCAATATCCACGGCTGGGACTTCGACCTCTACGTCCACCACGGCGCCGGCGCCTATATCTGCGGCGAGGAAACCGCGCTTCTGGAAAGCCTCGAGGGCAAGAAGGGCCTGCCGCGGCTGAAGCCGCCGTTCCCGGCCAATGTCGGGCTCTATGGCTGCCCGACCACGGTCAACAATGTCGAGTCGATCGCGGTCGCGCCCGATATCCTGCGGCGCGGCGCGTCGTGGTTCTCGTCCTTCGGCGCGCCCAACAATGTCGGCACCAAGCTGTTCTGCATCTCCGGCCATGTCGAGCGCCCGTGCAACGTCGAAGAAGCGATGAGCATCCCGTTCCGGGAATTGATCGAGAAGCACTGCGGCGGCGTGCGCGGCGGCTGGGACAATCTCAAGGCCGTGATCCCCGGCGGCTCGTCGGTGCGCATGGTGCCGGCGGCGCAGATCATCGACACGCCGATGGACTTCGACAGCCTGTCGAAGCTCAAGTCCGGCCTCGGCACCGCCGCCGTGATCGTGATGGACAAGTCGACCGACCTGATCCGCGCGGTGGCGCGGCTGTCTTATTTCTACAAGCATGAGAGCTGCGGCCAGTGCACGCCGTGCCGCGAGGGCACCGGCTGGATGTGGCGGGTGCTGACCCGCATGGCCGACGGCCGCGCCCACAAGCGCGAGATCGACATGCTGCTGGAAGTGACCAAGCAGGTCGAGGGCCATACCATCTGCGCGCTGGGCGACGCGGCAGCCTGGCCGATCCAGGGCCTGATCGCGCATTTCCGCCACGAGATCGAAGAGCGAATCGATGCCTATTCGCGCAATGCCAGCCGCGACGACCTCGGCGTGCGCGACCCCGAACCCCTCGTGGCGGCGGAGTAGGTCGATGCACCTCGCCCAGTTCAACATTTCGAAAAACCGTTATCCGCTGAGCGATCCGCGGATGAAGGGGTTTCTCGACAATGTCGAGCGGGTGCACCGTGCCGCCGACCAGATCGACGGCTTCATCTGGCGCCTGCATGACGAGACCGGCCACGCCATGAATATCCGCGTCTACGACGACCCGGAAATCCTGCCGAACCTGACGGTGTGGCGCGATATCGAGTCGCTGGAGCGCTTCGTCTGGCAGACCGTGCATTCGGGTCTCTATGCGCGCCGCGAGGAGTGGTTCGCGCTGATCGAGCAGGCCAAGTTCGTGATGTGGTGGATTCCGGAAGGCCATCGGCCGCCGATGACCGAGGGACGTGATCGCCTGGAATACCTGCGCAATCATGGCCCGAGTGACCACGCCTTCGGCTGGGACCGGCTGCCGGCGGCGAAATTGTACAAGACGGCGCGCTGCGGCGTGCAAAGCGAGCATGCGGCATGACAGGAGGACGTGATGGCCAGAGAGCCGGACAATGTCGTTCTTGTTCTATTGCGCAAGATCGACGAACGCACAGGACGCATGGCGGACGAGTTGCAGGATTTGAAGAGCCGTGTGACGTCGATCGAAGAAGGTCTGGCCGGCGTTAATCGCAGGCTGGATCGGATAGATAGCCGGGTCGATCGTATCGAGCGCCGGTTGGAGCTGACGGAAGTAGAGCATTAGGCCGAAGTGAATGACCAAGATCATCGTTGACGGCACAGAGATCGACGTTCCGCCGGAGTACACGTTGCTCCAGGCGTGCGAAGCGGCGGGCGCGGAGATTCCGCGCTTCTGCTACCATGAGCGGCTGTCGATCGCCGGCAACTGCCGCATGTGCCTGATCGAGGTGGTCGGTGTTCCGAAGCCGATGGCGTCCTGCGCCATGGGCGTGCGCGATCTGCCGCCGAACAAGGACGGCACGCCGAAGGTCCTCAACACCAAGACGCCGATGGTGCGCAAGGCGCGCGAAGGCGTGATGGAGTTCCTGCTGATCAACCACCCGCTCGATTGCCCGATCTGCGATCAGGGCGGCGAGTGCGATCTGCAGGATCAGGCCATGGCCTATGGCGTCGACCACACGCGCTTCCAGGAAAACAAGCGCGCGGTCGAGGACAAGTACATCGGCCCGCTGGTCAAGACCTCGATGAACCGCTGCATCCAGTGCACGCGCTGCATCCGCTTCTCGACCGAAGTCGCCGGCGTCTCCGAACTCGGCGCCACCGGCCGCGGCGAGGACATGGAGATCACCACCTATCTCGAACAGGCGATGACCTCGGAGTTGCAAAGCAACGTGGTCGACCTCTGCCCGGTCGGCGCGCTGACCTCAAAGCCTTACGCCTTTGCGGCGCGGCCGTGGGAACTGACCAAGACGCAGTCGATCGACGTGATGGACGCGCTCGGTTCGGCCATCCGCATCGACACGCGCGGCCGCGAGGTGATGCGCATCCTGCCGCGCATCAATGACGACGTGAACGAGGAATGGATTTCCGACAAGACCCGGCACGTGGTCGACGGCCTGCGCACGCAGCGGCTCGACCAGCCCTATCTGCGCGAGAACGGCCGGCTGCGCCCGGCGACCTGGAAGGAAGCCTTCGCCACCATCGCCAACCGGCTGCGCCCGGTCGACAGCGCCAAGGTCGGCGCCATAGTCGGCGACCTGGCCGGCGCCGAGGAAATGTTTGCGCTCAAGGACCTGATGGGCCGGCTCGGCAGCGTCAATATCGATGCGCGGCAGGATGGCGTGGCGATCGATCCGGCGGCGGGCCGGGCGGCCTACCTGTTCAACGCCACCATCGCCGGCATCGATCAGGCCGATGCGCTGCTGATCATCGGCGCCAATCCGCGCCGGGAGGCGGCAGTGCTGAACGCCCGCATCCGCAAGCGCTGGCGGCAGGGCAATTTCCCGGTTGGCGTGATCGGCGAGAAGGCCGATCTCACGTATACGTATGACTATCTCGGCGCCGGCGCGGAGACGCTGGCGGGGCTCGCCAAGAGCAAGTTCGCCGAGACGCTGAAGGCGGCCGCGCGGCCAATGGTTCTGATCGGCGCCGGTGCGCTGGCGCGCAAGGATGGCGCGGCGCTGCTGGCGCTGGCGGCCAAGGCGGCATCCGACCTCGGCGCCATCAAGGACGGCTGGAACGGCTTCTCGGTGCTGCACACCGCAGCCTCGCGCGTCGGCGCGCTCGATCTCGGCATGGTGCCGGGGGCGGGCGGCCAGACCGCGGCGCAGATGGCAGCCGGCAGCGTTGACGCCCTGTTCCTGCTCGGCGCCGACGAGATCGAGGTCGCGCCGGGGCCTTTCGTCATCTACATCGGCACCCATGGCGACCGCGGTGCGCATCGCGCCGACGTCATCCTGCCGGGCGCGGCCTATCCGGAGAAATCGGCGATCTACGTCAATACCGAAGGCCGCGTGCAGATGGCCAGCCGCGCCGCGTTCCCGCCCGGCGACGCTCGCGAGGACTGGGCGATCCTGCGCGCGCTGTCCGACGTGCTGGGCTGCCGGCTCGGCTATGACTCGCTGCCGGCGCTGCGTCAGGCGCTTTACGCCGCGCATCCGCATTTCATGCGCCTCGATCAGATTGCGCCGGCCGACGCCGCCGCGATCGGGAAGCTGGGCGCGACCGGGGCCGCGGTCGACAAGTCGCCGCTGGCCTCGCCGGTGACCGACTTCTATCTCACCAATCCGATCGCACGCGCCTCCGCCGTCATGGCCGAATGTTCGGCGCTGGCGAATGCCGTTCACAAGTCAGCGGCGGAGTAGGGGCAATGGACTTCTTCTGGACCTATCTCTGGCCTCTGCTGATCATCGTCGGTCAGTCGGTGCTGCTGCTGGTCATTCTGCTCATCGGCATCGCCTATATCCTTCTGGCCGACCGCAAGATCTGGGCGGCGGTGCAGCTGCGCCGCGGTCCCAACGTGGTCGGGCCGTGGGGCCTGTTCCAGTCCTTTGCGGATTTGCTGAAATTCATGGTCAAGGAGCCGGTGATCCCGGCCGGCGCCAACAAGGGCGTCTATCTGCTGGCGCCGCTGGTGACCTGCGTGCTGGCGCTCGCCGCCTGGGCGGTGATCCCGGTCAGCGCCGGCTGGATGATCGCCGATATCAATGTCGGCGTGCTGTACATCTTCGCCATCTCATCGCTGATGGTCTACGGCATCATCATGGCCGGCTGGGCCTCGAACTCGAAATACGCCTTCCTGGCCGCGGTGCGCTCGGCGGCGCAGATGGTGTCCTATGAGGTCTCGATCGGCTTCGTCATCATCACCGTGCTGCTGTGCGCAGGCTCCCTCAATCTGTCGGCCATCGTCGAGGCGCAGAACGGACCCTACGGCCTGCTGAACTGGTACTGGCTGCCGCTGTTTCCGATGTTCGTGATCTTCTTCGTCTCGGCGCTGGCGGAAACCAACCGGCCGCCGTTCGATCTGGTCGAGGCGGAATCGGAACTGGTGGCCGGCTTCATGGTCGAATACGGCTCGACGCCGTACATGATGTTCATGCTCGGCGAATACGTGGCGATCGCCACGATGTGCGCCATGGGCGCGATCCTGTTTCTCGGCGGCTGGCTGCCGCCGGTGCCGTATCCGCCGTTTACGTGGGTACCCGGCGTGGTCTGGTTTGCGCTGAAGCTGCTGTTCATGTTTTTCCTGTTCGCCATGGCCAAGGCGATTGTGCCGCGCTATCGCTACGACCAACTGATGCGCCTCGGCTGGAAGGTGTTCCTGCCGCTGTCGCTGGCCATGGTCGCCATCGTGGCCGCCGTCATCCAGTACGGCGGCCTGGCCACCGCGGCCATGAAGTGAGGATGGGATGAGGCTCGATCGCGCGGCCAAGGCGCTGTTTCTGATGGAGTTTGTGACCGGCTTCGCGCTGGCCATGCGCTACTTCTTTGCGCCGAAGGCGACCATCAACTATCCGTTCGAGAAGAACCCGATCAGCCCCCGGTTCCGCGGCGAGCATGCGCAGCGCCGCTATCCGAACGGCGAGGAACGCTGCATCGCCTGCAAGCTGTGCGAAGCCATCTGCCCGGCGCAGGCCATTACCATCGAGGCCGGCCCGCGCCGCAATGACGGCACCCGCCGCACCACGCGCTACGACATCGACATGGTGAAGTGCATCTATTGCGGGCTGTGCCAGGAAGCCTGCCCGGTCGACGCCATCGTCGAGGGCCCGAACTTCGAATTCGCCACCGAAACGCGGGAAGAACTCTATTACGACAAGGAGCGCCTGCTCGCGAACGGCGACCGCTGGGAGCGTGAGATCGCCAAGAACCTCGCGCTCGACGCGCCGTATCGATGAGATGACGATGACCCGACCGCTGCAACATATTCAGCGTCATGCCCGGCCTTGTGCCGGGCATCCACGCCTTGCTTGCTCCTTGCGCAGGGCGGCGTGGATGGCCGGGACAAGCCCGGCCATGACGTCGGTTGGCGCTGGAGTTTATAAATGATCGCCGCGCTTTTCTTCTATCTCTTTGCCGGCATTCTGGTCGCCAGCGCCTTCATGGTGGTTGCGGGCCGCAATCCCGTGCATTCGGTGCTTTATCTGATCCTGGCCTTCGTCAACGCCTCGGGCCTGTTCGTGATGATGGGCGCCGAATTCCTGGCGATGATCCTGATCGTGGTCTATGTCGGCGCCGTCGCCGTGCTGTTCCTGTTCGTGGTAATGATGCTCGATGTCGACTTCGCCGAGCTGAAGCAGGGCGCGTTGCAGTATCTGCCGGTCGGCCTCTTGATCGGCGGCATCTTCCTCGCCGAACTGCTGCTGGTGGTCGGCGCCTGGGTCATCGGGCCCGGCGTGCCGGCGGCGATCACGGCGCCCATCTCGACGACGGTGACCAATACCGAGGCGCTCGGGCTCGTGCTCTACACGCGCTACGTCTACTTCTTCCAGGTCTCCGGCCTGATCCTGCTGGTCGCCATGATCGGCGCCATCGTGCTGACGCTGCGCCACAAGGCGCGCGTGCGCCGGCAGGACATCGCCACCCAGGTGGCGCGCACGCCGGCGACCTCGATCGAGGTGGTCAAGGTGCGGACCGGGCAGGGGCTCGGCAGCAACAGCGTCGGGGGCAACCCATGACCATCGGTCTCGGTCACTATCTGTCGGTCGCCGCGATCCTGTTCACGCTCGGGATCTTCGGCATCTTCCTGAACCGCAAGAACGTCATCGTCATCCTGATGTCGATCGAGCTGATCCTGCTCGCCGTCAACATCAACCTGGTCGCGTTCTCGACCCATCTCGGCGACATCGTCGGGCAGGTGTTCGCGCTGTTCGTGCTGACGGTCGCCGCCGCTGAGGCCGCCATCGGTCTGGCCATTCTGGTGGTCTATTTCCGCAACCGCGGTTCGATCGCGGTTGAAGACATCAATATGATGAAAGGCTGAGGGACGTGTATCAGGCGATCGTCTTCCTCCCTCTGCTGGGCGCCATTCTGGCTGGCCTGATCGTGCTGGCCGGCGCGCGGGCGCGCTTTCCGGGGCAGAGCCCGGAGCCCGGCGTCGAGGACACCGCCACCGACCACGGGCCGCACCTCGGCGCGCCGGCAGTGGCCGGCGGTGGCGTCATTCATCATGCGCATCACGAACACGACGGTCACGATGGCGGACATGACGCCGGCCACGGCCACGCCCATGCGGTGGAGCCGGCCGCAGCCGGTTCGCGCACCGCCGAGCTGATCACCACCACGCTGCTGGTGGCGGCGGCGATCCTGTCGTGGATCGCCTTCGTGCAGGTCGGCTTCAACGGCCCGGATGTCCGCATCCCGCTGATGAACTGGATCGTCTCCGGCGATCTGCGGGTCGACTGGTCGCTGCGCATCGACACGCTGACCGTGGTGATGCTGGTGGTGGTCAACACCGTCTCGGCGCTCGTGCACATCTATTCGATCGGCTACATGCACGAGGACCCGTACCGCCCGCGCTTCTTCGCCTACCTGTCGCTGTTCACCTTCGCCATGCTGATGCTGGTGACGGCCGACAATCTGGTGCAGCTGTTCTTTGGCTGGGAAGGCGTCGGTCTCGCCAGCTATCTGCTGATCGGATACTGGTACCACAAGCCGGAAGCCAATGCGGCGGCGATCAAGGCCTTTGTCGTCAACCGGGTTGGCGATTTTGGTTTCGCCCTTGGCATCATGGCGATATTCATGGTGTTCGGCACTTTGTCCTTCGACGCAGTGTTTGCGCAGGCGCCGGAAATGGCGGGCAAGACGTTCGACTTCCTTGGCTGGCAGCCGGATATTCTGACCACTATCTGCCTGCTGTTGTTTGTTGGCGCCATGGGCAAGT